>CAZETK010000049.1:0-15867 GCA_964515195.1 uncultured Pseudobdellovibrionaceae bacterium
ATACGTGGAAAATTTCGCCGGCGACTCACCTGCGATGCCCACCAAATCCCCGGCCTCAAATTCCACTGGCCCACGCACTTCCCATACTCACAATTCAGCTTTAACTCGATCTCCAGTGGCGATCACGAACCCACAAATTTCCGAAATAGACTCTCAAAATGGGAAAGCACTAAAAGATTCTTCTTCAACTCCACAAAACATTCTAAACAGCGAAGCTGGTTTGAGTGAGGTGGATGTTGGCACCGTCTCGAGGCGACCCCGCGTTCTTAGGCAGTTCAAAGCGGGCTACCCACAAACTGCCAAGGATGCAAGAGTCGAGGGACCGGTTAAACTCTCTGTGTTGATTGATCGCGGTGGACGAGTCCAAGAGGTCGATGTGATTGAAGGCCCAGGCCACGGCTTGAACGAGCTGGCTCAGGACGCTTTGAAGAAATTTATTTTCAGCCCTGCAGAAAAATTGGGCGAAAAAGTCCCTGTGCGGATTGTCTATATTTATCGATTTCGCCTTGAGTCTCGATAAGCATTAGGGATATTTTGGGCCCGCCGAGGTTCAAAATGAAGTCTATCTGCCTATTATTTCCAATTTTCCTCTCCACCTCACTCTGGGCTCAGGAGTATGAGACCGTGGTGGAGGACATTGTCTTCAACTCATCCTCTAAAGTGGTGCTCGATGAAAAGACCATCCGTGAAAGTCGCGCCCCTGATCTCGTCACTTTGATTACCACTCAGGCGAATATCACCTTATTCAATAATAATTTCCAACCACCACAGCTTTTTATGCGCGGTGGTGAGTCCAGTCACGTGTTGTTCATCGTGGATGGAGTTCCTCTGTTTGACGCCAGTTGGGCTCAACGCACTTTGAACCTGAAAAGTTTGGACATCAATAACGTCCGTCGTATTGAAGTTCTGAAAGGTGGGCAAACGGTTCTCTATGGAGGCCAAGCCCTTGCCGGCGTGATCAAGATTTACACATTCGGAAAAGAATTTAAGGATGAATTAAAAGTCTCCGTGACTGGCGGCCTTCCCGCTGACTCCTTTGATCGCGGACTGGATGATAAGCGTCTCGGAGCCCACTTCGAAGATCTTGTAGGTGACCAATCCGCTGCAAAAGCCGCCTATCGTTTAATGGAAAGAAAAAATCAATCTCCAGTTCTAGGTTCAAGCCACCTTTATGATCAACGCAATCAAAATCTTGACCTAGGGTTCGAGTCCCGAGGCTCTGTGCATTCTCAACTTCGAGCTTTTTATTTTAAAGACTCTTCTCTGAACCCAACAACTCTCCACTTAGCAGGAGGATATCAGTCTGTAGGCGACTCTGATGTTCGAAGTGAAGATGAACAGTACGGGGCTTCCGGGGCCTTCCAATTTAAAGATGTTCTGTTTCAACCACGTCTGGCTTTTTACGGCCAAAAAGGCTGGCGTCGTTTTTACTCTCATCCCAGCTCGGCCAACGTCAACGCACGATTTCGGGCCGGCCTGCAAGGGACGCTCTTGGATTTGACGGTACTTCAGTCGAAAAACTTTCAGATGATATCTGGGCTCAGTTATCAAAAAGAAAATTTTTATCTTGATGACTCTTATGGAACCTTGAGTTCTTTTCCGCGCAAATCCGATGCCTTTCAAGAGACTCGGGCTGCCTACACCCATGTGCGGTATAGTCCTTTTGAAAATTTCCTGATTGAAGCCGGGGGGCGCACAGAAAAAGTCTCTCAATTTTCTGAACAAAATAGCTATCAAATTGGTCTGACTTTGTACCGCGATACCAAGCTGGAGTGGGTCACGGGTTATCGGGCTCCTTCATCGGCTCAGCTACATGGGCTTTTTGAAAATACAGATCTTGAGCCTGAAACGTCTCAAACTTATTCTCTCACCCAGGATTTCCATTGGAGCGATCAAGGCGAATTTTCAGCTACCCTATTTGAAACATCCTTTCAGGATTTCATTGAAACTCGCTCGATGGGTTTTGGCATCCTTCAATATCAAAATACAGCCAAAGTTAAAACTCGAGGCATCGAAACTACGGCCAGCTACCTTTTCGATTATCGTAATACTTTGCAGATGTCTTATGCCTATCAAGAACCACGAGATCAGGTCCGCCACGAAACTCTTCGCAGACGCCCCTTCGTATCGGGCACAGTTCGTTATTTCTTTTCGGATAAAAAGTGGGGGGCCATGATAGAGGGCACAGGTGTCGGCACCCGTTACGATTTTTTTAGAGACGCACGCTATGTTTTTCCGGGGTACTTTTTGGTTAATTCCAGCTTACGCTACCGGATGGATGATCAGCGCAGCCTCGCGCTGCGAGTAAACAACTGGTTGGATTTTCGCCCCGAGATCAGCATTGATTTCTACGGCGAAGGTCGATCTGCTCTTCTCACCTACGAACATACGTTCTAGGTTTTTTTCCGCCAAAAAACAAAAGGCATTCCTCTTCAGAATGCCTTTTTAGTATCACTTAGATTATCAGCTTCAATTTCAGCCAATTATGTTTTTACAAATATCCATGCAGAGCAAAAGCTTCGCGATGAACCACATTCTTTATTGAATATGCTGTAAGAGGCCCTTGCCATTTACGAAGAAGGCTTCAGCTTCTTGAATATGAGTCAAAGGAGACTCCACCTTCCAGTGCATTAACATTTCCATACCAGCTAAAGGCTTGGACTTTGTTCCCTGGTTGAAAACCATAGGAATAGTGGCTGTCGCATCAAATCGGAAACCCCAAGCCACTTGCACGCGAGTCGGTTGAATAGTCGCCATTGTGATGTACTCGCCTTGTCCTTTATAAGAACCACCAGAGATAAAAGAAACGCGGAAGGCATAGTCAACTACGGTCGAGCCAAATCCGTTTTCATAAGAAACTTCGTATAGCTTTGTAGTAGGAGCGTTCCAGCCTTCAAGATCAGACCAGCACCGAACACCGGCAGGCAAAGCATGAGCCACGTCGACTTTTAAATTCACCACAGGACGGCCAGCATCTACAATCGCCCAAATTTTCTTTCCAATATTGATAATTTTATCAACAATCACATCCAATAAGTCGATGGGGTTAACAGGATTAGCAGGATCTTGTGTTACTAAATCTCCAGAGTTAAGCCCGCTTCCAGTCGCTTCACAACCCTCTGTGAAGTTGTCAGCTGTTTCGTGAAGAAACTTAGACTGACCCGCTCGAGTTTCTTGAACTTCTTGGATTCGAACATTCTTAATCTCGTAGTAACGTGAATCCCGATTCTGAGCTTGAGCGGAAAGTGCTCCGATAACGATCAATGAACTGAACAAAAATTTCATATACCCTCCCGAAATTTATTTCAGGTATAAAGTCGTAGTGGGCCACTTTTGACGAGTCAATGGAAGAGATATGATTTTAGGCGTTAAATAAAAAAAGGAAATAGGCTACGTTGCGACATGATGAAGTAGGGCCATAAAGAAACCATCTCCCATTTCCGCATTCGGCAAGATGGTGTTTTTAAATTCCAGTTTCCATTCAGGATGTTGGCTTAAGAAACTTTCAATTTGCATATCATTTTCGGAAGGAAAGACGCTGCAAGTCGCATAGACCATCCGTGCCCCTGGTTTTCCGATCAGGGAATAGCATTCCAAAATTTCTTTTTGAGTAAAAAGCAAACGCCCCCAGTCATTGGCGTTGAACTTCCATTTTGTATCAGGATTACGACGAATAACACCGCTACCCGAACAAGGAACATCTAATAACAAAGCATCGGCTGTCTTCGCAAGCCTCTTCACCAACTTATTAGAATCCAAGACTTTTGTTTCAATTAACATCGCGCCGGCTCGGTTGGCGCGCTTACGTAGTTCGTCCAATTTTCTTTGATGAATATCAAGAGCTACGATCTTTCCTTTGTTCTTCATAAGGGCTGCAAGATGAAGCGTTTTTCCCCCAGCTCCGGCACAAGCATCTACAACGCGCTCACCCGGCTGAGGATTCAACAAAGGAGCCACCTGTTGAGATGAAAGATCTTGAACTTCAAATCCACCCTTCAAGTAGCACTTCGTGATAAAAACATTTTTTCGCTCACGAAGTTTGAGCGCGTGGGGGAGGTTTTCTACAACCTCTGTTTCGATGCCTTCATTGCGCAGCTGGTTTTGCACCTCTTCGCGGTTCGCTTTCAATGTGTTGACCCGTAGGTAGACAGGTGCGATTTGATTCATAGCTCGAGCCACACTCTCCCATTCACCCTTAAGTTCCCGTCGCCCCAGTTGATCTAAAAAATCAGAATAGGACTCTTTCTCGGCAAAAGTTTCGCACGTGGCTTTCTCGCTAGTCTCCCATGCGGATGGGAATTGAACTGTCGTTTTTCGATCTTGAAAATAAAGGCCAAACATTTTTTGGCAGCGTTCAACCGTCAATGCATCGGGATTTGTGTAGAGTTCCCGAGGAAACCCACAGCGAACCCAGTAACTTCGATAATACCGAACCATTTCAAAAAGGGTCTCTGCAAAGAAGCGCCGATCGCGGCTCCCCCATTTTTTATTTTGTCTGAAGTAATACTCTACCACTCGATCTGAGGGGCGAGACTCTTGAAAGATATTTTGAAGCGCAAGCGGAAGCGCTTCAAACAAAGACATCGGAAGTTTCATGCCATGAGAACTAACTTGGATTGGTTAAAAAGTGAAGACAGATCCCACTGTGACGAAATTGGAATTAACCTGAGCCTCATCTGTCAGCTGTATATGGTTTTTAATTCCACTTTCCAAAAGGAAACCGACATTTTCAAAGATGTCAAAAAACCGAATTCCTACCACTAACTGATAATCCAGTGCCAGCGAGCCTTCACCACTGAGTTGTTTTAAGAATATTCCAAGCCCCAATCCCGCTCCGAAATAAAGAGGAAAGCCCGAGGCCGCATCAGGAAAAATAATCATCGGAAGAAAAGAAAGTTTTTGTGGTTTCTCGCCGTCGATATCGTACTCATTGAAATCAATACGTATCGCCATATCCGCGCTATTATGCCACTCTTTGACACGGTAAGTGACACCCAGGCTTAATGAACCCGCATCGGATTCTTTCTTTTTCTCTCCCCACTTCCAGGCGTCTGTATTGAGCAGCTTGCCAATGTGCAAAGTCATATAGTGGGAGGTGGGAGATGGATAAGCCTGCTGGGGTTCCTGTTGACGAAAATAGGGAGCTGCAGCCTCGCGGCCCACAATGGGTTCAGCGGCCCATAGCCCCTGGGCCATCAGAGAGAAAAATAAAAAAAGTGGCAATCTATTCATTCTAAAACCCTAGCACAACAATTACGCTGGAATCGAACCTTTCGCGGCGCGCAATGCAGCCTGTCATTGACCCCCCCTCTCGGAGCCTTTAACTTGCAAGATTGAGTGGGGGTTCCTCAGGATGAAATGTCCTTTTTGTCACAGTCAGAATGATCGGGTTCTTGATACCCGCGTGCAAAAGGATGGCTCTATTCGTCGTCGCCGCGAGTGTTTGAACTGTAAGTCTCGCTTCACCACAGCTGAAACCCTGGTGCTTAATTACCCGATGATTATCAAGAAAGACGGTCGACGCGAGCCGTTTACCCGTGAAAAAGTCTTTAAAGGTTTACAGGCCGCCTGTCAGAAGCGGGCGATCAGTCACGATCAATTAGGATCTATTGTGGATCGAATTGCGGGCTGGGTACTGAATCGCGGTGAGAATGAGATTTCGTCACGCCTGATTGGCAAAAAAGTCATGGCTGAACTCAAGCAGTTAGATGATGTGGCCTACATTCGTTTTTCCAGTGTTTATCGTCAGTTTAAAGACGTGCAGGAATTCGTAAACTCTTTAGAGGATCGCGAGTTACTGGACTTCGTAGACGATCAACAAAACCCGCAGCTAACTCTTAAACCTTTTATAACGAATCCGAATTGATCTATGCGACGCGCAGCCCGTGAATTAGCTCTTCAAATCCTATTTCAATCCGAATTTGCTCCGGCCATCTCGTCAGGGGATCTTCAAGAGATCATGACAGAGCCACTTGCAAAAGAAGCCGTTGAGTTTGCCCAGGGATTAACTCAGGGTGTTCTTAAAAAGAGGGCTGAAATCGACTCGAAAATTCAAACCGTATCTCAGCACTGGAAGCTTGAGCGAATGGCGGGAGTTGATCGTAATATTTTGCGATTAGCTGTGTTTGAGATGATCTTTGCTCAAGATCCGCTCAAACCGGCTATTGCCATTAATGAAGCTGTTGAACTGGCGAAAAAGTTTGGCAGTACGGATTCAGCTTCGTTTGTGAATGGGATTCTTGATCAAATCGGAAAGGGGCTCTAATGCCCATACTTCCTTTGAATCAATTGAGTGCCCTTAGCTCTGGAGCCGAGCTTTGGGTCTGCCCTGATCTGAGCAACTCAAAGTGGACCCAAGAGATAGACTGGTATCTTAATCACCAGATTCGCAAAGGTACCCGCCACAAATTGCCAGTCCTTGGTCCGGAAATGAAGGGCCTTCTTTATGAGAATCAAATGGCCTGGACCGATATTTCAGCTTTGTCACAAGTCTTGCTGATAGCCACTGATCTTCAGCTCCCAAATCGTTGGGTGATGTTGGTGGACTGGAATGGTCAGTTGAGCAAATGGTGCCAGCAGATCGTCAGCCACTGGAAGGATTTGAGCTACCCAAGCCTTCGTGTTTTTCTTCCCACAGGGATATCTACTTCGGAGATTTCGCGCGAGTGGCAAAAACTGTCAGACCACCAGGATCTTACCGTCGTTCTTGATAAAGAGTAAGATTGCCGACACAATAAAGTCATGAAACCTAGTTTGCTCAAACACACTTGGAAAGATTTTTCCCAAAAACTGGAAAATTTATTGTTGGATCATACAGAGTCAGCGGCAATTCCCTTGCAAAGGCAGTATGAGCTTCAAGTGGATTTTTCCGGTATGTTCCGCCATCTCTCTGAAGCCCCGCAAGACCCGGTTGAAAAAGTCGTCTATATCTTTAAAGAGCTCCATCATTATTTTGAATCCGGCTTACTGCTAGAAAATACCTCTCAAAATTATAATACAATCGCCCACTTTCATAAGAATCAGATCCAAATCGCGGGTGAACAGCTTCATAAAATATCAATAAAACTTCCAACGACTCACGCTCTTCAGATTCTGTCCACCAACAGCCAAGTTTTTATGAAGAAGCTCCACCTGAATTGGGATCCTGATAACCGTTGCCGCGCCTATCTTGTCAAACCCACATCGGAATTCGCTTATATCCTTTTCTCGCCCGTTCCTGATTTATGGATGCAAAACGAAATTCCGAAAATGGCAAAATCTTTTGAGATGATATTTTCGTCATGACAGACACTTCTCCTTCCGTCATTTATCTTCTGTCTGATGGTTCCGGCGAAACGGCCGCAACGATGGTCAGAGCGGCCCTTGTTCAATATCAACAGCCCGACATTCAGATTGTGCGATGTAAGAATGTCCGTACCGAATCTCAGGCTGAAGCTATCATTGAAGAGTGTTATGAACGGCGTGGGGTTGTTATTTACACTGTAGCTTCGCCTCAGATGCGAATGAAAATTCGTGAAAACGCCACCAGCAAAGGCTTGCTGAGCTATGATCTTCTAGGGCCACTTTTGGAAGTTTTGGATCAGTACTTCGGCGTGGCATCTGGCTCTCGAGTCAACGTTTTAAGAACTACTGATGAAATGTACTTCAAGCGGATTGAGGCCATCGAGTACACGGTAAAACATGACGATGGAAAGCTTCTAACCGATTTAGACAAGGCTGACATTGTTCTGGTTGGCATCAGCAGGACAAGCAAAACACCACTGTCGATATTTCTAAGCCATAAGGGCTGGAAGGTGGCCAATGTTCCGTTGGTTCCCGGCAGCCCGCTTCCAGAAGAATTGTTCAAAATTGATCAACGACGAGTTGTAGGTCTTATTATTGATATCGAATCATTGCAAAGAATCCGTAAAACTCGACTCCAAACAAGCGGACAGGACACCGGGGGCGAATATGCTTCCATCGCACAAATTTCAAAAGAAATCGAATACGCCGAAGATCTTTTTAAACAAAACCGGCGCTGGCCGGTCTTTAACGTGACCGAACGAGCCTTAGAAGAAACCGCAGGCGAAATCGTACGTGTCATCGCCGCTCGCCTAGGCCTACCTGAGTCCGTCCTATTCTAGATTAGCATCTGCTTCAAAAGGGATTCTTAAAAAATGAATTCGTGCTCAATGTCGACCGATTGATCAAACGGAGGCCGGGGAAACTTCCATGCAGAGATCGCTTTTTCGATACAGTGATAGAATTCCGAATTGTCAATGGTGTCGGGGCCGCGAGAAAAACTGCTAGCTTTTCCATTCTCATCGATCACCCACAGTAAAGTCATTCGTCCCTTAATCTTTTTGGCCTTGCTTTCATTCTTCTTTTTGCAGTCACTAACCTCTTTCGCTTTTTTCTCAACCAATTTCTGGACGTTACTTTTGTAACTGGCCAGGTTCTCTGATGAATAAGAAAGAATAACAAATATCATGGTTAGAAAAGCGCAAAGTAAACGAATCATACTTTTTCCTGGTGTGAAATAATATCGTAAAAATTCTCTGCCAAAATTTTAGAGTCACCTTGAGCTTTATAATAAAAAAACAAATCTGATTCGTAGTGAAAGCCTTTTGTGTGAAAGCGCTGAAGTCGCCCCGACCGGACTTGCTTTTTCACAGAGTGAGCGGGCAACCACCCCCACCCAAGTCCTGACTCAATCACGCGTTTTAAGGTGCCGACATTGGAGCTTTCGAATACAATGTCGTAGCGGACATTTTTCTCTTTCAGATTTTCCATGAGGGCTTTTTCAAAAGCAGGATACTCCTCTGAAAATAAAACCAAAGGATATCTTTTTAGTTGAGGCAGCTCAAACTCTGGCGGACTCTCAATTTGGGTTCCGCTTCCGACAAGCCACATTTCCTCTTTCAAAAGAAACTTTTTCTGGGCCCCCTCTAGCGAGAGGGAAAACTCTTTTTCCACGTCAGGTAGAATTAAAATATCCAATGTACCTTTTTTAAATTGCCGGATCAGTTCATCGCCTTTTTCGTAGGAAACTTTAACAGAAAGATCCGGATTGAAGCGCAAAAGCCGGCTCATAATGGGGGACATCACATGAAGTCCTAATGAGTTCAGAGTCCCGATTCGCATCGTTCCTTGCATATCCGCGCCCATGGATCGAATGGCGATTTCAGCTTGATTCACCAGTTGAAGTATCTTTTTGGCATGTTCATAAAGGATTTCCCCTTGAGGCGTCGATTTTATCTGTCTTACGCCTCGAACAAGCAGATCGACTCCCAATGATTCTTCTAGGTTTCGAATCTGCTGGGATACCGCCGGTTGAGTTAAAAAAAGTTTATCAGCGGCCGCCGTCATGCTGCCTTCCGAAATCACCGTGACAAAAGTCGAGAGCTGCTGCAAATTCAACATGACGATATCCTCCAGAGTCTTTTAAGATCATAAAAGAAATTTATAGGAAATGACTATGAAAAATCTTATTTTTTTGCTTCTGATCTCAGGCACTCTATTTATCGGATTCCCGACTCTGGTCCAGGCCAAAGTCTTTCGTAATGCCTATATCGCTTTTGAAATGCCCGACGACTGGAACTGCAACCTTGAGCAGACGGAGTGGGTTTGCCGCTCTACGAAAGATCCTGATATGAAAGAGGCCATTATTATATTAACGGCCAAGGAAGTCGGCCCCACAGATTCATTTCCATTGTATGAAAACCACCTCAACAGCCCCAAGTCCGCTCCCTCATCTCCTAAAGCCACTCAGTCAAAGCTTATTTATAAAGCCAAGTATGTTCAGATCAACAATCATAAGTGGTTGGATGGATTGCATCTGGGAAGCGAAGTTCCCAATTACTTCACCCGGTATTTGGCGACAATCAAGGGACGCATCGCCGTTCTTGTGACCTTTTCAGCGCACCAACGTTACTACTCCAAATACAGCACCATGTTCCACAACGCCATTATGAGCATGAACATCATCGCCTCCAGCAATCTTAGCGCTCGTCCCGAAACTGGCCCGCTTAGACCCGGAAGCGAAACCATCGGCACCTCCATCAGTCAAGCCATGCCCACCGATATGTATGCAGAAACTGGCAACGATAAGGGCAAAGGCAGCCTCACGATGCTATTAGGCCTTCTTTTGGTTGTCGGATCAGGCGTAGGTTATGTGGTGTATAAGAAACGAAATCGCTAAATTGGTCAAGAGACTGGCCTGACTCCTCCTGGTATTGCGGTTCCAATCACCCGCTTATAAAGGTGTCTCATTTTGATTGGAAATTCCAGCAAGCTTGCGATCTCCTGGCAAGCTGCCGATACTAAGAGTGGGGGAAAATATAATGAAACCGATGTTTGACTTTTTGCGTGCGCACTCGTCCATTAAGTGGATTCTTCCAACACTAATTGTTACCACTCTGATTTCCTTTCAAAACTGCGGACAGAGCGGAAGCCTTCACGCCATAGACGGCGCCGTATTAAATGATAATGGCGATATGGTCATGCCCGCCTATAGTCATAAGAGCATTGGCACATCGGATTCTCCACCCTTAAAGTTAATTTTTTTAATGGATAATTCCAACTCCATGACACTTAACAATCTGAACTTGCAACAGTCGCTTACATCCATGTTCGATAATAATGCTACCAATCTTTCCCAATTCAATGCCGATATTTACTTCTACACGACTGCGCAGCTTTCCGGAAAAGCAAAGGATTTTTCCTTGCAAACTCGATCTCCATCCTCCCTAGGGAGTGTTTCTTTATTTGAAATTGAAAACGCAATGAGAGGGCCAACAACATTCAATGGCTTAATTGCCGGTGACCTTTTAGGTTATGAAACTCGTCGCACGATTAACGAAAAAAAGGATCTAACAGAATACCTTCCTCAACCTGTGGTGGCATTTCGTGAAACAACAAATGGAAGGCAGATACTACCGTCGATTCATTACAGCAAGGGCTCTTCCATTCAAATGCTCAAAGCCAATGTTAAAGAGAGATTGGATATTATTTCACCTGAACGGGCATCGAATCTTACAGATGCGTCAGCCTTCACCGTTTTGGACACAGAAAGTGCTCTCTGTGGCATGGCTCGGATTTTAAAAGCACCAGGACAGACAATTCGTCCAGGCGATATCGCTTCCTTTATTATTGTCTCGGATGAAAATGAATCTGATATCGCAGGAAATAACTGTTTGGATCATCGTCTTAGAGAATATCTTTATAGTGCTAATTGCGAACAGCGCGTCCCGGCATCTGTGGTATCGGAAACAACAGTTAAATATCAGACCTTAAGTGGAGTAGATCAAGTGCGCACTGACTTTCAAATCAGAACTCCTGACACAATTAAAAATAAAATTATTACCACTTTAAAACTCACTAGAAGCGCGAAAAATGCGAACTGCAGCGCGACTCAACAAAGAGAATTTTACGTCGATCATGAGATTGCTCAAAAGTCCTATTTCATTCAATATTCAAAAAAACCTGTTATTGGAATTCGAGAAGGTGGCATTCCCATATACGGACCTGAACAAACCGGGCTGAAAACCTCTAATCAGCCGGAAGCAGTCCCACCCAACTGCACTTCCGATATTGCAAAATTAAGATCTATTATTGGAGATTCAACTTCTTCACTAACAATTCAATCATGCAACCAAAACCCAGAGACCAATGTAAAACAAAGTAGAATCTTAAAAACTTATGCCGCCTATCCCGGTGTAAATTTAGCCTTCAGCACGGCATGTCCTGCCTCCTTACTAGCTGAGCTGAGCTCTAACGGCTCCAAGAAAGTTGTAACGTGTGTGCTAAGTATGAAGACTGAAAATATCAGCTCAGGCGCATTAGCCAATGCTGGCTTTGGGGCGCAAGGGTCTGAATCACAGTGCAAAACAGCTGTTGCAGCTGTTTGCAGCTCGAATCCGACCTCCCTTCGAAGCTGTGAATTTAAGGGCTATACAGCTGCCGTAACAGCAGATACAAAGACTTCAGTACCAGTGACTGATAATGTGGCACTGAGTTGCAACTCGCTCTGCTCACGCTTCCCAGGATTATGTACAGCGGAATTCGCCAGCAAAACCGTAAAGCAATTTGCGTCATCGATTGCATATACCTGCAGTCCATCAACTGTCTCGTCCATCGAAACGTTCGTTGTAGCTGGAACTAATACCACAGTTTCAGTTGTCGGCGATAAAGCGAGAAGCTGCACTTCAACTTGCAGTGAAGTCCCCAGCGCCTGCGGTAATCAATCAAGCGCACTGACGATAGCCGCCTACAATCAAAGTTGTTCCGCGTCTACAACTGTTGTGCCAGGCGGAACCTCACAAAATATTGCTTTGCCGGCTGTTCTTGATGCTGAAAAGACTGTTAACTGCAGCACTCTCTGCAGCCAGTCCAAGGGGGTCTGTACTGGCAGCCTCACCATCGCACAACATATTGGCCAAAACCTAAATGGAAAAAATTGTACTTTTACTCGAGCGGATAAAACAATACCCGAGAAAACAAACACCCAGACTGTGACCCGCCTAAAAGAAAGTGAGCTTTTAGGATCTTACTGCCCAGCTGGTTATGAAAAAGCAGGCCCCCCACAGTTGACGAAGGCCTACGAAGATTCAGCTCCGAAAGTAAGTGGTGACTTAAGTCTTTCTGATTTTATTCTGGCAAAACTCAATAGTGTTATCGGATCTAAGAGTGCCACCCTCACAGCCTTTATTACGCCTAACGGAGGAACGAATTCAAATTTATCAATTAGTTATGGTCAGGCCTACGAGGCCATTGTAAAGGCTTGGAAATCTGGCAGCGTAAACGACATCCGAAGCCCTAGCTACGCGCCGGCCTTAACACAGCTGAGTGCCACATTGAAATCCCAGCTGATACGTTCGGTGGTTTTCCCAGAGGTCACAGGCCAGAAGAGGATTCGCCAAGTGTGGCATTTGTCTAAAGATCTATCTGATTGGCAACTCCTGCCACCGAGTCAGTGGTCTGCCACTGGGGGAACCGTCACCTTAGATGAATCTATCGATTTGGACTTTGATGACCAGCTCAAGATTGAATACTATTAATCTTGGCTAGTTAAAACTCATAATCAGCATATCTTTGGGCCGAAGATGCTCTTTTATTACCTTGTTAATGTCAGAAAGGCTGTAGGAATCGATGTTCTTGTTAAAATTCACAAGATACTCGGCACCGATTCCGTAAAAGTCTAATACCAAAAGATTGTAGGCCAATTTATCGGCCGTCTCCAAGGCTCGAGGAAACTGGGATTTTACCAGATTCTTCGCTGAATCCAGCTCTTTTTGAGTGGCGCCAGTTTTGGCATATTCATTTAGAACCTGGACCGTTTCTTCAATGGTTTTTTCCGCTGATTCGTTTTTAGAAAATGTACTAACGACCCAAGAGCCAGCCTGATTTCGCGTGTCCAGATAAGAGTAAATGGAGTAGGTCAGCCCTAAGTCATCTCGAACCTTTTGATTCAACCTACTGACAAACGATCCTCCCAGAATTTCGTTGGCTAAACGCAGCTTCAGATAGTCTGCATCTGTGCGCGGAACTCCCTTCTGGATCAATCTAATTTCGGTTTGAGCATCGTGGGGTGTTTCGATTTTCATCCTACCACCCTCGGGCAATTGGGAAAGATTCAGAGTTCCTTTGGGAATTTCTCCATCCCCACTCCATGCCGAAAAGGCCTGAATCACTTTTGTTTCCATATCTTTATCAATTCGGCCTGAAATGGCCAGGATCGACCCCTTCGGTTTGTAATGGGCTTTATAAAAGTCAAAAACTTTTTGCCGTGATAGGTTTTTAAGGCTTTCCTCTTTTCCGATTGGATTTCGCCCGTATGCGGTATCCTTATAAAATGTTTCCATCATAAGGTGGTTCGCCCAAGGGCCAGATCGATCTTTCAACCCTTGGAGTTGCACCAGTGACTGCCGACGAAGCCGTTGGAAATCATTCTTGGGAAATGTCGGGTGGAATACCACTTCCGTAAAAAGATTCAAAACAGGTTCAAATTGAGTTGTGAGAGCTGACGAGGACAGAATCGTGAAATCATAACCCGCGTCGACGCTAAAGTCAGATCCGGCATCTGCAAAAAGATCGGCAATTTCCAATGCTTTCTTGTTCTGGGTTCCCTGATCCAAGAGGCTAGCGGTCAACGAGTTAACACCCGCAAGTTCAGAGCTCTCATTGACAGTGCCGACAGGTATTAACAACTGCAACCCCACCCTGGGTAATGAATCATCTGGAATAAAGTAAACTTTGAGTCCATTAGGAAGGGTCTGAGCCCTTTCATTTTTATAAACAATATCGCCCTTCGGTTTTTTTGAGCTGAAGGCTTGTGCCTGCGGCCAACCGAAATTAAGAATGAAAAATAAAAACAATAAACCAATGCTAAGTGTTTTCATAAGGAGCTCCTACTTATTTAATCCAGTAACAGCAGCGGACTTTTTAGGGGTCGTGGTCGGCTTTGAGGTCGGCTTTAGCCAAGCCACAACTCGGGCATTAGGATTGAGATACTTCTTCGCCACGCGACGAACATCGTGAACCGTAACTTTTTGATATTTTTCTAAATCTGTAAACAAATTATTATAGTCCCCCGAAATAATTTCAGCAGAGGCTAAAGCCCGTGCTTTCGCATCAACCGTTGATAAGTCATCCACAAATTCACTCATGTACTGGTTTTGAGCCCGCTTCAGCTCACGATCTGACACTAGTTGATGCCGAATGCGAAAGATCTCACGATCAACGGCCTCCAGTACTTTTTTATCCTTGGCATCTGGCTTTAAGGATAGAAAGAGACCCCACAATCCACCTTCTTTCATGGACCATTGATAGGCTGCCGTCGCATTTGCCCATTGTCGTTTGTAAACTAGATCTTTTGATAGTCGGCTTGAAAGGCCATTGGCCAAAATCTGTCCTAAAACCTGTAAGGCATAACTATCAGGATGCTGATCCTGCACCGATTGATAACTGATCATTAAACTAGGAACTTGAACATCTTTTTCAAGAGTGATGGTTTTTTTCTGTTTTAAAGGCTTGAGTTTAGCCTTCTTTGACTTGGGAACAGGGCGCACCTTCAGGGGGCCATAGTACTGCTTCACCAATTCTTTGGTTTTTACCAAATCGATATCACCGGCCACCACTAAAACGGCATTATTCGGCCCGTAGTATTGATTGTAGAACTTTCGTAAGGTTTCAATGTCAAAATTTTGGATATCCTTCATGTAGCCGATCACGGGCCATCTATACGAGTGACCGGCAAATAAAATCTCCATGGCCTGTTCGCGCAGTAAGCTTTGGGGATTATTGTCGACTCGCCAGCGGCGCTCTTCTGCGACGACTTCTTGTTCACTTTTCAAATCTTCTTCTTTTAAAAGAAGTGATGTCATTCGATCTCGCTCAAGATCCATAATCAATTCAAGTTTGTCGCTGGGAAGTATTTCGTAATAACCCGTAATATCAAAAGAAGTAAAAGCGTTATTCGTAATCCCATTGGAGTGAAGAATCATGTCGAACTCTTTATTGCTGTACTTCTCGGCCCCCTTGAACATCATATGTTCCAACATATGCGCTGACCCTGTGATTCCGGGACGCTCATTTTGCGAACCAACTTTATACCAAGTATGAAAGCTCACCATGGGTATGGTGGGATCACGATGAAGCAGAACCACTAAGCCATTTTCCAAAGTAAATTTTTCCACGGGCATGTTTATTTTGAGATCGGAAGATTGCGACCAGGCGGATTGAGAGAAAATAACAAATACAAGCAGTAAAATAGACTTCACGACGGCCTCCACAAAGTTGAACCCTTTTATCTTAAGGTTCAACCTGGAGATGAGCAATCAGAGAGAAAGAAAAATACGGACGTAAATGAGTGCGAATCAGTTTTACTGG
>CAZETK010000049.1:15877-25156 GCA_964515195.1 uncultured Pseudobdellovibrionaceae bacterium
TCTTTGACCACGCCCTTATTGAGAATGGTGTTTACTTCCATAGCAATTTTATCTTTTAAAAACAATTTACCTTGGATGCTTTCTAGTTCAGTGAAGTTCTTCTCGTTTAATAGACTGACAATTCGATCCCGTACACGAGCTCGGTTGTGAGTGCTCATCACTTCTTCAAAATCGTCTCGTCCCAGCATATTGAGATTCACCTCGAGTCGGATCGTTCTTCGAGGTTCACCTTCGAGATTCACAGTGAATTTATCCATGGTATAAACATAGGGCACCATATTTTCTTCTTTGAAGGTAAAGGAAGGATCAATCTTGATACTTTCTTCCGTGATTTTTTGCAGCTCCCAGCCCAAGGTCGAGCTGTAGACCAAGTAAGTTCCGAATCCCATAACCCCTAAATTCAAAATCACAAATGTAGCAGTCAACACTTTTTGCAGCGGGAATTTGGATTCCTTGCCCTCTTTCTTGTCCGTATCTTTTTCAGCCATATTTTCCTCTTATATTTCATTATCGGCAGAATAGGACTCTCGTCTTAAGACTTTTATCATATGCTGTTGACATTCGCAGATTGAGACGCTTTTTCATGGAAGCGGCACAAAACAGTTCAACTTTTAGATAGTTATGCCCGATAATGAGTATTAGTATGAAACAACTACTGGTTCTATTGTTATTTGTTACATCCTCATGCCTGACCCAAGCGGAAGAATTGTATCCTGAGAACCTTCTTCAAATTACCAGTACGACGGCCTTTTCTAAGTATGTTTTTCTTGTGGATAAAGATCTTCGCAAGCTCTACGTCTACGAGCGCGAGGATGACTCTATCAAAAAAGTCGAAGAGATGACTGCTGACATTGGCAAAAACAATGGCAAAAAAGTACGTGAAAACGACAAAAAGACACCTGAAGGCATATACTTTTTTATGGGCAAGAAAACCCAGCCCGAAATTCCCTTTGAAACCTACGGCAAGATGGCTTTTACAATGGATTATCCCAACTTCTTTGACAGGCGTGCCGGCTATACAGGACATGGAATTTGGCTTCACTCCGTACCTGACGATGTTCCCCTCACTCGCGGTTCTCGCGGGTGCGTGGTCGTGCGAAACGATGATATCTTACGTTTAGAAAAGTATATTAATTTTACGCAAACACCCATTTTAATTTTCGACAAAGTGAAGTATGTCACCATGGCAGAACACAAAAAAATGCGAGAGGAAAAAGCCAGTTTTCTAAAAAGCTGGGTGGATGCTTGGGAGTCGAAGGATCTGGACAAGTACATTTCCTTTTACGACGCCACTTTTTCAGCGCCTGGTTTTAAAAATTTAAAGGCTTGGATGCGTCACAAGAAAAGACTGAAAAATAGATATGACTTTATCCAAGTCCGTCTTGATCAACCATTTTTGTTGGTTCATGCGGATAAAATGATAGTTCGAACTTTGCAAAAATACACATCTGATCAACATACGGATTACGGGATTAAAGTTGTCTACGCTGTCTTAAAAGACGGCGAGTACAAAATTCTTCGAGAAGAATGGACGCCGGCCAAAGAAACGGGCGAAGCCCTCACCAGCAGCCAAGTCATCGGGACCCAGCAACTCTCTGTCCAACGAAACTAACACCCTCCACCGGTCTCTCTCCATTCCCCCCTCAAACTCTTCACCTCAGCAGGCCGCAAACAGCCCTCGCTCTTGTCGTTTACTTGCGGACTTCGCTGAAGTTTTGCCTTTCGCTGTGGAACTTGATTTTGGGGGAGGACGGGGGATCGGCCTCTGTCCGATTTAGATTTCGTTAGACAGAAGGGGCTGCGCCTGCGATGGGGATGCGGATGGGCTGTCTGATTAGAGGATTAGTGAGTGTCCATCTGGTCGCGATCATCACTATCGTTTCGCGACAAATTAACTATGCCCGCTTTATCACTGATGTCTTGAAGGCTTCCCACATGTTGCTGAAGCTCTTCCTTAGTGAGAAGGCCCTTGTTGAGGTTGTACTCTGTTAAACGTTTATCAAACTTCAAATTCTTAAGAGCCTTATGTAAAGACACGACAACCTCCTGATTCTAGTTTTTCACCACAGATATATAGCACAAAATCTTTTTTAATTCCAGTACTTGGGTCCTTGGTCTTTCTTGTCGTTGTCCACAACCAGATGCAGATGACGGCCTTTTCGGGTTTGATTAGTTCGTTTTCGGATATTCGCACGAATTCGCTGGTAGGTGAAAATCAGAAAGCCTGAAATCAATCCCCCTAGGTGAGCTAGATAAGCCACCTCTGAACCCGCCACTTGGGAACTCATAAGATTGGAAAACTCGATCAATCCCATGAGAATGACAAAAAATCGGGCCTTCATGGGAAAAATCATGAAGAAGTAGACGGTCCGATCACCAAAAAGAATTCCATAGGCCAACATGATCCCGTAGATCGCCCCAGAAGCTCCCACAACCGGGATGATAAGCGAATGTGTATTTCCAGTAATAAAAGCATAAAGGGCAGTACCCAGGCAGTAAATCAGCGCAGCCCCAATACCCGTCAAAAAATAATAAATTAAAAACCGCCGAGAGCCCCAAACTTGCTCCAGCTCATTACCGAATAGCCAAAGCATGAGCATATTGAAAAGAATATGGAAAACCTGCAGGGAGTGGGCAAACATATAAGTGACCAGCTCCCAGATATGATAATTGAACAGGACGTCAGCTGGAGTTAGTGCCATGAATCCCGTAATTGGGACCTTAAATAAGGGTTCTAAAACAACCTGCAATACAAACCAAATCGCGACATTAACAATAATGATCCATTTAATCGCTGGAGTTAAAGGGGCCATCGCAAAGTTCACGGACCTGTTCATGGTTGTCGTCCCTTAAAATAATTCTGCAGTCGCTTAAATGTGCGATCGAGCGGTTCAATGACTACTTTTGTATTAGCAACGAGAGGGAAAAAATTCAGGTCCGCTTCCCACCTTGGAATTAAATGGTAATGCAGATGATCTGGTATGCCGGCCCCGGCCGCTCGTCCCTGGTTTAATCCCAGATTCATGGCCATGGGCTGATAAAGATCCTGAACCGCCTCCATCGCAAATCGCACACAGTTCTGCAAGTCTTGAAACTCAACATCTGACAAAGACAGCAAACTCCCCTTATGTTCGAGAGGTAAAATCAAAAGATGTCCGGTATTATAAGGGTATTTATTGACCACCACCATTGAGTGAGCTGACTTGTAGACACAAAGAGTATTAAAACTCATGCGCTGGCTGGCGGCATGACAAAAAACACATCCATCATCCTTAATCAGCTTCTTTACGTACTTATATCTGTCGGGTCTGAATAAAACTTGTCGATTAAAGGAAAGTCCCGGTGGCTGGGAAGGCTTAGAAAACTTCGATTTCGTGCCCTTCTTTGAGGAAGCTTTCTTCACAGCCACTCCTCATTCCGTCCACAGGCCTGGCATCAAGTACACAGGCTGGTTAAGAAGTTCAAAACCCAAAGCTTGCTTCAACTCTTTCGCTACCCTATTCTTCAAAAGGGTATTAATCGTGTCATCTTCATCAACATCACCGAAATCAAAAATACTGCGCTTGATCTTGGGAACTTCAAAAATATTGTAATGACCTTTTTTAAGGTTAGCCAAATCAGCCGCTAGTTCAACCGCTTGATCGTAAGTTCCAACCAAATCTGCGAATCCCAGTTCCACAGCCTTGGCCCCTGTAAAAACCCGTCCATCTGTGTACTGCTCTAAGACCTCGGCCTTAATATCCGGACGCGCTTCTTTAACCGCTGATTTAAATTGCAGGTAAACTTCATCGATCATTTCTTGAAAAAGCAGTTTCTCATCATCCCTCATCGGTCGGTATTCTGCACCAGCGTCTTTGAACTTGCCAGAAGTCAATGAATAGCGCGAAACCTTCGCCCAGTCATAGAGTCGCTCTAAGTTGGCAAAACTCATGATCACACCGATGGATCCAATCAAAGCTCCTGGAGCCGCTACGATTCTATCACACCCCAAGGCCGCGTAATATCCTCCGCTGGCCATGACTCCTGAAGAATAGCAAACGATAGGTTTTTTAAATTCTTCTCGAGTTCGTCGCAGTTCTGCAAATAATTCTTGCGAGGGGCCGACAGCTCCACCTGGTGAGTTGACGTCAATTACGATAGCTTTTACGTAACCCATCTCACGATAGTCTTTGAGGTTTTTTAAAAACTTTTTCCCATTGATAATGATGCCTTGAAGATCCAAGTGAAGAACAGAATCCCCCGACAAAGTGGCTGTTCTATGACCACCCCACATCTGAATTCCTCGTTGAAACAGAACAGATAATCCAATCAAAACAAGAACTGCTAGACAGAGACGAATAAAAAACTTCATCTATGACCCTCCTCATGAGAACCCCGGGACGTTATTACGGTCATAAAAAAACGGGGGAGTCTAATAGACTCCCCCGAGTTCAGAACCTTGTCATGATTCTAGGCGTCGAGCGACTGGAATCTCTATGTTTTATCAGTTTTTACACCTTTAAGGGCATCGCCAAAAAGATCACCCAAGCTTGTACGTGAAGTTGAAGTGGCTTTTTTAACATAGTCCTCAACATCCGCCTTGGATTCTCTTAGTTTTACCAACTTAGAAGAAAGCCCGATTTTGCGAGCGTCCTTATCAATGGAAATAACTTCTGCCTTTAAAGTGTCATCCACTTTCACAAACTCTTCAGGATGGTTGATTTTATCCGTTGTCAGTTCAGAAATATGGATCAAGCCCTCGATATCGCTTTCCAATTCAACGAAAGCACCGAAATCAGCAAGCTTAGTGACCTTCACTTCATGCTGAGTGCCGATTGCGTATTTGCTTTCAATGTTGGCCCAAGGATCACCTTCAAGTTGTTTAATACCCAAAGAAAATCTTTCGTTTTCAACATCGACGCCCAATACAACAGCACGAACTTTTTGACCCTTTTGGAACATTTCAGCTGGGTTGTTCACGCGCTTTGTCCAAGAGAAGTCGGAAATATGAACAAGTCCGTCAATGCCTTCCTCGATGCCCACGAAGATACCGAAGTCTGTGATTGACTTCACTTCACCCTCAATAATGGTTCCAGGGGCGTAAGACTCTTTCATTTCCAACCAAGGATTCTGTTGAAGCTGCTTCATACCCAAAGAAATACGGCGATTTTCACTGTCGATTTCTAAGACTTGAACTTCGACTTCCTGGCCTTGTTGTACCAATTGGTTGGCGTGCTTAATTCTCTTAGTCCAGCTCATTTCAGAAACGTGGATCAAGCCTTCTACACCCTCAGCCAGTTCAACGAAAGCACCGTATTCGGTAACAGATACAACTTTACCAGTGGTTTTGCTTCCGATTGGGAAGCTTTCTTTAACCGCTTCCCAAGGATCAGGTTGAAGCTGCTTCATGCCCAAAGACACGCGTTCTTTTTCTTGGTCGTACTTCAAAATCTTAACTTGGATCTCGTCACCTACATTCAAAATCTCAGATGGATGCTTAATGCGTCCCCAGCTCATATCTGTGATATGAAGAAGACCGTCCATTCCACCTAGGTCGATGAAAGCTCCGTAATCGGTAATATTCTTCACAAGACCTGTAACAACTGAACCCTCTTTCATTTGATCAAGAGTTTGAGTCTTCATGCTCTCGCGCTCTTCTTCAAGAAGGGCACGGCGGCTCAATACGATGTTGCCACGCTTTTTATTGAATTTAATGACTTTAAACTTATATTTCTTGCCGATATAAGCATCCATGTTGCGCACAGGGCGCAGATCAATTTGCGATCCAGGCAAGAAAGCTTTCACACCAATATCAACACTTAAGCCACCTTTGACTTTCGCGATGACAGTTCCTTCGATCACTTCTTCATTTTCGGCTGCTTTTGAAATATCAGCCCATGCACGTAGCATATCAGCTTTGTCTTTAGAAAGGCCGACCATTCCATTTTCGTTTTCAATGCGATCGATCAGCACTTCCACTTTATCACCGGGTTGAACTTGGCGTACGCCATCGACAACTCGGAATTCATTGATATCAATCAAGCCTTCAGACTTGTAGTTGATGTCCACAAGAACATAGTCCGTCTGAACTTCAACGACGGATCCTGTAACGACATCACCCACTCTGAAATTTTGTTCGTTCAAAGTTTTTTCGAAAAGTGAGCTGAAGTCCTCTTTGGATTTTTCATTGATATAGCCAGGATTTGACGGAATTTTTGCATCTTCTGCGTCCAAAAAGGCTAGAACCTGAGCTTTTTCAGCTTTGGATTTGTTTAGTTGTTTACCCATAGTCAAAATAATTACCTCCTGAGAAAAGCAAACCTCGTAAAACAGGGCTGGGTTGTGAAACCCTCGTTGGATCCGCTTTTCGTTATAGTTTGTCGGTTTTAAGGGGGCGCCACCCCTTCTGTCAAAGGAAAAGGCCGAAAATCCAGACACTTAAGTTTTCTAATGCAAAATAATCGGGCCCCAGGGAGGTCTGTCAAACTTTAGAACACAGGGACGGGCCAAAAAGCCCGGCGGGAGCGACATTCAGGTCGCACCGCCTGGCCTAAGGCCACGCGACCGCTGATCATCGGCAAGATGGACTCGTTTTCTTAGCCTAAAAAGGAGCTTTTAAGGGCAGGCCGTCCAACTTTCGCCAGGAACAGAAAATCCATCGTTGGCAGCCTGACACAGTTCCTGGTCCGCGTAGACAATCGCTTGATAGCGCCCAACCGAGTGCACTCGAAAACTACAGACAGCCGATTCACTTTTGATATTAAAAGAGAACTTCAGTTGCTCTGTAAACCCTAGTGCAACAGTCCATTTTAGAACAGGGGACGACACATATTGACTGTTCTCATAACCCCGACGAAGACACACGGGCCGATACACAAGCACGGTTTCACCCTTTTTGGCCTGAAAGCTTTGTCGCACATCATACCCAAAAAGATCATTGGACTTAAAGCTTAAAAGATCTCGAGTCATGCTGGCCATCAAATTCTGCTCGGAATTCTGTAGCTTTAACTCATTCTCTTTGTCAGTTCTTCCCTTCGAACATCGTGCGGGCTCCTTATGGCCTTCAAGATGGGAAACGCAAGCGGCATTGGTCGCAAAAGACGGTTTTACCCGGCGAATAACATCGGCAATTTCAGGCGAAACTGGACTTTCTGGTTCATCTAGTTTTTCCAAAACAAGAGTGGCAAAGATTAAGCCCCGAATAAGCCCATTAGAATCAAACAGTGCCGACCCCGAATTTCCACCGATTACGTGACATCCTTTCAATACATGTACAGGCGCGAATTTGTCATCCGCACTTGGCAACAAGTAGGTTCCGTAGAGAACTTCGCAGGTATCGGTAACCAAAAGACCCAAGCCAGCTCCCTGCGGATTTACTTTTGGCAGTCTCAACTTCATTGTTTCTTGCATCCCACTGAAATCAAATTTCTCAAATCCCCGAAGTACGGGTCTTTTCAACTTGAGAATCATAAAATCGGGATTGAGGAAACCCGCACCAGTCGTTGTTTGATCCTTAATATCAGACTTTACGACAACGGATTGGCACTCTACAGTTTCACGTCCCAAAGTGCTATTCGAAGCAAAGACGATGGCCGCGCCAGAGTCACAGATATCGTTAAGGCTCAAAGACTGATTCGTAAAATCAAAACAGTGAGAGTTGGTAATGGCTGTTTCTGTTCCGATAAGAGTCGCGGTGCAAACGCTGATTTCTGAACCTACCTTCATGATCAACTGCCCCACTGTATTAGGGCATTGGTTCACATCATCACAGATGACTTCCCAGCTTTTCGCCACCTTTGAGGCCTCATTCTCAGACTCAAACAAATAAACCGTATCACCATGGGGGGTTATTCTTGATTTTACTGATTCTCCACAAGCTGTCAGTAACGCCAAGCCAGTGAACAGAAATGAACAATGAAGCCAATTCAATTTGGATGATGGAATCAACATTAACCCCCCGATGGTCAAAATAGTTAGAGGGACCTTACTGCTAACAGCCATCTCAAAGTAGTGTTTTTAAAGAAGACTGAGGCCATAAGTACTGATTACAAATTTGACAGGTAAATTTTTCCCGAGAGGCGACGAAAAATGCCCGAACCGATAAGCCGCTATTATTTTTACATATTTCGTTTTTTCGAAGGAACCTACCAAGTGCCAACGTCAGAATCATTACAGGTTAAAATACACGACAGGTTATTTACATTGGCAGTTCACGCGATATGAAAGGATCTGCCGATGTTGATGAAAATGAAATGGATTGTTCCAGGATTACTTCTGACGGCTCAAGTCTCGCATGCCTTTTTGAACCGTCTTCCCATCTTTAATCAATGCTTCTACTCTTCCAGCATGACGGGTAGTCTTCCGGATAAAAAAATCGTACTGACTTTTGATGATGGGCCCAATTCCCAGACTAAACGTTTACTGGGGATTTTAGACAAACATAACGTAAAAGCCACTTTCTTTATGCTAGGCTATAAAGCTGCCAACAACACAACTATGGTGAAAGAAATCTGGCACAAGGGGCACATAATTGCCAATCACTCTTACAACCATCCAAATTTTCATAATCTTTACGCTGGCGGGGTTAAAGAGCAAATCCTAAAGACAGATAAAATTTTAAGCCCTTTTATGAAGGAAAAGTTCTTCCGCTATCCATTTGGAAACTCCACTTGCTCAGCCGAAGAGGCTTTGGCCAGTGCCGACTATATCAAAGTCGGATGGCAAGTGGATACATGTGACTATGTTTATTCCGATGGCCATGTCACGGATAATGAAGCTAAAATTTGCGGTATCGCCCCGACGAACCGAAGTAGCCTTGCCGCCCATACGCTACAACTGATCGAGCGTAAAAAGGGTGGAATTGTTTTGTTTCATGATATCCATCGTACCACCGTTGATGCCATGGACGAGGTTATTTCTGAGCTTATCAAGCGTGGATACCAGTTTGTGAATCTAGATGATGCGGACGTTTTGAGTGTTCTGAAAGGTGCTTCCGAAGTAAGCTCACAATCCGAAGCCGCCCGCCCTGAAAGCCGCCAGCAGCCTGGGAATTCTGGCACTGACTACTATGCATACTAAAGTCTAAATCAAGACTTCAACGTAAAGCCTCTACAGAAAAATGACGATGAGTCCCTGTAGAGGTTGTTGTGAAAATTCCCTATTACTTAGTCGTTATATTTGTTGTTTCTTTTGCTATTCACAATCAAGCTTGGGCCCTGGGAAGCCGCCCGCCCAAGGATTCAGCGCCGCCGTCGGCGCCAGCCCCTGCTCCCACCCCTACACCAGATCCTCTTCTTGAGC
>CAZETK010000050.1:0-24793 GCA_964515195.1 uncultured Pseudobdellovibrionaceae bacterium
CAGATGGAGACTGCTCGACAACGCGCTCGAACGCCTACTACTACACATATCTTAATTTAATCACAGTTTGTGCCGGAGATTTTAATAGCGAAGACGTGTTATTGACGCTTTCTCATGAAATGGCTCATGCCTTGGGGATTGATCGGAGCGCCTACCTCTTTGAAATCCGATCTGATTTTGGACGCGCATTATCACAGTTTCGTCAAAATGTTTGCGAGCCAAAGGTGTTCAAATGTGAGGATTGGGTTTCATACAAAACTCAGTTTGATGATTTGCTTGCCAGCCTTGATGGGTATCAGCCGCAGCTGCCGGAATTTAACCGCTGTCTTAAACGGCGTCCGACATCCAGGATCTTGGGTGATGAAGATTTGAAGCGGTTCGCACGTGGAAGCGTGTCGGACCGGGTCGCAAGCTTAGCGTCTTCCAACAAGTTTCTTCGAATCACGAAAGAGGAAATCCCAATCCGCCATCACAAAAGCCAGAAGAACCCAAATTATCTGAATCCTTGTAGTTACTATTTATGGAGCCAGGGTGCGGAACCGATTGATAGTGAACTGACCACGCTGCTTTACTTTACGGCGGAGTATCGATGCTCTGAAGGGCGCGAGGCTAACCGGATCAAAAATGCCATTGAGCTTAGCAAAGATATGACAACTCGCTTAATGGAGAAGACTTTAAAAATCGAAGGTGAGTTTTCAGCGCGAAATGGCATGGAGGCTGGAGGTTACTCTTCGCCTCCCTTTGAGCGTTTTGCGGATGTCGTGGGTAGCTACGCCTTCGCCCAGCTACTAAGTGAATTGCCGGACAGATGGGATCGCCAGAATGTTTTTCTAGCCAGCAGTTCTTGGCAGTGCAATGCTCCTTCTTGGACTACTTATTTTCCAGAGGAAACTTCCATCGAAAGTGAGTATACCTTTTCTTCTCATGCGATCGGGGATCAGCGTCGAAAAGAGATCTTTTCACTTCCCTTAAGAAGGACAATTGGCTGCGAAAAAGACTTTGAATTCAATGAATGCGCCTTGCCCCTTAAGAACCCTTTGTAAAGTCAACTCTGATCCGAGTCCCATCCTTCTTGCTGTCGATGGAAAGCTCCCAGTTGTACAATTGGCAAAGTGAACTCACCCAGGCCAGGCCAAGTCCGAAGCCTTCACTGGAGGATCCCTTGTTAAAGGGCTCTCCCATCCTTTCGATAACACTGGAAGGAATCCCAGGTCCGTGGTCTTGAATCTCTAAATAATTATTTTGCAATACAATATAAACTTTTTGCGGACTTTTTGTGTGAGATAAAGCGTTCGTCAACAGGTTAATAATCAACTGCTCCAAATGGGTGGGATTACAGAAGACGGTGATTTCATCTATGACTTTAAGTTCGATATTGGGAGACTGGGGGTTCAGTCGAGCCATCACACTTCGTACGATTGGGGCTAACTTGTTTGCGAAAAGATGTTTGTTGACGGTCGAGTTATCCAGTTCTGCCCAGCTCAGGAATGAGCTGACGGTGCTGGCGATTTTTTGCAGCTCCAGTTGAACAGATTTGACTTTGGATTTGTCCTGGAGTTGTTTTTCAAGATTTTCCACTTCAAGACTGATTAGTGTCAGGGGCGTTTTTAATTCATGGGCCATTTGATACGCCCAAAGCTTTGAGTTCTTATAGTACTTGTTCACACGATCAATCAATATATTGTAGCCCAAAATCAGGTTCTGATACTCATCGTATTTCGAGAAAGGTGGAACATCGATTAGGCCTTTGCCACTGATCTTCATCGGCGCTTTACTCAGAAGCTGACCGCTTTTTATTTTTTCAGAAGAATTGCGAATAAATTCACTGAGGCGGGCAATGGGCCGTAATAAAAAAGACGTGAGGAAAAAACTGGCGATAGACCCAACGGTCAATATGGCAAAGAGGATCGTAAAGGTGGTCGGGGACAGATATGAGGGATTGATGATTTCATGGCTGACGACGATTCCCACCTGAAGAGTACGATCCGGGATTTGGGGGAGCTTAAAGTTGATCACCCGAATGTAAGAGTTGGGTGTTCGAACCGTTTGCCAAGTGTCGTGGCGTGGGACCTGATCAACCGGAAGATCATTGGCATTCGCGCTCTTGAAGATTATCTTGCCTTCAGAGTTTCGAACCACGAAAAACTTCCCAAGACGTCCTTCCCCCAGTTCTTCCGAAATAAGGGCTTCCGTTCTTTTGAAATTTATTTTTTGCAGATCTCCCAGTTCCGAATCAATGAGGATGGCAGCTGTTGCTCGGAGCTGTTGGTCTATAAGTAAAAGCCGCTCTTTTTGTAACAAGGAGGCGTGCAAGATAATAACCAAGACAGATACAACAAAAAGGACCGCAAGAATAGTGGCAAAGAATCTAATCCTCAACCCAATACCCCATATTGCGCGCGTTTTTAATGGTCACGTTGGCGCCAAGTTCATTCAGTTTTCTGCGGACATTGGTGATGGTGGCTTCCACAACGTTGGTCTCTATATCGGCGGATTGGCCCCAGATCTGATCTAGTAAGTCATGTTTATTCCAGATGCGACCCTGGCGTTCGGATAAAGTATGAAGCAACATAAACTCCTTCGCGGGAAGCACTTCCTGTCGATTGTTCACGGAAACCGTACGTTTTGTCAGGTCGATGGTCAGATTTCCGACCTGAATAAAGGCCGGATTGGTTGAACTCATCCGTCGAAGTAAAACCCGGATTCGAGCCGCTAACTCATCCTTGGAAAAAGGTTTACTGACATAATCATCAGCTCCCATGTTTAGCAGCTCAGTCTTTTCATTGGGGGTGCTCACCGCTGATAGAATAATAACCGGTACATGGGGGTGCTTTTTTCGAAGCGGAGCCAAGATATTCTTAGAGTCATGAGGGCCAATAAGGCGATCTAAAATAATAAAGTCTGGTTCGGGCTTTTGGGACACTCGTTCTAGAAAGGGGTCCAGAGAGGCGAAATGTTCTGTGGAAAATCCCAAATCTTGAAAAAGCTCGGTTAAATGCGAGGTCAGCTTGAAATCGTCTTCTAATAAAAACATCTTCATAGTGAGGGAAGTATAGCAGAGCCTTCGGCTGGATGCTTGCTTTACGCATTCGGACAAGCCTCAAAGAAATTTTAACAAGAAGTCATTTCGCTTCGCCGGTATTTCTATAGACTAAATCCAAGCGATACGATTTCCTTTTTTTAGGCTCTTTAGCCCGATCAAGACTTACTCAAGATCAACTAAAGGGCCTATTTTTTTTCCGTAAACTTCTAAGGGTGGGTGAAATACGATGGACTATATCATGAGCCATTAAGCTCAGAATATCTTCGCCGGAAGCTATCCAATCATCAGCGATCTTTCCGTGAATAAAAGCCCCTAAGGCGGCTGCTTTAAGGGGGGCAAGACCCTGGCTTAAGAATGCTGCAATCATTCCTGTTAAAACATCACCCGTACCGGCCTTGGCCAGTGCGGGATTGCCCGATTTTATTTTGTAAACGGATCGGCCATCGGTCACTAAAGTTCCATGTCCTTTCAAAAGGACCACGCATTTCCATCGTTTTTGGGCTTCGATAATTGATTGAAGACGGTTGAGGCGCACCCATGTGCTTGTTGTTTTAAGAAGCTTGGCCATCTCACCTTCATGGGGGGTCAGAATCCACGTTGGAGGAAGACTCGAACCCTTTTGCGAGCCTTCAGCCAATACTCTTAATGCATGGGCGTCCAAGACCACTTTGGCTAGGCCTTGTTGAATCAACTTGCGAAGCCATTTTTGAGTTTGAGTGAGATCAGAAAGTCCAGGGCCCAGGGCCGCGGCCGAAAAAGCAATTTTGGAAAGATCTTGAAGGGAGCGACACTCCAAAAAGTCGGGATGGCGCATGGGCGATAGATCCTTGCGGCTTGTGTAAAGATAGACATAGCCGGCACCGCTGCGGGCCGCCGCGGTGGCTGTCAGTATTCCGGCCCCTCGCATACCGGCCGAGCCGGCCACCACGAGAAGTTTTCCGCCCCGAAACTTATTGTCCTGGGCCTCACGACCTGGCAAATCTCGTTGGGCCATTCTGAATGTGTAAGGGACAGGCTTTTTCACGTGTTCAATTTAGCGAAGCCAATGGGATTCGTCGACAGCTTTCTTGGAGATAGATTAACGAGCCGATTTTTTGTAGTATGCCAGGATGAACTTAGAAGTGATCTACCGTGACGAGCATTATATCGCAGTTCATAAGCCCGCAGGATTGCTGGTTCACCGAACTCCACTCGCGCGAGGGGAAAAGGACAGCGTTGTGGATAGGGTTCAGCAATTGTTGAACCTGACTGCGCATCCTGTCCATCGATTGGACCGTCCCACATCCGGCGTGCTGATTTTAGCTTTGACCTCTGAGGCAGCTCGTCTTTTGGCAAAAGCCTTTGCTAGTCGCCAAGTCTATAAATCCTACCAAGCTGTTGTGCGCGGTTTTGCTCCCGATGAAGTCCTCATTGATTATCCCTTGAAGGAAGAATGGGATCAATTTGGCGATCGAGGAGTTGATCAAGATAAAGAGCCTCAGGAGGCGATAACTCGAGTTCAAACTTTAGCTCGGGTGGAATTGCCCGTGCAAGTCGACCGCTATCCGACTAGCCGATACTCTTTGGTTAAGGTGATTCCACATACAGGAAGGCGACATCAAATAAGGCGTCACTTGCGCCATTTGGGTCATCCGATCATTGGGGATATCAATCACGGAGTGGGAAGGCACAATCGTTTTTTCGTCGAGACCTACGGTGTGCGGCGACTTTTCTTAGCCTGTCAAAAGATTCAGTTTCAACATCCCTACTCGGATCGATCGACCGAGATTGAGGCGAAGCTGGCTCCAGAGTTTTTAAGCGTTCTCAATCGAATTCCGTGGGAGAGATGAGCCGATGCCCTATGGAGAAGATTTATGTTTTAAGGCAATCTTTTCGGCTATAGCGCGAAGCTTCTCTCTTTGCGCAGCGGGAAATCGATCGGCAAAGGCTTTTGGATTGGACCGCGCCTGACTAAGATACTCCTGCATCTTTTGAGGATCACCGTTTGAAGCCTCTACAATCACCGGCAACAACTCCGATGACAGTTCCCAAATCGCTTGTTCAAGTTCGGGGTCGCCGCCACTGATCTTTTTCACATTGTCAGCACTTTTTTTAGCATTGGGCGTATCTAAAGTCTTCTGGCGTTCTGTGGGGGACTTTAAAACTTGTTGTGTATTTTGAACGGCTTCTTGATTAATTTCCTGCTCTGATTTTGAGAAGGCAGGGGTGACAAAAAACACGATGGATATGCTGAGTAGTTTCTTCAACATGACGTCTCCTTAATTTGTTTCTACTTTACTCCATTAATCATACAGACTGATTAGCCCTTTTCGCTAGTTCGTTCTCAATTTGAAACACTGAAACTGCACTTCGCGCGGGGAGCGCGTTATCTATACGCAGGCTGAGCCCCGTGGGAGGGGCTTGTCAGAGGGGCGTCATGTGGAAATGAGTGATTGAGTCTGCAAATAAGTTGCCACTAGAATTATGTCTTGTTTTTGAAAGGGAGATAATTCCTATGAAACTGAGTCTTTTGATCTTGCCTGTTGTGGCTCACTTGGCTGTCGCTATTTTAGCAATGTCGCCTTTCCGTGCCATGGCTCAGAAAAAACCGTCGGCCGATGCATGCGCTCCCTTTAAACTCAAATCTTCCTACGCGAACGAAAACAAAAAGTTTGAGGACTTTTTGAAAAAGTCCTGGACGCAAAGCCTTAAGGATGCGCCTGAGTGGGGATCTTATTTGGGTGAAGCGGACCTGGCGGATAAATGGTCTGATATGAGTTTTGAAGCTATCGAGCGGTACAAAAAACAGGACGTTTGTAAGCAGGAAATTTTGAAATCTATTCGCCGGGCGCGGTTGAGCCAGGATCACCAGCTCAACTATGATCTGTTTAACGAAGGCGTAAAACTTTCTATCGAAGGTCACCGGTTTGATCATCACCTGTTGGCGCAGAATCAATTAAATAGTGTTTATAATGACATCGTCGAAACCTTGATGAGAATGCCAAGCGCTTCGGTCCTGGATATTGAAAATAAGCTTAAGCGATTGGAAAGAGCTCCGGTGTTGATCGGACAGGTTAAAGCTTTGCTGCGGCAAGGTATTAACAAAGGGATTACGGCACCCCAGGCGGCCTTGGCCAAGGTGCCTGCCCAATTTGATCCGCTTCTGACGTCCCAGGTGGATGATTCGGTTCTTATGAAGGCTTTTCAGGATCTTACTCAACTTCCTGAAAAACAGGCTCTTGAATTAAAGGCCCGTGCTCGGAAGCTGGTCGAGGAGAAGCTTTATCCTTCTTTGAAGGATTTCAAAAAGTTTTTGGTAGAGGAGTATATTCCTAACGCGCGCAAAACGATTTCACTGCAAGACTTGCCCCAAGGTAAGGAGTGGTATGAGTGGCGGGTGCGGCGAAGCACGACCACGGCTCTGACGGCCGAAGAGATTCATCAAATTGGACTTGATGAGGTGAAAAGAATCACGGATGAAATGAACAAAATTCGAGTCAAAGTGGGTTTTAAAAAGGACTTGAAGGCTTTCAATAAATTTTTACTAAAAAATTCCCAGTTCTTTTACAAGAAACCCGACGAGCTTCTTATAGGCTACCGGGATATCGCAAAACGAGCAGACGCCGAGTTGCCAAAACTTTTCAAGATACTGCCGCGAATGCCCTATGGGGTAAGGGCGATTCCGGAGTACATGGCAAAGGCGGCCCCTATGGCTTATTACAACAGCGGAAGTCTGGCGGCTGGTCAGCCTGGTTTTTTTGAAGCCAATACTTATGATTTGAAAGCTCGGCCGAAGTGGGGGATGGAGGCCTTGACTCTTCATGACGCTGTTCCGGGGCAGCACCTGCAGATTGCTTTGGCCCAAGAGCTTACCGGCGTTCCTGATTTTCGCCGTTATGGTGGTTATACGGCCTTCAGCGAGGGCTGGGGACTGTATGCGGAAAGCCTCGGTGAAAGAATGGGATTTTATACGGATCCGTATTCAAAGTATGGACAGCTGAGCTATGAAATTTGGCGTGCAATCCGTTTGGTCGTGGACACAGGTCTTCACTCTAAAGGATGGAGCCGAGAGCAAGCACTGAAATATTTCCGCGATAATATGGCCGTAAGTGATTTGGACAGTGAAGTGGAAGTGGACCGGTACATTGTATGGCCTGCCCAAGCTTTAGCTTACAAGCTAGGTCAGCTAAAAATTTTGGAACTTCGTCAACGAGCCGAAAAAAAACTGGGCGAAAAATTTGATATCCGAGACTTTCATGACTTTGTTTTAAGCGGGGGCGGGCTGCCTCTGAATATCCTCGACAAAAGAGTGGACGACTGGATAAGACAAAAGCGATGAAGCTATTCGACGGGATTAAGTTTCTCTTATCTCTACAACTAAATGAAGCCGGAGCCTCTCGGGGAAAAAAGTTCGAATCAGGTCCCGCGGTGAGGCAGCAGCGCCCTCATCGTGATTACGGCGATCAAGGCTGCCAATAGAAACGATGCAGATAAAATTTTCTGGGCCAACTTTCCAGAGGTGAAAGTAGTGGAGACTCAATCCCGCATCTCTGATTTTTTTCTTGATTTTTTGAGTGTTGATCTCGGAAACAGATCCATCTAAAAGCTCCCAGGCCGTCTTGCGGCAAAGCCCGTAAGCCCAAAACAGGATAACGATGGCCCCGACGATCCCCATAAAAGGATCCAGCCATTGCAAGCCAAAATAACCGCCCACAATCAAGGCGACAACAGCAAAAACGGAAGTTAAAGCATCGGTCAGAACATGGGCCAGGGCACTTTCATGGTTGTGGTCATGGCCATGACCGTGACTGTGAGTTTCATGGGCGTGCGCATGAGAGGTTTCATCCAGAGTGTTTTTCCAGCCTAAAATGAAGGCGCTCGCAACATTGGTTAGCAGGCCGCCCACGGCCACAATCAGGGCTTCTTTAAAATGAATTACCTCCGGATTAAAAAATCGAAGAAAAGATTCGTAGATCATCCAGAAGGCCATGATTCCCAAAGCTAAGGCGCTGGTATAGCCCCCAAGGGGAAGCAGTTTTCCCGTTCCAAAATTGAGTTTAGACCGCAAGTGTTGGGACTGAGTCAAACGGTATACAATGTAGCTAATCCCTAATGCGCCTACGTGAGAGGCCATGTGGTATCCATCCGCCAACAAAGCCATTGATCCTGTCCAATAGCCGGCCGCAATCTCGATAATCATGACCACAAAAGTGAGAATAATCACACTCAGGGTGCGCCTCTGGTTTCGGGCAATTGCATCCGAAGCAATGTGGAATTGATCTTCTTGATTGCAAGTGGGGGTGGAACTCATGCGTGCAACATCCTCATTCGCTTTTCTAAATAGTAATCCAGTGAGCCTTCTGTCACCATAAGTCGGTTCTGGTCGAGTTCAAATACTTTTGTGGTGATCTCTTTGAGAAAATGGCGATCGTGGCTGACGATCATCACTGTGCCCTCAAACTTTTTAATGGCGTCTAGTAAGACTTGCCGTGTACCGATATCGAGATGGTTTGTGGGTTCATCCAAAACTAAAAGATTTAGAGGTTTTGCCAGAATCGTGGCCAGAACGACCCGTGATTTTTCTCCACCGGAAAGCACTTTGATCTTCTTTTCGACTTGGTCGCCGGAAAATTTTAAGGCCCCTAAAAGATTTCGCACATAACCAATAGAAGCCGTGGGGACGGCTGAATGGACCTCCTCCAGCACCGTCAATTCCGGGTTGAGAAGATCCATCGAGTTTTGACTGAAGTAACCCAGCTGGATGCTGGGGCCCAACTGGCAAGAACCTTCCGTGGGATCTGTTTGACCACAGATAATTTTAAGTAGAGTCGACTTTCCTGCCCCGTTGACTCCAACTACAGCCACGCGGTCCAAGCGCTTAACTAAACCGCTCGCACCATTAAAAACCACTTTTTCCGAGCCTTGTTCGCGTGGCCAGATTTTACCTAGATTTTCAAATTTGACAACTTCGTCGCCGCCACGGGGAATAGTCGGCCATTCAAATTGGATTGCCTCTTCTTCTTTGAGGACCTCAATCCGCTCAATTTTCTCTAGCTTTTTGACTCGAGATTGAACTTGAGCCGCGTGAGAAGCGCGGGCGGCGAAGCGAGCGATAAACTCTTCTTCCTTGGCCAGCATATCCTCCTGGCGTTTGGCGGCGGCCTCAAGTTGAGTCATACGAATCTTTTTTTCTTTTTCATAGTAGTCGTAGTTGCCCGAATAGGTGGTGATGGTTTGATGACTGACCTCAATGATTTTGTTGACGATGCGATTCATGAATTCTCGGTCGTGACTGGTCATCATCAGCGCGCCCTTAAAGTTTTGCAGCCACTCTTCCAGCCACATGATACTTTCGAGGTCCAAGTGATTTGTCGGCTCATCCATCAAAAGCACTTGGGGATTCAAAACAAGAATTTTCGCCAACGCAATTCGCATCTTCCATCCACCAGAAAAGCTGGCGGTGTCTCTTTGCTGGTCTTCGGGGCCGATTCCCAGGCCGGTTAGAATCTCAACAGCACGAGTTTCAATATCGTATCCGCCTAAGCTTTCAAAATCAGCCTGAGCCTCTCCGTACCGCTCCAAGACCTTTGTCATTTCATCCTCATCCAAGGGCTCCGATAGCTTAGCTTCCAATTCTTGAAGAGTTTCTTGGGCACGAGTCAAAGCGGGAATGGCAGTTTTGACTTCCTCTAGAACGCTTTTTCCTCTCATGTCTTCGATATCTTGAGAGAAATATCCGATGATAAGCCTGTCGGGTTTCGAAATCGAACCACTGTCAATTCCCTCTTCTCCCATTATAATTCGAAAAATCGTGGTCTTACCATTGCCGTTAGGGCCGACCAGCCCGATTTTTTCGCCCGCATTGATTTGAAAGCTGGCGTTTCGATAAAGAATCTTAGTTCCGAACTGTTTTGTGATACTATTGGCGTGAATCATATCCGAGTCACTATGCCTGAGAGCCTTTCCAAAGTCGAGCTTCTTCAGAATGGAGAGGGACAAGAAATTAAACTTTGTTATGCTGGAGGCGTGCAAAATTTGATTCCTTTTCAGAAGCCCCAGGATTGGCAGGACAGCGGACTATCAGTTCGAGCTGAGGTCACAAAAGCAGGCGCGGACCTCGGCCTTGCGTTCGAAATTATGGATCCTTATGGTCGTTTGGTTTTGCCTCATCCCTTTGCGGTGAAAGGCGCCAGTGTTCCGCGCAAAATGAATCTTTGGCGGGGAACCTGCTTTGAGCTGTTCCTGAAAAACTCTCATCAAGAGGCTTACTACGAATTTAATTTCTCATTGGAACCCGCGTGGAACTTGTTTCGATTCAAAGCTTATCGAACACCTCAACCCCCAGAGATTTGCCACGATTTTTCTTTGCGTAGTCTCCAGTGGACAGGCAAAAGAATTCAGATTGAACTCTTCTCTCTTACGCCATGGTCTCCGGACCAGGCTGGGCTGACCGCGGTGTTAAAAGAGCAAACGGGGAAATTGCACTACGTAGCCCTTTGTCATAAGGGATCGAAGGCTGACTTTCACTTGCCTGAGAGTTTTACTATTAAAGTCGAATGAGGATGTATGAAATTAGGGCTGGAAGTTTTTTTAGAGAATAAAAAATTAGTGCAATCCCTGAAAAAGAAGCGGGTGGCTTTGGTTTGTCACCCCGCAAGCGTGGATCAAAAACTTCTGCATAGTTTTGACCTTCTTCACAAGGCTGTCGGGTTGTCCGCAGCTTTTGGCCCCCAGCATGGGGTCAAGGGCGAAAAGCAAGACAACATGATCGAAAGTGATGATTACATTCATCCCGTGTATAAGATTCCCATCTTCAGCTTGTACGGCCAGGTGCGAAGACCGACTTCCGAGATGATGGACACCTTTGATGTTTTAATCTTCGACTTACAGGATTTGGGTTGTCGTATCTACACGTTTATCACCACCTTGCTTTATGTAATGGAGGAGTGCGCTCGCCATGGGAAATCTTTGATAGTGCTTGATCGCCCCAACCCGGCGGGCCGCGAAATTGAAGGGCTATCGTTGCAAGAGGGATGGGAGTCTTTTGTGGGAGCTGGCCCGTTTCCCATGAGGCACGGTCTGACCCCCGGGGAAATGGCTCTCTACTACAAAGATCAATTTCATTTGTCGGTGAACCTGCTGGTAATCAAAATGAAGTCTTATAAACCCCATCAGAAACCTGGCTTTGGGTGGCCTTCCGATCGGGCTTGGGTAAATCCTTCGCCTAACGCGCCGACTTTGAATATGGCTCGCTGTTACCCCGGAACCGTCATGATAGAGGGAACAAATTTGAGTGAAGGACGGGGAACGACTCGAGCCTTGGAGCTAGTGGGAGCTTCGGATATTGATTTTACAAAAGTGTTGAAGCTGATGGCGAAAAAGGGAAGCAAATGGATGCAAGGAGCTTTAATACGAGAGTGTTACTTCGAGCCTACATTTCATAAGCATGAAAAAAAACTCTGCCATGGATTTCAAATTCATACCGATTTTGCGGGTTATCAGCCTCGGGTCTTTAAGCCCTACCGTCTGATCGCTTTGATGCTGAAATGTGTACGTGAACTCTATCCAGATTATCCATTATTTCGAGACTTTCCTTACGAATACACTTACGGCAAACTGGCTTTTGATGTCATCAACGGCGGTCCGGAACTAAGAGAATGGATCAACGATTCCGAAGCGAAGGTAGGGGATCTCGAGAAACTTCTAAGACGAGATGAGTCCCTTTGGCAGAAAAGACGCCAGCCGTTTATTCTCTATAGATAAGTGTTTATAAATAAATATCCTCATGGCCGAGCCGATTTGCGCCTTTCTGAGGCCATGGCCTTAAGTCCAGCCCTGGCCCCTTCCAATAATTTAAAAACCGTCAAACCAGGGTCATAAGAAGAAGAAGCAGCATTTGAACGAAGAATGTTAAGAATTCAGGTCGGAAAAGATTCATGAAAACTCCTGTGAAGAACAAAGTATTTATGTGTAAATAATATGTAAATTTATACGTGACTGGCAAGTCCAGAAAGGACTTGTTTTTTAAATTTGTTTCAGATGAAATGTAAGTATGTATCAACGTCCATGGCCGATTAAGATTCTAGCGATTCTTCATGTCATTGCTCCCATCGGAAATATCATTTTTAATGCCTTTCTTTCGGGAGTTGGTTTTTCGATCTTCTGGCGGGCATTATGGCTGCCAGAAAACCGTGGAACCCTCTTGATATTCACGCTCATCCCCTTGGTGGGAGCCGCGTTGATCTATTTATGTAAACGGTGGAGCTACTATATTTACATCGCATTGATGACTTTACCGTTCTATTTCAGCTTTCAGGAGTACCTTCATAAGTCCACACCAACAGTGGCCATGGCTCTGGCGTTATTTTTTGTTATCAACTTTATAGTTGTAGGATATTTTCTTCTTCCCGCTGTTCGACGTCTCTATTTTGATCCCCGGTTACGTTGGTGGGAAACAAAGCCACGTTATAAGGCTGATTTTCAATGCCAAATTGAATGGGATGGAGAGCAACACTGGGTGGAGATCAAAAATATTTCCGAAGGTGGAGTCTTTATTCAGACTTCCACTGCCATTCCAATGAGCCAAAAGATTAAGTTGTATTTTAAAGACCAGCAGCGCGTAATTTCATTAAGCGGAAATATCGTCTACAGGCGGGCCACTGATCCGGCCGGATATGGTTTTAAATTTGACAAACAATCCGCAAAGGAGCCGCGTCTTCGAGAAGTAATCAAGAAGCTGGCCGCAGAAGGGGCCTTATTGCAGGGCCGTCTTCCCGTCCCTGAAGATACATTCTCGGGCTGGGTGAAATCCGTTTTTTCTACAAATAAAAAGGCAGCTTGATCTGTTAGTTCTGCAAAAGCAGAATTGCGACGGTGCTCGCGCGCAATGGGCTGGCTTCGCTGCCCTGAAGGACATTAGGCATTCTGATTTGCCGCAGAAAATTCATTAAGCGGTTCCGATTTTAGCGAAATCTTGTCATCTTCAAGATCATGAAGAACTTCTCCTTCGCGCTTGTGGCTTTCATTCAGATTTATTCAGCCTTTTTATGGGCCCAAAAACTTGAACTCGTTTCAAGCGAACATGGAATTCCTTGGGGAATGGTCTTTGTGGATGAAAATACAATTTTGTTTACGGAGCGGCAAGGCTCATTCAAGGTGCTGGATCTGAAAACAAAGGCTGTGCAAACGCTTGAGACCACTATAGACGCCAAACAAGGGGGGCAGGCTGGTTTATTGGATGTAGCCTTGGATACAGGTTTCGCAAAGACTCATAAAATCTATTTTGTGTATGCAAAGACTGTAAACCAAAAACACACCACGACTTTGGCCAGGGCTGAACTGAGGCGCGACCCGAAAAAGGGTTGGGCCTTGTTGAAGGTTCAGGATTTATTTCGGGCCATCCCATACGGACATGAGGGTCTTCATTATGGCTCACGACTTCTGGTGACGGATCAAGAGATTTGGATGACCGTGGGGGATCGAGGGCAGCGAGATTTAGCCCAGGAACTCTCTAGCCATATGGGAAAACTTCTTCGGTTGAATAAAGACGAAAAGGCAATGCCTGATAATCCCTTTGTGGATCGGGCTGGGGCGTTGCCGGAAATTTGGTCCTACGGGCACCGAAACTCCCAGGGCCTAATCAAACATCCCGAGACGGGGGATATCTGGCTTCATGAGCATGGTCCTCGGGGAGGAGATGAAATAAATCTCATTAAAAAGGGCGCTAACTATGGCTGGCCTCTTGTCAGTTATGGCCGTGAGTATTGGGGCAAGAAGATCAGTAAAAGCCCCAAAAAAGAAGGAATCGTGGATCCTGTTTATCAGTATACGCCGTCCATCGCCCCCAGCGGCTTCGTCTTTTACTCCGGGAATAAAATCCCAGCCTTTAAAAACTCTTTTCTATTGGGGGCGCTAGCTTTAACTCATTTGAACCAAGTAATTTTCCAGCCTGGTAAAGATCCTATTGAAAAGCGCTATTTTGAAAATCAAGGATTGCGCATCCGCGAAGTAGAAGTGGGACCCGACGAACTCATCTATTTTTCAACGGATGCTGGTGAAATCTGGCGGGTTGTGCCCTAATCCACTTTACATCAGTTTCAACTGTGTCCACTGCTCTTCGTAAAGAGCGTTAGCTTCGCCAAGATCTTTTATGCCCTCAAGCTTTTTGTAAAGGGCAGAATCGGGGAAAAGCGCTTTATTATCGCGAAGCCCGATGGGAAGTTTTTCCCGTACACCTTTGACCACAGGCCCAACACGAACGCTTTGAACAGTTTTGATGTTTGCATCCTCAGTCATCAAAAAATTTAAAAAGGCGTGGGCTTGCGGCTTTCTTCGGCTGTGCTTGAAAATAACGAGTGAGTCAATAGCGCGCGTAGCTCCCTCTTGTGGAATGGAAAATTGAATCTGGGGGTTCTGCTTTTGCGCCAGCAAAGCATCCGAGGAATAGACCAACCCGGCTTTAATCTCTTTATTCTTTAAGAGATCGACAGCATTTGAAGTGAAAACCTTGATTTGCGGTTTAACTTTTTTAAGGTAGCGAAAAGCTTCCTGGACCTGTTCAGCACTTGTTGAGTTTGCGCTATGATTGTGAAGTTTAAGAGAGATAGCGGCTAGTTCTCGCATGTCATCAAGAGCAGAAATTTGTCCCTTGAGTTCGGGCTTTTCGAAAAGATCCTTCAGGCTGGTGATATCGGACTTGTAAAGACCTTTATGAACGACGATGCCGGTTGTAGTCCAACCATAGGGAATTGAGTAAGTATTCCCAGGGTCGTACTCCAAATTCAAAACCTTAGGATCTAAATTCTGGAAGTTAGGAAGTTGAGCCTTATCCAGACTCTCGAGCAGTCCCAGTTGCGCCATGATTTGCACCATGTAGTCTGAAGGAACACCCATATCGATATCTGCGCCCCCGGCTTGGATTTTGGCCAGTAACTCTTCATTTGAAGAGTAGTGTGTGAGCTCCAATTTGATGCCAGTCTGTTCTGTGAATCCCTTTTGGAGATCGGGACTCAGGTAGTTTCCCCATATGGCTAACTTCACAATGGGCTCCTCAGAACTTTTCTTTTGGCAGCCCACGAGGAGGCCAAAAACCAAACTGAAAGTGACCATTGTAGAAAGTGAACGGTGTTTTAAGCTCGACATTTCAGGCTCCTTTTCTTATGGTTCTAATATGTTAGCGATCAAGGGTCTATACAAAAGTTTTTCAAAACCCCATTCCTCTTCGGTAGATCACTCAAAAGAAAATTCCGAAAATATTTTTTGGGCTCTCCAGGATATTAATTTATCAGTGAACGCGGGCGAATTTCTAACATGGTTGGGACCAAGCGGATGCGGGAAAACAACACTCTTGCGCTGTCTTGCTGGCCTCGAGGTGCCCACACAAGGTGACATTTTTTTGGATGATCGCTCTCTTCTTGAACTATCGGCTCAAGAGCGTCCTTTTCATATGGTATTTCAAAGATACGCCCTGTTTCCTCATCTCACTGTTGAGGAGAACATTGGGTTTTCCCTACAGCTGAAAAAGACCGACCCTTCGAAGCGGCAGCACCGAATCACAGAACTGCTTGAAATGATGGATCTTCAAACTTTTCGTCATCATAAGCCGGCCCAGCTGTCGGGTGGGCAAAGTCAGCGTGTCGCCTTAGCCCGAGCCATTGCCGACCAGCCACGGGTACTGTTGCTTGATGAACCTTTAAGTGCTTTAGATGAGAAGATTCGTTCTCATGTGCGGCAGGAATTGAAGGCTTGGCAGAGACGCATGGGAATCACTTTTTTGTTTGTAACGCACGATCAGCAAGAAGCACTTCAGATTTCTGATCGAATCGCCGTGTTTCACCAGGGAAAACTTCATCAAGTGGGCTCGCCGCAGGAAATTTACCTGAATCCTCAAACAGAATTTGTCGCAGACTTTATCGGGTCCAAAAACCTTGTCACAAGGAATGCGACCTCAATTCAATACATTTATCCCGAAAAGATCAAAATTGGGTCTCATCTCCAAATTCAATTTCAAGCGCGGGTCGTTTCTATTGACTACTTGGGCAAGGACTCACAATTAAATATTAAACCTGTGAATTCGGCTGATGGCTTACTCCCTTGGAAAGTTATTTTGGGCTCTGAACATCTGGTTGGAATCACGCCTGGGAAGATTCTGGATTTCAGTTACAACCCGCAAGATCTCATACAGGTGTCTGTAAAATGAAAAGGCTTTCATGGGTTCCTCAGGTCTGGGCTGTGACTCTGATTTTTGTACCTCTACTCTTTGTCGTAATTTTGAGTTTTTTGACAAAGGGTCTGTATGGCGGGTTCAGCTGGATTCCGACTTTGCAAAACTTTCAGAAGGCAGCAGAGCCAGCTTCATTAGCTATTTTTCTACGAACCCTGTTTATGGCGTTAGGAACAGCACTCAGCTGTACCATCATCGGAAGCTTTTGTGCGACCTTTATCGCCCAGGGATCCCGGGGGCGCCGATTTTTTTGGCTGACTATTTTTGTTATGCCGTTTTTGATTAACAGTCTGATCCGCCTTTATTCACTTCAAAATTTTGTCGGGACAGAGGGGCCTCTTCAATCTTTAATCCGTCTTTTTAGTGTGGATTTCAAGGCCTTGGGTTGGAGCCATAACACCATTATAATGGCAATCGGATTAGTCGCCACTTACTTGCCGTTTGCGATACTTCCACTGGTCTCAGCTTTTGAAAAGTGGGATTCAAGTCTTTCCGAAGCTAGTTGGGACTTAGGTGCCGGCCTGTGGGATTCTTTTTGGTTGGTCAAATGGCCACTCCTAAGGCCTGCCTTTTTGGCGAGCTTCATGATTGTTTTTATCCCGTGTTTAGGTGAGTACCTGGCTCCTGAAATTTTGGAAGGCTCTCGAAACCTATATTGGGGGCAATACATCACAGAGGCGTTCTTGAAGTGGAGAAATTGGCCCCTTGGGGCCGCCTTAGGCGTTATCTTAATGGCTATATTGGCGATCAGTTTATGGCTGAGTTCGAAGGTACAAAGATGGACTCAAAAAAACTGAATTTATTTCTTCTACGGGCGGTGATCGTAATTGTCCTGGGAGTTTTTTATGTTCCCCTGTTGGCCGTGTGTTGGAAGGCGTTCATGGGTCCAGAAGGTTTCGGTTTTTATTGGTTTCAAGCACTTTTGGCAGACCCTAGTTTTTTAACTGCCTTTGGTAACAGCCTTCAGTGTGCTCTTCTTTCAAGTGTCTTGTCAGTGTCTCTGTCCCTGGTTTTTATTCTCCGAAATCCCAGAACTGTTAGAACGGCACCGGTGTTTTATGACCGAGTTATGCTTCTGTCTCTGTCAATGCCTGAAATTGTCATGGCTTTGTCCCTCCTATCTGTCTTCGTCTGGCTTAAATTTTCTCTTGGATTTGGAAGTACGGTTGTAGCTCACACGACTTTGACTTTGGCTTTTTCATACTGGATTCTTTCTTTGCAGTACCGGAACTTGGATCCTAGCTTGATTGAGGCGGCCATCGATCTTGGAGCCACGACAAGGCCGCTGCTATTCCAAATCATTCTGCCGCAGATGAAACCGGCCATTGTGAGTGGTTTTTGGATTTGTTTCCTTATCAGCATGGATGATTTCCTTATAACATTTTTTGTCAGCGGCTCTGGTTTCGAGACACTACCCTTAAAGCTATTCTCGATGCTTAAGGTGGGGCTTTCTCCTAAAATCAATGCCTTGAGTTTTCTGATTTTAGCGTTGTCAGGGGCCATTCTAGCCAGCCTCTATCGGGTTTTAAAAAAATTAAGTGGAGCTTCCCATGAAGGTTAATAGAAAGTCCACCTGGGCTTGGATTCTTTATGACTTTGGTAACTCCGCATTTGCGACAACCGTTGTGGCGGGATTCTTTCCTGTCTTTTTTAAGAAGTATTGGAGTGCGGGGGTAGATGTTCACCTTTCCACTTCACGGCTGGGGTTTGCTTTAGGTGCGGCAGGAATTATTATGGCGATTCTAGCGCCCTTATGGGGCCGACAAAGCGACATCGCAGCTTCTCGGAAAAAGTGGTTGGCTAGTTTCGCGGCTGTGGGAGTGATCTTAACGGCGTCACTATTTTGGATACCAGAAGGGGCATGGTCACTCGCCTTATTAGCCTATGTGGGCGCTTACATCGGATTTGAAGCCAGCGTGATTTTTTATGATTCAATGATCGTAGATGTCGCCACTCGCCCCAGCTATCATAAAGTTTCAGCGCTTGGATATGCCTTTGGGTATTTAGGTGGGGGATTACTTTTCGCCTTGAATGTTGTCATGACCTTATATCCGGAGCGATTCGGATTTTCCAGTGTAGGTGATGCCGTACGATTTTCCTTTTTGACAGTGGCGCTTTGGTGGGGGCTGTTTACATTCATCCTTTACGTAGGGGTTAAAGAAAATCCTCGTGTCATACGTGCGCGGGATCAAAATCTTAAAATTGTCTTTGTGGAACTGTTAAAATCATTCCGTAAGCTCTATCGACAAAAGACTATTTTCTATTTTTTATTAGCCTACTGGTTTTATATTGATGGAGTATACACGATCTATACAATGGCGATTGATTTCGGCCTGAGTCTGGGGTTGGACCAGGCGGATCTTATGAAAGCTCTTCTGATAACTCAACTTGTGGGATTTCCCAGTGCCCTGGTTTTTGCTCGCCTTAGTCAACGCTATTCAACAAGACGATTGCTGTTTCTTTGTTTATTTGTCTACTCGGGTGTGTTGATCTACTCAACGAGGCTCCAAACCAGTTTAGACTTTATGATTTTAGCTGGTTGTGTGGGCTTAGTGCAAGGAGGTGTGCAAGCCCTCAGTCGAAGCTACTACGCCCACTTGATCCCATCCGAACAGTCAGCGGAATACTTTGGCTTTTTTAATATAATTGGAAAATCGGCATCTTTTTTAGGGCCTGTATTGGTGGCGACTGTGACCTTGTTGACAAAACAGCCTCGTCTAAGCCTGCTCTCCATTATCGCACTCTTTATGTTAGGGATTTATTTTCTTTCGAAGTCTCAGATGTCTGTCCCGCCTTTGGCTGACCATCACGGTGAGGATTCGGTCGACTGATTCCCACCCACTCGGGCAAGAAAAAAGCCAAGCCTAAAAAAACGATGAAACAGGCTGTAAATATCAATATTAAAATCCACATGATATCCATAAATTCCCTTTGTGCTCTCAATTTAGTAGTCTACAACGAAAAAAAAGATTAAGAAAGTCCTATGAGTTTTAACCCAAGAGACCACTACTTTAAAAAAGCAAAAAAGGAAAATTTCGCCGCTAGAAGTGTTTATAAGCTTGAAGAAATTGATAAGAAATATCGTCTTTTTAAAAGTGGGGACATTGTATTGGATTTAGGCGCAAGCCCAGGTTCATGGAGTCAATATGTCAGCCGAAAAGTAGGGGACAAGGGGAAGGTCTTGGGCGTGGACTTGAAACCAGTGGATGTAAAGCTGACAAATGCTATCCATATTCAGGCCGATTTACGAGATTTGAATCTTGAAGAGGTTTTCATAGCCAATGGTTTTAAACCTCCGTTTGATTCGGTGATTTCAGACATGGCTCCTGCCACTACGGGCATACGTATTACAGACCAAGCCCGGAGCCTTGAGTTGTGCGAACTGGCACTGGATATTAGTCTGCGCTATGTTAAAAAGGGCGGGCATTTTGTCTGTAAGCTTTTTCATTCGGATGACTTTCAATCTTTAAAAAAACAAATTCTACAGCATTTTGAAAAATTTGAAGCTGTGAAACCAGAAGCTACACGCTCACACAGTAAAGAGATTTTTTTAGTAGGGCTTAAGCGGAAATGAAGATTCTATTTCAATCCCGGGACGTGGTGGCTGTTCACAAACCATCGGGTTGGCTGAGTGTTCCCAGTATTCAGGGAAAAAAAGATCCACGTCCCGTTGCAGGGCTGTCGCTGCGGGAGCAAGTGGGCTCGGTGTATCCCGTACACCGGTTGGATTTCGAAGTAGAGGGGATCCTATTATTTGCCCTCCATCCAAAGGCACAAAAAATCCTTCACAAAATTTGGGAAGAAAAGTCGGTTAAGAAAATATATTTTGCAAAAACCAGTTTGCAGAGTTTCACTCACTGGCCCGAGAAAGTGGCTGGCCTGGTACTGGAAGAAATCAATCCCGGCCAATGCGGATTATGGGAAAGTCTGATCGTTCAAGGCAAAAGGCGGTCATTTGTGGCCGAACATGGTCAAAAATCTTTGACTCAATATGAATTGCAACAACGCAGTCAAAGCGGCTGTCTGTGGCGCCTGAGCCCCTTGACGGGACGCCGACATCAGTTGCGGCTTGAACTTTCCCGACATGGATTTCCTATTTGGGGTGATAAACTTTATGGCAGTTCAGTCGAATACGGAATGAATAAAATTGGTCTAGTCGCAGCTGAAATTCACTTCGAACAGAACTACAATCTGGGTTTGCCCAAGTCTATCAGTATCGGCTGGGATCAAACTTTATGAAACTAAAGTCTTCACACAGATTCTTTATTATCTTTTTTAGTTTGTCAGCTCTTCAGCATTTCTTGGGAGTTTTGTTTCTTACTCATTATTTTGAGTTTTATCCCGCCACCCTCAGTCTTGTTTTCATGGGTGGTTACATTTTATTTCCAATTGGGTACTATATCAGCTCAAGAAAGCCTGGGTCTGAACTGAGCTTTGTGGCATGGGCCGCCTATATCTGGTTGGGAAGCTCTTTTATTGCCATGTGCACAGGCTTTTTATTTGCGATGACACGATGGTTTTTGCCCCAGGATTGGCCCTTAAACGAATTAAATCTACTTGGTGTTTTTCTTGTGATTCTTTACAGCTTATTTCGGGGACTGCAGTTTCCTCGGCTTAAATATGAAAAAATCCACGGCCCCCCTTCGCTAAAGGGGCTTCGACTGATTCAAATTACGGACCTGCATATGGGGCAATTGCAACATACTCAATCCTGGTTAAGTAAAGTGATTCAAAGGGTGAATGATCTTAACCCTGATTTCATCGTCCTCACTGGAGATCTTGTTGAAGGTAAATTGAGTTACGTACAGGAGCATCTGGCACCTTTAGCTCAGGCCTATGCAAAGATCGACAAAATTTACGTAACGGGAAATCACGAATATATCCATGGAGGTTCAGTCTGGGAAAGGGAAATGAGTTCCTTGGGTTGGAAAGTGCTCCATAATAACCATCATCTCTATCAATACCGGGGGCACCGCCTCTGCGTGGCTGGGGTGCCTGATTTTTCGATCCATCGATTTACTGATAAACAGCGTTCAGAACCGGATTTAGCCCTGAGGTGTCCCGAACCTGTCGAGTATAAAATTCTATTGGCCCATGAACCAAAAAGTGTTTTAGAGATTAAGCGCGAAAAGCCGGATTTGGTTTTGACCGGACACACTCACGGCGGACAGATTTTCCCTTTCAATCTTCTGGTCAAAATGGATCAACCTATAGTTAGTGGCTGGAAATCCCTTAACGGTATTTCCGTTTATACGCATGAAGGGACTGGCCTTTGGGGGCCGCCTATGAGACTAGGAAGTCGCAATCGCATTGTGGTTTTTGATTTTCAATAAGAATTTATTTTTTAGGTATAAGAGAAACTGTCAGCCGTGAAATGCAGCAGAGTTGATCTTTTTCATTGGTGATCAGAATTTCCCAAACATGGAGGCTGCGTCCGACGTGAATGGGCTTAACAACGCCAGTCACGTTTCCACTTTGCACTGACTTAACATGATTAGCATTGATCTCAATTCCGACCGGAACGAGTTCGGGATTATCATTGCAAAGCCCTGATGCCAAACTTCCCAGGGTTTCAGCCATGACCATGGAAGCGCCCCCATGGAGTAAGCCTGCGGGTTGGACGGTTCGACGATCTACTGGCATCGTCGCTTTGATGGTGTTGGGTCCTAGCTCTGTGATGAGAATGCCCAAATGAGAAACGGCTGTGTTTTCGCAGATTTTATTAAGATTTGAAATTTCTGTTGGTCTTTTCCAGATCGATTCCATAAAGCTATTCTAAATGGTCTCAACCTACGGTCAATTGTGATCCAACGCATACCAATGTTTGACAAGATTGGTTATTCAGTTTTTTATACAACTAAAGAATAAGGACGCCCAAGGCGGTTCTAGAACTAAATGCCAAAAAAATCGAAGAAACAAAAAACAACAATCAATTACTTATGATTGATTTCTGGGCTCCATGGTGTGGTCCTTGTAAACGTTTTGGGCCTATTTTTGAAGCAGCATCTGACAAGCATCCTGATGTCAAATTTGCGAAGGTCAATACAGATGATCAGCAAGAGATCGCAGCGAGCTTCGAGATTAAATCCATTCCGACTTTGGCGATTTTCAAAGAAAAGACTTTAATTTTTCATGAGGCCGGGGCCTTACCTGAAGAAGCTCTTGAAGAAATCGTAAATCAAGTGCGCAATCTCGATATGGATAAAGTCCGCGAAGAGATTAAAAAGAGCGAAGGGCAAAATTCCTAATCCTTGATCTAAAAGCTCCGGCGCTGATGAATTCACGTTCAGATCAGGGCCAGAGCTTGAGATTCCATTCTCAAAGTCTCGATCATTGGCTTTAAGGCTGAAAAGTCGAAAGTGACTCTTCCATCTCAACGAAAAATCCGCCCTCCATTTTCAAGGCTCGCCTCAGAGAAACCTTCAGGGGGTTGATAAGCTTCCCCACGAGACGATCATTAAACTTCCCGCTTTGGCTGATAAGCTGAATCAGTTCCTGCGGAGACGCTTGCCCTTTTCTTGTCTCTCGAAGCAGAACCGCTACTCCTGTGGCAATGGCTGTAGCTTGAGAAGTTCCTGTCATGTAGGCCATCTGCCCATTTAAATAAGTTGAAAGAATCTGTTCTCCCGGGGCTGAAATCTGAATGGAGTTGGGCCCCCAGTTACTTGCGGGAATTCGCTTTTGATCTGGGCCCTCTGCCATGACAGACAAAATATTGGAGAGGTTGTAACTAGCGGGATAGAAACCCAAGGCATCGGTATTGGTACTCTCGTTCCCTGCAGCCGCGACAACCAACACACCCCTTTTCTCGGCTTTACGAAGAGCCAGCCTCTCAGCTGGATGGGGTTGTAACCCACCGCCCGAGTAGTTAATGATATGGGCTCCCATCGAAAGGGCGTATTGGATGGCGCGGACAGAATTCATCAAATTCCCTCCGATGGGAGCCTGGGGGTCATAATATTTCAGAACCATCACTTGGGTCCCAGGGGCAATGCCCCGAAAGTGGTTTTTAGGGCTGGCTTGGGCGGCGATAAGGCCTGCGATATGGGTGCCGTGTCCATGGGTGTCTCGAATATCGGAAGTGTTGTTGGCAAAGTTCCAACCGTGAACATCATCGATGAATCCATTTTTGTCATCATCGAGGCCGTTAGTGGCTTTAGGATTTCCGTTTTTATCAAGACCGGTTTCGCCGGGGTTTACCCAAAGGGAGTTTTTTAAGGCAGGGTGCTTAAGATCAATTCCCGTGTCGATAACGGCAACCACTGTGTTCTTCACTTGAATATCTGCGAGACCTTGAGTGTCGATGGCTTTCATATACCAAGGGGTCAAACCCTGGGCGAAGCTGACTGAAAGAAGCAGGTCAAACAAATTCATAAACTTCTCCCTTGTGCGACCTTGAAGGGTTCATTAACTTTTTCGATGCGAACTTGAGCAGGCAGTCGGGATGACCCACCGTCGTAATGGAACTCGAAACGAGTGGTGATAGTATTATTGTCAGGACAAGTTTTCTTGACAAGACCCACGCGCTTTTGGTCTGACTGATGGGGAAACTCATAGTCTTCACGGCAGCGAGCGTGAATTTGCCGAATTTGATCCTTGTCTTTGTAATACTCAAATCGAATGGTCGATAGGGGTCCTTGCCATAAGATCATATTATCCAGATCATCATATGCGTATTTGTAAGTCCGAGTCCCCTCAGAGAACTGCCGGAGATTAAACCCGTCATAGTCAAAGACTATCTTGGGCTGAGATCTCAACTGGAGCGAAGTCACCAGTTCGAGGACAGGATGCCATTTAAGGGACAGGCTTTGACCACTCGGGCCCTCTATCGAAACTGGGAGTTGTCTTGAATCGTATCGGAGTGACCACAGGGCTTTATCGATCATAATTTCCAGTGCCAGACCTTGACGATTAAATTGAGCTACAAGCTTATCTTTCTTAAACCGAGCGTAATGTCCAAGGCGGATTCTGATTAGGTCCTCAGAATCTTCCGTATTAATATAGGCCGACGAAGTGGCAGATAACTTAAAGGTCAAAGGCCGAGGTTGATGACAAGTCCAAAGGCGAAGCTCTCCTTTGGACTCAAAACGAAGTCGCATCTCAATCTCGGAACACCAGCCCTGCCCAAACCAACCCTTATGCAAAGATCGACTCCGATAAACCCAATCCCACACTCCCACCAGGGGGGCACCGCCCCGCTTTTCTTTAAGAATCAGCCCGCCGTCTTGCATGTTGACCGCGTAGGAAGGCAGAGAGGCCTGAGGTTGAATCGTCTGGGACTTCGAGGCTTTCAGTGTAGCTGAGTAAACTGATTGAGCCGTTATCAGAAGAGAAAGGAGAGTTATTGTTTTCATGCCTTTCCCTTAAAGCACAAGAGGGGCCAGCTCAATTCGAAATAACCGCCGTCTCATTTCGAAAATCCCGTCAGCTGAAAGGAATACGAACAGAGATGTCGAACCTGACATACAACTGTCAACACTTCGATCGAATCCCGGCCTCTTTCTTCTTTTTGTTGAGTCTTCCTGGGACATTAGGTTTTGTTATAGAGC
>CAZETK010000051.1:0-24117 GCA_964515195.1 uncultured Pseudobdellovibrionaceae bacterium
GTGCAATGGATCGTGAATATCGAGGGTCATCGCCATCATCATAAATTGATCGGCCTCAAATTTCACAAGCTGACGACGTTAAAAAAACGAAAGCTAATTGATTATATCACAAAACTTAAGAGGGCCCGAGACCGTGACCCCTTTTACGTAGGGTAAAAAGCCACGTTATCAGCCACTCAAAACCTCTTGAAGTTCCTGCAGAAAGACTTTGAAGTTTTTTTGGTTAGGATCCTTTCCGATAAACATCTTAAGATTATCCAGGCTTAATCTTTTTTCGCGATAAGCCTGATAAATCCGTTCTCCCATTAGCCCTGCCAACCATCGAAGCGCTAAGAACCGAACCCGATCGGAGGCCGTTCTTTCAAGGTGATTGGTATCTGTACCAAGTGATCTCTGTAACATGTGGCTCACGGCCAACCGGGCAGCTTGACGCTCAAAGGGTCTCTGGCTGGATCGAACAAAGTTTTGCAATTGTCTTAAGGTGGGTGTTTTACGATGTGGGTTGATAAGCTTCGATCCAAAGTAAGAAAATCCCAATACCCAGATTAACCGATCCCAAAACAACGGACCTGATTGTGGCCAACGGAAAGCCTTTGACTGTTGAAAGTATAAAATCTGCATCGCCAATGAGGCTGCCTCATTCACCGAGATCCGTGACAAATAAGCCCACTCCAGTTCTGGACTAACAAAACTCATACCCTCGGCAATAAAGTTTTCAAACAGGTATTGGGGAGAGCTACCGGCTGGCAAGCCCCTGCCGCTGGCCTCCTTCTTCAAGTTTTCCCACAGCGTCGCCTCATCATTTGTCAGCACGTTAAATTCGTTTTCATTTAAGGTCAGGCCCAGCTCTTGCGCTAGAATTTTAGCTAGATCCACCACATGATCCGTCAGCTCATGGCTTTCTTCGATCTCTCTGTCCTCTTTTACATCCAAAAATAAAAGATAAGTCTGCCACTTCACCCAAGGTGGTACATTTTGCAAACAATAAAACGACTTTGGCCCCTTAAGAATCAGTTCATGATCGGAGGGATGAGGGCGACGAAAATACAAACTGTCAGAATTTTGAAAAACATAGGTGCATTTAATCCTCTTAGGAACTCGCTTTGAAAAATGCTGCGGCAAAAGATGATATTCCCCAAACAGAATCCAAATTTTGGACTGCAGATTTTTTGATTGAAAGTCGGATAAAACATTAATAGCCCACTTTTCCCGCTGTGCCAGAGTTTTATTGTTAGCTGGCGCATTCAACGCCAAAACAGGTCTCTTGTGTACCTTAGCCCATTCCAAAAGCGGACGATAATGATCAAAAGGAAAACCCCATACTCGACCCCACTTAACCTTGGATAAAAACTCACGCTCTGAAAGTTTTCCGCTTAAATATTGATCAAGGTGCTTCTGACTGGATGTTGGAAGACACTCCAATGCCAAGCAAAAAGAATCTTCAGGTTGAACAGTGGCTGACAACCATCTTAAAACAGTTTTCTGAGACTGTCGTACTCCGTGGAAGTCTCCCCAAAAAACCCATTGGCTTCGTGTCAGACTTTCCTGGAACGCCGAATGAGAGTCTTTAGTCCACCGCTGTGAAAACAGTCGAGCCAAGGCTTTTTCAGACTTTCGGATCTCTTGATCATGACGCCCCAGCAAATCCGATACATGAAGACGGATTCGATTATAAAGTTCCTTTTTGACCGCCATCATATTCTTCACGGGTTCACCTTGCTTGCCCTGGATTTTCATGATCTCATGGGGGCTATGATAAAAACGAAACCCTTATTGATCAATTTATTGTTAACTCTAGTGGCCCTCTTTTTACACGGCTATTTGACCATAAAGTTTTACGATCTGCAAAGTGGCGCAGCCAGTGGACAAAGCTTGTGCAACCTCAGCTCAACTTGGAACTGCGATGTGGTTAGTACCTCCACATATGCTCGATTTTTAGGATTTCCGCTGGCCTTGTGGGCATTGGTCGTTCACCTTGTTTTTTTAGCCGCTCAAGGGACGGTCTTCTTTCAAAAGAACGCCCAAGGCTACTGGGCCCAGATTACAGTTTGGACGTCATGGGTTATTCTAGCGGCATCTGTCGTAATGGCTGCAATTTCCATCACGCAGCTGAACACTTATTGTCTTTTCTGCACATTGGCCTATGCCCTATCAGTCACCAATATTGTTTTTTTAAAATGGGCTGGTCTTGGATTCCGGTCCGCATTAGCCCAGTTCCCAAAACTTATTTCCAATAAAACCACTTGGGTCCTGGTTGCCATCGTTCCCATGACGACCTTCGTTTTCAATTCGGGCTTAGGCGGCGAAATGGCCTCGAAACGGGCACAAAGTCACTGGGGTGATATGGTGGCGGCTTGGGCCGCAGCGCCAGAGCAAGATTTCGATCTCACCCTAGGACTTCGCCTTGGTTCTGATCCGGAAACTGCAAAAATCACCATCATCGAATTTGCTGACTTTCGATGCCCTCATTGTAAGACAGCAGCGGGTCCTCTGGAGCGGTTTGTTAAATCTAGGAGGGATGTAGCGTTGATTTTTAAGCCCTACCCCCTAGACGGAACCTGCAATTTAGCGCCGGCTTTCCAAGGCTCTGGTGATGGGATTTCCTGCCGCTTGGCTTTCGCTGTTCAATGCTCCGAGAAGCTTCAACAAAATGGATGGGCTATGTACGATCATATTTTCGAACACCAAGATGACTACCGAAGTTATCGAAATGTAGCCGATGTCGAAAAGCGGCTATGCGAATCAGGCCTTATTGAAAATTGTGAAACCTTCAAGGCCTGTCTGAGCTCTGATGAAGTTCGAACCCAAGTCCAATCCATGGCTGCAGAAGGAACGCAGGCAGGCATTCGAGGAACTCCATCTTTCTTTGTCAATAAGAAGGCCTTACAGGGAGGCCAGTATCCGCCGGTCTTGGAGCGAGTTGAAAAGTTGATCAAAAGCCAATCAAATTAAAAAGCCACTCAACCCCTTGGTCGAGCAGGTCATCCACCACGACGGAACTGGTGATAGCAAGGCCATTTACCACTTCCAGCGTAAAGGCCAATGACGCCACAGCGAGGCCGGCGATCCATAGGGCCCGGATAACGTAAATCGTCGATCTGGCATCTTCGATTCGCAAATCCACCTGGATTTTTTCAATTCTTTTCATCACGATTTGAAGCTCCCGAAAATGCTCTTTGAACTTTTCTCGAAGCTCTTGCTGTTTCGCGCGAGTCAGGCTGGCAATTCCCGGAAAGTTTCGCTTGGCCTTAATCGCGAAGATCAGATCAATGGCATGGCGAACATAGCGCTCGGTTTTTTCTTTGAAGTTGGGGTATTCCGAGGGTGTCTCGATGAACTTCTGCATTTCATCAATGCTTCGGTCATATCGCTCATCCAAGACCCAGGTCAGAATATTATAACGAAGGCTGTCGGCCTTTCCGAAGTCTACGGATTCATTGCCCATTTCAAAAATTTTGGCTTCTTGCTGGGCCTGGGTGCTATTTATGACTTTTTGAAGTTGGTTTTTATCAACTTTAAGTGCAGCTCCTGACATACATCTTCTTTTCGGCACTCCTGGACCTAAGCTTAACGGCCCAAGGTCCAGCCCAAGCCCTTAGTTTTGCAAGGATCGCTTCAATATGAGACGATTAACATAATGGAAATAAAGAACTTAAGCCCCTCTATGCTTGAAAGTTATAAATTCGAAGATACATCTTTGACTTCTGAATCTTATGTTTCAAAAGATTTGATGAAGTCTGCCACCATCGAAAATCTTCTTTCACAGAATGAAGATTTAATGTCCCGTCTAAAAGCGGCCCACCGTCGAATGGCTACACTTGAGGACTTGAATCAAGAGCTACAATCCGAAAATTTCCAGCAAAAAAATCAGATTCTCAACTACACGGATCAAGTTCAAATTCTAAAGGAAAAAGATCTCGCTTGGAAATCCAAGGTTGATGAACTTGAACAAGAAAAGGATACGTTGGCGGCCCACGTCAGTGAATTAGAAAACCTGAAAGCTGAAGTCGAGCGCTACAAAAAGTATCATGACAAGATCCGGTTTCAAGTTAAGCCCTACATTCAAAGTTTAAAGTCTTCTCGCGACGAAGCGGTTGCAGTAACAGACCAACTAAGACGTCAACTGCAAATCAAGGATTCACAATTAAACGATGTGCGCCATCAAATGCAGGAAGTTTTGCGGCAAAGTAAAAACCAAATCGAAGACATTTATCGACAGAAGACAGAAGTTGTTACCCATCTCGAGACTGAAATCAAAAAACTCAAAGAGACCAATGTTCACTTGGAAAAAGGCTCCCAAGAGTTGCAACTGCGGATGCAGACCTTAAACAAGAATTTGGAAGCCAAGGCTGAGCTTGAAAATAGGATTATTGAGCTAGAGCGTTCAAAGATAGATTTGAAAAGTAGTTTTGAAAACGAGATTTTACGACTGCAGTCCAAGGTAAATGACTACTCGGCCGCCCAAGCTCGCTTTGAAGTCGAAAACTCAGATTTGAAACGTCAAGTTCAAGAAGATTACGACATTAAGATAAAGCATGAGCAAGAAATGATTCAAATGCGCCGCCAATTGGAAAGCCTTCGATTTATGTGGAATCAGAAGAACGACGAAGTTCAACGCTCCCAAAAAAGCTTAGAGGCATTGGAAAAGTTAAACATCTCGTTAAGCGAAAAGGTTGAAGGTTTGCGACACGAATTGGAAGAGACTAAAGCGGCTCAGAACTCTTCGGGTCCAAATCTGATGGAGAGTCATCAGATTTAACCACTTCCCTATCACTCATCTGAAAATCTAGAGCAGTCGTGTCATTCGTGAGATTTGACACTTCAGTCGGGGACGCCTCGAGCGAGGGTGCCCAACCCGGCGGCCGCTCAGCTGGTAGCGCGGGTTGCTGGAAAACCTCTTCCAAGGTTTCATGGACTTTCAGTTGTGATGCCGAAGTGAAAGAGACAAACCGTTTGAAATCCTGCGAGAGTCCAACAAGGTGAACCCCACAGCCATTCACATTTTGCACATCTGTTAAGCAATTGAAGAACTCTGTGATGCCGGTTGAACCGACAAACTGCAGATTATCAAGTACGAAGACGACTTTTTGATCTGTTAGGGACTTTAAACAGGCTTCTCGGAACATCCAGGTTTTTTCCATTTGAATTCGGCCCTTGATTTTAACGACAGCCCACTCACCCTGTCTCTTGACTGAAGTCTCCATACTTCACACCTCCGCATTAAGACTTATCGGACTAATTCCTTATTGCCCCAGGCGACATAAGACCAGTTTGCATTGAGCCCAGACCGTCCCTACAATAGTCGAGATGTTTTTTCGGTTTCTGATTCCGCTCATACTCCTGAGCTTGACGGCTCATTGCGTTTTTGCTCAGTCTTCGCCCTCACGGACACAGGGCCGTATCCGAGATTTTACGATTAATGCCTCTAGCCTTTTTCGCGACAATGAAAAAGAGGTAGTTGTCCTGGAAGGCCAAGTTCAGATTGTCAGGGGCGATCAGCATATCAACGCCGATCGCGCTGTTATTTATATGAAGTCAGCTAAGATTGAGATCTACGGGAATGTCCGCGTGACCACGGCCACTCAGACCCTTATCGGAGATGAAATCCTGCTCGACTACGAATCTTCCACCGGTCTGATCACAAGTGGCTATGTCAAATCCGGCAATGTCTTTTTCGAAGGCGATTTACTGCAAAAAACTGGTGAAACTGAATTTTTTGTAACCGATGCCATGTACACGGCCTGTACGAACTGCCCTTATACTTGGAGTTTCACAGGTAGCAGTATCCGAGCTGAAGTGGGGGGATACGCTTACATCAAAAATACAGTCATGAGAGTCGGTGGCGTACCTGTACTTTGGCTGCCCTATCTAGTAGTCCCCTTAAAAAGCGAACGGCAGTCCGGATTGCTGACACCCTCATTTGGTAGCTCAGCCGAAGGCGGCTCCGAATTCGCTCAGCCTTACTTTTGGGCAATCGATCGCAGCTCGGACATGACCATCACCGTCAAGAGTTTTGAAAGACGCTCGCTTATGGGCCTTGTGAATTACCGCTATATTCTGTCAGAAACATCATTGGGTGAACTGGATGTTCAATGGATTCGTGACCGGGTTTTCTCACGGGCGACTCGTTTTACGAAGTACCGCACCCACCCTCAAACTAGTAGTGATTTCAACCGCTGGTATCTTTACTATAAGCAGCAACTAGATTTGAGCAATGGATGGAGCCAGCGAACGCTTCTACACAACGCTTCGGATCTGCAATACCCGCGAGATTTTGAAAGAGAAATCGAAGAGCGAGGTTTGATGGAGCCCGCATTTGAAAATCGTGTCAGCTTTACTAAAAACCGCTTTAACTTTCACACTTCCCTTGATTCTTCCTATTACACGAATTTGTTGCGGGCAGATCCCCTTTCCAACAATGATGATGCCGTTCATCGTATGCCTGAAATCACTTTCTCCCAAAGCTTAAGCCAGATAGGTGAAACACCGTTTTATTTAAATTGGCGGCTGCAATATACAAATTTCGCCCGCTCATTCCAACCTTATGATGATTTGACCACGGGACCCTTATCCGCCACGAATCCCGGGACTGTGGTCTATCCTGAAAATTCCCACAATAGCCCCTTCTGTGAAAACATGGATAAGAGCGCTGGTTGCCAATATGTATTTGACGGCGTTTACAACCCAGAAACCGACCTCATTCGCACAGGACAACGAATTGATTTTAACCCGCAGGTTCAAGCTCATCTACGTGTTGCAAACGCCTTAGACCTAATTCCCAAGGTTTCCTACCGCGAGACACGCTATTTCTTTCCGGTAGGTGATAATCGAGAAGTTGCAAGACGCTACCTTCGCACAGAACTTGGGACGCGAACAACTTTTGGCCGAATTTACGGCGAGCCGGGCGACAAAAAAGTACGCTATAAACACATCATCGAGCCTGAAGTCACTTATTCGAATATCCCTTGGACTGATCTTGAAGAGCACCCCTTCTTTCCGCAGAATGCCTCGGTTACAACTTCGGTCGGATCGGCCACTTCTGTGAGTGATGGTGACTTATTGGGAAATCTGGGTGTGCAGTTTGATGAAAATGACCGTCTTCTTGATCGTAACCTTGTCACTTTTGCCTTCACTAATCGTTTGATCCAAAAACTGTGGAGCGGTGATTCCGCTCACTACCGACAGGTGGTTGGGTTCCGTCTTTCACAGAGCTACAATCTTAATAAGGAAAGTCAGCGAGCCGGAATCAGTCCATGGTCCGATCTGGCTGGTGTTTTGACTATCACTTTTGACAATGTCGAAACCTATACCTCTTTCAACTACTTCCCTAAACAAAACGTCACTAACGTTAGAACTCGGACCGCTTTAATCAATGATCAAGGGCAATTTTTTGAAATCGGACTTGAAAGGACATATAAGATCGTACAGGATCAGCGTCGCGTTGAAAGGGACCAAAGGGTTGAGGACTTAAGCTTTGGACTAGGTTTCAGATCAAACCCCGTCAATTTTGTTGGGCAATTCGTATACGATACCAACTGGCGAAACTCGACGTCAGAATCACAAATCAAATCATGGGGCTATGTGGTCCAACTTAAACCACCTGGTGAGTGCTGGCAGATCAATATCACCCACGGACAACGAGTGGGTGCTGATACGCGCTTTTATGTCGGCTTTGAGTTCAATTTTGACGGAGTTCCCAAGCCCGCTCCTCCACGCTCCACTTTGGATCAATTCCGCTAGTACTTTTTGCTCTATGAAATTCTTATAGAAAATCCAGTCTGGCCTTAACACGAGTTTAAAAACCTTTGACCCCCATGACTCTTCTCTCTTAACTCGTAGGATGGGTTCAAATTTCATTCGAATTAACGGCATGATTTTATTAGCTATGGTTTTCATGTCTTGCTCGCCCGCCCATGATTCGTCTTCAAGGCCACCTTCTCTAATCCCAACATCCTCTACTTCTGCCATCATCGGCGGCGATTTCGAGTCAGATCTTTATCTGACTCACGCATTGACGGTGGTTCAGATTTCAGGAGGATCGTATTGTACTGGAATTTTTATCGGCGACTATAAGATTTTAACTTCTGCCCACTGTCTTATGAATCAAGCCCAGGGCTTGGCCCTTCAAAATGCCCTCAGTGTCACTTTCTACCAGACCTTTCAAGCCTACTCCCCACTCAACTTGGATCAACCTTCTTCACTAAGTTGCGCTGTTCGCGAGCAACATTTACCTCGCCCCTTCAACAGCCGTCATGACTGGCAAGGAGATATCGCCGTACTTCTTTTAAATCGATCCTGTCCTTTACAAAAGTACGTTTTTTTCGAATGGAGATTGTCACCACCTACAATTCCGAATTTATGGACTTCGGGTTTTGGCAGCACAAATCTAAGTCAACTCAGGCCCATTCCCTCAAGACTAAAAACACTCACCCTGACCCATTTTGAATCTCTGAAAAGCCGGGAACAAATTGCGAATCTTTACGATCAGATTGAACAGGATTATGGCCCCCAAACGGATAAACAAATATGGGTCGAGAATTTTTATCGTAAAATCCAAACTCGTAGCCACTTTTGCTTTCTATCACGCGATGGGGCGGCTCCCGTTTTTGGCGACTCTGGTGGCCCTCTCTACACCCGGAAGGGACGGCAGCTGTATCTATTGGGAATTGTCAGCCATATCTATCTTCTTAAAAACCCCAAACGCGTTCACAGTTTTTGCTTTCAAAATATCGGGCCCTATCGCCACTGGATTTATTCCATAGGCAAAAACTGAATCTGATCTTTGTTTACAAGAGCGAGATAGAGGATAGCTTTCTGATTCCATTGATCCTCAATATAGGATCGGCAGTTTCGAAGGCGTGCTCGCTGTTTCCAGTGGATTCGATTTTCAAGCCAGTCCCAACGCCGCAAAGTTTTGACCTCAATCAAGACCAAAAAACCTTTTGGGCTCGCGACGAGGATATCCACTTCACCAAATGGGGTTTTTAATCGCTGCGAAAGGATGTCATAGCCGCGCTGACTTAAATAACCAGCCACCGCTTGTTCGGCTTCAATGCCCCACTGATGGGGCTTATAGGGAGTTTTCGAGGTGTAGGTACTCTTTAACGCCGCCGAAGGTTTTTCGGTGGACCTGGCAGGGGCCATGGGTCTGGATCGCTTTTCGGTGGACCGCCGTCGCGTAGCCTTTGTGGCCTTCGAAACCATAGTGGGGATACTCTTTTCCCAGCTCTTTCATCAGATGATCTCGAGTAACCTTGGCCACGATGGAGGACGCCGAAATGGGAGCGACACGAAGATCACCTTTCACAATGGCTTCCTGGTAGAATCCAGGCAATCCTGGAATTTTCATGCGCCCATCAACTAAGACCATTCCGGTTTGGACATCCAGCTGAGCCAATGCCCGTCTCATCGCTAAAAAAGTTGCCTGGAGAATATTGAGCTGATCAATTTCCTCAACTGTAGCAAAGCCAATTCCCACTTTGTGTTCTTCGAGTATACGAGGCGCCCAAACTTCTCTTTGAGATTCGGACAACAGTTTAGAGTCCGTTAGACTCTCATCCCACTCACTGTGATTTAAAATGGTGGCCGCCGCATAAACAGGCCCAGCCAGACAGCCACGCCCTACTTCATCGACGCCAATAACAGAAAGTCCCTCTTTGCAGAAGGACTTCCAATCAATTTTCTCGATTTTCATTGTATTTGAATTAAGCGGATGGGGTTTCTGTGCTTTCAGCCGCTTCTTGTGTTTCTGTTACACTAGGGCCGATATACAATTCAGACTCAATACGAGCCGCTTTACCCGCCAAGTCTCTAAGGTAATAAAGTTTAGCGCGACGAACCTTACCTGTGGAGACAAGTTCAACCCGGTCAAGAGCAGGGCTATTAAAAGGGAAAGTTCTTTCCACTCCCACGCCAGCCGAGATTTTGCGCACTGTGAAGGACTTCCCAGCACCAGTTCCTTGGACCTTGATCACTACGCCTTTGTAAAGCTGAAGACGTTCTTTATCGCCTTCTCGCACCTTTACATAAACGTTAACGGTGTCTCCTGAACCAAACTTTGCAATCGTTTTAGGAATAGGCCGGGCTGTTACACGGCGAATAAGATTTGTTTCAGGACCAGATTTAGTAGCAGCTGCTTTTTTCTTTGCCATGAGTTTCCATCCTTCAAGAGGCTTTACAAAATACAAACAAGGCGCTGACGCTACCATGACCCTAGCAGGCGGTCAAGAATGATACTCACAGCTGACCGAACTGAAAGATGCCGGTAATCCTGGGGCGGAGCACCTTTGACACTCTCCAAAACTCCATCACAAGAACGCATAAAGTCCTCAGTAAGGCCAAATCCCGTACCAAACAGCAAAAGAACAGGGCGAGAGGACTCAAAAAGAATCTTTCTCAGGTCTGAAAATTTGTAAAAGACAGCTCCCTCCACTGCTCGTGCATGGGTCGCAATCACCAGCGGCTTTTCGGCACCCCAATCTTGAAGAGCCTTGTCGACATTCTCGGCTGTCCGTACGGGGGTGAGGGCTGTGCGCCGCATTGGATTGTAGCGCGAGCCGACCCCTACCCGCCAATGATCCAAAACCCGCTCGACGAACATAAGCTGCTCGGGAATAGGGTGAATGATGTAATATTTTTCCACACCGTAGACGCGAGCCGCCCTGGCGATGTCGTGAATATCAAAGTTGGTGATGTTGGTCGCCACCACTCGTTTTTGCCCATCCAGAATGGGATAATGGACCAAACCAATGGCAATTCGTGGCCATGGTTGAGCCGCAGTCTCCAATTCTCTTTCCTCCTCAGTAGCAGACTCGCTTTGAACTTTTGCACTGCTCTTCACTTTTGGTGACTTCTTCACCTTCAGCTCCTCTTCATCCGCTCACAGCCCTTGCAGATTTTCGACTCCACAAGCTTGTTTTTCCTTATCAGAAAGTTGCTGATAGAATTTTGATAAATCCAGTTTTTCTTGATCTGAGAGTTTCAAAAGATCAGGCCGTTTCTTCCAAGTTATAAGCTTCGCCATATACTGTTGCCACTGTTTGATTTTTTCATGGTGACCCGATCTAAGAATTTCAGGAACAGCCATCGAATTCCAAATAGGAGGCCGTGTGAACAAAGGGTGTTCCAGCAATTGACCTTGGGCAAAACTATCTGACTCGGCAGATCGGTCGTTGCCTAGGCTTCCTGGCTGTTTTCGGACAACAGCATCAATCAAGACCAAGGCGGCCAGTTCTCCTCCTGAAAGCACATAGTCACCAATTGAAATTTCCTCATCCACATACTGATTAAGAAACCTTTGATCAATTCCGCCATAGCGGCCACAAATCAAAGTCAGGTCTGAAACTTTTGAAAGCTGTTGCACCTTAAATTCATTTAAAACCTCTCCCTGGGGGGAAAGATAGATCACCGGCCCTGAGTGGCTCTTCCGGGCGGCTAAGGCCTTTTCCATGATTTCAGGAAGCATGACCATGCCGTCTCCGCCACCGAAGGGTCGGTCATCGACGGATCTGTGTTGATCTTCGGTAAAGTCTCTGGGATTGATAAGGGACCATTGAAATAGACCCTTCTTATGGGCCTGATGGATGACGCCTTCACTCATGTAGGCATGAAAAAATTGGGGAAATAAACTGATAATCTGAAAATTCATTCTTCACTCAGATTCATCAATCCATCTGGAAAGTCCATCACGATCTTTTTATTTTCGAAATCCAACTTCAAGATGAAATCTTTTACAAAAGGGACTTCAAAAATATGCTCTTCATTACGGATCACCAATAAGTCCTGGGGGCCATTAGAAGAAAAACCCTGGATAATTCCCACCATCTGATCTTTTAGAAAGACGTCAAATCCTAAGATCTCGCTTAGAAAAATATCCTCCCCTGCGTTGGACACCAGAAGATTTTCAGGAATTAAAAATTGATAACCTTTGAGCCCTTCAGCCTTGGTTCGATCATCAATCGATTCCAACCTCACCAGAAGGCCATCTTTATAATTTTTTTTTGTCAGGATTTTGAAATTAAAGTTTGTCTCGCCCGAAGGGTTTCGTAGTTGCAGGTCTTTAAGCTGATTGGCCCAAGGGGCCTCTTTAGAAAAAACCAGGAGATAGAGATCGCCTCTAAGTCCGTGTGCCTCTTTTACTTTTCCAACTAGACGGTAATTCAAGTTCAATCTACTTTACAATTGTCGAATCCACTTTTCGAAGACCAGTTTCGAATTTGATATTCAAAATAGATTTCGCGAATAAGGATACGTCAGGACTTCCGAGAAGATCTAAAACTTCTTCGCTTAAATCTATTCTACGATGTCCAGATGATAGCGTTTATTTAACTTCGTGCCCGCAGCTCGAATAATTGTTCTCATGGCTGCAGCTGTTCGGCCTTCTTTACCAATCACCTTACCAAGATCTTCTTTATCGACTTTCAACGCCAAGAGAGTGGTCTGCTGTCCTGGAATTTCATCCACTTCAACTCGTTCTGGCTTATCCACTAGCGACTTCGCCATGAACTCCACAAGATCTCTGAGATTGTCCATTGTGTCCCCCGCAACCCTATATTTGATCTTCCACAGTCTCCGGAATGGAGAAAGGAGTCTCAATTCTTACATATATATAAGGTCTTATGGTAAAAATGTGAGAATTCCAAGTGTTATTTTGCTGACTGGGCCAGCTTGACCACATGCTTAACGCGGTCCGTTGGCTGAGCTCCCTTAGCAACCCAGTCGTTATACTTATCTAAGTTTATAACAACTTTCTTATCTTGGCCTTTAGGAGTAGGAATATAATATCCTAATACTTCTAAGTATTTACCAGTTACATAACGACGAGAATCCGCCACTGTGATTCTGTATTTGGGAGTGTGTTTAGAGCCTGTACGAGCCAAACGAATAACGACCATCTTAATACCTCAGTTTGGATTCAGGAACACATCCTGAATCATTTTTTAACAAGGCCTCAAGTTCTAACCAAAATCGAGTCCTGGATCAAGCCTAAAATGGGAAGGGAGGTCGGCCCATTCCGCCTTTTCCCATTTTCATCATCTGGCTCATCATTTTTTGGCTCTTTTCAAATTGATCCACAAGTTTGTTGATATCTTGAACTCGGGTTCCACTTCCTTTGGCAATGCGCTGGCGGCGAGAAGCGTTCAAGACCTTCGGGTTTCGACGCTCTTGCGGGGTCATGGAACGAATAATGGCTTCAATTTTTTTGATTTCATCTTCATGGCCCGTCATATTCTTTAGTTGCTTGGAGATATCTCCCATACCAGGCAAAAATTTCAGAATGCCTTCCAAACCGCCCATTTTTTTTAGACCTTGAAGTTGTGAAAGAAAATCCTCCAAAGTGAATTGGTTTTTTGCCATCTTTCGGATGGACTCCCGGGCCTGCTTTTCATCCACCACCTCTTGGGCTTTTTCGACAAGGGTAAGAACATCGCCCATGTCCAAGATGCGTTTGGCCAGTCGATCCGGGTGAAATACCTCAAGAGCCGAAAGCTTTTCTCCGACACCCAGAAATTTGATGGGAAGTCCGGTGACTTCACGAAAAGAAAGAGCAGCTCCACCGCGGGCATCACCATCCACTTTGGTCAGCACCAAACCACTTAGGCCTAATCTCGAGTTAAAACCTTCCGCCACGCTAACAGCTTGTTGCCCCGTCATGGCATCAGCCACCAAGAGAATCTCTGAAGGGTGGGCTTCGTCTTTTAGGACTTTGAGTTCTTCCATCAGAGTTTCGTCAATTTGCAAACGCCCAGCTGTATCCACAATCAGGGCTTCAATATGATTTTGCTCGGCCCACTCTTGGGCCTTTTGTAAACGCATTAAGGGCTTATCTTGAAGGTCGCCTGCAAAATAAGGAATGTTGGTTTGTTTTGATAAAATTTCAAGCTGTTCAATAGCGGCGGGCCGATAGACATCCACGGAGACAAGACCTGGTTTTTTTCCTAATTTTTGCCGGATATACAGCGCGAGTTTCGCCGAGGTCGTCGTCTTACCGTTCCCCTGAAGACCTACAATCATAATGGTGTTGTGTTTATTCTTGACGTCTAAAAAAACAGTCTCACCGCCCAAAGTGGTGACGAGTTCGTCGTGGACGATCTTCACAAATTGCTGACTGGGCTCTAAGCTTGTTAAAACTTCAGCTCCTAGGGCTTTGCCTTTAACCCTTTCCAAAAAGTTCTTCACCACTTTGAAATTCACATCGGCCTCAAGAAGGCTCATGCGAATTTCTTTAAGAACCTCTTCGATATTAGCCTCTGTGATTTGGCCTTTTCCGCGAAGCTTTTTGATGGAACCCAAAACTTTGTCAGACAGTTGTTCGAACATGGGTAAGCTGTACTTCGTGCCATCCACCACGGCAACATCTTTTTTGCTTTGCCGAAGGTCTAGAGGGAGTGACATAATTAAACAATGCAACACAGTTCTCGCATCAAAAAACTAGAGCGATTTATTCGCATTTTAAGCCTTTTGAAAGTTCCTCTGTTGGGACTTTCCGGCCCCAGGGTGGTTGATCTCACCAGTACAAAAGCTGTAGTGCAATTACCTTTGAAGTTTCTGACAAAAAATCATTTGGGCTCTATGTATTTCGGCGCCCTGACGATGGGAGCTGAGTTAAGCATTGCCGTGAAACTTTTGGCCCGCATGCGGGAAGAAAGGCTTCCCATCAATTTTATTTTCAAGGATTTTTCCTGTGAGTTTCATAAAAGGGCCGAAGAGGATGTTCAATTTATCACAGAAAGTGTGGCGGAAATCGATAAGCTGATCGAAGAAGCCCTCAGAACAGGCGACAGGGTCAATGGTACTTTTGAAGGTTATGCCATCGGAGTTAGCCACCCTGAAAATCGTCTTATGAGTTATCGCGTGACAATTTCCATCAAAAAGACACCAAAAAGAAGCTAAGAGTCAGTCAAAAAGCAACCTTAATAGCCCGCCTCGACCTGGAGTTTATCAGGATAAGTCTTAACACAACTATTTTTATTTCCCAATTTGAAAGAAATCTGTCTATAAGAGCGTAGCCTCATCTTCAAAATGGGGCCCATTCCTTGGGAGGCGCCATGAAATCTTTGTTGTTAGCTCTTTTAACAGTTTTCTCAGCTCAGGCCTTTGCGAATTCGTCCGATTCGGGTGTTTTGACCTGCGAATTGTCCGAGCTAAAAAACGGTGAAACCTTAACCTACGAAATTCAAATCCAATCCACGGATAATACCCACGGTGATATCCAACTGTTCCAGCTGCAGCTTCACCCTGAATTTTCGGGTCTTATCGCTGTTGTGAAAAACGTGGCCGTGCTTCATCTTTATAATAACGACGGCTATATCTTTACGACCCATGCGGATTTGTCAGGAACTGGCGCTGTATTCTATCAGATTCTTATCCCTTCCGAAAACACCACTCATTTTAACGGTGTTCAGATCAGCTGCACGCTTTGAGGCCGAAGCCAGAAGAAATTGCGATTTGACTCGTGGCAAGTCTGAAATCGCCAACATGCTCCCCCTAGAGTTCGATGGCGCCGACATCGCAGATAGCTCCAGCGCCTAAGAAGTCTTTCGGCCTTTTAGAACCCCTTTGATCTGTGGCCGAGCAGCTTGGATTATCACCTGCATCCACGAGGGGGCTTGCTGGTAAGGGCATGAGGTTTCGAACGAAGCCCCCATTGTAAGTAAGAGCCGGTGAAATCTGGAGTGAGCTGACAATCTTGGCGGCTGGGTCCAGAATACCAGCACAGCCCTGGCTGGCATCTACATTCCCTTTTAGAACAAGGCGGGTTGCCTCGGGCAGGGGCGCCACCACCCATAAGGGTGTGCAGGATTCAGCAGAAGAAGCTTTACCAAAAGCGGAGTTCAAAACCTGTAGCAGGTTAGAGGCATTTGGTGCGTTTTGCCAGTTAAAGTCCACCTCATGTCCAGGTACTTCGTAGGCCCTTGTATTATTGAAAAATGTGGAGTTTTGAATCGTTGTTTCTCGAACAGGGTCATTTAATCTATTATAGACATAAAGACCGCGCCCGCCGTTTTCAGCCGCAGTTAAATTTTCGATCCATATTTTTTCAAGTGTCCCGATCAAGGCCAATGCCGGGCCCGGAATTTTATTACTATAGAGAAGACTCTTTCGAATCGTAAAATAGGAGTCTCCAAATGAATAGATAACACCTCGTTCAGAAGTCTTATTATTATGATTTAGGAATTCACAGTCTTCAATTATAACTTCAAAGTTCTTATAAGAATGCACAGCTTCACCAAAGATTAGGCCTCGTTCAGGCCCCAGGAGATTTGAGTCAAAGATGGTTCTTCGAATATACAGATTTCCTAATAGGCTTAAAGCGCCCGCACCCTGATAAGTGGCAAAATTATTTTTGAATGAAAGATCATAAAGGAAGAGATGGCTGCTTCGTGAATAAATGCCACCACCGATGTTGCTATTTCCCTCAACTCGAGCTTCGGTTAATGTCAGATCACTCAACTTGAGTGTGGCATTATCGCTTGAAAGTATACGAGTCTGACGGCCACCATTTAAAATGGTGGTATCGCGACTATCCCCTTTGATCCACGTAAAGGCTTTTGAAAGAACTGCGACTTCTTGTGACAGAATGTATTGCCCTGCTGAGACTAAAATAATGGCTCCTAAGTTGGGTCTTGAGTTGGCCTCATCCACGGCCGCTTGCAGGGTGCATTGGCCATTCAGGTCAGCACAAATGCCATCCCCTGGACGCCAATCTTTTGAGTTATTATCCGCAGACGGAGCAACCTTAAACTCACGAAGATAATCTACCAGCACAGAATTCAGATCCCAGGGAGCTTCGGGATCTAAAATATATTCAATTCCATTATAGGTTAGTCGATGTGATCCTGTCATATAGGTGACATCGGTTAAGATTAAGCCACGAACCTTACCACATTGAGTTTTCTCATTGACGGTCAGATACCAAATTTTATTTTCATCTCGTCTTAAGATGGACTTGGGAGCCTGTTTGTTTTCACACGTAAAGCCAGCCTTGACCTCCAGGAAGGTTAACTTGCCTTCGTAGCCGCCCCCATTGCCTCCTTGGGCTTCGAATGAATTTGACGAAGAAATAATCTTATCAAAAAAAACGGGCTGCCCTGATTGAGTGCAGTTCTGGAAGGCAAAGATCACCAACAAAAAAAGCGAAATCTGAAAAAGTAGGCGAGCCTTCATTTAACCTCTGTTGTATATAAATAATAACAAATCTCTATTTATTCAGCAAACTTCGTGAGCTCTCGTTTATTTTCAGTTTAAATCAATAGACTCAGTCTGAAATTATTAACTTAAGATTTCTCATTTTGAGATTTTCAATTCTCAAACCTGATACCTGTCTTCTTTGCGGAGTTGCACTAGCCGCTGAGGCGCTACCGGCGATTGATACTGGATGCGAACTCTATATCGGGATTTTCTCGCTGAGCCCAATTAAGGTCCCATTCTTGGTTTAAAAGCAGAACCGGCTGGTCTTGCATATCCCGGAACAGATTGAACCCTTTCAATTCAAAGACGGGCTTTCCCTCGGCGGTACGAGGCCATCTGGCGACCGTATAGGGTAAGCGAGTCAATCGGGCTTCTAAATTGTACTCATCTTGCAAACGATGACAAAGAACCTCAAACTGCAACTCACCCACCGCCCCGATTAAGGGGTCCTGGTGACCTATAACAGGATCTATAAAAAGTTGGATGGCACCTTCTTCGCCCAAGTGCCTTAAGGCTTCGTTTAGTTTTGTTCGCTTGAGGGCGTCTCGGACCGAAAGCTTTGCAAAGAGCTCGGGCGCAAATCGGGGGATGTCTTCGAACTGCACCTTTCCGGAAGAGGAAACACAATCCCCGATGGCAAAGTTACCTGTGTCATTCACACCGACTATGTCACCGGCGAAGGCTTCATCCGTGGTCTCCCGCTCTTGGGCGACAAACTGACTGGAATAAGCCAAGCGAAGCTCTCTCTCCAGACGTGAATGGAAAATCTTCATTCCCCTTTGGAATTGTCCTGAGCAGATACGGATAAAGGCTACCCGGTCTCGATGCCGACGATCCATATTGGCCTGAATTTTAAAAACAAACCCCGTAAACCGATTGTCCAAAGGGTCAATCAGATCTCCGGTTTTAGTCGAGCGAGCGGCAGGCGGCGGGGCATACTGGCAGAAAAACTTAAGAAAAAGATCCATGCCAAAATTTTGTTTAGCCGAGCCAAATGTCACAGGAGATATTTCTCCTCGCAGGAAAGCCTCTTGATCAAAGGGGGGCAGTGCATTTTCAATTAAGTCTAGCTCTTCGATGACCTGTTCGGCAGATTCTCGATCCAGATACTGATGAAGCAGCTCATTCAGATTTCGCCCCACCGTGGGGACGATCTCAAATTCTTCGACTTCTTCCCGCCTTTGATCGTAGATCATCAATTCCTTGGTGATTCGGTTAAAAACACCACGAAATCTTTGGCCTATGCCCAAAGGCCAAGTGACGGGATAGCATTGCATTCCCAAAGTCTTTTCAATTTCGTCAATCAAGGTCAGTGGATCCTTCCCTTCACGATCCAGTTTGTTGACGAAGGTGAAAATCGGAACATTACGGTACCGGCAAACTTCGTAAAGTTTTTTTGTCCGCTCTTCAACCCCCTTGGCGACATCGATCAACATCAAAGCTGAATCAACAGCCATTAAAACCCGGTAAGTGTCTTCCGAGAAATCCTTGTGGCCCGGGGTATCCAGCAGGTTAATTCGCAAGCCTTCATAATCAAAAGTCATCACCGATGAGGTGATGGAAATCCCTTTTTGTCTTTCAAGCTCCATCCAGTCGGACGTCACGGCCTTGGTTCCCGATTTACCCTTCACCTCACCGGTTTCATGGATGACGCCCCCATGGTAAAGCAGCTTCTCAGTGGTGGTGGTCTTTCCCGCATCCGGGTGGGAAATAATGGCAAACGTACGCCGTCTTTGAATTTCTTTTGCAATTATAGGAGTGACCTGCACAGCTTGACCCCGGTTCTAAAAAATGCGATTTAATAGTTCATTAAATCCTAATTCACCATTCCCCTCGGCTTGCACCCGAGACTGGAAGGAACTATGACAAAGAATACCACTTCTTCTATATCAGAAGTTGATAAGAACAGTATAGAAATTTCCCCGCTTCAATTCTATGTTTCGACCTTCTACCATTTCGCTCCAATTGAGGATCCTGAGGCTTTTAAGCAGAAATTAAAGCAAAAAGCCGATGAGCTGCATATCAAAGGTCTGATTATTATTGGATACGAGGGATTTAACACCACCTCGAGCGCGGATCGCACCGAGAATCTGGACGCCTGGAAGGAATTTTTTAAGACCGAGTTTCGAATTTCTCAGCTCAACAATAAAGACTCTGTCTGCGACAAACCTCCCTTCTTACGATTTTCCGTTAAAATTCGTCCTGAAATCGTGACCACCGGTCGGCCAGATCTCCATCTGGAGTCCGAACGTGTCGGGTGCAATCACCACCTGAGCCCTGAGGAATGGGACCGTGTTCTGAAAGAAGAGCGGGATGAAATTGTATTGATCGATACGCGCAATTGGTACGAGTATAATATTGGCTCTTTTAAAGGCGCTCTTAACCCTAATATCGAAAAATTCACCGAGTTTCCCCAGTACTTCGAATCCCAAAATATCAAAAAGGATAAAAAGATCTTAATCTTCTGCACAGGCGGCATCCGCTGCGAAAAAGGGATTCTTGAACTGCAACAGCGTGGATATGAAAATGTCTATCAACTTGAGGGCGGTATTTTAAAATATCTCGAAAAAAAGCCCCACCAAGAGTTTCAGGGTGAGTGCTTTGTTTTTGATAACAGGGTCGCTGTGGATCAAAATTTACACCCCTCCAAAACCTATAAATTCTGCCCTCACTGTGGCCAGCCAGCCGCCATCACCAAAACTTGCGTCCGTTGCGATGTGGATTTTCAAATTTGTGAAAAATGCCTGGAGCTTGAGCACAAAAAAGACACGTGCTCGAAAAACTGCGCTTACCAATGGTCAGTTCGCCCCCATCGAAAGGGCCCTCACCAACCAGCCCCCTATGAACTGGCTCTTCAGAAATTCAAAGCTAGGGGCACAAACTATATAAAGCGATCCAAAAACAAAAGCCGGTAGGCAATACCGGCTTCTTCTTAACACCCTTCGAGCGCCTGAAATATGAGAGCATGGAAAAGCTTAAAGGGGGTTAAATCTGTAAAATCGTCTTAGCGAATACGCTGGATCTTTTTACGCAGATCCTTTTCAACGTCTGTAACGTAGGTTTTTACGAAAATTTCAAAAAGTTCTTTGTCCTTTAGCTTGTAGAGCTTGGCAATTTTTTTAAGAGACTTCAACGGCGGATGGGATAATCCTCTTTCCCAATTGCTGACGAATTGAGGTGAAGAGTAACCGAGCTTGCTAGATACGAATGTTTGAGAAAGTCCCACTGACTCGCGGCTCTTTTTAAGGTAGTTTGCCAAATCGGCCATCATGTTCTCCTGTTAGAAAGGCTGTCGCTCAGCAAGCCCTCGGATAAATCGAAGACAAGCTAAACATGTTCTTATTAATTGTTTCTCTTTGAACTCACTCTAATAGTTCATTGATAACAAATCACTAAGAAAAATAAGAGATTTATTCGCACTTTTTTTGACTGTGGTGTTTTCACTACGGTGACAACACCACAACTCTCGCTTCATTCTGCTTCAAATAAGAAGATCCTCAATTAAGACAGGTACTTGTTTATACATTGTTGATTCCAACCTCATAACAACTGGAACTTTAGAATTAGGCACTCAATAAAATTTCATTCAATCCTTCGCCAGGGGTAATTGGACTTTTTTCCCAAAAACCAAAAAGTCTGCCAAACTAAATCCACTGTAATCTCTTCAGTTGCAAATGATTTGCAACTGTGGGAGAAAACCTGCCTATGCAACTCATCGAAAAACTCCAGTCCTCCGGCCTTAAAGTGACAACTCAGCGGGCCTTGATCGCTAAAAAGATCTCTGAGTTCAAAGTTCCCTTTTCGGCAGAAGATTTGCACAACCAGGGCCTTCGAAAGTCAGGGGTGGACCTCGCCACTACTTACAGAACCCTAGCCCTTTTTGTTCATCAGGGCTGGCTTACACAAACAGATTTAGGAGACGGCCGGGCCCGTTACTGGCCCTGTCTACCCAAGCCCCATAGTCACACTCTCTTCTGCCGCCAATGCCAAAAGGTTGAAATGATATCAGACTGTTTGGTCCAAAGGCAGCATGATGCTCTTTTAAAGAAAGGCTTCACGCAACTGATCCATAAAGTAGAATTTATTGGTATTTGCCCTGACTGCGCAGAATTGGTGGGCGAATGATTTTGCAAGTGAAAGATCTGCAGATCGGGTATGAAACTCCACTGCTTTCGAATCTCAACTTTGGTTTGGATATCGGAGATCGTTTAGTTCTGTTCGGGGCCAACGGATGTGGTAAAACAACCCTTTTAAAGGCCCTGGTGGATCCACAGCTTCAGCTTCAAGGAAAAGCCCAATGGCAGATTTCGCGACAGGAAATTGGTGTTCTTTCTCAGGACAATCACTTTCACCAGGCCACACCTGATTTTGTCGAAGACTACCTCTATAAATGTTTATTGCAGTTTCAACCCTTCACTCCACGGTCTCGTTATAAAAAAGAAGTGATGTCATTGATGGAGGCCCTTGATCTCGTGAATCAGCCGCTTCGAGTTCTCTCGGGAGGACAACGCCAAAAGTTGAAATTGGCCCGAGTGCTTTTAACTCAATCAAAAGCCCTGCTGTTGGATGAGCCTTTGAATGCTGTGGATGCCTCCAGCAAGATGGAAATCATGAAGACTTTAAAAGCCCTAATGCCCACAACCCTACAAATTTGGGTTCTACACGATTACTATGAGATCCAACAGCTTCAGGCTCCGGTCCTATGGATTCAGGAGGGCGAGTCACAGCTTTTCTCCTTTGAGGGTTGGTTCAAAAAAGTGGACCAAGCCTTTCACTCCTGGATGAAAATTGACGAACCCAAGGAGACTCCATGGCTGAATTCATAAATTCACTTGTGGAGTCATCCCTACTTTGGCAGTCCATGGTCGGAACTATATTGATTGGTCTTAACTTTACAATTCTTGGCACAACACTCGTGGAAAAGCGGCTGAGCCTTGTCGCCGACACTTTCAGCCACGGTATCTTACCCGGAGTGGTACTGAGCTTCTGGATTTGGGGGGCGACAACTCAAAGCCTCTTGCTTGGAGGATGGGTCTCGGGAGCCATCCTTGGTACAGTTGCTTATTGGATTTCCCGCAAACCAAAAGTGCCTCTGGAATCATCGTTCGCCTTTCTCGCCGCCTATTTTATAGCAGGGGGACTTTTGCTCTCTTATAAAACCAGCACTTCCTCGGAAATCTTGCACTTACTTTTGGGAAATGTACTGGCATTTGATATGACTCTACTATACGGAACTGTCACTTTAACGGCCATAACCTGGATCACCTTCGGATTTGCACGGCATATTTGGAGTCTCTGGATCCTGGATCCGGATTTTTATTTTCAACCCGGCCCTCGTCTGGCCTTTTTAAAACTGGCCGGTCCTTTTTTATTCATTACAAATCTGACTTTAGGATTGTACGCAATGGGGGCTCTTATGACAGTTGGGCTTCTTATTATTCCAGCTTTAACAGCTCAATTGTTCTGCATCCGTCTTTATAATCGAATAGTAATGGCAGGATTCACTAGTTGCGTGTATTCGGTGTTAGGGTTCTCATTCTCTTACCGATGGGATTGGCCCTTGGGGCCCAGTCTTGTTTTTACCGCCGGCACCTTCTACCTAACGGGGCTGGTCGTAAAACCCTATCTCTCAACTCGATGGCTGGGGCGAAGTTTTTCATGAAATCGGCCATCACGTTTTTTTGGATATTCGGATTTGTTATGGGGGCTGCGGGGCCTTCATTAGCTAAGGATCAAGCCGCTCCTGACGCAAAAAAAATGATCTTAACAAGTTTTCCGATTCTACAGGATGTCACATCCGATCTGGTGCCGATCGACCTCGCCGTGCAAACCCTGACCCCTAGAGGGCAAGATCCCCACTCGTACACACCTAGTGCTCGGGATACCCTACGCTTACAGCAGGCCACCTTGATTTTGACATGGGGTTTAGGTCTGGATCGCTCCATTGAAGACTTTATTAAAAAATCTCAGCCCAAAACCTCTCACTTCATTGTGACTGACAATGTCCCCACCCTGACGGGAATATCCAAGGGGCATCATCACGGAAGACAGGATCCTCATTTGTGGCAAAGTCCAATGCGAATGATATTGATTGTCCAACGCCTTTCCCACCAACTCCAAAAGACATTTCCTGAACATCGAGAGCAGATTGATAAAAAGACAAAGTCTTATGTTACAGAGCTGAAGAAATTAAATGATCATTACAAGCGCGAATTTTCGAAAATCCCCTCTGCTCGGAAGAAGTTTATAACGCCTCATCAGGCGTTTCAGTATCTGGCTGACGATATGGGTCTATCTGCAGAATCTCTGAGAGGCCTGGATTCCCAGGCCGATCCTTCCGCAAAATCGATTCAAAAGCTGATTCAAGCAGCAAAAAGCGACAAGTTCGCGGCTTTGTTTGATGAAGCCGGTGAAGAGTCTAGGCTTCTTAAGCGTCTATCACAAGAAAGCCACATTCCGGTTTCAGGAGTTCTTTATACGGATACTCTGTTTGTGGATGATGAGCCTCAAACCTACCTGCAACTGATTGCGCACAATCTAAAAACTGTCTTGGCGAGTTTGAAGGAAAAGTAAGGCCCATTCTTCTATAAACTGGACTTCAGGACCAACGAAGATCCGTCCGATAGGGATGTATGAGAATTTCAATCTCAATCCTCATTGCCACAGTGGGATTGTGGCCTTTTCTTGTTTTGGCTTACGAATGTGATACGGGTGAGCTTCGCCGAATTTCCCACAAAGAAATGACCCCCTTGTCTTCAAAAAAGTATTTTGATGAGTATAAGCAAGTGAAAGAGCAACAAGAAAAGACCATTGCCAGTCTGAAAAATGTGATTTCGGTTGGTAATGATCCAAAGGATTTTTATCTGAAGACCCGCATGGGACAAGCTGACCTGATCGCTATTCAAAAACTGAGAGCACAATATCAGT
>CAZETK010000052.1:0-24103 GCA_964515195.1 uncultured Pseudobdellovibrionaceae bacterium
TCTCGGGATCGCCGCTTGATGAGACGTCTTTCTGAAGTCGAGGGCGTCATCCTAGATGAAATTTCCATGATCTCGGGAGAAGCCTTGCAGTTAGCGGAATCTCTGGCACGAGAAGCGCGAGGGTCTCAACTTCCGTGGGGCGGAATGCGCGTGATCGCTGTCGGTGATTTTGCGCAATTGCCTCCGGTTACCCGAAGTGGTCCACGGGATTGGGCCTTTAAAAACCCCGTTTGGGAAAGCTCAGGCTTTATCAACTGTCGACTGACTTTGAATGAACGCGTGCAGGACGAAGGGTTTCTGAACATTCTGAATAAAGTACGAATGGGAGGAGTTGACGAACAGGTCATCGACTTTCTCAACGGTCATCAATTTGAACATGATGAAAGTGATCCCGCTACTCGCCTGTTTCCGCGACGAGATCAGTCGTTGCACTACAATCTTAAAAAATTAGATGAAATCCCATCCGAAGAAGTGGTGATTGACTCGATTTACTTCGGAACTGAGCGACATCAAGAAATTTTGATAAAACAAGGCCCCGTGCCACCGAAATTAACTCTTAAAGTAGGAGCCGAGGTCATGTTTGTCCAAAATGACCCGAACCGCCGATGGGTCAACGGAACCCGTGGCACCATCGTACAAATCGAAGACGACAAAATTATTGTGGAAAAGTATAAAGGGCGTGATGTCACTGTGGAAAAGCAGCAATTCAGCTATTTAGACGCTGAAGGCAATGTGGTGGCGTCTGTTATTCAATTTCCTTTGAGCTTGGCTTACGCCACCACTATCCATAAATCCCAAGGGGCGACTTTAGACGAACTGTGGTGCGATCTCTCTCGCTTGTGGGAGCCTGGGCAGGCGTATGTCGCTCTTAGCCGTCTAAGATTTGGACGAGGATTGAAAATACTTCGATGGAGTCCGCGGTCAATCCACGTGGATCCGCAGGTAAAAGAGTTTTACTTGAATTTACTCTAGACACTGACTAACTTCAGTCCTTGAGATTTTACAAACCCAATAAGGAGGAACAATGGCTGAGAACGCACAAAACCCCGTTGGCTTGGATGGAGTTAATTTTGTCGAATATTCCGCTTCAGAGCCATCTCAGTTAGAGAGCCTTTTTACCCGTATGGGCTTCAAAGAAGTCGCTCAAATCCAGGGAAAAAAGATTAAGCTTTATCGCCAAGGACATATTAATTTTATTCTCAATTGTGAGCCTAAAACGTTCGCGGCTTCATTTGCTGTGGACCATGGCCCCTCTATTTGTTCTACCGGTTTCCAAGTTCAGGATGCAGATCACGCCTTTCGCGAGGCTGTTGAGCGTGGTGCCAAGCCGTTCACAGGTACCGAGGCTGAAAAAGGCGCGACTCCCTTTCCTGCCGTTTATGGAATCGGCGACAGCTTGATTTATTTTATCGACGGTAGACACCAAGAAAAGCTTTACAGCGAAATTTTTAAAGTGGCCCCGCAAGATGAATTTCCGGAAGGTGTGGGCTTGATTGATGTTGATCACTTTACGAACAACGTACCCCGTGGTGAAATGGAGAAGTGGTGTGATTTCTACACTAAAATCTTTAATTTCCGCGAGACTCGATACTTCAACATCAAAGGAAATCAGACAGGCTTGGAATCCAAAGTGATGCGCTCGCCCTGCGGGAAGTTTTCTGTGCCCATCAACGAACCGACGGAATCGAAATCGCAAATTCAGGAGTATCTCGATGAGTACAAAGGATCTGGCATTCAGCATCTGGCTTTGACAACGAAAAACATTATGAGCACTTTGGAAAGTTTAAGATCCTCTGATATTGGTTTTTTGTCTCCGCCTCCGGCCTCTTACTATGCGATGTTAAAAGATCGTGTGCCTAACGTACTTGAAGACGTTGACCGTTTAGAGAAGAACGCGGTTTTGGTGGATGGTGACCAAGGCGGATACTTGCTTCAAATTTTCACGAAGAACGTGATCGGCCCCATTTTTTATGAACTGATCCAGCGTCGAAATCATCACGGCTTTGGCGAAGGCAATTTCCAAGCTCTGTTTGACGCCATCGAGCGCGATCAACGGGAGCGTGGCTATTTATAATCACCTGCGAGGTTAAATATGTTTCAGTATTCGCAAGGAAAGCACAGCACTCAAGGCCATAAAGCCATCCCAGAGGGTCATTTTGAAGAAGAGCAGGGGCGCAAAGGTTTCTTCGGCCCGGTCTCTCACTTGATCAAGCCCCAGCCAAGTACGCGCTGGGTGGATATTCAGGGGCCTCTTAGACCTCACCTTTATGACATGGTGGAGATGGCGAAAAACCACGGGCAGTGGCAACGAGTTTTGTTTAATAATCAAGTTGTTGTTTATAGTCTTTGGCTAACGCCCCAGGCCGCCGATCAATATGAAGCGACTCGAAACGCGGACGGAGATACTTTGTATTTCTGCCATATTGGATCGGGTTCGGTTTTGACGGAATTCGGGCTGCTGGAGTTTAAAAAGGGTAGCTACATCAATATTCCGAAGTGCGCTACTCATCTGATTGTTCCCAATGAAGAATGCCAGTTTCTGGTGATCGAGTCGCGAACAAGTTTTTTTCGTGAGCCAGACCGGGGCATGGTGGGTAAAAACGCTTTCTATGATCAGACGGCTTTCGGAAAGCCAGATTTAGACAAGCTTCACGCATTTAAAAAGCAGATGGGCTTGAGTGTTTTAAAGGTGAATGTGCGTCGTTTGAACGCGGTGACAACTTTTACGTATACAAGTTGTTACTTCGACACTGTTGGCTGGAAAGGAGACTTCTGGCCCTTTACCTTGCACATCAGTGACTTGATGCCACTCTTAAGCGCTCGTGTGCATTTGCCACCTTCGGCTCATGCAACCTTTATCGCGGATGGATTTATTGTCTGTACATTTGTTCCGCGACCTTTGGAAAGTGATGCTGATGCACTGAAGGTCCCCTTCTATCATCAGAATATCGATTACGATGAGGTGTTGTTTTATCATGATGGCGACTTTTTCAGCCGTGATAACTTGCACGCTGGCATGTTAACCCTTCATCCGGCGGGATTTCCGCATGGCCCTCACCCTAAGGCTGTTCAGAACATTGCAAAGAAGACCCATACGGATGAAGTGGCGGTCATGATTGATTCTTGGTCACCCCTGAATACAGACCCCGCTCTGGAGAAAGTGGAACTTTCGGATTATTGGAAATCGTGGATGACTAAGTGAGGCTTTTTCCATGAGGTTTAGTTTGGATCAGGCCATGAAACTGGCAATGGAAGAGGCGCTCAAAGGAGCGCCTTTTGTTTCTCCGAACCCTCTGGTGGGTTGTGTGATCTTGGATTCTCGAGGCCAGCTTCTTTCCCGGGGATTTCATACGGCTTTTGGTCAGCCACATGCTGAAGTAGAAGCTCTTAAAGGTTTATCGACTGAGCAACTAAAAGGGGCTCATGTTGTGGTGACACTTGAGCCTTGTGCCCATCAGGGGAAGACCCCAAGTTGCGCGAAATTGCTGGCTAGCCTTCCGATCGCCAAAGTCACTTATGGGCTGATAGACCCCAACCCGCTTGTTGCGGGTCAAGGAGTAGAAATCCTCCATGCTGCTGGCATTAAGACCGAGTTATATCAGGGGCCTTTGCAAGATGAGTTGGAAGAAGTTTGTGAAGAGTTTCTCTGGAACTTTCGGAGGCAGGAAATTTTTGTGGCCTTGAAAGTGGCCCAGAGCCTAGATGGCGAATAGCCCTCTCAAGCGGGGAGAGCCAATGGATTACAGGCCCTGAGGCTCGCTTGAAAGCGCATGAACTTCGAGCTCGCTACGATGCTGTGCTTGTGGGTAAGAATACCCTGCTGGTGGATGATCCAGGGTTGAACATTCGGCATCCTGAAATTCAGAAGCAGAACAAAGTCATTATTTTAGACAGTCATGGTGAGAGCTTAAGAAAAGAGCTTAAGATTTTTCTGCTTCATAAGCCTGAAAATCTATATGTCATCGTGAAGAAGGGTTTACGTTTGAGATCGGACAAGGCCCAAATCGTTGAGGCGGATGATCTGAAAGAGAGCCTTGAAAAACTTTATTCCTTAGGGCTTCGAAGCGCGATGGTTGAGGGCGGAGGCCAGGTGCTTTCTGCCTTTTTGGCACAGTCGCGGGCCCAGCGACTTCATGTCTTCACAGCCCCCTCAATTTTAGGTCTAGGAAAAGGCTGGACCGATGGTTTATCTCTCCCCCGGATGGAAAACCGCCTCCGCCTACTCAACCCCAAAACCCAACAACTAGGCCCAGACCTCTACCTAACAGCCCACTTTTAAAAGGTGCCAGGCCGTATTTCAGGAAACGCTGCTGCATCTCAAAATGGCGCAGGCCGCAATTTACGCCTTCAGCCCGTAAACACGGCCTGGCACCTAATGCGCCGCACCGGGAAAGGCGGCCTGGCACCTTATTAGGTGAGAAATAATCGTATTTTTTGAAATATTTTGCCAGTGGGCGGGGGGTTTTGTGGTATACTGTCTCAATATGGACCCTGACGGATCATCGAATACGAACTCGAAACCAAATTCTAAAAACCCTTTAAAAATTGAATGGACCTTGTTTTGGGAAGGATTGCTGGGAGACGGACGCAGTGACTCTGCCTCCGAAAAGCTCCTTGAGGTTGACCCTAAAGACCCACAGGAGATCATTCGGACTTTGCCCCGGGAGAAAATCCCCCAATTGAAACGGGAACTTTCGGCTCAGCGTAATGAGCTTCATAAGCGAATCGAAAAACTCCATAAGGAGCTCGAACTGAATACCAACAAGCTGGAAAGCTTGCAATTGGTAGGCGGCGAGTCCGAAGAAACTGTCGAGCGCATCAATGAGCTAACAGACCTGGGACAGGAACTCAGTTTTCAGCTTGAGAAATTGGATCAAAAGCTTAAATGGGTGCGTGAGCTGGAAAAAGAAGACGCCTCCGAGCGAAATCTGGCCTAGAATCTTGATATGGCTATCCAGAAAATTCCGCTGCCAGTGGATGATTTCATTCCGCAGATCATCCAGGCATTGCAATCCTATAATGCCGTTGTGGTAACCGCAGCCCCAGGGGCAGGGAAAACGACCCGCATCCCTCCTGGCCTTTTACCCTACACTAAGAAAAAGATCGCGGTCCTTGAGCCTCGACGGATAGCCGCTATGGCGGCTGCCTATCGGGTGGCGGAAGAGGAGAATCAGGCCATCGGGGATCGTATCGGTTACGAAGTGAGATTTGATAAAAAGTCCAGCCCTAATACAAAACTGGTTTTTTTAACCGAGGCCTTGCTGTCCCGCAAGCTTCTACGAGACCCCCAATTATCCGAATTTGACATTGTAATCTTGGATGAGTTTCACGAAAGGTCGCTTCATTCGGATACAGCTTTGGCCCTGCTTTATGAGCTTCAACAATTGGAGCGCCCGGATTTAAAAATCGTGGTGATGTCGGCCACCCTGGATGCCCAGAGGATTTCGACCTATTTGAACAAAGCTCCGATTATTGAGATTCCAGGGAAGCTATTTCCGCTTCACATTGAATACGATCAAAAGCCCCAATCCCTTTTGTGGAACTGGGATCTCGCTAAGAGAGTTGCAGAAAAAATAAAACTAGCCACACAAGAAACGAAACGCGATGTCCTGGTTTTTCTACCGGGCGTTTTTGAAATTAACCAAATGCTGACGGCTCTTAATCAAGAACAACGCTTTCGGGAGTTCCTGATCCTGCCTTTGCATGGCCGCCTGGACCTCCAAGAACAGAGGCGTGCTTTAAGACCACATGAGCGCCGAAAAATCATTTTGTCGACAAATGTAGCGGAATCCTCTGTTACGATTGATGGTTTGGATTGCGTTGTCGATACCGGCCTTGAGCGTAGCTCTGTCTTTCAAATGCAATCGGGGTTTGGAAAGCTAACCACTCATCGGATAAGTCAGGCGTCAGCCATGCAACGGGCAGGCCGGGCCGCTCGACAATTTCCTGGACGCTGTTATCGTATGTGGAAACCTCTGGATGAAAGATCTTTTTCTCCTTTCTCGGCTCCAGAAATCAAGTCCGCGGATCTGGCTGAAACGCTTTTGTTTTTGCGATATCTAGGTGTCAGCGACTTTAAGGGGTTTTCTTGGTTTGAGGCCCCTTCAGAAGCCAGCTTGGATTTTGCAGCAGCAAAATTGCAGCACCTTCAACTTATGGATACAGATGGCATTACGGATCTCGGCAAAAGAGTGCTTCAATACCCAACTGACATTCGAATGGCTCTATTAATCGAAAATTTCAAAGCCACTGGGCATGACGCTTTGGGGGCCTGGATCTCAGCCCTTCTTTCAGAAAGAGTTTCAACTCGGGATTCCGGCGAAACATCTCAGGAGGAGTGTGACTTAATCCCGTTATTGAAAAAGACCCATGCTCCCTTTATGGAGCAGATTAAAAAAGCTGCCATTCAAGTGTCAGACAAGGCCTCTAATTGGCGATGGAGTGACGATCAGGAAGCAATTCTTAAAGAAAACCTCGCCCGAAGCTTTGCTGATCGATTGGGGCGTAGGCGTCAGGCTGAATCCGATCGGGGTGTGCTAGCCAACGGGCGGGGCGTTCAGTTGGCTAAAACAAGTTCTGTCAAAAAGAGCCTTTACTTTATCGCTTTAGAGGGTACGGATACAGAAAATAGTCAGGAGACTCTGATCTCGAGGGCCAGTGGCCTGTCTGAAGACTTTTTGAAATCGAAGTTTGCCGACGAGATGCAAGTCGAGCGAAGTGTAATCTGGAATGAGACAAAGAAAACTTTTTTAGAAAAAAAAGCTACGACACTTTGGGGTTTGGTAATTGGATCGGAAACCTATCAACCCGCAAATGCCGAGCATATCGAAGCCCAACTTCCTTTGATTTTAATGCAAAATTGGGAATGGCTATTGGACCACAATGAGAACCTCTTGGAGTGGTGGCAGCGTTTTACCTTCTATCAATCACGAGTTCATACAAATCCAGATACTATATGGACAAAGAAGAACTGGCGGACCGCGCTTGCGGCGGCCAGTTATGGTCATCGCTCACTATTGTCAGTCGCCGAAAGTGATCTGGTTTATTTTTTTGAAAATGAGCTAAATGCGGAAGTCTTAAACGACTTCCGACAAAGGGTACCTTCCCATTTGCTCGCAGCAAAAGGAAGAAGGGTCAAAGTTCACTACCATGGCGAAAAAGCTCCCTATGTGGAGATCAAATTGCAAGATGCTTTTGTCTGGAAGCAAACGCCTACAGTGGGTCATGAGATCCCTTTGACTGTGGTGTTATTGGCGCCGAATATGCGCCCCACTCAGGTGACCCAAGATCTTGAAGGATTTTGGAAGGGCTCCTATGCGGAAATCCGAAAAGAGTTGAAAGCCCGGTATCCCAAACACGATTGGCCGGAAACACCCTAGCCGTTACAGCAGCAACGGCTTACGACTTTGTTAAGGGGGGAACGCATATAAGCTTGTCTGGGAGAAATGAAAGGACCATCCTCTGCGCGAATGTATTCCTGCATCTGCGAAGTTGGTGGTGGGATCGTTTAAACCCTCACAACCTCGGGAGTAGTCTGTATTGTTTTTTAAGATAACATTGGTGGAAGGCGGCAGAAGCGCTAAGGAGGTCATAGTGCACGGAAGGACTTGGTTCGTTCTGCCAAAATATGAATCCGCGATTTGCAACGAGTTGGATGTGCCAGTTGCGTCTTGCCAAGAGATTGCAATATTGCCCGAACTATCAGGGCTGGATTTACGATTATCTAAAAAGGCAGAACTTCGAATTGTCATCTCATGAACCGGATGAGCCGCTCTATTAAATACATAGAGTCCATCCCCGGTGCTTCCAGCAATAGTTGAGTCTTCGATCAGGGCCTTTTCCGTTGTCGCAACCAGAGCCAGGGCGGGGCCCGAAATCGTGCTGTCGTACAAAAGGCTGTCCCTAAGTAAAAAATTTGAATCCTGAAATGAATAGATAACTCCGCGGGTAGAGGCGCTGTTATTATGGTGCACAAACGTGCTTTCTTCTATCTTAAACTCAAAATTAGAACCTGAATAAACAGCGTCACCAAAAAGAAGTCCAGGAGTGGGGCTAAGGCGGTTGGAATCGAAAACCGTTCTTCGAATATAGAGATTTCCACCAATTGCAGTAAGACCTGCGCCGTATGAAGTGGCATAGTTATTTATAAAATTAAGACTATCAATAAAGATATGGCTATTGACAGAGTAAAGACCGCCTCCAGTGCCGGTCCCCACTTCGGAACGAGACTCCGTCAAGGTCAGATCACTTAACTTAAGGGTGGCTTGTTGGCTTGAAAATATCCGTGTCAGATTAGTTCCGCTTAAAATTGTCGTGGATTTGTTATCGCCTTTAACCCAGGAAAGAGCCTTGGATTGGATTTTAATTTCTTGTGTTAAGTCATATCGACCGGCGGAAACCAAAATTACGACTCCCAAGTCGGGTTTTGCATTGGCCTCTTCGGCTGCAGCCTGCAGAGTGCACTGACCGTTGACGTCCGCGCAAACTCCGTCTCCAGGCGCTACATCCTTTGCATTGTTATCAGAGGCCGGTGTAACTTTAAATTCCCGGAGGTAATCAGACAGTGTGGAATCCTTATCCCAGGGAGCCGCATTGTCCAAAATATACATGGCTCCGTGATAAAGCAGCTGGTGCGAACCTGGAGTATAATCCACATCACTTACAATCTGTCCACGAATCATTCCGCATAGAGCTTTTTCATTAACGGTCAGATACCAAATCTTATTCTCATCTCTTCTAAGAATAGACTTTGGAGCTGGCTTGTTTTCACAAGTGAAGCCAGCTTCAACTTGAAGGAAAGTTAATTTTCCTTCATAACCGCCACCATTGCCTCCCACCTGATCGGAAGCATGTGAGGTTTTGCTATCACCGCCATTTATAAAAGCGACCGGCTGACCCACCTGGGCACAGTTTTGAAAAAGAAACGCGGCCATTAAGAGAGCCGAAATGACAGGTATCAGGCGTAATTTCATTTATTCCCCATTATTCCAGCATAGCACTTGTTAGTGAATCAGAACACTAGTTCTCATATTGAAGCAGTAGCGGATTGGCGACGTCCTGAGAAAAAAATGTAGCGGCTGTTTCTTCCGCCTTCTATTTTTTTTACTTTATTTGCCGCCAGGGCCTTCTTCAAAATTCTTAAGGCTGAGCTTTGAGAGATATTCAAAGCCTTGGCCAAATTTTCAGTCTTGAAGCTTTTCGTATCATTTTGCGACCTGAAGAACTTAAGAGCAGCCTGCCAGCTGCCTAAATGCCTCGATGTTTGGGTGCAAAGCACTCCCGCACCAGAGGGTCCCACAAGAACGAACTCACCTTCAAAAACTTTAATTCTAAAACTAATTGAGTTATTTTTGGCCCAATCATTGAATCGAAAAAGGCTGTTTCGAACCCGCTGTGGAGATGTGAATGGATTGAAATGTTCAGTAGGGTAAAGGCGTGTAAAAACCACTCCAATTCGTGGAGGCCTGTAGATATCTTTTGTCAGAAGTTGTAGTAAAGGCAAAGATGTTGAGTTTATAAAAGACAGATCTGAGATTTCGTCTAAATTCCAATCGACCCTTTGGGGTTTCGAATAAGGTTCACTTGGACAATACTTCAAAACCCGGGAGTTTTCAGTTTGAATTCCGTAAGTAGCTTGGGCTCGCTCACGAAAAGGTGCATAGGGTGTACCCAATAATATTCGCTGTAGGGACTCATGATCTTGTAGAATTCTGGCCAAATGAAAATCACAATCGCGAAGAGTTTCCCAACTTTTCAAAGCTAAGGCCCTTTTTTTAACAGCTATGAGTGATTCTAAAGCTTGCGTATCCGAGGGCGATAGGCTGAGATTTGCCACAGCCTTCCATTTATCAACATAAAGAAGATAAAGCTGTTGTTCCGACAAGTGCTCTCCGGCTTCCTCTAGAAAAAAGAGGGCTTTCTTGTAATTTCCTTTATCAATTTCTATTTGGGCCTGCAGTTCACAGCAATTGCCAAGAAGAAGTTTATGCTGGGGGTCCTGACGCAAGGCCTGGTTCAGCTTCGTGGCTAACTTTTCTGCCCTATCAAGATCTCCGACAGCAATAAGGGCCGCTAGCAGGTTGATTCGGCCTACATGCCTTTGATAAGGAGTGATTTGCGTGGAGTTAATGTATCTCGTAAGGACGGGAATGGATTTTTCATAGCTCCACTGCGCAAAATATACAAAAGCTTGGGTCAATAAAGCGTCCGTTGAGTTTTTGATCCTTCCCAGAACCTCTTGCGACTCCTCAAGGGCACCAATCGCTAAAAGAGAGGACGCATAAATATTCAGCACTTCTGATGGCGCAGGTCGGATTCCTTCGCGGTCCTCACGAATGATATTGTGAAGAATCCGTAATGCCAGAACATAGGCTTGGTTTCGATTCGCAATTCTTGCAAGCTTTGGTAAAAAATCTTTATTGGGCTTTTCTTTTAGAACGATCAACAGTTCCCGCAAAACAATCTGACGTCGTCCTTGCTTGGTAAGAAGATCAAGCTTTGTAAGTAATTGAGATTCGTTTATGGTTTCGTGGAGCTTTACCTTTACTATGTCGTCCATATTTTGTGAACCTCTTTGTCCGGTCTGAGTCATTAGTATATCTATCAAAATGTCGGTCCACAGCTAAGAATCAGGAAATATCGTTCAAGTTATTCAATTTAAAACAAGTCGATTTACAGGCACTTCAGTCAGGTATCTCAATCTGAGATATTCATCTGAAACGCTTGAGTTAATTGAATATTTATGCAGATTCCCGGCTAATTCAAAACTTCTGAATTTTCATCAAGAAATTTATTCTAAACAGGTCACAGAAAAAAGGAGGCGATAGTGAAAACGACCATAAATAAATTTCTGGAAACATTTAAGACCAAACAAGTTAATTGGCAAGAACAGCTTGATGACCCCAACTTGGCCTTGGAGCTTCGTAAATTGATTTTTGATGAGCTAGATTATTCAAATCGCAAACTGGGCGTGTACAAACAGTTTAGCCAAAAACTATATAAGTGGTGGTGTAAACAGAAAGAGCCGCAAAAAGAAATTTCTATTCTTGAAGTTGGCTCGGGAGCTGGTGGGCTGCCCCAGTTTATTATCGGTAAGTTTAAGAACATTAAAATTAACTATTATCTGTTTGACCTAGATCCTGAAATTTTGAAATGGGCGCAACAGAAATGTAAAGATAAGGGAGTGGAAGTTAACTTTTACGTTGCGGACTCTACGTTTTTAAAACAATTTAAGGATAAACAGTTTGATATCGTTATCAGTCTTCAGGCGTTGCATCATATTCAGCCTCACTATGCGCTTAGAAACTTTTTTACGGAAGTGAAAAGAGTCAGCCGAAAAGGGTTTTTCATGGCGGATTTTGAAAGGAAACCATTTAATATTGTCACATATAGGGTTACGGAGTGGCTTTTTGATTTTCATGAAATTCTTTTGGATGATGGTCTGAAGAGTCTTAAAAGAGCCTACAGCTTGCACGAGTTAAAAGACAACTTGGGCGATGTTTCTGCGTGGGAAGTGCAATACGAGAGATTCATCTGGAACCCATTTGTCATTATCAAAGCAAAACGAAAATGAGGAGAAATCGAAATTATTGGGGAGGTTTTTTTTGGAACGCTTTCCATTCGCGTAGTTTGCGTATGGATTGCTGCAAGACGGTTTCTAGAATTCTGAGCTCTTTTTGCGTGGGTGTGTTTTGCAGTAGCATTCTTCTGAGGACAGTGAAGGCATTAATGCGGCGGTTGTCCAGACTCATTCCCATTTCCTCTAGCCAGGTTTTGAGGCTGTCTTCAGCAAACTGGGTATCGGGACGGGATTTTCTTTTATCAGACAGTTGATTTTCAAGGGGAGTACGAGTTCCGCCCCATTCTTCGCGAATTAGCAAGAGCGCGACCAACGAGGCCTGAGCTAAATTCATACTCGGATTCGGGCCGTAGGTAGGAAGGCAGCAGGCAAAATTCACACGTTCTAAATCTTCGCCGCTAAGGCCCCAATCCTCACGGCCAAAAATTAGATGCACGACGACTGGCTGATCGCTTTGCTTTTGAAAGTAGGGAGACTCATCTTTTATCCACCGCAAGGTCGGTCTAAAATCCCTGACTTGACGGGCGCGTCCATCTTTGGTGGTGAGTCCGATTCGGATTGAGTCAGGCTCGTTTTGATAGAATTCTTCCCAGCTATTGTAATGAATCCGATTTTGAAGAGCCTCTTGCCCGGTAGCAGCGGCTTGTTGAGCCTCGAAGGTGATTTCACACTTCGGATCGATAAGAATCAACTTTTCAAAGCCCATATTGGCCATGGCCCGGGAAGTGGCACCCACGTTTCGATCGTATAAGGGGCTGGAAAGGACGACACGGAGGTCAAAGGCTCTTTTCATATTATCAGCTTATTGGCAATGGCAATCCCGTCCTCAATGCATTGACGATAGAACTCTGTTTTTTTCACCTGCTCTAGGTGTCGCCGACACTTCTCTTCAAGCTTTTGATTTTGCAGCTGAAGACTGAGTTCCAGCAACTCTAAGAATAGAAGCCATTCTTCCGGATAATTATTTTCGATAAACGGAAAAATGGTGTCCAGATCATAAGGGGTTTTTTTCCCGTCTCTGATGTCGCGGATGATTTGATAGTGGGCGAAAAGCTTCAGCTCGTCTTCGGAATAAATCGCTTGGGGCACCTGAGTGACGACAAAGTCGGCGACCTCGCCGTAGGATTCCCGGTCAGCCGGCCCTCCGAAGACGGAAATAACTTGGTCCCCCAGGGCCACATCATAAGTGCCCCACTCGGGTTCGAATAAAACTCTTTCACCAAATATAGCCTTGGCACCTTCAAAAGTCAGAAGTACGGCTTTACCATTTTCTTCCGTTACTGAGACTAATTCGCCAGTTACAACAATTCCGCTGGTATATTCTAAAGTCACCGTGGATTTGCGATCCAGGTTGACTCCCATTTTTTTCCATTCAGCGGCACTCAATTCGCTGGGACACTTGTCCGGAAACATCTTAAAAGTTCCCAGGGGCGAGCTGTAACCCTGAGCGTGATAGTCCTTTGAGTGATGTGTGATTTGTTGAGCCTTCACACAAAGCTGACAGCCCCCCGTAAATCTCACGAAGGCCACTTTTCCGAATTGATCGCGAATGAATTCAACAAGCCTCCCTGAGATCTGTAGCCCTGAATTCAACTCGACCGTATTGACAGTCTTAGCATGAGCGGCTTTTTCTAGACCCTCCAGGCCGCCACGCTTATAGGCCATGGTTTCAGAGAATTCTTTAAGGACGCGAGTTAGCGTCTTAAAGTCCGGAGTCACGAACAGCTGTGGTTGTGGCTCTGTAATGTCATAGGAGTAATTGATACAATCCAGTGTCAGAGGTAATTTTTTAACTTTATCGCTAAGGCACCAGCGGGCCTCGCCAACGGAAGATAAAAGCCCCGCTCCATAGATTTTCGGATTTTCCAAAGTCCCGATAAGCCCATATTCAGCAGTCCACCAATTCATTCGAGAGAGTTGAGTGGCCTCTGACTCGAAGGAAACCTGCGAGATTGCCGACTGCAATCGGTTCTCAGCCGCCTTAATTTCTTCAGGAGTGGACTGTGGATTTTCTTTCACATCCGACAAAAGGCGTATGCCTTCGTAGACCGCCAGATCTTCGCTGCTAATGATGGCGTTCTTCGCCACCTGGGCATACTCCTTCAAATAGTTTGAGTATTCGGGGTGGGCAATCATGGGAGCATGGCCGGCGGCTTCGTGAACAATATCAGGAGCCGGAGTGTAGAGAAGGTGTTCAATAGAGCGCATATCCCTGGCAATGGGCAATATCGAACGAGCTTGCATTTCCATGAATATAGCCGGAGGTATAAAGCCGCTGACAGGTTTAGCTGTCCAGCCGAGCTCAGAGAGCTTGCGGCTGACTTCTTCAATTTGCGGGATCCGATCAACCGTAATTCCAGTTTGTCGTAGACCTTCAACGTAAAAAGGATGCGCGTTTTCTGAAAGATAACTCTTGAGTTGGCGAAGGATGTAGCGCCAGACGGCATGTTCCCGGGAGGTATAGGGCCTTGTATTCTGATCGACGATATACTTTCCTAAATGTGCCGGAAGGGTCTCCATTATAATATCGCCTCCTGCTGGGACAAATAATTTTGAACATAATCATCTATCGCTTTTTCAAGGGGCCACCGCGGGTCGCTAAGCCCCTCGGACTTCCATTTTTGCATATTGGCTTCAGTAAAGTACTGATATTGATCTTTCAGTTCAGGTGGCATTTCTAACCACTTGATGTTCAATTCGCGGTTCATAGATTTAAACATGGATTGGGCGAGATCCAACCAAGTGCGGGCTTCTCCCGACCCCATGTTGTAGAGACCGCTTTTTGGGGTTTTGTCCATCAGTTCCACCATCCAATGGACGACGTCTTTAACATAAATAAAATCTCGTTTTTGTTCGCCGTCCTTATAGTCAGGATTGTAGCTTTTGAAAAGACCCAACTGGCCAAGCTCTTCAATTTGATGATAGGCCTTATAGGCCACACTGCTCATGGAACCCTTGTGATACTCATTGGGGCCGAAGACATTAAAAAATTTAACGCCATACCAATGTGTCGGAGTGCGCTCTTGCTTTAAGGCCCATCGATCCATCTGGACTTTGGACTCACCATAAAGATTTAGCGGTTTAAGCGTTTCAGAATCGACACTGTCATCAAAGCCTTTATCGCCTGCCCCATAAGTGGCGCCGCTGCTAGCATAGATTAATGACTTTTGGTGTTCGGCACACCAGTGAAAAAGTTTCTGAGAATATTCAAGGTTATTTTCTTTCAAAAAGTCCCAGTTGGTTTCGGTTGTGGACGAACAGGCCCCCATATGGAATACCCAAGTTACATCATTGGCGTTAGATGTTCGTAAGTAATCCCAAATTTCATCCTTCAGGAGGAATTCAGTATAGGCTTTATTCTTAAGTAGATTTCGTTCTTCAAGTCCAACTGAATCTACGGCTAAGATATGCGAAAAACCTTTTTGATTAAGCTCCCAAACAAGAGCACTTCCTATAAAACCATTGGCACCAGTTACAATAATCATCGCCTAAACTTACCCCCTCCCACCCGAAGGAGCAAGCCTCTCACCGCTGGAGAGACCCTAAATTGCGACCTTTATTTTTGACCGGAGGGAAAACCGTCCCTCTGGAGTATGCGTCATTGTTTCCTACAGACTCGGTAAGAAGTTCAAAAACTCAGCCTGGACACAGTTTAAATGATGGTTGAGACGGCACAGCTGTTGCTCTTTTTTGTCACGTGGGAGGCATCCAAATGGGGATTTGGATCAGGGGATTTATCCTTTTATCTTTTATCATAGCTATTCTGCTAGGGAATATGACGGGGCAAAACGTGGGCTCGCCTCCTGCCGACGTCTATTGGACTCAGACCAAAGTTTCTGAAAAAGAACTCTTTAGCTTTCTGGAAGATCGGTATTGTTACACTTCAGATCGCTATTTCTTAGCCTGCCTTAATGCCGTTCAGCAGGTCGCTGTCCGGCATGATCACTATTTCGACCCTCATGAGGGGCTGGTTCCGCGAAAGTTTTATGACACCGAAGTCAGTGAGAGAGAATTGCTCGCACCTTGGTTGGGATTGATGGAAAAAAGGGTGCGAGGAGATAATCTGATCAATTTCCCGGAAGCTTGGGAGCAGCTAAAAAGTGAATTTATTAAAGAGCACCAACTTTCTATGATGATCGGTGTAGCATTAAACGGATTTCTTTCGGTTTTTCGCGACCCCCATACTTACCTGATGCCAATCGAGTATTACAATCAAGTTGTGGCCAGTTCCGAATATCGTTTATCATCCTACGGTTTTATTTTAGGGCGCTCACAAGATGCCTTCATCATCAAAAAAGTCATAATGAATTCGCCAGCGGCCCAGGTGGGGCTTCGGCGTGGTGATCAGGTTTTAAGTCTTAATGATTGGGATATTTCGAAGATGAGCTTGAATGATCTCAATGACCAAATTCGCCATGGTAAAAATAAAATTTTGGATATTGTGGTTCGATCCGGCGCGGGGAAGCGCAGGGCTTTAAAAGTGTTTAAGGCCAATCAAGCTCTTTCAACCGTTCATATCCGCTATGTAGAAGGTACTCGTCGAATTGGGATATTGACACTGGATCGATTCGCCAAGGGCACTTGTGATAAGGTTAAAAGTGTATTACGGGACGTGCGCCAAAGCGGAACTCGCAATCTGATTATTGACCTTCGAGACAACCCGGGCGGTCAAATGGATGAAACGGGGTGCGTAGCCAGCCTTTTTACGGGGCCTGACAAAGAAATTTTTACGGTACGCTACATGAACAATCCAGGTCGTTCCGAGACATTTGTGTCGGATGAGGACCAAATTTTCTTAGGGCGAATCGTGGCGATTATTAACCGTGGTACAGCCAGTGCCGCGGAAATTTTAGCTGGAGTTTTGCGTGAATACAAAAGAGCGCTTCTTATTGGAGAGCGTACTTTTGGAAAAGGCTCTTTTCAAGAGGGCGACATTTGGAATTTAAATCCCAAAATAGCTCTTTTTGAGACAAAAGGTTTTTATTTTCTCCCTTCGGGATTTTCTCCGCAAAAGATCGGAATTGAGCCCGATATTCCTCTTGTGACGCCCAATAACGGCAGCCGTGAAGAAGATCAATACTGGAGCACTCTTCAAATAGATTCTAAAGCCCGATTGATCAATCCGCCGGTTGGTCCTGCTTTTGAATCCTGTTCTTTGCAAGCCAACACCAATTTAGGGCTCGAAGACCCTGAGCTGAATCAAGCTCAGCAGGCCTTGAATTGTTGGGGTGTGGCTCATGCATCGGGAGGATAAGTGGTTAAAACGGAGCTGTTTAGGTCTCATTTTATTCCGTCTCAAAAACCTTCAAAAAAACTGATGATCGTATTTCACGGGCGAGGCGACAGTTTGCGCCCTTTTAAGGATTTTCAAACAGAACTCAACCTAAAAGAAATGAATTTTCTACTTTTAAACGCGCCTCGAAAATTCATGAATGGATACTCTTGGTATGGCGAACCTCCCTATGAAACTCATGGGGTGACCAGAATACGCCAAAAGGTTTTTCAGTTACTCCATGAACTGGAGGCGCAAGGGTGGAAGAGTTCAGATATTTTTTTATTGGGCTTCTCACAGGGCTGTTTAGTCAGTGCCGATGTCGCCATTCATTATCCCAAGCGTTTAGGGGGAGTTGTGGGCGTCAGTGGTTATTTTCACTTTTTCCCACGTTGGAGATCCGCTTTAAGCTCTCAGGCTCGCAAGACACCATGGCTATTTACTCATGGCCGTAAAGATGATGTGTTAAAAATTGAAGATACCAAGTTAGGCGTTCAAAAACTGGTTAGTGAAGGACTTCGCGTGGCTTGGTTTGAAAGCGAAAAAAAACATGTCTTCAGCGATGCCGACTATCCCTTGATCCGCAATTGGGTCAAACATCAGATGTCGTCTTTGAATTCTAGAACCAACTTTTGAATCTGACGTGTAATATCAGCGGGTAGCAAGGGTCTTCGAAATTCCTTTTTATAGAACTTATTTAAAGGGATCTCGGGCATATCCAGGTGTTCAAAAGCCAAACGATCAATAACACGTTGAATGTGTTGGGGCGGAAGTCCTTTTTTCTTTTCATCCAATATAAAACCGACGATATTGATCAAAGCGTTTCCGGTAATGCGCTTTTCTGAATTTAAAATCTGGGCTCTGGAATTTAACTTCGTCAAGACATTTTGCCATGATGAATTACCAGTGGTCGCCTTGATCAAATTCTTGTAGGCTTCTTGCAGTTTTTTGATTTTCTCTTCATGCTTTCGGACCATTCGTTTGTCTTTGTTTTGTGCGAATGAAGAAAGAATCAGCTCGAATAATTTTTTATTGTCAGCTCCAGCGGGAGCCTTCATCAGAATTCCGGGCATTTCCCGTAAAAAGGTTCGCATGTTAAACAGAGGAGGGTGGTTCACCCCGTCCGAAACCTTCTGTAGTGAGCCGCTGATTTTGGCTCGTTCAAAGTAAGAATAGATGTGGTCAAACTCATTGAAAAGCTCGGGCTGCTTGAGAATGCTTTGCCTTTGCTGGGCATCGAAGCCGATCCGGTACAGCAATCTGTGCGCGCGGGCTTCAGCAAATTTTTTATTAAACCCTAAAATCACCGGATGTTTTGTATAATCTCGTAGAGGTTTTTTTTGACCTGTCTTGACATAGTCCAAAAGTTGAGCGAAGACCTGGACAATCAAACGAGCTTTATTTCTTTGCTCATTCAGATTAGTCGAAAATCTTTCCACATCGTCGTAGCGATAGCGGTCATGGCGGCTGCCGAATTGACGTACGCTTCCGTAGTCGATAATACCACCTTCGGCGAGAACATTGTCGCCATCCCAGTCCAACCAAGCGAAAATGTAATCAATATCTAATTTGGCGGTAAAATCGGCAAATGCGTTGCCGATTTTTTCCAGCAACTGATCGTAAACAGATTTTCCCCGGGAAACAAAGACCCAGGAGTTATTATGAATCTGACGGTCAATAAAATAATCCACGGACGCTTTGAGATTCTTATGATCATCCAATTTTAAAAATCGAAATAGGTGCGCAGGACGTAACAGGTTGGGCGCCGCTCGCACGCCGATGCCGACCCCTTTACCTAAATCAATGACACACAATACTCTTTCAGTGGAGATCCCTTGCAGATACAGCGCTTCAGCCATGATGGCGGCTCCTAAAAGTTCGTCAATTTCAGCAAGCCCACATCCGTAACCAAATTGGTGGCCGCCGGTCTTTAAGGGTTTTTGCGCCTCGACGGATCCAGGAGCCAAACAGGTGACGCCAGTGCCCCGGCTGGACACGTCCCAGATTTTTCCACGGTGGGTGACAATGCCATTCCAAATGCCGCGTCCATCCCCTGATGTCTTCCCCTGTTTATTAGGATGTTGGAGTTGAAGATAACGGGTGGCCATATAAGGGTGTGGCTTGATGCTATCCTTCGCAAATCGTCTTTTCGAGAGCTCATCATACTCGTTGATAATTTGCAGACTGAAAGTGTCGAGGATCTTTTTTTCTAGTGCTAGATTCAATTGATGGGGGTGGCCTTCATGGATAAGCCCCATTTCTTTGGCTAATACATAATTGAGATAAACCACCTGACCTTCCCGTAATTCACGGACCCGGTATGAGACGGCTCCTTCAGGCACTGCCGTATGCCAGGGATGTCGACCGTCCAGTTGATCAAAATTTGAATACTCAATTTCTGTTTTTACCAGCTTTGCTGCGGTTTTATGGCTCATAGCTTTTACTTCGGTTGACCCTCACCAGTCCTTAATTGAGACAAGAAAAAATTGGACTTAGGGGATGGGGCTAAACGTCTATAAAACTAGACTCAAATCCGGCTAAGAAATCCCGATTCAGAGTTATGCTTTCGGTCAAAAAATTTTTAGCTTTGATTATGGTGATTTTGGGACCCTATTATGTGGCCTCTCAAGGGTTTGTTTATAAGGAACTGAAGAGTTGCGAAAACTACCCTGGCGAGATCTTCATAACTGATTCAGATAGTATCATGAATTTAAAAGAGCTTCCGAAAGGGCTGTATTTGATTCGTTCTATTTCACAAAGTCTTGAGAAACCTAATGAGGGAAAATACTTTTCGCACCAAAGGCTAGTCTCTAAGGACAGCGCTCAAAAGCAATTTTGTTACGATGGTGAACCTAAATCGTCTATCAAGGTTCAAGCTTTTGTTCCTACCGTCATTGATCTGACTAAGGATAAGAAGTGGGGGAACGCTTACTGGTCCGTCTTGATTGCAGCTAATCAGAAGATGGGCATGATGGAGGCCAATCGCAGTCTTATACCAGGCGAAGACTATCGTGAAAAGCTTCGAGAACAGGGTTTTGAAATTGAAGAGCGACAAAAAAGCCATCATGAGTATGAATTAAAACTTCAAAGGAGTGTGGCAAGCTGGAAAGAAACTATTGTCGTGGTTTACGATCAGTTTTAGCGAAAGCGGACGCAAGCGAAGCCACCACCTTCGGCTCGTAGGTTCGTCACCTGTCCTTGGTAGAGTCGGGCGACGCACCCTTGAAATTTATCTCTGTAGGCGTAGCATCTTAGGTCATACTTATACATTTGTTGATTGAATTCTGCTTCGGGAGCTGGAATCAATTCTTGCGCTAAAGCCTCCACTTGGAGAAGCTCATCAAAGACCTTCCGTGAGATAGAGCCACCTTTAAAGCTCATCTTCGAACCGAAGGCGCGTTTTGGTTTAAAGAATAAGTGCTTTCGACCTGACCAAATATCATCTCTGTTTGCCTCATTGAGAAGGCGTGTTTGCGGAAGAACGGATTGGACTTTTTCTTTCACAGCTTGAGGTACGGAAACTTCACTCCAAAACACATCGGATGTCCAATGAATAAAGTTTTCCTTATCGGCTAGCAATCGATATTCATAGGGCTGGGGACTGACAACCGCCGCTTTCGATTCATAAATTTCTTTTAGGGCCTGTGTCTCGGGGCCTTCAAAGTAAAAATCCGTCGTGCGATTGTAAATAAGGTCCGCTTGTCGTAATTTTGAAGCTTCCTGTACATCCGCGATTTCAGTCTTGAAGTTCCAGGACTTGAAAACCTCGCGGAACAATAAAAATTCAACGTACAGTTTTTGTTCAGAAGGTTTTTCATCCGTTATGACAACTGATTGAAGGGGACGGCCGAGTTGGGCCAGCTCTAACTCTTTTTCCATACAACGCTTCAGATCTTCAAGCTGGAAGTCAGCGTTCCAATCAATACTGAACATCCGAAACATTTCCCACCCCAGGCCTAAGAATGATGCATTGGTGTTGATCTCGATCAGCTTAAGTGAACCCTCGGGCGTTACGTGGAAATCATAACTCATGAAAAGACCCTGGTTGCCGGGATTTAGCATAGGTCCCCATTTTTGTTGAGCCCAAGCTTGATATGCAGTGGATTGTCGTAATTCTTGAAAGGCTTGAATGATTTCTTCGACCTGCCCTCTGATGCTGGGATCAAGGGTCAGGCTGTAGGGCGACAGAAGGTTAGGGGCAATCAAATTGTCTAAAGATTCAGGCTGTAAACCAGGGTATCGTTGACACAAATGAGCTGCGAATTTAGAAGAAAGTGACATGCGAGGACTATCATGAAAATCATCACTTGGAATGTCAATGGAATCAGGGCTTGTGCCAAAAAAGGCTTGCAATCTTTTGTCGACTCAGAAAAACCGGATATCCTTTGTTTGCAGGAAACCAAAGCCCATGTGGATCAGGTAGAGGCGAGTTGTCAGAAGCTGAACTTTCCCCATGCCTATTGGTCATCCGCCCAGCGTAAAGGCTATTCAGGGGTGGCCACTTACTGTTTGGAAGAGCCGAAACGAATTGCTGATACATGGGGGCAAACCGAGTACACAGCTGAGGGGCGAATTGTGTGGACTCAGCATAAGCACTTTGATCTTTACAATATATACTTTCCAAATGGCGGCTCCGGCCCGGTCCGTCATGAATTCAAGCAAAAATTTTTGCAGGATCTGAATCGCCACCTCAAGACCGAATTATCGTTGGGAAAGAATATTATTGTCGTGGGTGACTATAATGTGGCCCATAGGGAAGTCGATGTTTATGACCCCGTGAAGCTTTCAAAAGAGAGTGGTTTTTTGCCTGAAGAGCGCCAGTGGTTTTCGGATTTTTTGAACATGGGATTCATTGACACCTTTCGCCACTTTCATCCCGAAGCGCAGAATCGCTACAGTTGGTGGAGTTACCGGGAGTTGGCCCGCATCTCCAATCGGGGTTGGAGAATCGATTATATTTGTGTTTCAGAAGGCTTAAGAAAAAATTTAAAATCCGCTGACATATTGGATAGTGTAGAAGGGTCAGACCACTGTCCTTGCGTGGCGGAACTGGTATTTTAAGGAGTAAGTATGAAGCTTTGGAGCGTCATTTCTGGAATTGTTTTACTAATAGGAAGCTCGGTAGCCTTCAGCGCAAATTTGACTTGCGAAATTCGGCTCAGCAATAGCCTGATTTTACGACGGGATGTTGCAACTCAGAAACAAGCTAAAACAGTAATAGGTGAAACAGGCGAAATTTCAGCCTATGTGCTTGAGAAGGAAAACCAACATTACACCATTGAGGCTTTATTGCCTGAAATGGACGCTCGAATTTACGCGGAAGGATCATTGCGGGAATTACAGGATCGCGTAGTCGCAAGTCTTTGGGGACGAACTCTGCTGGTGGATGTTGAATGCCGGATCAAGTCTTTAAACAAGTAGAAATCGATTTAAACTACGAAGTGAAAGCATCAAGCATTTTTTACTTGTAACAGACAGTCATATGTCAGTTGGCCCAGAATGGATACTCTCCTTGTTTTTCTGCTTTCCCTAAGCCTATTTTGAAGGTCAAGTCTTCGTGGCCGAGTGGGGAGATTTCTATGTTTAAATTCATGGTGATTGCTTTGATAGCCCTAGGAGGGTTCGCATTTAGCGAGACGCATATCTCTCATAATGGATATTGGAAGTTAATCTCTGAAGTTTCAGAAGTTGCTACTGGGCCAGAGGAATTTATTGAACTACAGAAGAAATATCCCGAGTACTTTGCCGGCCATGACCCGGAATTTGTGACTTCAGCCCAAGTTTTAATTCGTAATTATAAATACAAAGGACATACAAGCTGTTTACCCAATGATTCTCGGTTGCGGCACCAATATGTGGAATATGGCCTATGTGAAGAGTTCGAAGATACGGCGATGTGCTTCACCACTGCGGGTCCGACCGTTCCTGATAACAAGGATCCGTGCCAGTAGAATTAAATTTGTATTTTATATTCTGATTTAACGCCAAATCTCAGATAGAGTCATGCCAACTCTATATTTTTTTGAAGGTATCAAGTTCCATCTCATTTCGGAACATTTTCTTTCATTCGACTTAAGTTACGTTCGTAACAATCCGATTAGTCTAGTGGCGCGCTCACTGAAAATCCCATACCACCAGAGCCCGAAGTGTACGTAATGGCAAAGGCAAGTATTTGATGTACGTTTCTTGGATCTTATTTATTTTTTTGATCTTTTTGGGTCCAGTCAGCTGGGCCAGTTCTGGTATTACCTATCATGGACGTATTTTAAATCCTGATAACACTCCTGTATCGGGATCCAATGTCCAGTTTTTGATTCAAGTTCGAACTCCCGGCGGCGAGAACTGTTTGCTTTGGGAAGAGACTCAAACAAAAGATATGTCTTCCACCAGTGGAACCTTTACGATCACTATTGGAGATACGGGTGAGACTTCTCGAGTCCAAACTCCTATTACGAATCCCAACACTTCTTTACCCTTCACGCTGAACCAGGTCTTTTCTAATCGATATAATTTTTCTTCCGGTCTAAGCACCTGTATAGTCGGGGACGCTTATAACCCTACTCCATCCGATGGCCGCGTTCTTGTTGTGTCATTTAAGCAAAATTCAGCAGATCCTTGGGAACAAATGCCTATTGCAAAGCTCAACTATATCCCCATGGCTTTAAACTCATTGCAGTTGGAAGGTTACGCGGCAAAAGAGTTTTTAAAGATTGATCCTACTTCTGTTTACACTCCTCTCAGTGCAGGACAAGTCAATACCTTAATGGACCTGATTGCAGGTACCAATAACCAGTACTTAAAGCCTTCATCAGCTTTTAGTGGGGATGTTACAGGGACCTATAATGCCACCGTAGTGGAAAAGATTCGTGGCACGAATGTAGTCTCGACGGCTCCTACCAGTGGACAGGTTCTAAAATTTGATGGCACCAACTGGGTCCCATCGGCTGATGATTCCGGGGTCACATCGGATGCTTCTTACTCAGTTAAAGGCGTTGTGCAGATTAACACCGATCAAGCCACAAGTGGGCTTTATATCAATAACGGAGTTTTAGCGCTTCCTAATGTGATTGTAGCTGATACTGCTATTGGAGATGCCCAGACTATTCCAGTTATTACTTATGATCAAAAAGGAAGGCTTACAGCTGTCGGCACTGCCGCTGTGGATGATAATACGAAGCTTCCTCTAGCTGGTGGCACCATGCAGGGCTCAATTGATATGGGAACCAATTCCATTACCAATGCCACTAATATTG
>CAZETK010000053.1:0-22939 GCA_964515195.1 uncultured Pseudobdellovibrionaceae bacterium
AGGTGTTTTATAGAGGTTCAATTCTCTCGTCAACACCTAAAAAAACATTATTTTTACGACTTTGAACCCCCGCAAAAAACCGTGTAGTTCGCACTCAACAAGGCTTTTTGTTTAGAACTTGGGAGCCCTGAGCGAAGGAAGATATTTATCAATGTTGGGATTAGAAGTCAATGCGGGGGAGGGCGTTTCGAAGACTCAAAAAGACCTCTCTGCGGCCCTAGAGGCCCAAAATCCGCATTTGAGGTGAAGTAGAGAGGAAATTGGTGGAGGCAACAGGGATCGAACCTGCGACCTTCTGAATGCAAATCAGATGCTCTCCCAGCTGAGCTATGCCCCCACACGTGATGGGAGGTTCTCGCAGAAAAGAAAAACTCGGTCAATTCTTTTTTTTAGGATCGTCCATAAAGGACTTTTAGAGAAAATATCGCGTAGCCTAACCCTTCGAAATTATAGAAGAATTAAGCGGAAGCACGAATTTTAGTTGAGATCAATCTCTCCAAACATCGACGCTCAAAGGGAAGCTCAAAGCCTATCCTTTCAGCACCGGCGAGGATGGAATAGTAAACCTTCTTTAAAATTTCCACTTCATGTTCAGTTTGTTCTGCCCCCAGAGTATCTTCAATCGCATCCAATACACTTTTCAAGTCTGGAGTCGTGACGACCTTGGGAATTCGATTCATATCAAGGCCGATAGTTTCACAGGGTTTAAAACCGACAAGATTATCTGTTAATAAAACTTTGTTTGTATCTCGAAAATTGATCTGTATGAAGGGGCGGCCATCGGCATCAAGGCGATTTAGCACCTCCATCACATCCAATGAATCAAACTGAAAAGACTTTCCATCCAGATCTTGCTGGATCTGAACCTTTCCATCTTCATCCATAGACGCCTTTAGGCCTGTGGTTCTGTCAACGAAGCTCAAGATGTTATTCAACTCTGCTGTCGAGGGGCGCTGACTCAAACGGTCCTCCATATCTTTGCATAACTGCTCTTAACCTTCATATCGACCCCCTTGAAGGCCAACTTAATAAGACAAATCACAAATTACACTTGTGGCGAGGTCTTTATGTATTGTCTGTCTCATACAAAAACAATCGTATTGAAGGGTCATAAAAACCGTTGAACTCTTAGGCAACGGAATGTCTCTAATTGAAATGCTGGGATTGAAGTGCTAGGCTTGATTTGCTAAATCACTTGGTCTCTACATTAAAGATCTGCCATCACGGGAGTTGGGTATGATTGTGCAAAGATGGGAAGCCCCTTTAACGCCTGATAGGGCGCAGATTGAGCAGCTATATCAAAGTGAAGGCCTGGAGATTTTTGAAGAAATATACCATCCTCAACAGCCCGTGATGGAACATCGACATCCCTTTTGCGAAGTCCGCACAATCCTAAAAGGTGAAATGCTCTGTAATATCGCCGGTAATCAATTCATTCTTCGACCAGGGGATCGCGTTGAAATTCCAGCGAACACTCGCCATACATATACGGCCCAGGGCGCTGAAGCCTGTGTTTCCCTAGTAGGGTATCGCGCAATTTAGATTGCACCCATTCTCTGTAAGATCTCTCACTATTGAGTAACCAGAAGAGATTAGGACTTCTCTGGTTGATCCTTGGCGCCCTGTTGCCAGATCCGAAAATCCTGAAGATTTTTTTCGAATCCATTTTGTGAAGGCTCGTAAAACTTCATACTTTGTGCGGACGTGGGTAGGTAGTCTTGTTTTATCCAAGCTTTTGGATAGTCGTGAGGATAAACATAACCTTTCCCATAACCTAGCTTTTTAGATAGCTCGGTATTTGAAGAACGCAAAGAAAGAGGGACAGGCAGATTCCCTGTCTCTTTCACAAACTGCTCCATTTTTCTAAGGGCCAAGTAAGAGCGGTTCGATTTGGGGCAGCTGGCAAGATAAGTGGTGACATGGGCTAGCGTGATACGGGCTTCTGGAAGGCCGATGGCCTCTACCGCTTGCAGGCCAGATATGGCCAAAGGCAAAGCTTTTGGATCGGCGTTCCCGATGTCCTCCGAAGCTAGAATAATAAGTCGGCGGCTGATAAAAACGGGGTCTTCTCCACCCTCCAACATCCTCACCATATAGTAAAGGGCGGCATCAGGATCAGAACCTCGCACACTTTTGATGAAGGCTGAGATCAGATCATAGTGATATTCTGAATTCTTGTCGTAGGCCAAGGCTTTATGGCCTAGAACAGTCTCAAATTGAGAGATCTTAAGTGGTTCGGCTTGCTGCTGGCGGGTGTGATAGAGACTCTCTAAAGAGTTCAATAGCCGTCTGGCATCTCCATCCACAAACTCAATAAGTAGATCTAAAGCTTTTGTTTCTGCAAAATCTTCTGAGGTTATGCCCAATTCACTCAATCCCCGATTAAGGAGTGCACGTAGATGGTGATGCTGCAGGGGTTTAAGAACCAGGACTTGGGAGCGACTTAAGAGGGCACGATTTAACTCGTAAGATGGATTCTCCGTGGTGGCCCCGATTAGAATGATATCTCCGCTTTCAATATGAGGCAGAAGAACATCCTGTTGCCCCTTATTTAGCCGATGAATTTCGTCTATAAAAACCAAAGTCTTTTCATTGTTCATGAAACGCCGGTCGCGCCCTAGTTGGGCAGCCTCTTTGATGGCCTTCACCCCGGCTTCAACAGCGTTCATTTGAATAAAGGTGGCTTTTATTTCGTTTGCAAGTGCTAGAGCAATTGTGGTTTTTCCACTGCCCGGCGGGCCCCACAAGATCAAATTAGGAATATACCCTGACTTCAAGCTTTGCTGAAGTACGGAGTTAGGCCCCAAAATCCCCTCTTGGCCCAGAATATCTTTCAGATTTTGAGGGCGCAGTTGGGCTGCAAGCGGCTGGAGCCTCGAATGGAGTCCTGAACTTTCGAAAAGAGATCTTTGATCCACGAGTTGGATGTAACGAGATCTTTCAGAGTCTGTCAAACGGCTTCGTACTCTGGCAACACGGCCAGTTTGAATTTTTCAGCAATCTGCTAATCGATAGGGATACTTCCGGCTGTATAAGTAACTCGGGCTGTGGTCTCTTTAAGAAATGGAACCTCGATGTTAACATCATTGAGATTCCGCATAACTCCCATAACCGTAAACGTAGCGTTAACAATCAATTGATTGCTACCAGTCAATTCGAGTTTGGGTTCCGGTAATGATCCGAAGTCTCCATAACAAGTTGTGCTAGCGTAAGGTGTCGGGCTGGGAGCTATATAGTCATTTTTAAATTCGCCAAAAAGGATTGAAACGGACTCAATAGCGCCTACGGCCCCGAGAGATGATTTATAATTACCGCTTAGACGTCCATCATTCGGGATTTCCATCACGACGACTAAGGGAACAAGAACGTTGTTGGCGTCTCCCATTCCATCCCATTTCAGCGTAAACCGCGTGCGGACTCGAGGGCCTTTGACCCCATCTGTGCAGGTTACGGTATAGTCGTCCGTATTTGTCAGACTGGTAGGAACAACAATAGAATTTCCAACGGTAAACTCAATATTGCTGGCAACGGCGCTTTCAGACTGTTTTTGGCTGCAGGACCCTAAAGACAAGCCGATAAACACAAGAGCCAGAAGACTAGGAAATTTCCTATTGGATCTCATTCACGCTTTCTCCTTTACCCAGGCTTGGATTCAAAACTCCCTCATTAGGGGCAAATCCAGCCGCCACTATTCGTGGTGTTAAAAAGATCATGAGTTCCGTTCGTCTTGTATCAGTATTCTTGGTTCTAAACAGGCTGCCAAGCACGGGAATGTCTTTTAGCACAGGGACGCCCTGGTTGAGTTCGTTCAGATCATTTTGATACACTCCCCCGATCACAGAAGTCTGTCCGTTTCGTACCATTACCTTGGTGGAGGCTTCACGACTTTCCACAGATAATTGATCATTAATACGCGCTCCCTGAATTTCGCGTTTCACCACAATGTTCATGATCACCGAAGCGTTAGAAGTGATTTGAGGTGTTACTTCCAGTTTCAACTCAAGATCGCGAAAGGCATAAGTCGTTTGAGTGCCTGCCGCTGTAGTCTGAATTGTCGGAATGGGAATGCTTATCTTCTGATTGATTGTAGCCTTCTCATTACTCAAGGTCACAATTCGGGGGGACGAGAGTGTGCGAATCTTATTTTCAAGTTCGTTCAAGGAAAGAGTGGCATTGATATTCCCTAAAATATCGAAGGTACTTAAATTAAGATTTAAGCTTGAAGATGCGGCGACACCCGTTTGGATATTCAGCGTCGGTCTCACTACGATATCAGCGTTGCTGGATTGCCCAAGTCTATATCCTGCGTTACTACCCCCCGCGAACCAATTGACTCCCAATTGGCGCTGGAAGGAGTCGGTGGCCTCAATAATCCTTCCTTCAATCAACACTTGGGGGGGTTGAGTGTCGAGGCTTTGCACCAATTGACTGATTCGTTCTAAATTCTGAGGCACGTCTGTTATCACGACAGTATTTGTACGAACGTCACCAGTCGCTTTACCTCTTTCTGATAAAAAATCCTTGAGCTTGGTGGCTAAGTCATCCACTTTGGCATAGTTTATCGGAAAGACCTTCACCACGAGTGGTTCAACCTTGAGTCGGGCTGTCGTCAACGCAATCGCCGCCTCTTCTTCTTTCTTGAGGTCGTTGAGGGTCGCTATCCGAAGTACATTACCCTGTCGGACGTAACCGAGATCCTTTGTTTTCATTATGACGATAAAGGCTTGGTCCCAAGGTACTTCCCTCAATTTTAAACTGACATTCCCTTGAATATTATCCGCGATAATCATATTTACACCCGCTTCTTCAGAGATAAACCTTAAGGCATCACGAACGGGCATGGAGTTAGTTTCTAAAGAGATTTTTTTACCGTAAAATTTCGTATTACCGGCTAAAAATTCTTGAAGTGTACGGCTGGTCAGAATTTGATCACTTGTGCCTTTTTCACCGGTCGAGGACCCTTTTGATAAATCCTTCTGCACTGAGCCGGGGGATAGCGCTGCTGTCAATTGAGGTAACGGGTCCGCCACAACCAAAAGTGTGTTACCTTCAGTGATTACAAAGGGGCTGGGCGCACCCGCTCGAAGCTGTACAACGAATCGAGCCGTAGTTGAACCTAGCTCCTGATAAGCATCCACCGCTCCAATTGAGCCTTGCATATCCTTCATGTTCAAAGGGCGCTTAAACTTATCGGGTAAGATGGCATTCCTGATTTCCAGGATCAATTGATTGTTCTCGGGATTTTTACGAGTCGAAAAAGTCATAGGGCGATTGCCCTGAACAATAAGTGTTCCCCCAGTTTCATGGGCCTTAAATTGAACAGACTGAATTTCCGTCTGGTCAGATGTACTGGTTATTGCTGGTGTTTCAACAGGAGCTGCAGGAGCCATTTCTCCAGGTGAAGTTATCGCCGGTTCTTCAAAATTAGAACCCAGCTCAGGTTCCGGTGATTCGGGTTCTGTGGGCAGCTCATCAGCCGCAATTTCAAGATCAGGATCATCCATATCAATGGCGAATTCGTCTAACCCACCAGCCATATCATCTTGTGCCACGTCCGTAGATTCTGGAACATCATCTAATAGCAATTCATCTTCTGGACTCAATGTTGTTGCAGGCTCTTGAGCAAGAGCCTGCTCTGAAGCTTCAGGCGCTTCAAAATCAGCAAATTCATCCAGAGGATCCTCGGTGATTTCACCAGATTCTTGCGCAACTGGCTCTTCTGCCGCAACTTCAGCTTCAAAGTCGGCAAAATCATCTGTTTCACCTTCTGGCAAAATATCTTCAGAGGCGATTTCATCAGGAATCAATTCATCGCTGGCCGAGTTATCCGTCAGACTTGTACAGGAGCTTAATGAAAAAATAAGCACCTGCAAAATGCAGATTGAAAAAATCTTTCTCATCATACTTTCAGCCTCCTGCTGTTTGAGTCTGATTGCCAGTATCTACTTTCATCTCTAAGACCCGAGACTCACGGATTATATTTCCTAAACCATCATCAAACTTCTCGACAATGATAACCTGACCTTCACGGATATCCGCCACAACACCCTCATTGCGACCGACACGTGTATTTTTGAATATTGTAAAGAATTTGGTCTGATCAGCGCGGATTACCGCCCGAGGACGGGTGGTATTCCACATGATGGCCACTAATTCAATTTTACTAACATCTAGCAATAGGAGCGGGTCCACAGGCGCTGAAGGCTCGTTGTCGCCTCGAAGCCGTGGCGCTCGGAAGGGCCTAAAGGGGTCTTTTTTTCCTACGGGGTCATAGATGTATTGTGGCACCTCAGTCACGCTTTCTGTCTCTATGGTTTCAAGTTCAGGAATATTTTCTGATGGAGGCGGCTCCTGAGCAAATCCGAGAGAGGTTAATAAAAGGGCTGCTATCACAAACTTCATCATTTTCGCCCTTTAGTCGGAGCGGGGTTGTTCGCAGCCAATTTATAGGCGGCCACAACCACATCTCCGATCACCCGGCCATCGTAGGGATCTGTGGGGACCATCTTAATGGTCTTTACAACCATCACTCGTTCAAGTGTTGATACGAGGTAAACGAATCGACCAAATTCGTTGTAGCCCCCAGCCAACTTAAGGTTGTAACTGATCTCATCCAAAACCCCAAGGTTCTTGGTCCCTAAAGGCTTTCTCCCTTGAGGGCGCACCTTTGCCTCTTGGATCAATTCATTCATTTGCTTGTTCATATCCTCGGCGTTATTTTGGGTTGTAATTAGCCGACTCAAAACTTCGTATCGGTCTGTCAGTTTAGCGAGAGTTTCTTGAAGCCGATCTCTTTCTTTCAAGGTTCGCTCGGTATCAGCTTTCTTCGCTTGCTCTTTCTGCAACTCACCCCTGAGACTTTCAATTTGAGGAAGCAAATTGTCACCCGCCACATCTTCAAACATGAAATAATAAAAGAGACCCGTCGCCACTAAGGCAAATATTCCCACTTGTTTAGGCGTCAGAAATGCCAGGCGCATCATGAAATTATTCATTTTGGCCTCTCCAGAGTGGCTCTGATTTTGAAACGAGTAAAACTTTGTCCTTCATATGGCTCATGGGCTGATTCCACTAAACTCACATTGGAAAGAAGAACATTCTTCGTTAAATCATCCTGAAACCCTTGAACGTCCACCTCGCTTTGGGCCACACCTTCCAACAAAAAATCGCCCTCATCAATCTCGAGGCTTTTCAGCCACATTCTTTCACGCAAGGAGGTTTGGACAAGATCGATGACTTGAACTTCAACTAAACGCCCTAGAGTCACTTTGCTGACGGCAGCAATCCGGTCTTGAACTTTCTTTTCATCCTCCTGAATTTTTTTAATCTCGGCGACGATAGCTCCTTGTGTTTGGTTGAATGCAGCTAGTTCATTGATTTGACTTTGTAGAGAAGACACCTGCCGCAGCCGATCCGGCTTGAGCTGGCTACCGAAAATGTAAAGCCCTACTGGTACTGCCAAAATCGTAACAAGATTTATCAATCCCTTTTTTTGAATTTCCTGTTCACCAAATGCCATGTCGCCAGCACCGACATCGCCAGCACCCATCGTGGCTTCTGCCATGGAGGGCTTAAGATTGATCTTAATCATCAGTCGCCTCCATTGCGCAATCCAAGTCCCAGAGAGATAGAAATAAAGGGTGATACTTGCTGCAAATATCCCACATTCATCTTTCGCCCCACTTTAAGCTTCTTAAACGGATTGAAAACCTCAAAAGGTATTTCCAAAGTCTTAGACATTTTGTCGATGAGTCCGGGCACCAGGGAACCGCCTCCCGTGTACCAACATTTTGCTAACTTTGCGCCTTCGTGAGACACCGCCAGATAGTCAATCGTACTTCGAATCTCTTCAATGATTTGATCATTCACCGTCAGAATGGTGTGAGAGACCCCCTCCGGAACCTCCTGACCTTTTGCCGCACTTAATTTTAGTGATTCCGATTCTTGATAGGTCAGACCAAAATTTTTCGATAACTCAGCGTTGTAACTGGAGCCCCCTACAGGAATATCACGACAGAAAATAATGTCACCATTTTGCATAGCTACAAAATTAGTGACCTGTGCGCCAATATTAATGGCTGCTACGATTTGGCTGGGGATCTTTCCGTAGTTCAATTCGAAAAGATTGGCGAGGGCGAAACCAGCCACATCTACCACAGAACATTTTTTGCCAGCTGTTTCGATCACTTGCATGTACTGCCGGATCACTTCATTCTGAGCGGCGACCAAAAGTATATCAAGAGTCTCTGGCGAAGATGAAAACGGAAGCGAGTGGTAGCTGAGCGTAACATTATTGATATCGAAGGGAATATGTTGCTCAGCTTCGAATCTTAACTGCTCCATTATCAATTTTTTATCAACTCTAGGAACTGAAATGCGTTTCACAATAACAGAGGTTCCCCACATTCCAATTGCGACCCCGTTTCGCTTGGTTTTTAAATCCTGAAAGGCTTTCTGTAACACCATTCCGACACTGGTGATGTCCAGAATCTCGCCACTTCCTAAAGCGCCTTGGGGCATAGGCAACATCATAAAGTTTTGTAAAGTCGCAGTACGGCCCACATCAAGCTCAGCAATTTTGATGCTTGTCGCGCCAATATCTAAACCTAGGATTTTCTTAGATCCAAAAAGCATAGGCGTCCATGCCACTTCAAAGTTAGAGTTAAACCAAAGGGACTTCTTCCCTTATTCTATTGTTTGTTCTACGAAGCGGGCTGTCAAATAGCTAACTCAACTCAGGTAGGAATAGACTAAAGTAAAGCTGGGCTAACGTCTGGCCACCAAAGAGATAAATCAAGGCCGCGAGAGCCAAGTAAGGACCAAAAGGAATAGCAGTCTTTAATCCTTCTCGACTGCGCATCGCAAGAGCGATTCCAACGACACTGCCAATTAAAGCCGAAAGAGTGATGACAAACGGAATGGCTTTCCAGCCCAGAAGGGCTCCTATCCATCCCAATAGCTTAATATCACCGCCACCTAATCCTTCTTTTTTAGTCAGCAGGAAGTAAATGTAGGCCATGAACCAGAGAAAACCTCCGCCTAGGAGTACGCCCAAAAAGGCGTCCCAAAATTCCCTTTCAGGGTTGAGAGCGGCACCGACAAGCCCAATGACAATCCCTCCAAGAGTAAATTCATCCGGCAAAATCATATGATCGAAGTCGATGAAAGAACAAACCACTAGCATCCAACCGAAAGTGATAACTTCCAAAGTTGTCCACGTAAAACCATAGTACCAGTAAGTTAATGCGAATAGAAAACCTGTTAAAAGCTCGACAGCCACATAACGAAACGAATAGGGCGCCTTACATTGACGACACTTTCCCCGCAGTATGAACCAACTCAGAACAGGAATGTTATCGAACCAAGGAATGATTTTATGACACTCTTTGCAGCGTGATCGGTCCCAGGCCCAAGGCTTTTCTAATGGCAATCGGTATATTAAAAGGTTAGCGAAACTTCCAAACAGTAAACCTAAAACGAAAAAAAGAATTTCAACCAATCCTATCGATAGATTATCCAATATCTTTTTTCCTCCAGATTAACAGGCTAAGAATCAGAAGAAAAAGAATCCAGGCAAAAAAGTGTATGTACATCAATGAGCTTTGATCCACAGAAATGCCATTTTCTAAAAAATAGAAGCTTTTCCAATTAAACGAGTCAAAGTTTGGGATCATTTTTTCTAAGACTTTAAAAAAAGTGGGCTCTTCGCCTAAGCCTCTTTTTAGAAAATATCGTATATCACTCAATGAATGGCCCAAAAGATAGAGACTGATTCCGATAAGGGCTGATAAAACAGGGCGCAAGAATAAGCTGGCTAAAAACACCGCCGTCATCACGACAATGGCCTTTAATCCAATTCCTGACATAATCACGATAAAAGATTCCTTTCGGAAAGTCTCACCACCCAATACCAATATCAATATCGAAAGCCCTGCCAAAATAACGGAAATAAACAGAAACAGTCCCAGCCATTTGCCAATTAGAAAATGTGACCGTGATAAGGGGCGTGTGAGAACAATTTGACAGGTACGGAGCTCGATTTCCTTGCTGACCAAGGTAGCGCCTGCAAAGATGCCCAAACCGAGAGTCACAAACTCAATACCTAAGGACCCTAAGTTAAAAAGAATTCTCTTTTCTTCTTCGAATGATAGATTTCCAAGAAGATAGCTCAGAGTAACTAAAATAAAAGCAAAAACCAATCCAACAACAAAGAAACGGGCCCGCAACAATTCCTGGAATGTCGTCCAGGCCAAAGTAAAAACTTTCTTCATGCCTGAGCCCCTGCCTTAACGGCCGCGAATGCCTCTTCAAGGGTGTGATACTGCCTTTTAAATTCTGCCAACGGGCCGTGATAAAGAATATATCCATGGTGAATAATCACAACGTATTCACATAACTCGTCAACGTCTTCCAGCAAGTGGGAAGAAAAGAAAAGCGTTTTACCCTGAGCCTTTAGCTTACGAAGAATATTTTTAACAAGAAGTCGGCCATCGGGATCTAAACCTGACATCGGTTCATCCAAAATCATCAGATCCGGGTTGTGGATGAGAGCCTGAGCTAAGCCCGCTCTCTGTAACATACCCTTTGAGTATTTTCTCATGACTTTATGACGATGTTCGTACAATCCTACCAGCTTTAAGACAGACTCGGCTTGCTCGGAAAACCCTTGGGTGGTCGGAAATGTTAAATTCCAGTGGAACTTCAAGAACTCCCACGCCGTCAAAAATTCATAAAGATAGGGACGCTCGGGCAAATAGCCAAGTCGAATCCGGCTTTGGACGGTTAATTTTTCTCCGAAAAATAAGATCTCGCCAGCATCGGGGTTTAAAAATTCTAGCAAACACTTTAAAGTTGTTGTCTTGCCAGCGCCGTTATTTCCAACAAACCCACAAGCCACGCCCTGGGGAACCTTGAAGCTTACTTTATGAAGAACTTCCGTTTTCCCAATGAAGCCGGCTGGTAATCTCTTTACAAGATCTTTAACTTCAATAATGTTCATACTCTCTTCATGGCTGAAAGTGGTTTTACTTTGAACTCACCGGATTTGGCTTTTTTAAGCGCAATCAAAAAAGCCTCGGCGGTGTCACTTTCAGTTAAACACGGAATATTCAAGTCTGTACATGCACGACGTATATCAAAGCTTGCTTCTATAGCCATTCGTCCAGTAGTGGTGTTCACCACAAATGCAATATGCCCCTGACGGATACGGTCCACACAGTGAGGACGGCCCTCGTGTACTTTTTTAAGTGATAGGCACTCAAGCCCATTGTCATTAAAAAACAGAGCAGTCCCGGTTGTGGCCGAAAGGGTGTATCCCATGGCCTTCAGCTATTGATAAAATTTCAACATATAGTGTTTGTATTTTTCTCGAAGTTAAATGAACACTTCTCAATTCAAGGGAAGCTTATACGAACTAGATACAAAGGCCTTCATAAGGGCTTCCGAGTAATCCTCTCCCCTTCCCATTGTTTCACCGGTGGATTTCATTTCAGGACCTAAGATAGAATCTGCCTCTGGGAATTTCTTAAATGGAAAAACCACACCCTTCACTGCAACGATATCGGATTCACGCCATTGATAATCATCAATATTCAATTCGCCTCTTCGTTTCCCCAAGGCTGCCGCCACTCCCAAGTCGATGAGTGGAATTCCAGTGGCCTTTGCGACAAAGGGCAGAGATCGGGAACTGCGAGGGTTGGCCTCAAGAACAAAGATCACATCATTCTTGACAGCTAACTGCAAATTCAAGTGCCCGATAACTTCCAAACGTTCAGCCAATCGGATGGATAACTCTTCAATTCTTTTGCAGGTTTCATCCCGAAGGCGCTGGGGAGGTAATACTCCCATACTATCACCCGAGTGGACGCCAGCTGCCTCGATATGTTCGACAACACCACCAATGATCGTCCAGTCAAGCCCACGCACCAAATCCACATCCGCTTCCAGAGCATTTTCAAGAAATTGATCCATCAGACAAGGCTTTTCATCGGAAATAAAATCCGCATGCCGCTCAAAGTAAGATTCAAGCTCATCCCGACTTTCAATGACTTCCATTCGACGACCGCCCAGCACATAGCTGGGACGTAACATCATAGGATATCCGATAGAGGCTTCAACTTTTAAGGCCGCTTCAAAGTTGGCCGCCATGCCCGCACGTGGAATTTGTAAACCTAAATCAAGACAAAGTTTTGAAAAATGCCCGCGGTCTTCCGCCCTATCGATTGTCATGAGCGAGCTTCCCATAACCGCAAGCCCACTCTCAGCCAATTCACGGGCGATATTAAGAGGAGTTTGACCACCCAACTGAGGTACAAATCCTTTTGGAGAAAAAATTCGGGAAATTTCAACCAGAGATTCCGGTGTCAATGGTTCAAAAACTAGATACCGGGCAGTATCATAATCAGTTGAAACAGTTTCCGGATTAGAATTGACCATGATGGTTTTCCAGCCCTGTTTTTCAAAAGCTTTCACGCCGCGGACACAGCTGTAATCAAATTCAATTCCCTGTCCAATGCGGTTAGGTCCACTTCCTATGATAAGAACCCGCTCCTCTTCTGGCATCTCGAATTTATGTGCTGAGTGATAGGTCGAATAATAGTAAGGTGTTGCTGAAAAAAACTCACCCGCACAAGTGTCGACTTGCAGATAGGCCGGATGGATTTGTCGCTTCCAGCGTTCATTACGGATTACTTTTTCTTTTGACCTCAATAGACGCGCCAGTCGCGCATCCGAGAATCCCATCTTCTTCCCCTCCCGCAGCGCACGGGTAGCATCTTTTTTATATCGAGCCGGAAAAGTCTTCTCAAATTCAGTGAGCTTATAAATTTGTTCTAAAAACCAATGTGTAATGTGGCTCCAATTATAAACATCATCCACGCTGTGTCCGTGTCGAAATGCTTGGAATATGTGCCAAATTCGGCCAGAATTGGGGTAGGAGACACGGTCCACCTGAAAGTTGACTTCTGGAACTCCCTCAGAGTCCATCTCTAATGCCACCAATGCTTTCATTAAGGATTCTTGAAAAGTTCGTCCTATTGCCATCACTTCACCCACACTTTTCATTTGAGTTGTGAGCAAATCTTTTGAGCCGGGAAACTTTTCGAAAGCAAAGCGGGGAATCTTTGTGACAACATAATCAAGAGCCGGTTCATAACAAGACGGGGTGGTCTTAGTGATATCATTCTGAATCTCATCCAAGCGATATCCGAGGGCAAGAAGTGCCGCAATTTTAGCAATGGGAAACCCAGTCGCTTTACTGGCTAATGCGGATGAGCGGCTGACCCGAGGGTTCATCTCGATAACCACTCGCTCGCCTGTCTGCGGATGAACAGCAAACTGAATATTAGCACCGCCCGTCTCGAGTCCTACACGGTTGATGATAGCGCGAGCCTCATCACGCATTTCCTGATACTCTTTATCAGAAAGAGTCTGCTGGGGCGCGACCGTGATACTGTCACCAGTATGAACTCCACAAGCGTCAAAATTTTCAATGGAACAGATGACAACGAAAGTGCCTGCATAGTCCCGCATAACTTCTAATTCAAACTCTTTCCAGCCGAGAATACTTTCTTCCACCAATACTTCCGAAGTGGGACTTTCATGAAGTGCTTGAAGGAGCATCTGTTGATACTCTTCAGGAGAATAGGCAATGCCGCCACCGCCACCGCCCAATGTATAATTTGGGCGCAGGATAATGGGATACCCCAACTTTTCGCCAGCAGCTCGGCCTTGCTCGAAAGTCCGAACTAACTCACTTTGAGGGTAGCGTGCGCCGACTTCATCCAAAATACTACGAAAGAGTTCTCGGTCCTCGGCCGCCTTAATAACCTCGGGAGTCGCACCAAGGAGCTCGACGTTGTGTTTTTTTAAGATTGATTGTTCGTGAAGTTTCAGTGCTAAATTGAGAGCTGTCTGACCTCCCAGGGTCGGGATGACGGCCTGTGGTTTTTCTTTTTCCAATATCTTGTCGAGGACTTCCGGAGTGAGTGGCTCAATATAAACCCGAGTGGCAATTTCTGGATCCGTCATGATCGTAGCCGGATTCGAGTTTACAAGAATGACCTCAAGCCCTTCTTTCATCAAAGCTTTGCAGGCTTGGGTTCCTGAGTAGTCAAACTCGCAGGCCTGCCCGATGACGATGGGGCCACTACCAATTATTAGGACTCGGTGAATATCCTGACGAACCGGCATTAAATTCCCACCTTGCTACTGTCAGAGTAAATCATTTCTGGCTTTACGTGCTTATACTGTTCAAACTTAAAACGCATCTTGATCAAGCGGAGAATAAAATCTTCAGGATTCATATCCGGGTCTTTTCTGTGCTTTTTGATTTCTTCCGTGATGAACTTCTGAGCGGAAGTTGGATGAAAGCAAAATCCCCTAGTGAAAATATAACTATCTCCCGTTGGAATTAACCGCGCTTCGAAAAATTCTTCTGTATCAAACCCAAATATCAACTTTGACTTTCGAACAACCAGTCTTTCTTTTTTAAAAAGATCCTTTATATGAATATCTTCATCTTTTAATTTTATAAATTGGAAAAGTGAATGACGGTGCCTTCGCATATGCTGCAAAAGACTCTTCTCTTCTGTTGTAAAGCGGAGTTCTCGAACGTCCTCACAAACCTCTAAAGGGGTCTGCCCATAGCCTTCCAATTCACGCGTAAAAAAGTACCAATCAAAAAATTGAGACATCCGTTGTTCAAAAAGCTCGGGATTTTCCTCGTTGGGGATTGTGTTATCAAAGAAAAAACGCTTAGCCCGTGTCAGCTCATCGCTAAAGAGGGGACCGGCAAAATGCGCTAAAATCTTCTCCATCAAAAGCTCATATTCATTCATTTCTTTGCCCCCACCATTTCACTGATAAAAAAATCAAATAACCGACGTGCTTCGTGGGGTCCTGGACAAGCCTCGGGATGATATTGAATTCCAAGAAGCTTCCTCTCGGCACTGTAAAAGCCGGCTACTGTCTTATCATTTAAATTCCAATGGGTTATCTTTACATCCGAGGGAAGGCTTTCAGCCTCCACTGCATACCCATGATTCTGACTTGTTACATAAATCTGGTTTAATATTTCATCTCGAATCGGATGGTTGCTTCCACGATGTCCAAACCTCAATTTATAAGTTTTTCCACCTAAAGAAAGCGCCAGTATCTGGTGCCCCATGCAAATCCCAAAAATGGGAAGTTTGCCGATCAACTTCTGCAATGTTTCAACAGCCACTTGGACATGCTTGGGGTCGCCCGGGCCATTCGTCAGCATGAGTCCATCCGGGCTATGACTTAAAATTTCTTCGGCAGATGTTCGACTGGGAAACACTACAAGCTCGCGAACCCGGCTGACCAGTTCCCTTAAGATATTTTCTTTCGACCCGAAATCTACAACTGCAAGTTTAGGTCCTTCACTATTCTGGCCTTTGATAAATTCCACCGTTTTACGACTGGCTTTCCAGACCCAGTCATCTTCTACTTTTTTCGATTCTGCGATCAGAGCCTTGGCTTTGGAAAGGGCTTCGCTTTCATCTTCTCCTTGAACTAAGGCTCCCCACGTTGTTCCCCCTTCACGCAGCCGAAGCACAAGACTTCGAGTATCAAGGTCGCTCATGACGGCCACTCCATGATCCACTAGTCTTCGCTTCCAAGAGGGGTTCTGATGGGAGTCCTGCATTTGAACGCAGATATATCCCTCAATCCAGATCTGGCGTGACTCCCAGTCTTGATCACTAACGCCGTAATTTCCTTGCATTGGGGCCGTGAGCACCAGAATCTGATGCATATAAGAAGGGTCCGTTGCCATTTCTTCGTAACCCGAATGAGACGTATTAAAGACCACTTCTCCTGCACGCTCTTTTCCACCATGCCAGGCTCCCGCGAACGCTTCGCCCGTCTCTAACACCAAAAACCCCTGGGTCGGAATCATTTTATTCGTGCTCATCGCAGAAGCTTTGTTTGCTATCATTCAGTTACTCACTTTAAGACTGTTCTCAAACAGGCCCGCCTTATCCATAGGCCTGAGTTCACTTGTTCAAAAATAAGATTTTTCGGGTAAGATTCTACATCGCGATCCATTTCAATACCATAATTAATCGGGCCCGGATGCATCAGCCAGCCCTTTTCTTGCCAGGCTTTAAGCTTTTGCAAATTAATTTGATATTTTTCCCAATCATTTTGGCGATGCGTTTGTTGATGACGCTCAAGTTGAAACCTCAGCATCATCAAAACATTTCCCCACTCCATTGCACTTTTAATATCCTCGAGTACTGTAATGTCGGATTGAGAGGGTAGAAACTCATGAGGTCCACAGACCGCTACTTGATAACCGAGCTTTCGACTGAGTTCGAAATGACTATGAGCGACTCGAGAGTATTTCACGTCTCCGACTAGCACTATTCGAATGTCACTTATTTTTTGGCCTCTCTTCAGAAGAGTCCTAATATCCAGAAGAGCCTGCGTCGGATGGGAATGAGTCCCCCACCCCCCATTCAAGATAGGTTGTGAAACCTTTTGTCGCAGTTGGTGAAGATCCAACTCGGAACCACTTCGAATTATCAGCACATCGGGTTCCATAGCTGCAATATTAAGAACTGTATCCTCAAGGGTTTCACCCTTTTCAAGACTTGTTCCTGATTTGCCTGATAAAACTGTGGCACTGATTTGTTCACGGTGGCAGGCCGACTCGAAGCTAATGCGAGTTCGAGTTGAAGGCTCAAAAAAAAGAAGAGCTGCGGTTCTGAGAAGATGATTTCCTGAGGAAGAAACGCTTTTTTCTTTTTCAATATGGAAAGAAAGATCAAAGAGCTTTTCTAAGTCTGTTGGGGACCAATCCCGGAAATCAATCAATGAGTTCGGCATTGGATTTCAGACTAGATGGCGAATAGTAAGACGTCAATTGATGACCGCTAAGTATTTTGAAGATCTCTTCCCACAAGATTCTGTGCTGGAGGAGCATCGCCGCGACCAAAGAATCATGACGGCGCGCCCCAGAATTTTTTGGGTCTGAACGATAGGCCATTCCTTATTTTCTTGAGAGCCCGTTGAAAAGGACCACTCTCCTGGAGCTATCTCTTGAACCAGGCGACGCATAGAGTAATTGCCAGAAGACTCTGGGTTTTCTAAAAGGATCCAGCCGCCGGAATGAAGTGGGGATAATTTAGATACTAGGATAGCATCACCCGCAAGGAACTGAGGCTCTAAATCATCGTTTGAAATAAACACAATATCCAACACGAAAATTCTGAGAAAAAGCGCAATCCCGATCACGACAAAAAATATATGCAATATCGATCGTTGCTTCATGGACCAATATCCTTCCAAATTCGATTCCAGCGGATTGTGGAAGGATCGCAAAGCATGCTGTTAGAGGTTAAAGTTTCTTCACAGCCTAACAAGACCTTCCAAGCTGGAGCAACTAGCCACTTCTTCTGGACCTGACCCCAAAATCGACTGTCATGTGATTCGTCCCGATTATCGCCCATGAAAAAGTATTCGTCATCTTTCAAGGTTAACTTGAGTTCATCAATCGAGCTATCTGTGCCCTTTCGAAATCGAACGATGTGCTTCTCGGCGCCTGAGGACTCATAGTAATAATCAAACTCAGGATCACCGTTAGGAAAGTCTTCGATGGACTCAAGAGTCCAGCTTTTACCATTCACTTCAAGGTGGCGACCATTCAACCTGATGGAATCCCCAGGAAGGCCAATCAGTCTTTTAATATAATAAACACTGGTGTTTTCAGGATATTTAAAAACCACTACATCACCGTGGTTAGGCATGGCCCATTGTAAAATCCAAATATCTGTAAATGGAACTTTTAAGCCGTAAGAGTATTTTTTAACCAGGACATGATCATGAATAAGAAGATTGGGAATCATCGACCCAGACGGAATCACAAAAGGCTCAATCACGGCCCAACGAATAAACCCTAATATCACTAGAGGAAGTAGGAATGCCGAAAGAGCCTGCCACCATGTCCCCTTCCGACTTTTACCCATATCACTTCACTTGGTGGAAAAACCGAGACCACCGAATTGTAAGTGGATTGCAGATGGGAAATGGAATTCCTGGTATAACCTCTTCACAGCTCAACCAGACAAACATGGCTCGACCCAGAATGTTTTCCTTTGGTAGAAACCCCCAATAACGAGAATCCGCCGAGTTATTGCGATTATCACCCATAACGAATAGTTTTCCTTCGGGCACGACGTAAGGACCAAATTGTTCGTAAAGCTTTCCCTTTTCGATCAAAATTGAATACTTCCGGCCATCCAAATTTTCTTCGAAGTGGGTGTAATTGCCTTTCGAGTCGACTAGATTGTCCTCCCTGCGAAAATCTTCATCACGCAGCCAATCCATTTCAGTTGCGAGCTTGGAGGGAACTTCTTTTTCAATGGCCTTGTCATTAATATATAAAGTTCCGTTTTCATAAAAGACTTTATCCCCTGATTCACCTACAACCCGTTTGATAAAAAAGGTGCTCATATCCCGGGGATATTTAAAAACGATGACATCTCCACGCTTGGGCTCATTGAGTTTTACAAGCCACTTTTCGCTAAAGGGAGCGCGAACCCCGTAAGTCAGTTTATTCACAAAAATATGGTCGTGTATCAGGAGCGTCGGGAGCATGGAGCCTGATGGGATGACGTAAGCCTCAATAAAAGCCCAGCGAATAAAAAGGGCGATGATTATAGCGATACTGAGTGAGCCCCACCCCTCAGTCCAAAACACCCGATCTTTTAAATTAAAGGTGGTGTATTTAGATGGAGATGATTTCGGTTCTTTTTGTTCGTTTTCCGCCATGAGCTTTCCTTATTCATCGACCTTTAAAATTGCTAAAAAGGCCTCTTGAGGGACTTCAACCGTCCCGATCGCTTTCATTCGCTTTTTCCCCTCTTTTTGTTTCTCGAGCAATTTTCTCTTACGACTAATGTCACCACCATAGCACTTCGCCGTCACGTCTTTTCTCAAAGCTCCCAGAGTTTCGCGCGCGACAATCTTAGAGCCAATAGCGGCCTGAATGGCCACTTGATACTGCTGGCGAGGAATCAGTTCTTTCATTTTTTCGGCGAGAGCCCGTCCACGGGTTTGCGATTTCGACCGATGCACAATCAAGGATAAAGCGTCAATCGGTTCACCATTAATCAGAATGTCCATCTTGACCACGTCAGACTCTTCAAAGCCGATAAGTTCATACTCCATCGAGGCGTAGCCCTTTGTGATAGATTTCAATTTGTCATAAAAATCCATCACCATTTCATTCATCGGAAGTTTGTACTCAAGAATAACTTTTTTCTCGTTGATATAATCCATCTTAAGCTGCTGGCCTCGCTTGTCTTCGCAAAGCTTAATCAGAGCTCCGATGTATTCTGTCGGTGTATGCAGGGTGATTTTAACAATGGGCTCTTCCGACTTCAGAATTTTAGAGGGATCTGGATACTGAGCCGGGTTTTCAATATCCATCAGAGTCCCATCTGTCATCGTTACTTTGTAAACAACAGTGGGAGCTGTGGTGATCAAATTTAAATTAAATTCACGCTCAAGCCGCTCTTGGACAATTTCCATGTGCAGTAAGCCCAAAAAACCACAACGTAGACCGAAGCCTAAAGCAGCCGACTTTTCCACCTCATAGGTTAAGGATGAATCATTTAATGCCAACTTTTCTAACGCTTCTTTAAGGTCCTCGTAATCAACCGCATCGATTGGAAAAATCCCTGCAAAGACCATGGGTTTTATTTTTTGAAATCCAGGCAGGGGCTGAGGGGCAGGATGCTTGGCGGTTGTAACCGTATCTCCCACCTTCACATCGCGAATATCTTTGATTCCGCAAATAATGAATCCAACCTCACCGGCCTCAATCACGTCCGTAGGCTCAGGAAAGGGTCTATATTTACCCATTCTCAAAACTTCATAGTCACGACCCGTGGCCATAAAGCGGACCTTGTCGCCTTTTTTTACCACTCCATCCATAGCCCGTACCAAAACCACAACGCCCTGGTAGGAATCGAACCAAGAATCAAAAATCAAAGCCCGCAAGGCCTTTGTTCGATCTGCCTGCGGAGGAGGAACTTTTTTAACGATGGCTTCCAAAATTTCAATCAGCCCTTTTCGCTCCTTGGCAGAGGCATGAATGATATCGCTACAATCCAAACCTATCGTGTCTTCAATTTGGCGAGCCACACCCTCAGGATCTGCCGAGGGGAGATCGATCTTGTTGAGGACCGGGATGATTTCAAGATTATTCTCGAGGGCTAGATATACATTCGCAAGTGTCTGAGCCTCGACGCCCTGGGCGGCATCGACTACAAGAATGGCACCCTCACAAGCCGCTAAAGAACGGGAGACTTCATAAGAGAAATCCACGTGCCCGGGAGTGTCGATCAGATTGATCTGGTAGGTATGCCCATCCAAGGCCTTGTAAGTCAAACAAACCGTTTGCGCTTTGATGGTGATTCCACGTTCTCGCTCTAGATCCATATTGTCGAGAAACTGATTTTTCTCTTCTCGTGCAGTTAAGGATCCGGTTACGGCCAATAGGCCGTCGGCCAAAGTGGACTTACCGTGGTCAATATGGGCAATGATGGAAAAGTTCCTGATGAATTTTGGATCCATTTATTAAGGTTTTACCAATTCCCGTAACTGATCAACTTTGTTTGTCCGCTCCCATGTGAAACCAGCCTCTTCGCGACCGAAATGGCCATAAGCAGCTGTCTGACTATAGATGGGCTTTAGCAAATCAAATTCTTTAATAATGTAAGCGGGCTTCAGATTCCAAATCTGTTTGACTGCTTCAACTAACCTTTCTGAGCCGACATCAGATGTACCATAGTCATTAACTGTAATACTCACAGGATCCGCTACGCCAATCGCATAGCCCACTTGAACAAGGCATTTATCAGCTAAACCAGCTGCCACAATATTTTTGGCAATATGGCGAGTGGCATAGGCTGCTGATCGATCAACCTTAGAGGGATCTTTTCCCGAGAAAGCTCCTCCACCGTGGGCTCCATGACCGCCGTAGGTGTCGACAATGATCTTCCGGCCCGTTAGCCCCGCATCACCCATAGGTCCACCCGTTACAAAACGACCGGTGGGATTAATATGATATTTTGTATTTTTGTCGATCCATCGAGCTGGAATAGTTTTCTTAACCAGCTCTTCCATAACAAACTCACGAATTTGATTCTGACTCACATCCTCGGCATGTTGAGTGGAAACCACGATAGATTCAATTCGCTTCGCCACGCCGTTTTCGTATTCAACAGTCACCTGTGATTTGGCGTCAGGGCGCAACCAACTTCCCTGAGAGGTTCGGCGTAAATCCGCTAGATTCTTCACTAGTTTATGCGACACAGACAAGGTCAACGGCATATATTCTGGAGTTTCATTTGTAGCATAGCCGAACATAATTCCTTGATCTCCGGCGCCTTGCTGATCTTCACCTGTTTGCTTTACTCCCATCGCGATATCAGGACTTTGAGTTCCAACCGCGACCATCACGCCGCATGTTTTGTAATCAAAACCTTTATCCGTGTGGTCATAACCAATTTTCTTAATGGTATTGCGCGCGATTTCTGGAATATTGACTTTCGCACTGGTCGTGATCTCACCGGCCACAATGCAAAGCCCCGTTGTAAGAAGAGTTTCACAAGCGACTCGGCCTGTTGAATCCTCAGATAAGATAGCGTCCAAAACGGCATCACTAATTTGATCGCACATTTTATCAGGATGACCTTCAGAAACGGATTCACTTGTAAAAAGATAGTTTTTCACAAACCTGGCCTTTCTATGTATGAGTGATTATAAGCCTGTGAAAGCTATCAAAGCCCTTGCTCGGGGTCAAAAAAAAAGCCCCTATGGCTAGGGGCTTTGCAGAGTGAAGTTGTGGACCTGAACTTTAAGCGACTTCTTTGAATCGCTGGGCTCGTCTGATCTTCCTAAAGTTCGGCTTTTTATGATCAGTCGCCATTTTCCGCGTTTTCAAAAATTGGCGCTCCAGTCTATAAATGGCATCGTCGACAGCGCTGTAAACGTCAAAATGATGGGTTTTGCAGCGGAAAGGCCGTTCTTTCGTTTGTATGGTAATTTCAACGCAGAATTCTTTTAATCTTTTACTGAACGTCACCCGCCCTGGATACTCTTTCAGTAAAAAGTGGGAGATTTCCTCCATTCGTCCCTGGCAGTACTCGATTAGAGAGTCAGAACGATCCAGATGCTTGAAGGTGTACTGAACTTTCATGATTAAAAACTCCTTTGGGTAAGCCTGATCGGCTATGGAGTTCTTATCGGCAGGACCTGGACTAGACTGAATAAAGGTCCAGCTCTAAAAAGTTTTTGCGTCGTGTTATCGCCTGGGTTCTCAATTCGAGAACGACTATTTGAGTCTCTGATAAAAATTAAGCAGGGCTTCGGCACCCTTTTGTAAATTTCGCTGCCAATCCTTATGGGCGTTATGGTCCGACCCGTCTGTGATGTATTTAATTGAAACAAAACTGACACCGTATCTTTTGCAGACTTTGGCCATCGCGTAGGACTCCATGTCCACCAGATCGCAAGGCAGCTCTGGCGGACCCACTTTGAAACGATCGCCAGTTCCACAAACCCCATGGGCTTGTGATGGAAAAAGCTGTGTACCTTCGATCCGCCCTGGAATGTCATCCATTGGAGTTTCACCCAAAGGCATATTTAATGGGCGAATATCCATATCGCGTTGAACAAATGCTGAGCACTCGACCAAATCATGGGTTTTAAACCGAGAGCTCCCGGCTGTCCCTAAATTCAAAACTCCCCGGCCTGGGTTTTTTAAGATGAGTTCTGTTGTTTTCCAAGCGGCATTCACTTTGCCGATTCCACAATAATGGACTTGGATTGCCGCCTTTTCAAATAACCCCTGGGATTCCGCAGGCAGTGCCATAATGAGCAACGAGTTCTTAATATTCGACAAGAG
>CAZETK010000054.1:0-15507 GCA_964515195.1 uncultured Pseudobdellovibrionaceae bacterium
GGACTTGATTCATATTGAGAGTGACTTTTGTTTCATATCAAAACAAAAGTCTGTTGTAGTGTTGCTTTTGACTAAAAGTAGGCGATTTAAGCTATTTTGAACCTGATTCAGAGCCCCTGTCTTTGGGGAAGAACCGCAGTTTGTTAATCACATCATCGATTCCATAGGACTTATAAAGAATCTCCTGAGTATCTTCACAGCCGATGCAGCGGGCACGGCTGACTTTGACCAACTTAACTTGAAACAATTTAAAATTATTGTCGTAGGCATTCATTGTTGGCATTTCAGGTTGGATGCGAGGAGTGTCACTGGCCACTCAGGAAACGAGTAGAACCGTAGAACCAAGACAAGGGGCTTGCCAGAACTGCGCCGCATCCGGAAACACGGCCTGGCACCTTTTGGTGCGCGAGAGACCGAAGTAGAAGAGCCACTTTTTGTCGTGAAGTCGATTTTATTTGAGTTTGAGGCCAATGAAGTGGTGGAACCAAAGGCTTTACTGCCCTGTGATCTGAAAAAGTTGGTTTTGAAGTATGGATCGTTCGTCAGGACGGCTGTTGAAGCCCTAGAAAATTATTTTTCAACAATTTCTTCAAGCTTATCGACGACAAATTTATTGAGGCTTTTATAGCCTTCTTGATGTGATTTACGAATCAGCTTTTGATGAAGCTCTGGATTGCTTCGCACAAGAAAATCACCGCTCGCTTTAATTTTGGCAATAGGTTCGGGGATATCCTGTTTTTGCGAAAGCAAAACTTCAAGATGGCCTTCGACTGCCTCGTGTGCCATTTCTAAAGCTTCCGCTGCAGAGTCTCCATGAGTCATGCAACCTGTAAGTTCATCTACGGATACGATATAGGCGTTGTCTTCATCTGAAAAATGAATGTTATAAGAGTAGTAAGGAATCAGCTCTTTTATTTTTTTAGGTAATGCCATTTATTCCTCCAGCGCCTTTGATACTTGTTTTATTTGATACGGTTTTAAGTCTTTCGAGTGGGTGGCAAGTGTTATCACTTTGCCATTTTTTAGCCACTGCTCATGCGAGCCTTTTTGCCTGGCTAAAATCCATCCGAGTTGACCTAAAAGCGTTCTCAGCTCTTGGGCTGAGATAGTCCCATTTTTAAGTTTCGCTAATAGCTTTTCGGTCTTACTCATAGAAAACATGATATCAAAAATGATATCATGTTGCAAGTTATCCCTAGACGTCTCAATTTGAGAAAATGAGGCTTTGAAATGGCTTATAATTGATTTGAATAGGGGATAAATGGGCTTGAGCGATAGGTTCGATATGTTGGAACCACAGAGTGGTAAAAACCATTGGGTTTTAAACAGGTGGAAGGCACAGTTCGAACTGATTCAGGAATCAAAAGATTCTAATTGGCCAAAGCGATGAGATTGCCAAGCTGCTAAGGTTTGACGATTACTTCTATTTGTAACGACTTGCCGTTATAAACACGATCAATTTCTAAGCTAGACTTGAGATCATCAACCGATGGGATATTGCTATCTGGGTCATAAATGAAAAAAACAATCAAAGAGGCATCTCCTCTTTGGCGATACATTTCGATATCATCGTGAAGTTCTTTTGAAACATCTTTCCCATGTCTTTTATCTCGAATGTACTTTGCCTCTATGATCATTTCAGCAGATGGAATAAAAAAATCTTTAATTACAAAACGATTTCCATTTTTTGATGTTGGGTATTCGTACTTGAGATCAGCAACCCAAGGTCTTAACATGATATAAAGAGAGTCCTGCACATCGCCCTCAGAAGACAGTGTCAAGACTGTGCCTTTTGATCTTCGTGTATTTAAATAACGGACGCATTCCATAAACTGGTTAAGTGCTGAAATAATCTCTTGCCGTTTTTGAACTGTAGATTTTTCGACAAGATTTTTGCGGGAAACTTATTGCGAAAACTCTCTACCCCTTGGGCAATATTCTTTATTGAGTTAAGTGAATCAGCCATCCTACTCAGCCTTCATTTTTACAACAATATAATCAGAAATAGCTCTGATAATGGATTCGTAGTCAGATGAGCTTTTCCCTTCTGGTAAATGAATGTGCAAATCAAAATGAATTTGAGGTGTTGCTCCTCGTCCTCTTCCCTGTTCTTTTCCGAGAGTGCCACTTGCTCCAGATGACTGTGGACTGTAGGTTCCATCAAAACTTGCAAACTCAGCAAGAGCTTTAAAAGTACTGACTTGATATTCGATGGTTTTTTCTCCACCCCCAGAGTGAATGTTAAAAAAGTTTTTTAATTCATCATTGGAAGCATTTTGCGGTTCTGCTTGAAGTTCAAAAAGCTCTTTGTATCTTTCTTTAATTTTTTGACCTAATGCTGCTCCCCCAGTATTAGCCGCCATATAAGCCGCATAAGACTCGGTAGGAGTCCCACTTGGGTCGATCAGTCCGACTTCTTTAGGAACAGTAATCGTTCTTCCAACTCCAGTACTTTTAATTCCCCATGTATTTGCAGTTGACGTAGCTAACTTGGGTGGCTTTGGTTTTGACGGAATTAGCCGCAAAAGTAGTTCAAAGAGTCGCTGAACTCCCAGCGGAAGTCCCCGCAGACCCGTTCTATGAACAAATCAAGCTACTGAACCAAAAGCTTACGGAAACGAAGCTTGCGAAAGAAAAGCTAAAGACAAAAGAAATGGATTTATGCGGTCAAGACATTGACCAAGACGGCTTAAAAGCCAAGATCGAGCGAACGCTCAAGCATTTAGAAAATGCGCCAAAGGAAAAACAAAGACCTGTCTTCACAAACCTTGTGAAGTTCATCGAGATCCACCCCATGAAGATCAAAATCGGTCTCTACGCCCCATCAAAAGAGCAAATGAAGGCCACCGGAACTGATGGAACCCCATCACCCGTAAACCAGAATCAAAATTTAAAAGAAAAAGAAGGAACCCTGATCCACTTCGACCCGAACCGCCGTGTGGGTTCGAGTACTGTTTTTTGACTTTTGGTGCGCGAGGGGGGACTTGAACCCCCACACCTTGCGGCACAGGCTTCTGAGACCTGCGTGTCTACCAATTCCACCACCCGCGCTTCAAAGAAATGAGCCCCTGTTTTAGCGGAATTGCATTGGCTTCGTCAATTTTAAAAGTGCGATCTCATTCTAGTACACAAGAGGCAATTCTTCGGCGCCATTCCCGCGTAAAATGGAATTAAAAGAAAATCGGAGAACTCTTCGACAGGAATCCTTGGAAAAGTGTCATACTATTAATCAGCTGATTTCATTTTGATCACTTTCGTCCATAAAACTTTATTCTTTTGCTGTTTTTAGGACAATAGGAGGGGAACGAGGAGACAGGAGAACTTCTATGGGATTACAAAATTTTAAAACTCTTGTGAATGGCTTGGTTTTGACGGCCGCACTTTTAGCCTTAGCAGGGTGCTTAGGTATTATGGAAGACAACGGTAGCACCGAGACTGTTGGCACTCCGGTTAGCGGAGAGGCGGACTTTACTGTTGAGGTTCCACCTGAAGACCCGTCTGGATCAGAACCTGATGATGAGGACACTGTCGTCATTCCACCGCAAACACCCAGTGTAGAGTTTTCTGTTTCCATCGACCAGAACGCTGAGTACACCCACGTGAATGATGTGACCATGAGACTAGTTTACCTTCCTTGGTTTACGGAAGTGAAAATTGCCAACAACACGACTTGTACGGGCGGCACTTGGGAGCCTCTTACAAGTTCAAAGGCCCTTTCTATTCATAGTCAAAATGCTGTTAATGCCTATTCAGTGCAGTTCCGCGACATGGACTTTGTGACATCAAACTGTATTGTGGACTCCATCATCCACGACAACCAAGGTCCTACCATTGAGTTTTCAAAATATCCTATGGTGACCTTAGAAGAAGGCGCTACGGCTGAGATTGTTTTTAACGTTAAAGACGTTTCTCCGATCAGTTCTGTTAGTTGTAAATTGAATGGGATTGAAAAGCCTTGTTTAAAAGGTGCAAACCTCATAAATCTGACTCAAATGCCTGAAGGTCAGTATGAGTTTGTCGTTACGGCTAACGACATTCATAATTTCACCTCGACAAAGACCATTAATTGGAATGTTGTCAGCACTGTAAAACACATGGTTCACTCAGCTACCGTTAAAGATCAGCGAATTGTGGATATCTTGATCGTCATTGATAATTCGGGCTCAATGGAATACGAGCAGAAAAACATGGCTTCACGCGTGAGAAATATGCTGTCAATTTTGCGCGGTCTTGATTATCGTATTGCCGTCACCACAACAGATCCGCGAGCGACATTTACAAGTAATAAAGTTAAATACTACGGCGATGGTGACCTTATACCCATTGCAAATCTAGGTGGAAAATTGTGGATTGATTCGACGATGGATGAACAAGAAGCTCAATACAATCTGGGTCAGACGCTTCAACGCCCAGAAACTGGATCTGGTACTGAGCAGGGTATACGGGCCACTTACCGCTTTGTCGAGAAAGCCACCACTGCTGGTCATGCTTATAATGGTTTCTTTCGGCATGGTGCTAATTTTGCCAGTCTGATCATTTCTGATGAAGACGAATCCGATGTTAAGGCCAACAACGATCCTGTCAATCTTTTGAATTTGGTAGCAAATCGGTTCAACGCTCAGAAGGTATTTTCGATTCATGCGATTGTAACTCGCCCTGGTGATACGGCTTGCCGTAGTACCTACGGTTATGCATACGGTGAAAGGTATAAGCGGGCTACAGATCTGACGGGTGGCATCTTGGGTTCAGTGTGTGAAACCGACTATGCTCACCAAGTATCGGGGATTGCGGAAGAGATCCGCGATATGGTCAAAAATATCACTCTGGCCTGTGAGCCGCTTAGCCAGTTTCCGATTACGGTTAAGAAAGATGGCATCGTTTACAGCCAACCGTTTACGGCCGAGGGCGTGACACTTAAATTCAACGACATTTTAGACCCTGGCCAGTACACTGTGAACTACACTTGTTTGAAATAGTATTCAATCAAACAACAACACTAAAATGAGGCGGAACTAACACTAGTTCGCCTCATTTTTTTAAAGTCAACAGAGCCCCCCACTTGTTCTAAAGCAAGAACTTCCCTAGAGAGTTTCCCTCCCTTGGATTGGTCTATAGTCTGGAAGCATTTAAATGGGAGGACACATATGGCTTACAAAAGTTCTGATCCCCGGGGTCGTCATAACTGGCACCGACGAAAAGTCATCCGTGGTGGTAATGGGGGACTTAGATCTCTTCTTCTAGGGCTAAGTCTGGGAGCCATCGGGATGTTCTTTTTCGACCCCCACCGTGGCCGACGTCGCCGCGCCTTAACGCGTGATAAATTCGTAAAATTGAGCCACAAAATTGAATGGTATGTGGGGAAAAACTATCGAAACTTTCGAAATCATCTGAAGGGCTGGCGTGCTGAACGGCGAAGGAAACTTAAGCCGGAAAGCCGGGTCGAAAGGCGTCACGCTAATTTTGGTACCGGCGCCTACAATTAAGTTTCTCCGACCTTTCGGTGTCTGATATTGTACTCATGGAGGCAAATTCATGCGAGTCATGCTGGTTTTTTCTTTCAGCTTATGGGTACTGGCCGGAACGATGGGATGCGCAACTGGATTTAAGGACTTAAAGGAACCCAAAGTGAAGATCCAGCGTGTAAAGGTTGCTGAAGCCTCTCTCCAAGGTGCAAATTTAATTTTCAACCTCAAGGTTGACAATCCCAATTCCCGGGAACTTGCGGTTAATGGTGTACGATATAAGATCAAGGTCAACGGTCGCGATTTTGCGGATGAATTTGTCGATCAAAAAATGGAAGTTGCGGCCCATAACAATACCATTATTTCTTTACCTCTGAGACTTAAATACTCTGAAGTCTTTGACTCGGTTTCCGATCTGTTCCGTCATCGCTTTCTGGATTATCAGGTAAGTGGGTCTGTGATTGTGGGACTCTTACCCATTCCATTTGAGAGCTCAGGAAAAATTGAGCTTGATGAACCTTCAAAGTAATAACCTGCGATATATCTGAAAATTATTTCGACAAAAAATTTTGAATCCTTCAATTGTGAAAAGATGGCCTGAATCCGTACTGTCTAAAAGAATGACGATATACAAATGTTAAACAGTCAAAATATTTTGTGCTAATCTTAACAATATGAACACGGTCATTTGTAGCTATAAAAAAATTCCTATCCCGGCCGGTTTTTATCAAAGTAAATATATGACTGTTTACAAGGGATTAAAAGCCATGGAGGTATTTACATGAATCAAGTGGATAAGACCCAGGTGCTTCCTCCGTACTTTGAGACATTTGGTCAATATTTGTTTTTAAGAAGGCTTGCGGCGGGCGGCATGGCTGAGATTTTCTTGGCAAGACCAGCCTCCCTAATGGCCAACGGACGAGTTCAAGTCGTAAAACGTATTCTTCCCCATGTGGCCAATAACCCAATGTTCATTCAAATGTTTCAAACTGAAATTCAAGTTATTATGGGCTTTAACCATCCTCATACGGTTCAACTTCATGACTTCGGCGAATATAATGGTCAACCTTATATTTCCATGGAGTATATCGAGGGCAAAAATCTAAAAGAGGTCATTTCAAAAGTTCAATCTAAGAAGCAAATGATTCCGGTTCCGATGGCGTTAAGTTTGGCTTCTCAGGCGGCTGCGGGATTAAGCTACGCCCATACATTTGTGAACAAAGTCACAGGTGAAGAGGTTCATGCGATCCATCGAGACATCTCACCCCATAATTTGATTTTATCCTATGAGGGTAATCTTAAGGTTATTGACTTTGGAATCGCCAAAGCCGCAAGTGGAATGGCGGAAGCCACTCGGGTTGGAACAATTAAAGGGAAGATCGCCTACCTCTCGCCAGAACAGGTGAACGGAAAGCCTTTGGATGCGCGATCAGATATTTTCGCGCTGGGAATTGTTCTGTGGGAGTTGCTGACCCTGCGTCGCCCCTTTAACGCTGACACCGAAAGTGACGTGACGATTTTGAACCGTATTAACCAATGCGACCAGAGTCTTCTGCTTCCGTCCACCTTCAACAGTGAAGTGCCTCCAGAGGTTGACGAAATCGTTATGAAAGCCTTAAGGCGAAACCCAGACGAGCGATTCTCGACCGCCCGTGAGTTTCAGGTAGCTTTAAGAAAAGTGATGATGAGGTACTATCCTAACTACACTTACTCGGATATTGGGCAGCTAATGGGGGTCTTGTTTCAAGATGAAATTAAAACTGAACGCAAGGAACTTCAGAAGTTAAATCTGGAAGCCCAAAACATCTTAACTTCAAATACGAATTCTGGACTTGTCGAATCTCAAGGTCCTGGGGTTGTGGCCGGGGTATTTAAAGGGATTCGTGCCATGGTTCCCGGAGCTGAAAGTGTGGATGTTAGATTGATGAATATTGAAAAGATGATGCTCCAAAAGGCGACTCGTAGACATTACCTGATGTTTTTCTTCTATATTTTTTCTTTGGTGATGTTGAAAATGGAAGGTGATTATTCGATTTTCAATATTCTATTGAAAAGTAAAGAGGCGAAAGTCCAAGTAGTTGCCGAACAGCAAGTTAAAGAGATTAAAGCGCGAAAGCCAGCCTCAAAGGGTGCTAAGAGAAAGCTAGCGGACCGGACTAAGACCAAGAAGAGTGCCTCTTCGCACGTCGTTTCTGAGGCTAATCGCGAATAGAAACTGTCTTAAACTGAGACGTATTAAATTTTTTTGAGCAATCTAAGTGAATTGTCGATAAGTCAGTTATGGAACATGGACCTAAAGCTAAGACTTCCGAGCGAGATCTCTACACACAGAAAAGTGATCGCAAAGGCTTAGGTGGTTTTTTTGAAAACACATTGCGAAAATTTCAAGTTCTAGGACATCTTGTTTTAGTGTCTCCCCTGTATGGTCTAGCCAGTGCCTGTATTGGATTGGCGCTTCTGCCTGGTTTTTTCTTATTTCAATTCACGAATGGACTCAGTCTGGGGTGGGAAACGGGCAGCCGCTATTGGCTTTTGGGCGCAAGTCTTGGAATGGGGTATTTTTTGTATGGATTTTCCATGATGATTTTATTGCCTCTTCTCAACTTCGCACTAAGAACGAAATTGGCGCCATGGCGTGGCCCTTACTATTCATTACCAGCCGTTCGTTGGTATATTCATAATGGGTTAACCTATCTGATGAGATTTACATTTTTGGAATTTATAACCCCAACGCCTTTTAGTTTATTTTTTTATCGTGGAATGGGGATGAAGATAGGGAATGGAACAATTATTAACACGACTCACATTTCGGACCCCTCGTTAATTGAGATTGGCCGCAAGGTCACATTGGGTGGCTCTGTCACTATTGTTGGTCACTATGGTCAAGGCGGCTATCTTGTCTTAGCCCCTGTTCGAATTGGCGATAAAGCCACTATTGGATTGAGGGCCATTATTATGGGCGGTGTTGAGGTGGGAGCAGGGGCGAAGATATTGCCTGGATCTGTGTTGCTTCCAAAGACCGTAGTCCCAGCCGGGGAAACTTGGGGTGGTGTGCCGGCCCGAAAGCTTGAGTTAAGTGAACTCAAGAAATCCGCCTAATTCCTTTTAGTCTTGAATTTACTCCTGAGCTTTTTTCTGGGCCCTCTGTCGGGCGATGGACACTCTTCAAACGGAAAAATTCCCCAACTCCGAGTCGATTCTCTACAAAGCCTAGACTCCTGCTAAGCTACTAAGATCTTATGATGGTACCCCGATTGCTGCACTAATATTTGTCAAACCATAAGGAAAGGAAGTCATATGGCAATCGACAATAGGACTCCTCATGAAATTGAGAATCAATCATATGGTGCCGTGATGAGAGAGTTGGGTAGCAGCACAAAGGATCTCATTCATAGTGAAATTAATCTGATGACGGCCGAGATGAAATATACGGCCCAAAATGTCGGCAAGCATATCGGGCAGGCTATTATCTTCGGATCATTGCTTGTGTTAAGCGTGTTTCCCTTTGTTGCGTTTTTAGTCATTGGTTTAGGAAATCTGATGGGAAACCAGTATTGGCTAAGTTCGCTAATTGTCGCAATTGTTTTTGCGGCTATCGGAGGGCCTATGGCCTATCGATCTTTCAAAAAGATTAAAGAAGAAGATCTTAAGCTGCCGCATACCCAGGCCGCTGTCGAGAGACAAAGATCAATGGCTCAGCAGAAGTTTGACGATGTAAAAAGTGCCGCGAAAGGAGATCGTTATGAATCGCAAAGATTTCACACGTGAGTCCAAGAATCATGATCGCTCGGATCATCCGATCCACCAGGCTGAAAGCCATGTCCGCAACAGTTTAGACAGATTTGAAAGAGCGATGGACAGGCTAGCAGGTAAAGTAGAAGGGACAACATACCCTTATCACCGTGCGCGTGAAATGGCTCGCCAATCAACGGAAAAGGTTAAAGACTACTCCAATCGTGCGGTTACAGAAGTTAAGAACAACCCTATGCCTTATATTTTGGGTGCTTTTGGAATTGCAGCATTGGCAATGGCCGTATATTACTTAAAAGAGCGTCGCGTCGGACACTCCTCAGCTGGACTTTCTTTTAAGTCGGCTAGAGATGAGGTGGTCCACTAGATAATCAAAACGAAAGATCTTTGGAACTTCACCACTGGCAGTTTTGGTAGTAAATCCGTTCAAGGTACGAAAGGAATGACTGCAGGCCGAGATCAAGACGAAATGGATTTGAGTGGCGGATACATTCACTCCACTTGGGGACCAGTGTCTTTGCGATCCTCTCAAACATAAAAGGGTCGGCTTCTGCGGATTGCAACACTCTTTGCATATGGGAGTAAACGTTCTCAACAGCCTTCTGATTCAGGCGCCCTGCCGCTTCTTCAAAGAGTGCCAGCTCATAAGCGGTGATGAATCCACGTTGACCCTTATAAGGTATTCGGTTGTTGAGCTGGTGAATATAAATGGCTTTAATTTTATCGGGGTATCGATGCTTCAGTTGCTGGTAAAAGTCAGGGTCATGTTCTTGATCGTCTCCGAGCAAAACAACTTCATCCTGAAGGTTTTTTATAAGTTCATGAAGCCGCGAGATTTTATTTTTAGATCCGTTTTCAAGAAACACCCCATCTGCCTGAATTTGATGACTTTTGAACAATTCCTGAATCGAGCGCTTGATGATTTTCGGACTACCGCTGACAAAGATAATACGAGTAGAAGCGTCAGTTTCTTTATAGGCTCGAATCAACTTATCCATTCCTAAAAAAACGCTCTGTCCGAAGAGGCCATTATAAATCGCGGACGCTGAATTGACATGGGTAATTTTAACTGTGTCATCGAGATCCGAGATAACAGTTAAGGCATACAATGGTCTCGATCCCATGATAGCTGTTAGAACTATAAACAATTTTAAAATCACAACGACCTCCTGCTCAAGAAAGCAGAATATTGAATGGATCTTAAATGTTTGCAAGTAATCTGCCAAAAATTTTCTGTTGCTCCTGGCCAACCGGATGATAAATTTTGATCGAAATTATAACCAGCATCAATGTTTGGGGGGATCTTGGAAGAATTATTGACATTTCAGGCGTTAGTGGCCTTTGCGACCTTGTTTTCGCTCGAGCTAGTTTTAGGGATCGATAACATTATTTTTATATCAATTTTACTAACGGCCCCCCTGTTTACCGTCTTTACAGAAGACATTTCCGGGCGTGACTTAATTCTCCTCGTGGGAGGAGCCTTTCTGATAGCCAAAAGCACTCATGAAATTCACGCCAAACTGGAATCCGGTGAGAGCGAGATGGAGTCAACCGTGGCAGCCACTGTTGGTTCTGTTTTAATTCAAATTTTATTGCTGGATGTAGTCTTTTCGTTGGACTCTGTAATCACGGCTATTGGTATGGTCGATCAGATTGCCATTATGGTGGCGGCCGTATTAGCCTCTGCTTTGGTTATGGTTTTGACCGCTAAAACGATATCTGATTTCGTAGACAGAAATCCGACTATCAAGATATTGGCATTAAGTTTTTTAATTATGATAGGAGTCTCGTTGATAGCGGAAGGTCTCGATCATCATATTCCTAAGGGCTATATTTATTTTTCGATGGCCTTTTCATTATTCGTGGAGGTTCTGAATATCCGCTTTAGGAAGAAGCGCGAACCGTTGCAATTAAAGAGAGCCTGGTAAGCCAACGGGGACTGCTATAATAGGAATACAGACCGCTTCAAGGCAGCACCCGTATTCCTAAAAACACCATTCAGTTGAAATAGCCTTTAGGCCATTTCAACAAGTTCTTTGACCATGGCCGAAATGCCTTTAAAGACAAGGTGGGGTTTCGTATTGTACATATAAGCGGGTGTTGTCAGAATCTTAGCCCGTCGGTCTGTAATATAATCTTCAACAGGACACTCGATGTGGCGAGCTCCGGTCTTCTCAATTTCTTGGGCAGTTTCTTTATCATCACCAATAGTGAGCTCCACCCCTTCGGAGCCCAGAACTTTGGCAACGAGGGTTGGGGCAATGCAGACAGCAGCGATAGGCTTATTGTCAGCATGGAACTCCTTAATAACTCGTGCGATGTCAGGGTAAACTTCACAGTGGGCGCCTTTTTCGGACCAATTGCTCAAGTTCGAAGCAGCACCATAACCCCCCGCAAAGGCCAAGGCGTCATAGTCTTTAGAAGATAATTTTTTAACATCCTCGATCTTGCCTCGTGCAATTCGAGCGGCTTCGGTCAAAACATTTCTCGTTTCGTTTTCGTTCACTTTGCCCGTTCGATGATCCTTTGTCGGGATACTCATATCAGGAGCAAAAACATGAGTCTCAGCTCCATACATATTAAGGGCGATAAGTAAGCTTACGGATTCGGTGATCTCGGCACCATCCATATGTCCACAGCCAGATAAAACCAAAGCTACCTTTTTCATTTTAGGCTCTCCTTGTAAAAGTCCGATTCAAAGATAATGGCCATCTTTTCGGATTAAGACAAGCTTCAGGTGCCTGTGGTAACCGGTAGGCCATCAAAGCGACGAGGGAAAGCTGAATGCCGCAGTTGTCCATTAATGTCCTGTGGGTAAAGTTATGCATGAATATAACATTCCTGGATGTAATAATAAAATGTTTATGCCCCGTTTTTAAACAAATTTCGATTTCTACTAAATGATGTGAAAATCAATCCGATAATATAGAGGTGATTGGCAAACTTCTCGGTCTCTTTTCGCTTCCCTCAATGACACGGTCCCTTCGTGGAGATCCAAGGGACGGCTCTATCATTATTGGGATTCTAGTTGTGATTTCTGCACTGGGGGTGATGTTCTATGTCGTTTCTGAATATCAAACCAGGATGGGGAATCGCCAAAAGTTCGATCAGCTTAAGTTCGGTGCTGATGCCGTCTATAGCCGTGTCATGGTCCTAATCTACAATGACCAAGCTTGGGAGGCGACGGCCAACTTTGATACCTGTATGCAGGTGGGGGTCGGGTGCGCACCGGGAGCCGGCGGAGCATTGATCCTGAAGGACGCTAAAGGTGAAATTTACATGGATCCCACCAACGTCGGTTTTGGCCTGAACCGCGAGGCTAAACCCTGTGACTCCACTGCGGATGGCCAATTCGAGCCTGTTGATGGCAATAACCGCTGTCCCTACCGCTATGAATTGAGCTGGTCAGCCGTGAACTGTGATGCTGTCAAGTGTGACGTGGAAATCACCGGAACCTTTCGATACAGCCCGAGCCGTAGTATCGCTTCAATGCCTTTTAATGCCGCCCGCTATGCCATTAAGACCATTCGCAAAAAGGAGGATGGATCTCTGCAGGCGGCCTGTACCTCTGTGGGCGGTGTTTTCGATCAAGTAAGGCTAATTTGTACGCCAAAGCCAGAAAGCGCCACACTCTGCCCGAATGGACGCGTATTAAGGATACTGGTGAACGGAGAGGCTCCCGTATGCGAGGCCATTGTCAATACCTTGTCAGTTTGTCCTCAGGGAACCGCCGCCCGCGGATTGGCCGCTGACGGCAGTCTTATCTGTGAGGCCAGCTCCTCCGCGCCATAACGAAACAAAATCTGATTTAAGGCGTTTCAAGCTAATACGGGTTTAATGTGTTATGGGCGTTAGGGAGCGACTTACTTTTGTACATAAACAAAAAAATAATTAAACTTGCTCAGCTTTCAGACGATAATGGACACATGAAAGATCGCACTCTTCCTTATGCAGGACGTTTTACAAGGGTCGCCTGTATCGCAATAGCCGTTGTCTATGCTCTTTTGCTTTACCGCCAGTCAGGTATTTCCATCCCGACGCTGTTCGCGATCATGGGGGCAGCCTTTTTATTTTCTTCCCATAGGGGGCTTTTAAGTCTCAGCGTACTGTCATTTCTGTTTTTAGCGCTCCAAGGGGGATTGTGGTCATTTCAGCATGAAATGCCGCTGCTATTTGTTGGGTTACCCTTGTTCTTGCTGGCGCTTTTATTGACCTTCCTCGGATTGACACCTGAGAGCAATCGGACAGGGTTGTTGGGCAATGGACATCGGGTTTTATATAAATCCATTGTGAATGTGAAATTCAATGATATTGAGTTAAAAGCTGTTAGCGTAAATTTGTCCTTAACGGGAGTCAAAGTTGTATGGGAAGATCATTTCCCCGAAATTGACATGGGCCAAAAAGTGCATTTGGAAATTCCCGCGTTGGATGAGTTTTGCAGTGAGGCAAGACTGACTTTTCGTGACACCGAAGCTAAATCGGCGGCTTTCAAATTCCTGGGTTGGAACTTTTCATCAGTGCCACAACATCTAAAGTTGAAATCTCACATTCACAATATTTCGAAGTCAAAAGCCGGCTATACTCTTATTGAAATGTTGCTGGCAATGGGCATTGGAGCTGTAGTCCTGATCGGTTTAAACCAATCCATGATCCAAATGATGAAATCTCAGTCAGAAGTCAAGCGGCGGTATTGGATTGAAATTCTGAAGACGGACATTATAAACGCCATTCGCAATCCCACTGCGTGGTCAAATACGATTCAAAACCTCCAGAATGAATCTATGGACTGCCTTCGAGACAGGACTCCCTGCGATCCTGCTCTCAATACAGGAAATCTTGAAATTAGAGACATGGATGATAACACCATTATCAACAGCGTTAACCCAACGATGGGGTTTAACAATGATGGTCTACCCTGCGCGGGGTTCGACCCTCTTAACGGCAATGATTCTTGCCCACTCCGGTTCAATGTTAGGTGGTGGCCTGTTTGTACGGGCCTGTGTATTAATCCTGAAATCAAGATTTCAATTAACCTGAATTTTAAGCCCAGGACTCAAAGGGGAATCATAAATCTGAGCCGCGAGATGTTTACCTTTTATCGAAATCCCATAGCCGATTCTTTAGAAATAACCTGCGCAAGTCTTGGAGGGGCGTTTGATTCGGCCTGGGGGCGTTGTCAATGGACCCGCGTCGCTTCAACGTGCTCTCAATCGAATCAGTTATTTGTAGGTTTTGATACAAGTGGAAATGAACTGTGTGAGCCTTTGCAAGAGCAAGTCTGCCCAGCTGGAACTTGGATGAAGGGTGTTGATTTGGATGGCAATTTAGTCTGTCAAGCCAGCTAAAGAGCCAGACGGATCTAACGAGGAGTTATGAAAAACTGTGCGTATATTGTCACAAATAAAATGGGATTTACGCTACTTGAGGCATTAATAGCCGTCGCCATGATTTCTATTATTTCCCTAGGAATGGCGGGATTCAGCCTTATGGGCGAGCAAGCGACGCGCAAGAACTCGCTCTCCATTTCCGCCATGTCTTTTCGAAATACCCTTCTCACCACTATCGAAAATTCCAGGGCCTGGGAAAATACCGTGAATCACAACGCTGAGATGTCTTGTCTGAAGACCTTCAACCCTTGTCCACAAAATAATAATTTTAAACCTATTACCATTTACGATGAAAATAACATTTTATTTTATGATTCTGAGAATGCAGTCATGGGATTCAACTTGGCTGGGAAACCTTGTGCCTCCTATCCGGGAGTAAACTCGGACTGTAAATTAAGATTTGATGTGAAGTGGAAAATCATTTGTCCTGTTACTGGAGCGTGTACAAATCCCTTGGTCCAAGTTGCGGCTGAAGTAGTGGATGCGCCAGAAATTACGCCCCAACAGCAGACCGAACTCAGGCGGGTGTCTTTCGATGTGTACAAATCATTTGCCCAAAATACCATCCAAGCCAGTTGCGAAGCTGTTGGCGGCACATATGAAGTTGACAGTCAATCATGCAAGGCCCTCATCTCTGAACGTTGCCCCTCAGGTCAAGTCGTAGTCGCCGTGAATGCGGTGGGTGGACTCACTTGTCGTTCCCCCTTAACAGGTCAGTGCGGTGCCGGGCAGGTTTTAGTCGGCTTTAGCGAAGAGGGTTTTCCTGTTTGTAATAATTTAGTGGCACAGTTGACGCCTCCGGAGGATTCTGGTTCTGGTAGCGGATCAGATGGAGGTGGATCAGATGGGGGTGGATCAGATGTGCTTTGATCAGATGGAGTAGGATCAGATGTTGAAGGATCACAGCA
>CAZETK010000054.1:15517-22917 GCA_964515195.1 uncultured Pseudobdellovibrionaceae bacterium
GCCGCTTCGGGTGCGGCAGCCGTTGGGGGTGGTCCACCTGCGGGGGGACCAGAGGGGGGGGGATCAGTTGTGCTGACATCAGTTCCAGTAGGGGCTGCTGTTCCCGGAGAAACGCAATGTCATCAGCAGCTTAGAGCGAGTGCAGCCAGTGTCAACAAGTCATCTTCACAGGACTTGGTATTTTATAATCTGAATCAGCCTATTGATGTTGATAGCGCCAGGTCTGTGGATATTTATCAAATTGCAGCCCCAGTGACTGTTCATTGGGCACAGAATGTTCAAAGGCTTGAACAAATCAGCGGACCTGTCTATCTAATTGCGGACTTGGTGCCTAATATCGCCCATTTGAGTAACTCTCTATGTCTTTTAGCGAGACACGTAGAAAATATAGTGGATCAATCAAACGACATCGAAATTGATGCAGACTCTATAGGATCAATTCATATGACAACTGGAAATATCACGATTCACAGGGCCCAAGTTGGTTCTGTTTCCATGAGTAACGGTAACATTTGCCTGCAGAGTGGGGCGAAGATACTCGATACAAGCGATATCGAACTGGCCACCTTCAATTGCCCTTAGTCAAATTCTAATGTAGCAGTTCACCGCGAGGAACGCTTACACCACTATCCAGCTTCCGTGATCTTTTGGCTTCAACACGCTTGAGTTTCTTCCTTGCCGTTCTCGCGCTTTTTTGGTTCGCTCTCTGAGACGGCCTACGATTGGCCCTTTGGCGTTTCTCATCTTGCTTCGCGGACTTTTCCTGGAGTTCCTCAAAAGTGGGCTCAATTAAGGCCTTAAGATTCTTCCTTAGAGAGCCCTTAACGTCTGAGATCTGCCCGGCTGAAACGTGTTTGGTCACGACTTCCAATGAGGCTCTGACCGCTTGTCGTAACTCCTCTCCGCTAAACTTGCCGCCGCCACGACCGAGATTTTCGCGTACTAACGCATAGAACTCCAGCATGGAATTGAGTTTGAGCGGCTCAGAGGAGACATGCCAATTCTCATAGTAGAGTCCTCGAATTAATATGGGGAATTGAGCCCCTAAATCGGCTACTTCTTGCAGGGGCAGCACATCCCGCAATGCATGGAGCGTGGCCCTGAACAGACTTAATGCTCGTTCACGATGATTCCACCCCATGGCCACCATAAGCTCTTTTAGCCAAGTATTCGTCTTATGAAGACTACGATCAAAAATACGTGTACCAGTAAATGTTGAACGAATTCTATTTTGGACATTAATACGGCGATCGGCAGAGCTTGTGTCTGATTTTGAAATCTGAGTGGGCCCTTTTTTGAAGGACTTTTTCTTCTTACTTGCTTTTAAAGTTGCGGGTCTGGTTTTTCTTTTAGAAGTGGAAGATACGCTTGTCCTTGGCATGGAGGCACCTCGCATGGGTTTAAATTGTTACACTGAGGATAATAAAATCCGTTTCCAGGTGACGAGTCTGAAGTGTATTTGTTGACGAATAACACTAAGTTCAAATTTTGCAGTGTGAAGGCACGACGACCTTCGACAATTGAGCTTTAGTAACGATAGCAGGGAGGAATGGCTATGAGAAAAAATAATCCTCGAGACTTTAACCGAAGATCATCTCGTGAGCGCCGCCAGTTGCATTACGAAAAAAGCCGGACCCGGCACTACAGGCCAGATGAGCCTGACTATGGGCTACGTTTTGGTCGGATCCGAACACCTTCTTCGGGGTTTAGCTATTCAGAGGCGCAAGAGCATGAGGCCCAACAGTTTATGAACCCAAATGTGGATTATGTACCCGAAGAGCCCGTGCGGGACACGACGGGATATTGGACATATAGCGCTCTCCCTGAGTTGGGGCAAAATAGACGAAGAGAGGAGAGGCACCGATTTTATCGGCCCACTTTAGATGATGAAATTACAGCTTATGTACATGAAGTTCTTTATCGGCACCCCGACATTGATGTAAGTCAAATCCAGATTGAAACTCACAGTGGAATTGTGACCCTCCGTGGCCTTGTCGAAACATGGCGAATGAAAAGGTTAATTGAGGATACGATTTTTGGGGTCCCAGAGGTATTTGACATTCAGAACCAAATTGAGGTGCAGCGATCTGATCCGGACCGCTGGCGGTTGTAAGGAGTTAACAAATTCGAATGAATATTAAAACCACAGGAGGACTTCCATGTTATTTCGTAAGTGGTTTAAGGTTCCATTTAAACAGTTCGTTCAGGATCTCAAGAATGAAACACGTGAAGACGATATTTCAAATGGGGCAGCGACACTGGCTTTTTACTGGTTACTGGCGCTATTCCCCGCAATGATTTTTCTATTAAGTCTACTGCCGTACTTACCTATTGATAATCTTCATCAGACAATTATGGAATCCTTCAATCAACTGCTTCCGGAAGAATCAGCCCATATGTTTTCGGGAACTGTGGCGGAGGTCACTTCAAACCAGAACGGAGGACTATTGTCCTTTGGTATTCTAGGCACGATATGGGCGGCGTCCAATGGGATGTACGCCATTATGAGGCAACTCAATAAAACCTACGACGTGAAAGAGGAAAGATCCTTTATCAAGGCTCGCTCGGTGGCTTTACTGATGACTTTTGTTTTTGGCGTTATGATTATTTCCGCTTTTTCTTTGATTGTCTTCGGTGGTTACTTACAAAATTATTTAACGAAGATTTTTGGATATGAAAGCTTATTAGTTCCTCTCTTTGGGTTTCTTCGCTGGGGTGTATTACTGGCGTTGTTACTTCTGGCTTTTGCGTTAATGTATTATTATGGACCCAACGTCGAACAGGAATTCAGGTTTATCACGCCTGGCAGTGTCATCGGGGTTAGTCTGTTTGTGTTGGCCTCTTTAGGCTTTCAGTACTATGTCAATAATTTTGCTGATTACGCGGCCACCTATGGTGGCATAGGCGCTGTCATCGTGCTTATGATGTGGCTTTATATCACGGGAGTCATCATCTTGTTAGGTTCTGAAGTCAACGCACTTGCTGAGCACTATCACGCTGAGGGAAAAGACAAAGGTGAAAAGAGTATGAAGACGACATCAAAGTTAAAATTCACATAAACAAGAGCATAAACAAATATAGGATTTTTTAGTTTTGCAGCCTATCGCATCTTGAGAGCCCGATCTTGCAAGCGTACTGGAGTTGCTGCCGAATCGTAATACTCAATCGGAGGCCCCAGAATTTGGCTGACACTTTCAAGGAAAAGGTCGGAATTTAAATCCTCGACAAAATGAATTCCCGACTCGTTTCCAAGCTGTGACCAGCCTGCGATCACGCCCGCTGCCACCTGAAGTTGGGTAGCATTGGTTCCAAAAGTCATACCTTTTGTGACTGGTGTATCAAACCCCAGCCAATACTCCCCATAATGATCACTGCATAACAAAACACCGACACGGTCATGCCCTTCTAAATGTAAAGTGGGCGATGGTAGCAATCGATAGGGGCGCCAATCCGCTGCTGACCTCTTCGTGCGGCGGGACGCCAAAGCTTGTCGCGCAGCCTGCGGTAGTCGGTAAATGAAGGCAATATCCACATCAGAAAATTGCCGCGATAAAGTTTTAGTCTCTTCATGAGGTATGCTTAATCCCTCAATCTCACGATCGCCGCAGCGAACGCGGTAAAGGCGATCTGTCGGAGCATGATCAAGACTTTTTGCTTGTCCGTTATGGGCATAAAAAGATCGGGGCTCAAAAAGTTCTTCCAGGCAATGCTCCGGGCTCCAGGTCATGGGAAATGTCTCAGCCGAGTATTGGGCATTGGGCTCAGTGCTGGTGTCTTCTTCAGTGATAAGAATCGAGTGGAGGCCAAGCCCACGCGTAGTCGCCTCTACCCCTACTTTTTCAGCAAATTTTTTAATGGCCTCAAATGTTAGGGAGTTGACAATGCCGGGGTTTGCGCCGCTTCCTACTAAATGGCTTTGCCTAGTGAGTAAAGGCTGTCGGGGAGGGAGCAGGCGGGCAATCGCCTCATCCGTAGGAAGAAAGCCATGGCCGGGCCACTCTTCCACGCTGGTGCAAAGAAAGTCCGAACGAAACTCTTCGCAAACATGTATGCAATCCAGAGTGTCCAGCGAGGACAAGTCGATCACTTTTGTAAGATCATATTGCCGAATCAAGTCGGCTAAATGTTTTCCGGTCTCGATTCGCTTTGGCTCTAGTCTAACAGCACCATTGACGGGTAGGGGTTGATTATAAGGCCCTTGGTCCACGACAAATAAATCATGAATTTTCGTGAGTAGCTTTTGGCCCGCCGGATTATTTTCAAGGAGGCTTAAAACAGCACGTCCTACGCCCCCTTGGCAACCAATCACTAGGGCCTTTTCAGATCTATTATGTGTACTTTTCAAGTCGCTTCACCCCTTTGAATAATGAAATACTAGGCCGTTCTTAAAACGACCGAATGTTGATGTTCGAATTTTTGCGAATAATCTTATAGAAGCTTCTACTGCGCGCTTTTAAATTTGTTTGCGGATGTAAATGTAAGATTGCTTCTAAGTTTGACTATACACAAATGCAATCTGTTAGGCAACCCGAGTAAAGGTCATCTGAACCCCTAGCTTTTGCCGGGCAACAATGTCAAGATGGGGCTATCGGTCATTTTCAGGAACGGGGCTCATGAGAGTAGAATTTTATCTCGCGTTTGTGGCGGCTGTCTTGCTTAATGTTTCTTTTTATCTGACATGGACACCGGGGCTTGTCTCGCTCTATTTTTTGGTGCCGTTTTTTCTACTGGGATTTCGAGATATTTTACAAAAGCGTCATGCCATTAAGGCTAACTTTCCTGTAGTCGGACATCTGCGCTACCTGTTTGAATCGATTCGGCCTGAAATCAATCAGTACTTTGTCGAATCCAATACAGATGGAAAGCCTTTCAATCGTGAACAACGTTCCGTCGTATATCAGCGTGCCAAAAAAGTTTTGGACACAGTCCCTTTCGGCACTCAGCATGATGTGTATGCGCAAGGGTATGAGTTCGTAACCCACTCTCTGTATCCGAAAAAAGTGGATCGATCCTCTTTAAGAATTACAGTGGGCAGTGATCTGTGCCAGAAGCCTTACAACCTGTCGCTTCTTAATATTTCAGCCATGAGCTTTGGATCCTTGTCTCCAACCGCGATTCTTGCCTTGAATGGCGGCGCCAAGGATGGAAACTTCGCGCACAATACTGGTGAAGGTGGAATTTCTCCCTATCATCTTGAACACGGTGGGGATTTGATCTGGCAAATTGGAACGGGCTATTTCGGCTGTCGAAACCATGATGGAAACTTTGATCCTGAGCTTTTTAGAAAGAATGCCATCCGTGAACAGGTCAAAATGATCGAGATCAAAGTCTCTCAGGGAGCGAAACCGGGTCATGGTGGGATGCTTTCCGGGAAAAAGGTGACTGAAGAAATCGCGGCCATCCGTCATGTTCCTTTGGGGGTCGATGTGATTTCGCCACCGGCGCATACGGCCTTTCATGATGCTAAAGGAATGCTCAATTTTATTTCAACCTTACGGAAATTATCCGACGGTAAACCTGTTGGGATAAAAATTTGCGTAGGCCACAAGATGGAATTTGAAGAATTGATCAATACGATGGTAGAGATGAAAAACTACCCTGACTTTATTGTGGTGGATGGAGCGGAAGGTGGGACCGGGGCTGCCCCCTTGGAGTTTGCCAACTATATGGGAATGCCAGGTCTTGATGCTTTGGTATTTGTTGTCGACTGCCTGAAGAAGGCAGGGCTTAAAGACAAGATCAGGGTCATTGCCACAGGAAAAATCACCACAGCCTTCGATATTGTGAAACTTATTTGCTTAGGGGCAGATGCCACTTATGCCGCTCGTTCCATGATGTTAGCCCTTGGCTGTATACAAGCGCTAAGATGTAACAACAATAAGTGTCCGGCGGGAGTGGCAACTCAAAACCCGGCTCTTTACAAAGGTATTCATGTTCCCACAAAGCGCACGCGTGTTAAGAATTTCCACCAAGAAACCCTAGAAGCTGTCGCCCATGTCATGGGGGCCATGGGGATCTCTAACTTGGGTGAGCTGGGGCGACACCATATATACAAGCGTGTTGATGAAAATCGCATCAAAACTTATGAAGAGTTGTATCAATAACCTTCCCTGTGATACGAGACGGGTGGAGGGTTTTTGAGCATGAAAAATTTTGTATCCCATCCTCTGTGGCTTGTCGGTTTTCGTCCCCTTTTTACCTTGGCTTTCATATCCGGAATTGTGCTGCCTATTGTATGGGCCCTGGTTTACTCAGGAGTCTTAACCTTAGGTCAGACAGGACTTAATATAATTCAATGGCATGCCCACGAGATGTTGTACGGTTTTGGATGGGCTGTACTGGGGGGCTTTCTTTTAACAGCCAGCAAGAATTGGGTTAAAATTCGCGGTATGCACGGGCTTCCTTTGGTGATTGTCACTTTTCTTTGGATTATTGAAAGGATCACAATCTGGACGGTTCCGGGTGTGACTCCTTCGTGGATGCGGTTTGTTTTGTATAACTTGTTCGTTTTGTCGATTGCGGGATATGTGGTGGGAACTTTGATCTGGTATCGGAAAAATGATTCCTTTAAGGATAATATTTTCTTTATAGTCGCCCTGCCCTTATTTTTAGTGGCCAAGCACTTCACTTTGACACAAGAATATTACGTTTACGGAACGACAATGACGATAGGTCTTTTCCGCCTGGCTTTTGCCGTGATGTTTGAGCGGACAATGACCCAGTTCATGAAAAATGCAAAGGGGATTGAAGTCTTCAGAAATCCTTTCTTGGATGGGGCTATCAAGGTTTTAGTTTTAACAGCGGTGTTTCAATCATTCTTTCCAGAAAAGTTAGCGGTTTTGGTACTGACTTTAGCGGGATCCTTGTTGTTGATTCGCTGGATTTTGTGGAAACCCCAGGTAGGATTACAGAATTTTCCAATCGGTATCATGTACGTGGGTTACTTCGGCCTGGTTTTGCACTTCTTCTTTGAGGCCGTTAAGGTCTCGGGATCTTATGCGGCGATTGGAACACTTTCGACCCATATCTTTTCGTTCTTGTGTATGGGGTTGATAATTCCAGCGATGTTCATACGTATCTGCCAGGGCCATACGGGCCGTAAGCTTATATTCACTCGTAGTGATCGCTTTGCCATCCTGCTGATGGGAGTAGGAGCCTTCTTTAGATTGGTGGCCACGCAAGTTTGGCCTCAGCATTATAGCCTTTGGGTGTCCTTGGCCAGCATCGGATGGTCTTCTTGCTTTCTGATAATAGGCTGGCGTCTTGTGCCTTTTCTTTGGCAGGCTAGAATTGATGGAAAGATCCATTAGGACTGTCTTTTTTTGATATACCATAGCATATCAATGAGCCTAATTATAATATACTATAGGGTATTATTATTGATTGTTATAATATTATAT
>CAZETK010000055.1:0-22718 GCA_964515195.1 uncultured Pseudobdellovibrionaceae bacterium
TTTGCTTCAAAGACAAAAATTTCGGCCCGGAATCCATCGTCTAGCCGAGGGTATCCTGAGATATAGATCTTAGACAAATCTGGGGACGTTTGAACCCCCATAATCCTTACAATTTCTCTATAATCAGGGTTCAAGCGAAATGCGGGGCGTCCGTTCAACGGAACAAAGATAATATCCTGAGGCTTCGTGCTCTTTCCTTCCCACTCGGGGCTGGTGTCGTCCAGGGCCATTAAAAAGCCCAACTTTGAAACTTGTATATTAACGGCGCCCGTCTTTTCGGTGGGTAAACTGTTTACCAATGAACAATGATCCGCGTCTGTCACTTTATAAAAATCGTAACTCGTTTGGATGTTGTTGTAAGTGAGCAAATAGATATCTCCGCTTGGCAAAGACTTCAAAGTCAGGATTTGCCCTGAAGAGTTAAGACAAATTCGGCGCTCTATCCCAATCGAAAGATCATTTAAATAGAGCGCCAGACTAGCGTCTCCCCCTAAACCGACAAGTTTTTGCTGGCTCCCTGCCAAGAGGTAAGGCCCGAAATCAGGAGGTCCATAGACAGTCAGATTGTTTCGAGGAAGCTGTGCTATAAAGGAAGTCTTCACCTGTTGTCCTGTTTCTGCGTTAAAGACAAATGTAGAGGCGGTATCTTCCATCCAAATCCATGGACTACCCGCCAGATTTTTCAAAAAGCGAACCGCCGTTGCTCTGGCCTGAGCTGCAAAGTTCGCCACTGATATCGTATAAAAATCTTCATGTCCCGTCTTGCAATCCGTTAGCAAAAGAAGCTTTGAGTCTTGATGGACAAGTTTAAGCCAGCCAGGATTCCACGGACAGGAAGTCGCGGGAAGAGGAACACTCCCGATATGCCGGCTGAAAACATCCAATACTTTTAGTGTCGGGTTACCAGAAAAGTCTTCCATAAAGGCAAAGACTTGCCCCGATTGGGGGTGACTGGCGAGTCCCCTGCTGGGTAGCTTAGTGGTAAGATAATCGGCGAACTCCCCCGAATCGAGATTCAAAATCCGCAGGCTATGGGTCGAAAGAGATTGATTTAAAAGATTTTGGAGGTGCAGGTCTGACGACAGGAGCCCTGATCCCATATAAGTGGTTCCTCGGTCCCATTCAACAAACTGCCTTGGTAGATTCGAAAGATTTGTAAGTCTTCTCAAGGAGTCAGGCCGCAAAGGGTCCCAAAGATACTGGGATCTCCAGCCTGTATATCCTAGAATATCTCCATAAAGTCGAATATACGGGCTGTTTGCTTGGGGTGCGATGGATTCGAGGGTATGAAAAGGTAATTTATCAATCAAGTTTTCATAACTTTCACCTTTTCGAAGCCGGTACAAATGAGTTTGGGCTAATTTCTCCTGAGGGTAACCTGAAAAGTACACATCACCAGTTTGAGCTTGTACCATCCAAGTCAGAACAGGGATATCGATCAAGTGACGAAGAGGCCAATAGCTTGTATCAATTCCGCCACCCGTGACACAAACAAGATTTCCCTTACTGACACCCGGAATCGAACTGGATTCGATCTTACCACTCGCCTTTTTAGCGGTGGCACCTCCGGCTTCGGTTAGATCAATTTGAAACCGGATATTATCTCCTGCGTATTCAATTTTTTCTGGAGAAAGTAATCGCTTGATCGCGAAGTCAGAATGAAATTCATTCTTGGTGTAAACTCGCGCTAAAGCTCTTTGATTCAATTGATCAAAGTGAGTGATAATTTCAATCGTTGGATTAAGAAAGTCATCGCGACACAGCGCCTCTGCCAGCACCTGCGGGGTTTCAGCCGGTCTGTTTTCGTACTTTTTGTAAAGATAATTTTCAACAGTGACGAATTCAGACTGAAAAGGGGAGAACTCAACAGCACTGATGGAAAAGGGTTGTGGTGCCGAAGAACACTGGTTGACCTGGTTTTTGTAAATTAAGGCTTCACCCCCTCGAATCTCGACATATTCCTTATAAGTTGATTGACCTTCGCAAGTGTACCCAGGGATAAATCGATAGTATTCACCATCAGGCTTTCCTTCGTAACCCCCACCATTTCCTCCAAAATTAAGAAAGGCTTTATTCGAGCTAAGTAACTGTGAATTGAATCCGGAATAATGGCAATTTTGAAATAACAACAAAGAGCTGAATATAGCTCCAAGACAAAGGTTCACTTTTAGCCTTTGTTTCCTGTTTCCCCTCATCAACCAGTCCCCATTTCACACCTTTTTATTGTATCTATAGGCACTTAGAATTCCAATAAGTACGGACCCCAGGGGGCTATTCAGTCCCCTGGTGTATCATTCCGGGATGGGTTGGAAGATATCTTGCTAGTTGTCACCCATTTATCCGAATTCTACAGTTGTAGGCGTCGATTTGAGCAAGAACCTTCTCGGGCGAATCATTGAAGAAATTGCACCGACCATTTTCGAGTTGCTCGAGAGCTCTGATCGAGCAAGCGCATCGCTCTGCTGCCTGACGCCGGCGCGAAATAATGGTTAGGAATTATCTATCCCTCCGACTCGCCAGGCAGAATACTTTCTCAGACTTTAGGGCTACGCTAGGCCGGTGTGTTGTGTTTGCCTCGATTATTTTTTTACCCAAAAGAAATCAATATTCAAACAAGCAACATCTTCAGCAGGAGAAGCATGTACGATTTCTAGGAAATGCTTTACGAATGAAATTGTTTCCTCCCAGTTCTAAAGAAGAACCGAAGAACCAGGCAGATGCGCTCTAACTTTTTTCTCTCGCCTGCTTTGCAGCTCACTCCAGCATGTAGCGGCAAGTCTTCGGACCGTGTGCGCTCCCCGGCTAAATCCGAAAAGAAAGATCTTATCTCCGGGCTCATAGGTATTCATCAGGTAGAAATAGACATCTTCGACATTTTTCTGCAGATCAAGGCCAAATGCTTGAGAAAGACCAGTCGCGATTTTCTGAAATGGTATCAATAGGGCCTTGGAAGCAGTCCCCACCCCTGGGTCATAAAAAATCTTTTGCTCTTCTCCATAAATGAGCATTTCATAAAGCTTGACCACGTTGATATTATTCTTCCCGTATTGATTGCCTGTGCCGTCACAGCAGATGATGATGTTTTTCAAGGGGGTTCCTCATTTCAGCCGAACACAGGTGTTCGACTGGGTTGCGTTGCATGCGAAGAAGAATGACTCAGATATCTCGGCCTTTGCAGAATTGACCTACCCTCTGGATACTTTAGGCTTCAGGCCGTTTTATGATTTTGAAAGCAGTCATTTCATTTTGGAATTGGCGAAACCAATATCGGCATTTTGACCTCAACTACAGTTTTGACATTTTGAGGACGTATTTGGCGAACGCTAGACCAAAATTCTCTCATACAATTATTGAATTTGGAAGACAGGAATTCTTTAGATTCAATCTTAAGTTCGGTAACATTGGGTTTAGAGGAGTCGGGCTCGTCGATAACAACAAAAGAAATAAAAGGCTCTAACAGAATGAAGATTTTGGCATGGAATCAGCAGCTTTCAAGCTGTGACAATTTGCAAGGAGGCGTGTCATGTCAAAGCCAATTTTATCTGAAGAATTATGGAAAATTGTTGAACCTCTGCTGCCTGAACCGAGGAAGCGTCGATATCGTCACCCCGGACGAAAACCCATTTCCCACAAACAAGCTTTGACCGGGATTTTGTATATGCTCAAAAGCGGTGTTCCATGGGAACTCTTGCCACAGGAAATGGGCTGTGGCTGTGGAATGTCATGTTGGAGAAGATTGAAGCATTGGCCTGGTTCCATCAGTTCAGAAAACTGAGAATCAGAACTGAAAAACAAGCACAGACTCATCAGGCCTTCATGAATTTAAGATGTGCTCTGATATCTTGGAATTTTTTAGAGGCCTCATTTTGTTAGAGCCTTTAAGATTTTAATAAAAAAGGGTACCCATGCTTGGGTACCCTCTTCACTAATTTAGCTCAGAAACCGAGCTCTTACCAAATAAAGGTAAGGCGTATGGAAGGAAACATATCCGTTTTCTCCAGCTTTTCATCAGTAGCCACATCTTTAAATTCATATTCCATAGTGCGATAAGTGATCTGAGGACCTAAGAAAAAAGCACCGCCCAAGTTGAAATTGTATCCGAGATCAACTTGATAACCAGTTCCCTTCTCAAGATCACCACCAGCATCATCGTCAACAGTGCCGCCCAAAAGATAGTGGGCATGGACCAACCAACCGCTGCGCACATAACCTACAGAAACACCATAGTGCGATCCTGTAATTTTATCTCCCGTGTCGACTGTGGTTGAATTAAAAATACCACCTAAATAAAGGCCCGATGAAAAGATATAGCCCAGAGTGCCATCAATATTAGTAACGGCATACTCACTCTTCGCGCTACCGAATTCCGTTTCCTGCGAAAACATCGACCAGTTCAAGCTTAACATTGTTCCACTACCCTTGCCTCCGCGCTGGGCCCAGGCACTAGTGGACATTAGTAACACAAGCGTCAGTCCTAAAATCTTTTTCACAACTCCTCCTTGGTGTTCGTTTTAAATTCCTTGCGTTTTGTTCTTTGACTCAGATTTATTATGGGTGTTGATTATCATTTTAGGAAGAAAATTTTTTGACACCTTCAGGGATCACGATGGATTTCACGTCCTTTGATAAAAATATTTTGAGAAAGCATGACCCCCATGACCCTCGTTTTTCCGATTTTCGAACAGAAATTGCCGCGGAAGCCTCGGTGCATATCCTAGGTTATCCCGATGACGAGGGCGTTCAACTGAATGGCGGTCGCCCTGGCACACGACAAGGTCCCTTAGAAATTCGTCGGGCCTTCTACAAGATGACACCCGGCCCCATTAAACCTTTGCGGGTTTGGGATGCAGGAGACATTTCCCTCAAATTGCCATTATCGGAACGCCATCAAAAAGCGGCCGCTCAAGTGAAAACAAGTTTAATGGCAGATAAATTTCTTCTCACTTTGGGTGGAGGTCACGACTATGGCTACCCTGACGGAAAGGGTTTCTTAGAAGCTTTTCGAAAATCTAAGAAGAAACCTCTGGTGCTAAATTTTGATGCCCATTTGGATGTTCGCCCCACCGACTCAGGGCTTACTAGTGGCACTCCCTTTTACAGATTGCTGGAAGAATTTGGCGAAGAGTTCCACTTTTTTGAAATTGGAATTCAAGATCACTGCAATGCTCAAGAGCACATTCAATGGTGCGAAAAGAAAAAGGGAAAGATCCTTTATCAAAGACAAATCGAAAAACAGGGTCTCGTCAACGTCTTAAAAAAGTCTTTGGTGAAATTTAAATCTCATCCTACTTTTATCAGCGTCGACATTGACGGTTTTAGCAGTGCAGTAGCCCCTGGATGCTCCCAGTCTTGGCCGACAGGCCTTGAGGCCCGCGAATTTTTTCAAGCTCTCGAATTTTTGTTCCGCCATCTTGAAGTTAAAAGTGTAGGGATTTACGAAGTCGCTCCTCCTTTGGAGGTCGGTCCCTTGACATCAAGACTCGCCGCCCTCATCCTCTATCGGAGTTTAATACTGAAAGGTCTTGGCCATGAACGTAAGAAGAGGCTTCGGTAGCGACAATCACAGTGGAGTCCATCCCCAGATTTTTAAAGCTTTACAGGGAATTAATAAGGGACATATGCCCAGTTATGGGACCGACGAAATCTCCACGGACGCCCAAGGGGTGATGAAGCAACTATTCGGAGCCCAAGCGCAAGTCCAATTTGTCTTTAATGGCACAGCCGCCAATGTTTTCTGCCTTCGATTGGCGTGTGACACTTTTCACTCTGTTCTCTGCGCCGACATCTCCCATCTCAATGTTGATGAGTGCGGAGCCCCGGAAATTTTAGGTCACTGCAAGCTGATTCCTCTTCCCAGTCAAAATGGAAAGATCACCGTAGAAACGGCCCAAAGAGCTTTAATCCGGAAAGGCGACCAGCATTTTTCTCAAGTTCGAATGTTGTCGATCACCCAACCCACCGAGCTTGGCACTCTTTATAGTTTTGAAGAAATGAAAGCTCTTATCACATGGGCCAAATCCCAAGGGCTTCTGGTTCACATTGACGGAGCCCGATTTGCTAATGCGGTTGTTGCGCTTAAGAAAAGTTTTAAAGAGCTGACAACGGATTTGGGCGTGGATCTGATCTCTTTTGGGGGGACTAAGAACGGTTTGATGTTTGGTGAAGCTGTTATCATTTTGAATCCGGATTTAAAACGAAGGGCCCCCTACCTAAGAAAGCAACTAGGACAACTTCCCTCTAAAAGTCGATTCGTCGCCGCTCAGTTTTTAACCTACTTAAAAGCCGGACTTTGGAAAGAGAACGCCTCTAACTCCCTACTCATGGCTCAAGAACTCCGCCGTCGACTGGAGGGCTTATCGGGTGTTGAGATCACACAGCCTACCCAGAGCAATGCCGTATTTGCCCGGATCCCCAAAACCTGGGTAAAGGCCTTGCGTGATCAATTTTTCTTCTACGTTTGGGATGAAAATACATTTGAGTGTCGTTTTATGACTTCATGGGATACGGAAATTTCAGATGTGGAAAGCTTTGCATCAGCCTTGGGCTTACTAAGCTCGACATCACAAAATCTCGAAGTTGATCTATGAACAACGAACAGATTTAATTTAACGAGTGGTTAACGTGTAAGCTTCGCAGGTCGTGAATTTGACCAACCAACGTCTGCGGGCTTTTTCTCGGATTTGCTCAATAAAAACGCCACAGTGGTAGGGAATATATTCTTGTGTGAAGCCTGCGTGGGCAATCACTTCAGCTTCCACAAGGTACTCTTGATTGACAATCCGGCTAGCGGTGCCAAGCGCAATAGATTTTATTTCCCGATTAGAGGAGACAAAATATTTTTTAATGGCATTTACGGCCTCCCATGACAACTCCTCCGGAATTTTTGACAAACCTTGAGAACCCGGATGACTGGCTTGGGCATTTCCCAACATCCACAAGGAAACCAAAAATCCTACAACGAAAGAACAGATTCAACGTGTGTAGCCTTGGCAACTCATGGGATCCCCTTGTCGAAACACTTAAGAAATACTGGAAGGCTTCTTGAAAAGTCAGGCTTTTTATTCAGGAAAATGAAAAAACGAAAGAAATGTAACACAACCCCAACAGACTAATGAAACGGCGCGCCAGAGACCTTTAGGTCGGCCTCTCTAATCTCGGGCCAAAACCAGGTCAGCTTTGCATCAGCGCCAATTACGTCACAGAACTCGACTTCGCAGTGCAATCGGTACTTTTGCTGCAATTTGCGGATATGCACATGCAGATCATCAAAGCCCGGACCAACCACAAAGATCTGAACAAGCGAGCGGGCCTGCAAGATCGGCAGTAAGATCGCTTCCAGTTGATCATCTTGGGGCCATCTACGACGCTTGATAAGGCCAGCGTACTGAAATTTCTGCCGCCTTAAACGTAAAAACAATCCTCTTTGCACGGCCTCAACCCATGTCGCGGGTAAACCTTTCCATTGAAGAAAGGAGGTTAACGGATCTCCCCCCATCCACTGAATTTTTCGAATCTCAGACAAGACTTCAGGAATACGCACCAATTGCTCCCGAATTTTCGGGTTTGCAAGCGACTCTCCTGATGTGAAGTACAAGAGTTTCATGCTTTAATTTTAGCACTTGGCTTCGGCAAGCCCTGCGAAAAATGATAATAAGCCGGACCTAGGCCCGGTCGGGATTTTCGTGCTTCGCAATCACTGGCTACATACGTTTTAATTGAGAGGTAAGCTTCAAGGATGAAGCTGAGAAAAACTTAAGCTGAAGGAAACTTAATTAACGATGGTGGCAAGGCCAGGACCTAAAATCTCTCCAGTGGGCCAAAAATATTGGCCTTATATTTTCTTTATTTTGGTGGGCCTGTTCACCGCCGATCTGGTTGTCCTCAGTTTTCGTGATCAACTTCTTCCTACCCAAGCCCCCCCGAGTAAGCCCGGGCGGTCAGTTGCGGACAGTACCCCGGGCCGCGGAGCCTATCAGGTCATTATCACCCGGAATATCTTCAGCGGTGACAATATCATTCCCGACCCGATTCGTTCGAAAGAAGGGCCCAGCCAGGTCCCCGAAGCGCCCCCCGTTCTATCGTCTTTACCTCTGACCCTCGTTGGAACTTTGGTCCATTCGAATCCAGAAAAATCCCTAGCCTCCATTGATCTCAAAGGAAAAAATCAGGTGCTGACCTTTGGAGTCCGGCAAGACGTGGATAATATCGCCGTGATTGAGTCCATTGAGCGCGGCAAAGTGATCTTCCGCAATTCGAACAATGGCCGCATGGAGTACATTGAACTGCCTAAAGATGGACGTTTAGCTTTTGAATCTGCGCGCCCCACCGCCACAACCGGTGATACCGAGATCAAACAGGTTTCCCAAGGTCAGTATGAAATCAAGAAAGCCGATGTCGAAAAGCACTTGGGAAATATCCAAGACCTCTTGATGCAAGCTCGCGCCGTTCCCGCTTATCGTCCTGGAACCCGCGAATCCTATGGCTTTCGTGTGCTTGAAGTGCAACCGGATAGCGTATTGGCGAAGATTGTTAAGCCCATGGACGTGATCACCTCTGTGAATGGCTCGCCGGTTCGATCCCAACTTCAAGCTTTGAATTTATTTAATGCTTTAAGAAACACCCAACGAGTTTGCATCACTGTCGAACGCGACGGTCGCAATGTGGAGAACTGCTATACGATCCGCTAGCGGTAACTGGATACTTGTTTCGAAAAGTTAAGAGGGGGTTACCCCTGTGTTAAAAGAGGAGAAGATGATGAAAATAAAAACCTGGAAATCGAGAGGGGCCCTCTTTCTCGTAGCGCTATTAAGCCTTCCCTCTCATGCTCAAACTCCAGCCCCTCAAGCCCCCAGCATGACCAAGACTCAACAAGAGAAATTCTCTCGCTCAGGGCCAGAAGATATCACTAATGAAAACTTCCCTGAAACTATTGAGTCCTTCGACTTTCCCAATGCTGATATTGCCGATATCGTAAAAGCCATCAGTGAGCTGACAGGTCGAAACTTTATTTTGGACCCTGGTGTGCGCGGTAAAGTTTCGATCATCGCCCCCTCTAAGATTACGGTGGCTGAAGCCTATAAGATGTTTTTATCAGCCTTGGCCATTCACGGATACGCTATTGTACCTAGTGACGGATATTATAAAATCCGCCCTTCCCGCGCGGCCCAGCGTGATAGCATCGAAACCTATTCCGGCAGTTATTATCCTAATTCCGATCAAATGATCACCAAGATCATCCACTTAAAATATATTTCTGCAGATGAAGTCCTAAAACAATTCCGCAATATTACAACAAAAGACGGAGACATTAACGCTTACGCCCCGACAAACTCGATTATCATTTCGGACTATGGCTCGAACGTGGATCGAATCGTGAAAATCATCAGCCAATTGGATGTACCCGGATTTGAAGATCAGATCGAAGTGGTCCCCGTGAGAAATGCAAAAGCAAAAGATCTGGCAGATCTGATTGAAAAAATCGTCAACAAAGGACAGCCTTCCACGGGACGAGGCGGCGGAGTTTCCAGCGGTTTTCAAGGGTCTGTTCCTCGCTTCACCCGACCAGGAGCCGCTCCCACCACTAGCAACCAACAAGGTGGATCCTACTTTATGGCCTTCCCCGACGATCGCACCAACGCTTTGATTGTTGTCGGCAATAAGGCTGGCATCGCCCGGGTAAAAAAGCTAGTTGATCAATTGGATATCCGCATGAGCGCCGCGGACGCCGGTGGTGTCTATGTTTATTACGTCAAATTTGGTGATGCCGAAAAAATCGCTCAGGTGATTAACGGTGTGGCAAAAGACGCGGGCCCCGAAGCCGCCAATCGCACTCAACAAGGTGGCACCAGTGCCCCCCGGTTCCTACCGCCGAGTTTCCTCAATGCTCCCGGACAAGAAAACCCTCAAGGAAGTTCTGGTCAGATTTTCGGTGGCGACGTGAAGGTCACAGCTGATAAAAACAGCAACTCTTTGGTGATTGTTGCCAGCAAGCCCGATTACGAAAAGGTCATCAACCTTTTAAATCGTATCGATATCGCTCAAGACCAAGTCTATGTGGAAGCTGTCATTCTAGAGATGTCAGTTCAAAACGCCGACACTTGGAAAGTAGGCTTCTACCAATACGGAAAATACGGGAAAGGTGGCTTCAGCACCTTCAGCCCGGATGAGTTGGGAGGCCTAACTTCTTTAACAGGTGGTTCGGGCGTTATTATTCCATTTGCGGACGGAGAGCAAAAGTTCACGCAATTTTCAGCCAGCTCTACCGGCACTGTCACTCAAAATGAAATCACAGTTCCTAATATCTTAGGCTTTATTAACTTTCTGAAAACCAACAGCCAAGCCAATGTTCTTTCCACTCCCCGAATCCTGGCTTTGAATAACCAAGAAGCCCAAATCAAAGTGGTAGACCGAGTCCCCACGAGCATCAACTCGACAAGCACGGCGGCTGGACAAACTAGTAATACCACGTTTGAAGATGCGGGTATTGATTTGAAGATCAAACCTTTTATCTCACCAGCTTCTGAAACCATCCGCATGGAAATCACACAATTAGTTTCACAGCCAACAAGTCCCACTAGCGCCGTGGCTCAAGCATTAAGACAGGCCACCACTGTGATCGCAAAACGTGAGATCAAAACCAACATCGTTGTGCGAAATGGTGACACCGCTGTTCTGGGAGGTTTGGTTCGAAATCAAGAGACCGAAACCGTATCAAAAGTTCCAATTCTAGGTGATATCCCCGTTCTAGGATGGCTTTTTAAATCCAATGAATCACGCAACGATAAAATCAACTTAATGGTCTTCTTAACTCCCAAAGTGATCCGCAACGCCCAAGACCACAAAGACAATCTAGCCAAAACATTGGATGAGCGGGTAGAATTTATTAAGGACGTCGGCAGTAAAGATCCCTATGGCCGAAAAATAGATCAGCTTCGAGGCTACACAGCCGATGCCCAAGGCAATGTCCTTCCGCCTGAGCCAGCGCCTTCTTACGAAATCACACCAGACAATATGGAAGAGTCTCTTTTCGAATGACGGGGGCCGAGCGGTACTCTCTATAAATCCAGACGCAGGCCTCCTGCCTTCGCCGGCATCCCCACGCCTTCGGCGCGGGGAACGCGTCACGCTTGCCGGAGGTCTGGATTTATAGAGAGTACCGCTCGGCTTCACGCTATTCGTCGAAAAGGGGGACTCTTTTGGTTTTGTAGATTCGGTTTTTAGTTCTGCTCTTTAACGGCTAGGATATTGTTTTATAAATAGGCACAATACGATATTATTAGGAAGTCTCTCTCGAATCTTTCCTTATGGATCACCTTCGCCAACCAATCCGGAAGTACACAAGTCAATAACCTAAAAAAATCTTTTCCTATCTCCTTCCCTCAAAACCCCATGCACAGCCGGTTGGGTGGTTCACAAAATCCAGACCTCCAGCAAGCGTGACGCGTTTCCCACCCAAAGGGTGGGAATGCTGGCGAAGGTGCGGCCGGCTAGGCAGGAAGCCTGCGTCTGGATTTTGTGAACCACCCAACCGGCCCCAGTTCAGGAGAGAAGAAAGAAGATCAGGAAAAGAGCGCCTTTGAACTTGTCCCCCAGAGCAGTAGTGTGTTCAAATAAGCTAGCAATGGATATTCAGAATGTTTTAGTCAAATCCACCACCCTGACCCCGGATCAAGTGATTTCAATTTTGAAATCGAATTCTGTGGTGCGTCCTGTGACCATAGGTGAGGCTCTTTCGAAAAGGGATTTTACCTCTGCCGAAGAGCTGGTGAGCGAGCTGTGTAAAGAACTTGGATTGGAATTTATTAAGGATATTCCGGCCAACGATATTTTATTGGATTTAGTACGGGATATCTCGATTAACTACGCTAAACAGCATGCGGTTTTACCCTTTAAAGAAGAACAGGAAACTGTTACGGTTCTCACCAGTAATCCGGTGAATCTAAAAGCCTTAGATGACTTACGAGTTCTTTTCGGAAAAAAAATAAAGCCCTTAGTCACAACGCATTTAAAACTTCAAGATGCAATCAACCGTGTTTTCGAAAAGGCCACCGCCAATCTCCAAGGTTTAGATGAGATCGAAGAAGATGATGTGGATTTTGAAGACAACATCATTGATCTTTTAGAAGCAGGTGACGATGACGCTCCAGTTATTAAACTGGTCAACTCTCTGCTCTTCCGTGCGGTCAAAGAAAAAGCTTCCGATATTCACATTGAGCCTTACGAAAAAGACATGGTTGTTCGCTTTCGTATTGATGGCGTGCTTTTTGATATTTTCAAACCACCTAAACGTCTGCAAAACTCCATCACATCCCGTATCAAAGTGATGGCGAATTTGAATATTGCTGAGAAGCGCTTGCCCCAGGATGGGCGTATTCCGTTGAAATTAGGTGGTAAAGATATTGATATTCGTCTTTCAACTGTACCCACGTCTCATGGTGAGCGCCTTGTGATGCGTCTTCAGGACCGATCGAATGTAGTTTTAGAACTCGAGCAATTGGGATTTTCCGAGCACAATCTGAGTATCTTAGGTGATCTTTTAAACCGGACCGATGGAATTTTTCTTGTAACGGGTCCGACGGGTTCTGGTAAGTCTACGACTCTTTACGCGGCTCTTCAGCGCTTGAACAAAGTAGATGTGAATATTCTCACCATTGAAGATCCGGTGGAGCAAAGAATTCATGGAATTGGGCAGGTCCAAACCAATGCGAAAATTGGGCTGACCTTTGCTAGTGGCCTTCGTTCGTTTCTGCGTCAGGATCCCGATATCATTATGGTGGGTGAGATTCGTGACTTAGAAACCTGTGAACTGGCGATCAATGCCTCTCTTACTGGTCACTTAGTACTATCCACACTTCATACTAACGATTCGGCCGGAGCGTTTCCTCGTATGTTGGATCTAGGGGCCGAGCCGTTTTTGATTGCGACTTCCGTGATGGGTGTTGTCGCACAACGTCTGATCCGTGTTCTCTGTCCTCATTGTAAAGCTCCCTACACTCCGACGGACCTTGAGCTTAATATGTTAGGTGTGTCACGGGATCAAATTCGCGGCACTCATATCTGCAAGGCTGTTGGCTGCGATAATTGTAATCAAAAAGGCTTTGTGGGCCGAACTCAGATTCAAGAAATTCTTGTGGTCACGGAAGATATCCGTTCATTGATCATGCAAAGAAAGGACAGTGGAACCATTAAGAAGCAAGCTATTGCCAATGGTATGATTCCTTTCCGAGATCATGGGGTTCAAAAAGTTCTAAGTGGAATCACCACTATCGAAGAGTTATTGAGCAATACGCAGTTGGATATTTAATTATGCCGATTTTTGAATACCGAGGTCTGACAAAAAAAGGAAGCTCCGTTCGAGGTGTTGTCGATGCTGATAACCTTCGTAACGCCCGCTTAAAACTTAAAAAAGACGGCATATTTGTCACCGACATTAAAGACAAAAAAAAATCGCCGACCAAAAAGTCTTCTGGCCCCTCATCTCTGGGAAAAAGGGGCGTGCCTGTTAAGGATTTAGCGCTGATGACCCGTCAATTGGCGACTCTGGTGCGCGCCAATATCCCGCTAGTGGACGCTTTAAGTGCGGTGGCCGAGCAAACAGAAAACCCAACCCTGTCCGAAGCGGTAGCAGACAGTAAAAATCAGGTCAATGAAGGAAGTCCCCTCCATAAAGCGCTGGCAAAATACCCTAACGTTTTTTCGCGAATTTATATTTCCATGGCCGAAGCTGGAGAAGCTTCGGGTTCGCTGGAAACTATCTTAATGAGGCTAGCTGAATTTTTAGAAGCCTCTGCGGACCTTCGAGCCCGGGTCTCCTCGGCTCTTACTTATCCGATTATCATGTTAATCGTAGTTCTTGGAGTGATGCTTGGTCTTTTTACTTTTGTGATTCCTAAGATTGTGACGATTTTCACCTCTTTCCCTGAACTGACGCTTCCATGGTACACTCAAGTTGTCATTTATATTTCAGATATCTTTGTCAACTACTGGATCATGATTTTAGGTTCCCTATTTCTGTCGTATTTGCTGTTTTTCACTTGGAAAAAAACCCCAACTGGGGCTGCCCAGTGGGATGCGATTAAACTCAAGCTGCCTTTGGTAGGCCCAATCACTCGCATGGTGGCTGTTGCTCGATTTACGCGCACACTTTCGACTCTTCTCGTGGGCGGTGTTCCCATGCTGCAGGCTCTCGAGATTGTTAAAAACGTCGTTGACAATGATGTGATCGCCCGCGCTATCGAGAGCGCCCGTTCTAACATTTCAGAAGGGGAATCCATTTCAGGTCCACTTAAAAAAAGTGAACAATTCCCCCCTCTTGTGATTCACATGGTCAATATTGGCGAAAAAACCGGTGATTTAGAAAATATGCTCACTCAGGTGTCTGACGCCTATGAATTTCAAGTCCGGACCAAAATCGAAAGCATGACATCGCTTATCAATCCTATTATAACCATCATCATGGGATTCATTATCTTTGTCGTCGTGATTTCTGTCGTCATTCCTATGATGGAACTTACGCAAAGCTTTTAATACCAATATGTTTCAGAAAGGTTCTATATGAAATTACGAAAGTTCAAAAATTCTGAAAAAGGTTTCTCTCTCTTAGAAATCATGATTGTTTTAGGAATTATTGGAACAATCTTGGCCATGATCGGACAACGTGTAATGGGGGCCCGTGACCGCGCTAAGGTGCGAGAAGCTCAGATGGCTTTGTCCCAGTGGACAGAAGCGATTTCAATGTATTATAACGATTGTGGCAAAAACCCTGACTCTTTGGACAATGTCATTAAACCTGATGCTAACTGCAACAATTGGGATCCCGGCACTTACAGTCGGCTTAAACCTCGCGATCCGTGGAATAACCCTCTTGTTTATCAAAATGAAGGAAACGATTTCATTTTGAGGTCTCTTGGTAAAGATGGCAAAGAGGGCGGCTCAGGATTTAACGCGGATATTGATGCGGGCTCTATTCAGGAATAATCAAAAAGGTTTCAGTCTTATTGAAATGATGGTCGTACTGGCCATCATTGGAAGTATCATCGCATTGGGCCTCGGGCGGATCCGTAAACGCGATAACGATATCAAACGCACAGTTCGTCAATTCTATTCTCTTGGTAAAGAAATTCGCAATCAGGCCCGACTTAAGAATTCGACATTTCGACTTGTCATTCAGATGGAAGAGGGGGCCCAAAAATTTTGGGTGGAATCAGCGGTGGGTTTTCAAGGGCGACTCGACCCTGAAGTGCTTGAAGCCGAAAAAAACCTGAAAGAGGAAGAAAAAACTCAAGACACTTTCGAAAAAGACAAGAGTCTCATTAAAAAAGATAAGACTTTACCAGATGGCCTTTATTTTAAATCTGTGGAAAGTTTGGATGAAGAGCTTATCACTCAAGGAATCGCTTATATCTACTTCTTTCCCACAGGATTTGTGGAACCGGCGGCCCTGCAGATCACGAATCGTAAAAATGCAACCTGGACATTGATTTTTCACCCCCTCACCGGACAAGCTGATATCATACCGGAGGAGAGAAGTTTAAGGGATGTTAAACGGGATTAAGATTCATAAATCGAAAAGATTCGGTTCACGGCGAGGGTTCACCTTGTTGGAGGTTATTATTGCCACGGCTGTGATGGCCACTGGCATCCTTTTGATGAGCATGACCTGGAGTGGGACCTTTCAACGTATGCGAAAGACCCAAACCAATATCGAAGTGGTTGCTCTACTTGAAAGAAAGATCGCCGAGCTGGATGTTAAATATCGCAATAAACCTCTTGAAAGCATCCCCGAGTCCGAAGAAGACAACTTTGGAGACGAATATCCTCAATATAGCTGGAAAATGGAGTCTCGAGATTTCGTGATGCCGGACCTGACAGGCTTTTTGACAGCTCAGGCTGGGGGCGCCGATCAATTGACTCTGACGACGATGAAGACCTTCACGGATTATCTTTCCAAAGCTGTGAAGGAGGTCAAAGTGACGGTTATCTTCAAGCCTCCAAGTGGGCGACCTCAGACTTATTCGATTACAACTTTGTACGTTGACTACAATAAGCAAATCCCCATGCCAAATCTGGGAGGAGGCTGATGAGCAGTACCTGCGAAGACCAGCAGCCTTTATCACGTTTAGGCTTTACACTTCTGGAGCTGATCCTGGCCATTGCTATTTTTGCTGTTCTTTCGGCCTTTGTCGCCAATGCCATCCAAAATGGGATTCGATCCAAAGGCCGTATCCAACGGCAAATTGATGAAGTCTCTCGAATGCGGGACGCTTTAAAACTTATGGAAAAGGACATTAATCTCGCCTTTCATCATCTGGATTGGGAAAAAGAACTGGATGATATGATTAAAAAGCAAACGATGATTCCGGGACAACCACCCCCGACACCTAATACCGAGATCATTCGACAAGACCCGAGCACCCACTTCGTTGGAGACGAGACCTCTATCAATTTCGTGACGATGAACAATGCCCGCTTTCAAACAGATAAAAAAATGGCGGACTTTGTCGAGGTCGGATACTTTTTGAAAACCTGTCAAAGCGTGGATGGAAAATCCAACTCGCAATGTCTTTGGAGACGCCAGTCCGGTCCAGTCGATCTAGATGTGACCAAAGGCGGTGACGAACTTGTCCTTCTGGAAAATGTGACGGAATTAAAATTTCGCTATCTTGGCGCTGGTAAACAAGATTGGGTTTCCGACTGGAATTCCACCAATCAAAGCAATGACGACCTGGAGCGTGGGCATTTTCCGCTGGCCGTTGAAATTTCCATGGACGTTCAACAAGGAGAAAAGGGTCGCAAGCATTCAATGCAAATCGTTGCCAACGTTCGTTTTCCGAACAATCCCCTTAAGCGCCCCGGTCAACAGAATCCGCAAGCTCCTGGCACGGGCGGTCTTGGCACGGGCGGTTTTGGCACAGGAGGTGGTCTTCCCTCTTTCAGACCACCTTCGGGCGGAGGAAGATAAGATGAAAAAGCGAAAAAACTTGATCCAAAACAATCGAGGTATCGCAATCATCACGGCTATTTTAGCTTTGGCCTTTTTGACTTATCTGGCCACAGAGGTCACTTACGACGCAACGGTTGAGTATGCTGTTCACTCACAAGGGCTTAAAAAATTGAAAGCTTACTACGCGGCCCGCTCTGGAGTTGAAATCAGCCTGCTGCGGGTTAAAGCTTACCAGCAGGTCGTCAAACAACTAGGTGACGATGCTGCCAACCTTCCCATGATCAATCTGATCTGGCAGTTTCCACTTCAGTGGCCTTTAAGCCTACCCACTGAAGATGTGAACCTTAGCCTTTCAGACCAAGAGTCCCTGGAAGATGCCAAAGAAGGCTCGTTGATTGATGCCACTTTTGACACACAAATTTCTGATGAGGGTTCAAAAATTGATCTCAACGATTTAGTTTCACCATCCAAAGTTCTGCGTGAAAACGCTCGACGTCAGTTGCTTAACACCTTCAACCAGGAAATGGAAAACAATGAAAAATTTGCCGCCCGTTATCGAAACTTCCGCTTTGAAGAGCTTATCAACCAGATTGCGGACTTTATGTCAGATAAACGAGAAAGTTTGAATGGCGGGGAAAAAGCCGCCGCATTCAGCAGCACCGAGTATCAAGGTTATCCTCCTAATCGCGCTTTTCGGACTCTTTCCGAAATGAGAATTCTTCCCTTGATGGATGATCAGTTGTTTAAAATTCTCGAAAATCGTGTCACCGTTTTCGGCGTCAAGGGAATCAATCCCAACACCGCATCTCGAGAGGTTTTGATGTCCATTGATACCAGTATCACCGAGGCCGTAGCTGATCAGTTAATCCGGCGGCGTGAAAATGATGCCGAAGGCGGCCCCTTTAAAAGCCCTGAAGATTTTTGGAATGCCATGCAAATGTATGGCGGGCGTCCTCCTGCCAACCCTGCGGAAATTCCTATAATTACAGACGCTATTGCCAGCTTCCGCATTAAATCAACTGGCGTTTACAGCAATGTGCGTTCACAGATCGAGGTTGTCGTGATGGATTTGGACTCAGTCTCTAAACGGGTGGCTGACTTCGTCAAAAAAGAACGTCAACCCCCAGGTGGTAGTGGGGTTCCTGGGGGCGTAACCCCCGGTGGCAATCCTCCCGGAGGTTCGGGCAATAATACTGGAAGCGCTTCCATGGGCCCTCCACGAATTCTCTACTGGCTCGAAAATTAACGACTCGCGGCCACACCTTAGTCCAGCAGGCGATCCAATTCACTCCCCTGTCCCTTATGAGATCTTTATAATTAACCTGTGACAAAACCGAAAACCGCTCAATTGAGGCGCCGCTTATGAAGATTATCGGAATTGATATTGGCACAAATCAAGTGAAAGTCGTTGAGCTTTTTGTGGGTTCACGCAGCTTTCAGATTCATGCCTATCACACTCTGAATTTAAAGACTGGTGGCCCCCAAGATGTAGATCTTGCGGTGATCGAGTTCTTACGAGAAATCGCACAAAAACAAAATTTGTCTCAAACAAAATTCGTGCTGGGAATCCGGCAAGATAAAGTGGCCGTCCGGCATCGCACATTCCCCTTTATCGAAAAAAACAAAATCTCAAAGGCTTTGCCATTAGAACTCGAAGATGAGTTGCCCTTTTCTGTAGATAACGCCGTTATAGATTTTAAAATGATCTGCACTCGCGGCTCTGAAGCCGAGATTTTGGCCTGTGCTACTCCTGATTCTAACGTCGAACAGCTTATCGCTTTCTTTAAAGACGTGGGTGCTGATCTGGACATTATCAGCCCTGAGGGAATTGCATTTGCCAATCTTTTTGAGAATTTTGATAGCCCGGTTCCCCAAGATGCGCCTCTTCCAACCGAGGCTACTGAAAGTTCTCGAACGATAGAGGTTATACTTCATATCGGTCACTCCCGAACCCTAGTTTGCGCCGTCGAAAAACAGCGGCTTGTTGCTGTTCGAAGCATCCTATGGGGCGGGAAAAACATTATTGACGCCCTGGCAATCAAATACCAACTTCCTTTTGCGGAAGCTCAAAAAGAAATGGAATTGAAGGCTTTTATTTTAAACTCCAAACAACAAGCGAGTTTTGAAGCGAAAGTTTTTTCAGACACCATTTCTCAGGCTGTACGAGAAATGATTCGAGATCTACAGCTGTCTCTGCTCGAAATTAAGACGGAACTTCAATGCGAAATAAAGGGTGTTTTAACCACAGGGGGCGTAAGCCAAATCCAGGGTCTAAGCGGCTTTCTGACTCAGATGCTAGAGCTTCCTGTTAACAAAGTTCGTCTTTGGGATCGTTTTAGCCAGGTCCTTTTTGATAAGAATGATAATGTCCTTGAAAGACTATCAGTGGCACTGGGACTTGCTCTGGAGGGCCTGAAAAAACCCCGCAATCCCGCTTTGAATTTTTTAAAGGGCCATTTTTCCAATCGACCTTCTTCACTCACAGCGCTTTGGGACCAATGGGGAGTAACCGTACGTTGGGGCAGTGCCTTGTTAGTGGCTTTGATTGTATGGAGCTCTTTACGGGCTGACTATTCAGAACAGCTGGCCACAGCTTCGAATGAGGCTCTTCGAAATCAGGCCCGCAACGTCGCGAAGTTAAACAACCGAAACGCCAATGAACGAGGCGTACGGCAGTATATCACCGAAAAGCGCAAAGTCGCCCAGGACATGAAAAACGTTGTTCAAGTGATGCGAGTCACAACTGCCTTTGATGTCCTAAGAAAAGTCAGTGAGGTCGCACCGCCTTCGAATCAAATCAAGTTGGATGTACGACGTTTCCATGTCAAAGACAAAAATGTGTGTATCGAAGGGTATGTACGCAATGCCAATGAAGTTAACTTACTGGAGAAACATTTGAAGAGTTTAGCTCAAAACGGAAATGTGAGCCGCAAAAGTCCCACAATTCGAGGACCACAAGGCCAAACAGTTTTTGCTTTCTCATTCAATGTTGATCGCGGAAACAGTCGGGAGTAAAATGGCTTTTGAAGAGCTTCGTGAACAACTCACGCAACAATTTAAGGACCTGGCTCATCGTGTTCAAGACTCACCGGCTTTTCAAAGTCTAAAAGAAAAGTTTGATGACCTTCCGCCTCAACAACAACGACTTTTAATCATTGTTTTAGTCGCCTTCACAGGTTTTTTTGTACTCTCATTTCCCTATGACAGCTGGGATCGCTCGTCAGTTGCCATGCAAGAATTCGAAGAACGTCGCGATCTAGTTCGGGAACTCTTGAAAGTCACTAATGAAACCGGCGAGGCCACGCAGTTTCCCCCCAACCCTTCCATGGGTCAAATTAAGGCTGATATGGAAATGCGGCTTCAGCAATTCCAATTGGTCCCTGAGCAACTTGGCGGCATTAACGTGGAGATGCCAACCCGAAGCTCGTTGTTTCCCACAAATCGACAAGAGGGCGCCTTAAAAGTGATGCTCAAGAAACTGAATCTGCGCCAACTTGTGGACATTGTAGCCCAACTGCAAACAATTCACTCGACAGTCAAACTGGGTAACTTATCAGTGGACTCGCACCTCCCCGATCCAAGATATTTAGATGCCACACTTCAGTTTATTATGGTTAAGATTCCCCAGGTCACTCTTGAGACGCCAGAAGAGCCGCCCCCCGCAGAAAATCGCAGACGAGGCCGTCAGTAATGCTGCAATTGATCTCTCAACTTTTTCGTAAACTCAAAGAACTGCGCGGTCCCCTGTTCGTATTCTTTGTCGTCACGCTGATCGCTTCCGTGATTTTTTTCCCTATGAATGATTTGGGAGATCTAGTGTCCTCACAGGTGGCCAGCGCCACGGGTAACCAAGTCTATGTTCAATTCGACGAATTGGGCTTATCCTTCTTTCCACCTGGTGTGCGACTCAATCAAGTAACCGTTGAGACTCCGCAAATTCCGTCGGTCAGAGTGGACGAACTCACTGTTCTGCCTTCAATCTCGGCGTTGCTTCGCAATCAACCCTATGGGTCCGTCTCTGCTTCGGGCTTTTTAGGTGGAAGTTTGAATCTCCGGCTCGGAAGCGGAGCCACTTCTGAAAAAGGTGTTGAAAGAACACAAGTCGAGCTTGAAGCCGATCAGCTTAACCTAAAGGGACTTAGAAACCTGCTTCAGCTGCCAGTTTTTTTTGAAGGCCAGATGTCTTTGCAAGGGCAAGCACTGGGAGATCTGGGTTTACAAGAGCCGCCTGAAGCCGAATTTTCAATCAATGCCAACCGCTTCGCCCTCACGCCAAGCACCTTGAATCTGCCTGATGGTGATACTTTTGCGCTGCCGGAACTTAAACTAAAACAGATTGAGATCAAAGGCCGTCTGAATAACAGTTACTTTTATCTGGACCGAGCCGAAATCGGAAAACCCGATGATGAACTTTACGGTCAATTGAAGGGCCAAATTCAAGTGACCTTGCGAAACGCTAATGGCCGCGTATTGCCAGTGTTTGGCGGCTATTCGTTAGAAGTGGATTTAAAAATGCAAAAAAGTTTTCAAGATAAAATCTCAATTTTTATGGGCCTTCTGCACTCCTATCAGAAGACTCCAGGCCATTATCGTTTCAAAGTGGCTAACTCGAGTTTTTATGGAATCCCCAGCATAACTGCGTTGCGTTAGTCGCCATCCCTATTTTGGATCTGAGTCCGCCCCTCGTCTCTCAAATTGCCTAAAATCAGAGCAGAAGGTATGATGGCTTACTTTGCTTCCTGCAGAACAAAGTCCTCGAGCAATAGTTTCATTGACATTGCTTGAGCAACAACAACAATACACTTTAACAAGTCAATTCTAAGAGACTAGGAGGGTAAACTATGTCGGGAATTAATAAAGTCATTATCATCGGACGCCTGGGAACTGACCCTGAGATGAAAACAGTGGGCCAAGGGCAAACAGTCACCCGTTTGAATGTCGCCACAAGTGAAGCGTGGACAGGAAAAGACGGGCAAAAGCAGGAAAAAACAGAATGGCATCGAATCACAGCCTGGGGCAAACTCGCTGAAATCTGTGGCAAGCACCTCAGCAAAGGTCGTCAGGTTTATGTCGAAGGCCGTCTGCAAACCCGTCAATGGGAAGATCAACAAGGACAAAAACGCTACACGACTGAAATTGTCGCTAACACCGTCCAGTTCCTAGGATCTGGTAACAGTGAAAGAGCAGGAATGAGTCAGACCAACAATAATTCTGATTTCAACTTCCAGGATTTCGGACCTGAGCCTTCTTTTGATCAGGCCAACGACGAAATTCCATTCTAAGAATAGGTTCTGCCTCAGGGCAGAGATCTATAGATTCCTATTTAAAGACAACACTTCCGGTTGGCCTATTAAGATTGGCAAGCCGGAAGACTAGACTATTTCAATAAGCCTTTGGGATTCTGGAGGCTTTTGTCTACAATGTAGAGGTGTTGAAAGCCTCGGCCTTCCTTTTCATTTTTCTTACTATTACCGCCTGTTCGATTTACAAATCGGAAAGCCGGAAATCTTTTGAGTCTAAGGCTGAAGAAACACTGGAGTTTCAGAGTTTCCAGTCCATGGGTTGTGATGAAATATCCCCGGTCCAGTATTGGTATGAAAGTCATTTCCCGGCCCCGAATGCCCAGTGGATAGGAGGCTCATCCGAACAATTGGAAGTTCTCGAGATTCCTAAGGACAACGGGCAAGTGGACATTCAAAGCTATGAGCACACTCCTCCCACCATCACCCGATGTGCCATGAGTTTCTCTACGCAAACCGAATGCACACAATTTAAA
>CAZETK010000056.1:0-22353 GCA_964515195.1 uncultured Pseudobdellovibrionaceae bacterium
CGCTCTACAGAAGAGAAAAGCTTCCCACGCATTCCCGGAGATAACCAGAGGACAAGCTTTCCACACAAGCAAAATTAAGAACACCAAAACCCTGTCCAGAAATAACTTTGCGTCATTGAAAAATATTTTTCGCTCGAATCCTACGCTTCCAAATCGATAGGTTTTATGGTCTCTAGCCTAGCGCCCACACTTCAGTGCATTGCTGTAATCACCCGGAGGAAACTTTCAAATTGAAAGTTAAATCAACCCATGAAGATTGTCCTCAAGAGACCTTGTTATACGGATTAGCAGACGACTCTGAGAGTCTCTTGTATCTCGCTGAAATGCCTAAACAATAGAGTGGATATCTCAAAATGGAACAAGGTGCGACTTTCCAAGCAAACGGGATCGTTTTAATCTGAGATTCTGAGATAGAGTTTTGGGTTTCCACTCCCAAGCCATACAATAGAAAATAGATGCGCAAACTCTTGGCCATTCTATTGCTGCTCGTCGTTCTGACCTATCAAGGTTGCTCGGGCGGCTTGCAAAATTCCGTGAATTTTCAATCCATTTCTAAATCCATGGGGATGTCGGGTGGTGGAAATGGCGAAGGCTATGATGGCAAACCTGATCCCGGTGATTATTACCGAGTCATTCCCGAGTATGAGTGCGGCAGCCAAAAGGAAAATGATTTCCTCGCAGGCCAGATCACGGTCAAGGACGGAAAGTTCCAAGGCGAGATCATCAACCACAATGAGTGTAAAAAAGTTTCCAGTATTCTGCCTGATGCGCAGATTGAGTTTTCACCCTACAACAAAGACTTCATCGGTTACCGGGAAGGTCTTTACGTTCGCGCCAAATCTTTGAAAGATCTTTTGCAAAACCCATGGAAATACGAAGCCTGGTGTCGCTGGGAAAAGAGCCCGACAGAAGGGCTTGATGTCATGGTCGAAGTGAATTCCGAAGACCAAACCAGCCGTGCCTCTGTGGTCACGGGCACTCAAGAAGGTTCGGGGTTACGCCGTTATAATTACGGTCCGGTCAACGTTGAGCGCACGATCTTGCCAGGAGTCCGTACAGCCCGCTATCAGGGCGGCGGCGTAGATCTGAATATTGATCTCAGCTCTCGACAAAGGAGTCCGGTCGGGACTTTCAAAGCGCAGTTCTCGGCTGTCATTGAAGGACAGGTCGTTAAGCATGAAATGAACTGTCGAATGGCGGCTCAGCTGGATGATCTAAACTTCAAGCTGGCTTTCACCGGTCGCTCCTCCCCTCACGCACCGATCATGGATCGGGTTTTTCAAGAGGGCTCGTCTTCAGCGTGGGTTTTGGAAGGAAGCTGTGATCCGCAGTGGGGTGATGTCAAGATCAGTGGCTCCAGTTTGGATGCTCCACAAAATTCAACCTGCTCAGCGGACGGAAAATTTTCTTTAAGCATTAATTATGGTTACCAAGGCCCGCTGCCTCATGTCTCACCGTATTTTTCTGGCTCCATTGGAGGCCAGGAGTTGCAGGCGGAGCAAGGACCTGTTGTTCGAAGTACCCGACTTTTTAAAACCCTTACATCTTACCCAGTTGAATTGGTCTCAAATGCATCTGAGCTCCAAGCCATATCCCAAAATAGACTTGCGCTTTATATTCTCACTCAGGACATTGATGTGGCTGCCGCATTCGGCCCCACAAATAATTGGACAAGCATCGGCGGATACTACCTTGCAAATGTTATGGATTGCTTCATTGGAGTTCTGGAGGGCAATGATAAAACGATTACTGGAGCCCACATGACCGCGCCCAACGATCATTACGCTGGCTTCTTCGGTTGTGTCCGTAGTCAGGCTGCCATTCGCAATCTTCATATTAAAGACTTCACGGTGACTGCCACTGGAAATTGGAGTGCTGGAGCCCTGACAGGGTACTTGCGCCAATCCAAAGTAACGAATGTCACAGCCACCAATGTGCAAGTCAGGGGACCCAACTCAGTGGGCGTCGGAGGCTTGATCGGCCGAAACTGGAATGGCGATGTTGAACATATCAGTGTCACGGGCCAGGCCCAGGGAAATGTTTATGTTGGAGGCCTTATCGGAAATAATTGGGCAGGCGGAATTTCGAATGCCATGACTTCGGTCACAGTGATCGGGGCAGGTAGCGGCGCCGGCGGGCTCGTCGGGTATCATCAGATCGGGTCAACTGGCTCTATGGTCATTAAAGACTCGATAGCTTCAGGCCCTGTCAGCGGAGGCGATCAGGTCGGAGGCCTTATCGGCCGTATGGATCCGGAAAGTATCATCCAAAATACTCTTGCTACAGGGTCTGTTACTGTTGCACCTAGCGCCCACGGGGGACCTTTAATTGGATATTATCCCAACAGTGATCCTGCCAATCCCGAATACAATCCCAATTATGCGGAAGCCATCGTCACCTCTTCCTATTGGATGCGGGAAACTCCTTGCATCAACTGCACTCCCGGTCCGAAAAACTTTGGCGAAGCCAAATCTGTTTCAGAGCTTCATTTGCGAAGGACGTTCCAAGGCTGGGATTTTTTTAATGCGACTTGGATTATGAAAGACGGCTTTACTCTGCCTGATCTCTACCGTTAAAGGAAACTAAAATCTTAAACCGATTCGTCTCACAAGGCCTCTATCACCGATGAAATTCATTCAACTGCACTGTGGACTGCGGCTCCACATCACGGGTCACCACCGCGTTGGCTCCTATTCGAGCGCCATCTCCGATAGTGACGGGACCAAAAATAGCGGCGCCCGCACCTATCAAGACATTGTTACCGACCGTTGGATGGCGTTTCTGGGGTTTAAATTTCAATCCCCCCAACGTGACACCGTGAAAAATAATACAGTCATTTCCGACTTCAGCGGTTTCACCGATAACAACTCCCATGCCATGATCGATCACCAAACGCTTTCCAATCTTAGCGCCTGGGTGTATTTCAATCCCTGTTAGGAATCGGCCAATTTCAGATAACAATCTGGAAACAAAAAAAAGTTTATGTCGGTAAAAGAAATGTGCGATCCTGTAAAATAAAATAGCTTTCGGGCCTGGATATAAAAAAAGTATTTCCCAGTTTGACTTGGCGGCTGGGTCATATCTCCGATACGCCTGAATAAAATTCCACATGTTAACTACTCCACACTTCGAAATTCAGGACATTGAAGCTTCGGCTGATTAGGATCGAAGAAAGTGACTTGGGTGATCATCCAATTCTGCTCCAGTTCTCCCAAAATTATGAAGTGTCCACCTAATAAAGAGAGGTGACGGTACTGAGTCGTGTTGACTTTAATTCCCATTTCATCTTGAGCCGCCAAAAAGTCCCCCGTAATATCAAGTAAACGCTTACAGCCGGAACCTAAAATTTCGCCCTCAATTCGCCGTTTGCGACTTTGGCTGATGAAAAATACCTTCTTGTTTTTAGCTTTCGCCAACTCAGGAACCTCAATTTTAACATAAAAGGTACCAGGATTGCCGGTTGTCACACGGGAAAGATCGATTTCTCCGCCGCCCCGAGGGAATTCCAAAACCGTAAGTGGATCCTTAAGAATCCCTATGTTCTTCTCTTTTAATACAACCCTTGCCGATGTATAGGCGATACTCTTTTGTTTTTCAAGTGCATCTTGGGGCAACGTTTTATTCCAGATATGATCAGGCACCGGAAAATCCTGAGGTAGACTTTCAACCACCATAACGTCATCTTCCGAATATTGAAAAAAGTCATTCTGCGTGCATCCCAGCAATCCTGCCACTAAGACTGTCATGATCCACTTGCTCGCCATTTTCACAATGATTCCTCAAGATTGTAACGTGTTCTCAATAGACCTGCAGCAAGTGGGTCTTGTGATAATCCTTGGCTGATTGAAAATCGACAGTCGTCGAATAAGTTTTCCCGGCACTGCATGTTCGCACGCAGTACATAGACGGGCGTCGACACATATGAGTTTTGGGCCAGGGGATTTAAGTAACCTCCCACACACGCGTAGTTCTTCTCTTCTAAACAGGATTTCGCGAACATCCAAGAAGCCGCCTTTTGATTCGACAAAACTTGATGCCTCATCAAAGCGCGCACCTCTGGCCATCGTCCCATAGAAGTCAACATATGCAATTGGGCTAACAGCAAAGTGGGATGGTTCTGAAAGCGTTTTAAACCTTCTGTCACCCATTCTTCAGCTTCGGTCCATTTCTGAACTTGCGATATGCATACAACTTGAAGCGCCAGAATTTCGGCCTCTAACTTTTCAGGCCCCGTTATTTCCGAACAGAAGTTATAAAGAATATTCCAATCCTGCCAGCGCTGATCTACGGTCAAATGGTCGCTAAATTGAATTTGTAAGCTAGGAAGGTCTTCGAAGAATCGACCAATCTCGGTCTGTAGTGTTGCATGATCATTTATCTGGGTTGCCAGCCGAATCGCCATAAGGCGACGCTCGGGTCGCAAATGGGACGAGTGATCCAATGTTTTTAATAATCCCGACAAAACCTGTGAAGCCTTGTCACGATGTTGATCCGCCAGAACAACCAATGAGGCTTGAATAAGATATGCACGATTAGGCTCATCCGAGATAAGTTGTTGTGAAATATTATAGGCGTCTCCCCAGCGCTTTTGAACGGTCGCCAATGAAATTAAATTTAGCCGGGTCATCCAATTGCCCGGCTCTAATGTCAAGGCTCGATCAAAAAAGGCACGAGACTGACTTTCCTGCCCATCGTACATGGCCACCAGTCCCTGCCCATTAAGATTCTGAATCATGAGTTCTTTATTGGTCGGATCAAGCCGGCTGGATCGCTCGAACAATCGCTTTGCCTTCACAAGCTCCCGGCCTGGATTTAAAAATAAAAATCCAGCTCGAGTCAGGGCCGAGGGTTGGTCAGGATACTCCATTTGAACTTTTTTAAGCTCGTTATAAGCTTCGTGATAAAGTTTAGCACTATGAAGCTTTTGAAACTGAGCCCACGATTTTTTTTGCTCTCGCTGCCAGGATTGCTTTTCAACAAATAGCACGGCTCCCACTACGATAATTGCGGTGACAAAAACCCCAATTAAAATCTTTAGGATAGGAAGAGGTTCACGAGGCTTTTGTACGCCATAGGAGCGAATCCCAGATCGATGGCTCTCAGGAGCAATCGGTGGAGGTTCTGCGTTAGAGCGAACTGTTTCAACAGGCTTTATGGGAGTGGGAATTGGAATCGGTGTTTTATCGTCATCAATTCGGTGAGTCGCGGTTAATTGCGTCCGAGAAGCCGTTTGAGTGTTTTCGACGGTTTCATCTTGGTTAACCAGCTCAGAAATGGCTAATTGCAGCTCGGGAACATCGCGAACAAATTTCCATCTGTCTGCTGGGGTTCGCGCTTCATCCAAAAGACCTACATGCTTTGTCCGAACGGCCTTAGCCAACTCTTCCAAAGTAAAGGGCCCGAGTATGGTATCAGAGGCCTTTACGATCCAAATTTTTTCATGGGATGGGTCTTTTTTCATGAGCTCTCATTATGACTTTTAATGGCGGAAATGTCGAATTCCAGTTAATACCAAATTTACATTGAGCCTTTGGGCCGCAGCCTTCACTTCGGAATCTTTTAATGAACCTCCCGGCTGAACGATCCATCGAACTCCTTGCTGAGCCGCCAACTCCACAGAGTCTGGAAACGGAAAGAAAGCATCACTCACTAAAACAATATTATTTACTTTATCTGCATGATGTTTTTTCCATCTTTGAAGAGCTTGTTCGACGGCGTCGACACGATTCACTTGCCCCATTCCTAGACCTAAGCTCTGGCCATCACCAACAATAGCAATGGCATTGCTTTTCAGGCTTGCGCAGACTCGCTCACCGAATTGCATGGTGCGGATTAGACCTTGGTCGGGCATTGAACCGATGAATTCCCAATTTGAGGGATCACTGAATTGCGTATCAGGCTGCTGGAGCAAAAAGCCCCCTTGGATGCTTTTAACTTCTAAGGCATGACGGTCACGTGGGAAATCCCATTGCAAAACTCTGACATTTTTTTTAGCCGCTAAAATTTCGCGTGCTTCCGGGGAATACTTCGGAGCCAATACACATTCCAAAAAAAGTTCTTTCAATAATTGCGCATGGACTGCCTGCACTTCAAAATTCATAACAATGATGCCGCCAAAAACGCTCATGGGATCGGCTTTTAGTGCTTTACTCAGAGCGGCTTCTGTATTCGTATCCACTGCGGCCCCGCATGGGTTATTGTGCTTCACCGCTACGACGGCAGGTTGCTCGAATCTCTGACAAAGGGTTAAGGCCGCGTCCAAATCTAAAAGGTTATTGTAGGAAAGCTCTTTGCCTTGAAAGATTTCAGCATCCGCAAAGCCCGCCTCCGTTCCGGATTTTTTGATCCACCAGGCTTGTTGATGGCTGTTTTCTCCATAGCGAAGTTTCTGATTCAAACGACCGCCCACAGACCACAAAGAGATTTGATCAGGATCTAGCGTTTCCGAGATCAGCTGATCATAAACACTTATCAACCGAAAAACTTTTGCTGCTAATTTTTTACGATCGCTCCGAGATAACTGATAGGATTTTTCTTGAATCCAGCGGTAATCGTTTGGATCACAGACAACAGTGACAGTTTCAAAGTTTTTTGCGGAGGACCGCAAAAAAGAAGGACCGCCGATATCAATATTTTCAATCAATTCTTCTTCCGGCGAGCGCTTCCTCAAGGTCTCTTCGAACGGATAAAGATTTCCCACAACCAGGTCGAATGGCTCGACTTGAAATTGTTTAAGAGCCGTCACATGTTCAGAGTTCTTTTGCACGGCCAGTAGTCCCATGTGAACATGAGGGTGAAGGGTTTTGACCCGCCCGTCCAGCACCTCTGGAAATCCGGTCACTTCAGAGACATCGACGACTTCCCACCCCTGTTCACGCAGATAGCGGGCGGTGCCTCCGGTCGAGACAAGTTTTAGACCTTGGGAAACTAGGGGTGTTAAAAATTCAATCAGATTGGTTTTATCACTGACACTGATGAGTGCTCTTTTAAACATTAGAAAGGGGCCCTTGAAAGTAAGAGTTTAAGATCATCGTTAGTAAGAAATAAACCGGCTCCCAGATACCCGGACTGCATTTCATGGTTATCCAGAATGTCCTCCACCCCGCCGACAAGATACAATCCCCAGAAAAGATTATAGCGGGCATAGGCTCGTAGGCTCATTTCATTAAAGTCAAAAGCCTCGACAGAAAATCGTAGTTTTTTACGGAAGAAGTTGTAATCCAACCCCAGTCCGCCGGAATTTTCTATGATACCTCCGCGAATGGTGAAATCCCAAAAATTCATGGCGTAATAGGCTGTCAGTTTTGTGCGATTACGATAGGTCTTTCTTTCGTCTACATCGGTAATCACCGTGCCCGTGTTAGGATCCGTGACTAGGGTGTTGGTATTACGGACAACACCTTCGGGGTCATCGACGATTCCAATATAGTAAAAACGATCAAGTCCAGGTTGAATATGGATACCGATATTGGTTTTGGCTTCTCCGATTTCTCCCAGATAAGAAGCGTTGAAATCAAAGGCCGTCTGAACTCGGCTGACTTGATCCAGCAAACCCGATACGCCCTGAATAGCCGTATTGAGTTCTTCCACCGTGGTTTCGTCATTGATAAGACGACCGATGGTTCCTTCGCCATTATTAATTTTGCTGGTCACTTCATCGATGTTCTTCATCGTGTTATCCAGACGAGCCATGGTTTTTTTCCAAGTCCTCTTAAAGCCCTCATCTGAATCGTCGTTTATCAGTTCATCTAAAGTTGAGGTGATATTATGGACTTGGTCGACAATATCTCGAACCTGATCTTTATTTTCCCCTGTCATCTGAGCCAGATCGCCCGTTAATTTTTCGATGTTTTGAATGACTCGTCCTAAAATATGGCGGTTGGTTCCATCTTCACTGACGGCTTCCGCCAGGTTGTCTGACACTTTCTTCAGGGAACCCGAAATTTCACCAATCTTAGCCACCACGTTATCTAAAGATCCTTGGTCTTGGACATTGAGGATCTGTCCTCCGTCCGGCAAAGGAGGATCCGATTCAGCGCCTTGACTGACCTCAACATACTTGTCTCCCAAAATACCAGCAGATTTAATCGTAACTTCCGCAGAGGTTCGAAGGGGGACGTCAGATCGTAGTGAAATATCAATACGGGCTTTCCCATTCTCAAGGGTGATGTCTTTAATCACACCCACTGGAATTCCTGCGGACTTAACCGTGCTTCCTCGGATGAGACCTGTCGCAGAGGGCATCAAAAAGTGGGCTTTTTGCTTCTTTGATAAAAAAGCCGGATCATCGCTGACCTGCATGGACATGACGCCAATGAGCCCACCGACAAAAACAACTCAGGCTCCTACTTTAACCTCAAGTGTTTTAAACCAACTCATGTTGTAACCAACTCACGACCGCCTGCTCAAAGCTGCGAATTCACTCCTAAATTTCTAATCACATTCCCATTGTGCTGCCAACTGGGCCAAGTCTCAAGTCGATAGTCGAGAAGACTCTCTTTTTGTACCTTTTGTGACAAAACGTTTTACCAACTCAATATCCGAATCATAAAAATCCTGAGCCGTTCCATAGAGTAAAACCCGACCACCGTCTAGCATGGCGATTTTATCAGCAATTCGGAACGCAGCACTTAAATCATGACTCACCATGATGCTGGTCCGCCCTTCCATTGCATGATGGGTGTCCAGAATCAAGTTATCCACCATTTCTGTAAGGACAGGGTCTAATCCTGTTGTGGGTTCGTCATAGACGATAATTTCAGGATCCAGAGCCAAGGCACGAGCCAATCCAGTCCGTTTTTGCATCCCACCTGAAATTTGGCTGGGAAGTTTATCATAGTGCTTCGGGTCAAGGCCCACTTGCTGCAATTTTTCCCGAGCAATGGCCTCGATCTGCTGAGGGGTGAAGTGAGGCCGGTGCTCAATGAGGGGAAACTTCACATTGTCGAGGACGGACATATCATCAAATAAGGCCGCCGACTGGAAAAGCACACCGAATTTCTGGCGAAACTTCGTCAGGTCCTCTTTACTCATAGCCACGATATCCTGCCCTAGAACTTCAATGCGTCCAGAGGTAGGCTTGATGATACCAATGATATGCTTAAGGCAAACCGACTTGCCCGTACCGGAAAATCCGATGATGGCTGTCAATGAGCCCTTCTCAATTTCAAGATTCAGTCCCTTAAAAATAAAATCTTTGCCATCAAAGGTTTTTTTGACGTCATCCAAAAGAACGGCGATCTCAGGGGATTTTTTCTCGTCGCTCATACGTTCCCCATGGCGACATCATACAAGCGAATGATGTTAGTCAAAAAGTAATCCAAAACAATAATCATCACCATGCTGATGACCACACCACGATTGGTGGCTTCACCCACCCCTTTGGCTCCGCCTTTGGTGTGATAACCTCTATAGGAGCAGATTAAAGCAAAGACGATCCCGAAGACCGACGATTTGATCAAGCCTTCCATAATATGCTTAAATTGAACCGTCACATTAATACGATCGAAAAAAACCGCCTGATCCAACTCCACCAAATAGACCACCAGAAACCAGCTACCCACCATCGCAACAAAGTCGAAAATAATCGTCAACATCGGCATACATAAAAAGGCCGCCAAGATCCGGGGGGAAATCAAATACTGAACGGTGTCCACGCCCATAACATCCAAAGCATCGATTTGTTCATTTACCCGCATAGTGCCCAGACGGGCCGCCATGGCGCCGCCTGCACGAGCCGCCACAATCAAGCCGGTCAGCACAGGACCTAACTCGCGGAAAATCCCCAAGGCGACAACAGGGCCCACCAGATTGGTGGCATTCACGATTTTAAAACCCAAATAAACTTGAAAACTCAAGGCCAATCCCGTGAAAAGACTGGTTAGAAAAATAATACCCACCGATTGGTTGCCGATGAATTCCATATGCTTCAAAACCTCGCCCCAGCGGGAAGGCTTTGAAAAGGCAAGGCGTAATGAGCGACCTAGCATTACGCTCATGCGGCCGACCTCATTAACGAGGTTCTTGAATTTTGCCGTGATCGGCCCTATGGCTTCAGCTTCCATTTTCCCTCGAAGGCCAGAATAGAGGTCTCAAGAAGGATTGGCAAGAATCACTTGATGGGCCTACACATAAACCCGAGGTACTCTTTCGCTTATACTGGTCAAAATTTCCCAGGTTATCGTGCCCGCTTCTTGGGCCACTTCTGTGGCAGAAATAACAGCACCTGTTCGGGATTGACCGAAAAATACCACTTCATTTTCCTTTTCTATGGAAAGATCCGTAACATCCACCATGATATAGTCCATGCAGACATTTCCAATGAGCGAAGCCTTGGCGCCGTTCCATAAAACATTCGCTTTGTTGGATAGTATTCGATGCCAACCATCTGCATATCCGATCGGAACGACAGCCACTTGTGAACTTCGCTGAGCTTTCCATGTGTGATTATAGGAGACCCCTTCTCCTGCCTTCAGCTTTCGCACAACACTGGTGTGAGATTTTAATGTCATAGCGGGTTTGAAGTCGACAATGCTTTCTTCAACAGGATTATAGCCGTACAAAAGAAGCCCCGGGCGCAAGCCCCAGTTTCTTTTAAACAAAATCCCATTTTGTGACTGAAGCTGGGCCATCTCGATTTTGGAAATTATACCGCCGCTATTCAAAGCGTGAAACAAAGGGCAAATATCCTGAAAAAATTCCGCAATCTTATCAAACTGCTGCAATTGGGCCGCCGTGTGCCCATGCGGGTCCATTCCATCTTCGCTCTGGTACAGGTGAGTGAGCACTCCTTCTAGCTTTAGATAGGTGTGATTTTTCAACTGGGCCACTAGTTTTTCACTGTCTTCGGCACAAAAGCCCAGACGACTCATTCCCGTATCAAATTTAAGATGAATAGGCGTCGGTTCCTTTAAGTTCACAAGAATCTCAAATTGCTCCCAACTGCTCACAACCGGGGTCATTTGCGCCCGCAACATAGCAACGGCACCTTTGTGATCAAAACCGCGAAAAACAAGAATCGGAATGCTCACCCCTAGTTGCCGGAGCAACAGGCCTTCCTCGATCAGACAGACTCCTAAATTTTTCAGGCCCCATTCTTGATAAAGGTTCCCCAACTTCACATCGCCATGGCCGTAGGCGTTGGCCTTCACCATAGGACATAGAAACGTATCTTGAGGAAAATGCTTTTGAAGGAGTTCAACATTGTACCGGAGGTGGCTCTGATCAATCTCAGCCCATGTCTTGCGGTATATCTCCATTCGGGCCTCCTTGAATGGGCTTCGGTATTCCCACTCTTCCACCGCCCCGACTCGACATTTGACGACAGGCCTCTTCAGCTAAACGGCGCATTTCTTGACGATCCTTCGCGTGAACAGAGGCTTCACATAGGCCACCGCTCAAGGAAATTCGAAATCCGAAACGCTCACGCCCCTGCTCCTGCAATTGTGTTTGCAGCTGTTGAACCTCTGATAAAAAATCCGGAGTGGTGGCATTTAATAAAATATAATTTTTCTGATCTTCGATCACGCAGTTCTGAACTCCAAACCGCAGGCGGATCAACTCTGGCAATAAAGCCTGAACTTGCTTAAGAGTATCTGCACCCCAAAAGGCTGAAATTTCTTCGGCATCATCCAAAGTTAAGACTCCCAATACCAAAGGTCTTCTTCGCAGGGCTGAGTCTTGGAGACGAATTTGCAACAAGGTATCAAAATCCACGATCTTAGAACTTTCAACTTCTGACCTTTGAGCCGCCTCTTCTACAAAATCCAATTGCCGAATGCGCCTAAGGTCCCACTTCTCAAGTTCTCGATCCAGGGCCCAAAGCAATCGTTCGCGGGAGTAAAGAGTATCCGTTGTCACCACCTCCACCAAACCACGATTCTGGTAACTCGCAAGAATCGTGAATTGATTCTGTGGTGCCATGGCGATCCAGTTCATGTTTTGAGAAACTGAATGCATCTGGGACACCCACTCACTCAATTTTGATCTCAGGGCTGATGTTTCCAGAACTACGACAAAAGGCTTTTCTTCACTCAGAGTCTCAAAGAAAACTGCGGGATTTTTGAACGCTAAAACTTTGTAGCCGGCTTGCTCCAGGAATTGGGCCAGGGCTTCTCGATCCGTACCCGGCCCTAAAAGCAGAGTCACTAATGCTTGTGATCTCAAGTTATGCATTCAGTCCTCGCGATGGAATTCCAGTCATTTTGAATTCATCCTCTTCTTCATCCCCAGCCAAGTCTCCTCTCGTCTCAGACCTTACTTCTGAATCCGATGAAGATAAGTTTTCTTCCTGAGTGGCATCGGCATCCAGCCCATCCGGTTGGCTCGAAAGCGGATTGGTGTCGAGGAAGTCAGTTTCATGATCTATCTCAGTTTCCACCATATGGACAGCACTAAGATGATCTCCCAATATCTCGCGATCTGGCGACTCAATAAAATCCAGATCCGTCAATTCCAGCAGCTTTTCAATTTCATCATCCACTGCCGTACTGATCGGAACAAGGGACTCTTCTTTCTGAATCTCCGTCTCCAGGGGACGGGGAAGGTTTTGCGGAATCACGATAAACCCCTCTAGCGGCTCAGGCTCTGAATGTCTTTTCTCGGCTGATTTTTCGATAAGCGTTTGCGCTGCGTTTTTATCAAAGCGGATCTCAAACCGAGTCCCCTTCCCAATTTCAGACGTTAAAGTCACTATGGCGTGATGCTGTTTAAAAATACCGAAAGCTTCCGTCAGCCCTAGGCCTAAACGGTTTTGATGATTCTTCGTGGTGAAAAAGGGGTCACTGATAAGAGCCAAATGATGAGACTCTATGCCACCACCGTTATCTTCTACGGCCAAAAGCAGAGTGGGACCTTCATCACGCACCTCAATTTTAATTTTTTTATCCAAGCGTCGGGTAAGGGCCTCCACAGAGTTTTGCAGCAAATGGGATAACGCTTTCTCAAGGGCTTCCGAGTTCAGCGGAAAAAAGCTTGTATCTTCAATTTCTTTTTCCAGCGTGATACTTTCGTGCAGAAATTCAGGTTCCCACCGCTTGAGGGTACGCAACACCGGTGTTTCAAGTTTCATTGGAAACTTGTGAAGATCCTTTTCGCCCGCGACAGCCAGAAGTTTATCTAAAATACTTTTTGATTGCCGAGCTTCACGGATTATAGTCTCGATAGAGCTTTTTTCTTCGTTGTTTCGCCCTTCTGAAACGCTGATCAGCCATTGGCCTTGCCCCAAAATATTGATCAAAGACGGCTGCAATTGTCGCCCCAAAGATGAAGCCACTCGATGAGAAAGGTCTTTAAATAAAAGTTCATTTGATACGGGTGGAGGTGCTGCCGGGGCGTCCTCTTTTTTCTTCGCCAGGCTCTTCTGGTGCTCTTCAAGAAGATGCTTCTTCATTGCGGCCATTTGCTTTTCACCTTGGCGACGCTCTTTCTTCAAAAGCTGGCTTAATAGAACGCTGGAGATCAAAGCCATTCCTAAAGTGATCAAAACCAATTGAGCGACCAGAGGCGCCCTCGACTTAGCAGCTGGGACTTGTAAGCGTCCAATTAGATTCGTGGTTTTCAAGGGGCGCGAAAGTTCAGCCAAAAATGGCTGCGGACGTTTTTCTCCGACATACCGAACATCCGAATGAAAAACGATACGTCCGGCTTGATTGGTGAGATACCAACCGCTGTCATTGGAAATCAAAGATAAGCTTCGTCCCCAATCATCAGCAAGGGCGATAAAGGCCTGGGCCTCCTGACCTCTAGAAACAAAGGCCACAATAAAAGCAGATCCATTCCACTGGAAGGCCTCCCAATGGACACCGTCGATTCGTCCGGCTGGGCGCAAACGTTTTACACTCTCAGTGAGTTGTTTTCGATGGGCCTGAGGCATCATCTTGTCGAAGGAGCCATACAAGTAGGCTTGAGAGCCCTTCAAAAAGACAATCCCCTTCCATGGATCCATTTTCTTCCATTGATCTTGCGAGTAGCGCGAGACAATGGGCTCTTCATCGTGGAAGCCCTTCAGCTGAAGAGTTCTCTCTTGGAAGAACCACTCCAACAGCTGCCCCTGAGACTGCATTTTTGATTCAACCAGTTCTTGCTGATTACGGCCATCTTGCGACAGGACGTTCTGGGTCACGATCCCGCCCCAGAGGAGCCAAGCAAAGAACAGAAAAATCAAGGGTTTAATACTCATAATGAAATTGTCAGGAATTCTCCTCCAAGAATCAAGACAAAGGACTTTGCCAATGGGGTTAAAAATAGGTAAACCCCTGGACCTATGGCGCTTTTTCGCTGCGAAATTTTGGTGGTGGGTTCGGGGCTGGCAGGTCTAGCGGCGGCTCTTCAACTATCCGAACACTTTGAAGTCACTCTACTTTCTAAGGAAAAAGTGAACCACACGAATACGGCACGGGCCCAAGGTGGAATTGCGGCCGTCATGTCCCAAAGCGATTCCTTCGAAGATCATATTCAAGATACCCTCACAGCTGGCGCCGGATTGTGTCATCTTGAGGCCGTTGAGAACGTGGTGCGTCAAGCCCCTGATCGTATTCAGGATCTGATAAATTGGGGTGCCCGCCTTGATACTGGCGACCTAACTCGAGAAGGGGGACACAGTAAGCGGCGGATTCTTCATTTTGAAGATCACACAGGTTCTCATCTCCACGATGTTCTTCTTCAGCGCGTTCGTGAAAATCGACGTATTGAAATCAAAGAGGATACCTTTACCATCGATGTGATTATGAATAGACGGATCCAACCGTGGAAAATGTCACCTCCCCGATGTGTAGGAGTCTACGCTCTTAATAAAAGTACCGGAGAAGTAGATGCCTATCTAGCCCGAGAAGTGATTTTTGCCACCGGCGGGGCGGGAAAAGTTTATCGTTATACTTCTAATTGGAGTGGAGCCACTGGTGATGGCATCGCCATGGCTTATCGAGCCGGTGCTCGGATTGCCAATTTGGAGTTCATGCAATTTCACCCGACTTGCCTTTTCCACCGCGACTCTCGTAACTTTCTGATTTCTGAAGCGCTTCGCGGTGAAGGCGGTGAACTTCTCAACCAAGAGGGTGAAGCGTTTATGACCAAGTATCATCCTATGGGCTCCCTAGCTCCTCGGGATATTGTCGCCCGGTCCATTGATGCCGAAATGAAAAAGTCTGGAGCCTCTTGCGTCTTTCTGGATATGACTCAACTTCCTGTGGGCTTTGCGGAAACGCGTTTTCCTTCGATCCATCAAAAATGCTTGGAATTCGGAATCGATATGCGAAAAGAGCCCATTCCCGTCGTGCCAGCAGCCCACTACTTGTGTGGTGGTGTTATGACGGACGTCGCGGGGAAAACGGATATTCCCGGCTTATGGGCCATTGGCGAAACCGCTTGCAATGGCCTTCACGGCGCGAACCGTCTCGCCTCGAACTCTCTGCTTGAGTGTTTAGCCATGGCCCACAATGTCTCGGAAAAATTATGTCAAGAGGGCCTCAATGAACTGATTCAAGGCACTCCGCCGGAATGGCAGCATCCCAACCATACGGACGCTGATGAAATGATTGTGATTCATCATATGTGGGATGAAATCCGCGCTCTTATGTGGAATTATGTCGGCATTGTCCGCTCTAACAAACGACTTCACCGAGCCCAGCATAGACTTAAAAATATTCTGCAAGAAGTAAAAGACTATTATTCCCAATTTCGGCTTCATCCTGATATTTTGGAACTACCAAATATCGCCAAAGTTTCGGATCTCACAATCTACTGCGCCCTTCAGCGGCAGGAATCACGAGGCATTCACTACAACCTTGACTATCCATTTCCCGAATCAAAGGAAATCAACGATATAAAAAGCTCAACTGACCGCGATACCATCTTGCTACGTGGTCTTTTATCGTCCTAAAATAACGGGATATGTATCGAAGATACGAAAGCTCGTTTGAGAGTTTCGACAAAACCCGAATTTTTTATCAAGGCTGGGAATCCGCGGACCCTGAAGCCTTTATCATCGTCACCCACGGTCAAGGCGAACACTCCGAGTGTTATCACCGGCTTGTAGAATATTTCGATGAGCAGCGGTTTTCCTTCTGGGCCTGGGATATGCGAGGTCACGGTAAATCCGCTGGTATTCGAGGTTATGCAAATGACTTTCAAGATTATGTCAAAGATTACCTGAAGTTTCTTGAGATCATCTTAAAGCAAATCCCCAGTGGAAAACCGATTTTTTTGTTGGCTCACTCGATGGGGGCACTGGTCCAAAATATGGGCCTGCTTGAAAGATCACAGAAGGAATTCCAAGCTCAAATTCTGAGCGCGCCTCTTTTTGGAATCGCTGTGGAAGTTCCCGCTTTCAAAAAAATGGCAGCTGAGTGGCTGCAGAACGTTTTACCAAAAATAACTCTGTCGACTGGTCTCAAGAATGAAATGCTGACTCGAGACCCCGATGTTATGCGCGAATTCGATAAGGACCCCCTTCGGCATGACCGAGTTTCTTCGGGCGTCTATCTGGGGTTTCTAAAGACTTTTCCGTATATTCTAGAGCACGCTGGCCAAATTCAGCTTCCTACTTTTCTGCTTTGCCCCGAGAAAGACCCGGTGGTCAGTACAGAAGCGACCTTGGCCTGGGTGGAAAAACTAGGAAGCCCTGACAAAAAATATTTGATCTATGGCGATGGAGCTCGCCATGAAATGTTTAACGACACTCACCGGCTGACTGTTTTCAAGGATCTCCATGATTATCTCTCGTCCCACTTAAAGGAATCGCCATGAAACGAATTTTTTATCTAGCGTCCCTTATGATTTTTTTAATATCCTGCGCATCCACAGGCATTAACACCTATGGCGTGAATGTAATTTCTCAACGGGAGTACGAACGACGAATTTCACCCTACACAAAGAAAATTGAAACCTACAAGGGACTCATCAACACCTTGCACATGTCAGCCACTCTTATCAACTCGGCAGTGGCAGATGCGCAAATTCAGCAGAAGGCTCGACTTTATCAGTGGGACCAAAACGCCTTGGAATCTGAAATCAACAAGATCGATGCCGAGCTCAATCGGACCACGCAGATTTTTGTAAGCCTTTACACCCCCGAGCGAAAGCATGATGACCTTCACAAGAACGAAACACTTTGGAAGATGTTCCTCGATTCTGATGGCCGCCGCTGGGAGGGTAAGGCACAAAAAATTAAGCTATTGGCCACAGAGGTCCAAGCCCTCTACCCGGATCACACGCAATTTGCCACTCCCTATATCATCACGTTTCCTGTGCCTATTAAAAGCATCGAGAATCAAAAGTTGAAGTTGACGATTACGGGCTCGGTGGCAGCGGCTTCCGTTCAGTTTGAATGAATACACTAGCTTTAGAGTCCCTTTTTCGCGAAGAAAATAAAACTTAATCGTTAAACTCTACGGTGACAAACTCACCTTGGAACTCGCAGGCGACACCTTTTGATGTCAAGATCTGAGACGATAATTGAATCCGCGCTCTCCCCTTGCGGTCAAAAGCATCGAGGAATCGGTTCAGGCCCTCATCAGAGGGTCGACGACAAACGGCTTTAAAATCCTCGTTGACGGGAAGCAAGTACCGAACTTGGCTTTCTTTTATGACGATATGTTTTTTCTGCCGATGCAGGCTTAAGATATTAAACAGCCACGTGTAGCAGGCTAATACAAGAATTGAGTTCAAACTGCCGCCGAAAGCCGTGCCAAGGTGATTGCGATTGGCCTTTAAGGGCGCTTGGATTACCACTTGATCCTCTGTTGCCATCGAGATTTGAATTCCCAAATGATGAGTCATGGGTATTTGTTTTTGTAAATAACTTTGAAGCTCATCTACTTTCATCGAAAACCCTTTTACTGCTCATTATAGGCCTTGAACTTTTCCTGACAACTCTCACATACAGAATCGATTCTTAACTTCGTTTAAAACGGAATGAAATCGCTTTATCCCAAACCGATGGCAGATGGCGAACAACGTGCAAAAGGCTTCCCATCATTCCGGATGGGTTGAGAACTTCCAGATCGGCCACAATAGCTTCACGGATCATTTCAGCATAGCGATCAACGGTCAGGGCGGATTTCGGCAGCTTCATATTTTGGCCGTGAATAGCTTCCATACTGTCAAATAGATCCGTTTTCACTCCAGGAGTGACCAGAGTTAAAGTGGTCACATTGGTTCCTTTTAATTCCTGCTTAAGTGAGTGGGTAAAGGCAATAACCGCCGCTTTAGAGGCACAGTAGACACTATAAGAAGGTATAGGCATTACACCGAGTACCGAGCCTTGATTAATTACTTTTCCGCGACCTCGCTTCAACATACCAGGCAGTAGCCCTTGAGTTAATTGCACTAAAGCATTTACATTGACTTGAAGGATTTCGTAAATCTCGTCTGCGGACTGGGTTTCTAAAAGGCCACCTCCGATAAGACCAGCATTGTTAAAAAGAATATCGACTTTCATGGGTTCGACTTTTCCAATTAAATCCCGTACGCCTTGACGGCTAGAGAGATTGCAACTCACTGTCGTGACCGAAGCGGCTCCTCTTTGCTTGAGTTCATCTTCTAGATTCGGATTATCTTTTCGAACAGCCAAAATAAGGTGGGCTCCATCTTCAGCCAACCGCTTGGCCACCGCCCGTCCAATTCCGCGATTAGCGCCCGTAATTAATATCTTAGCTGCCTTAATTTCCATTAACTCCCCATTTCTTCAGGACCTCTTGCAACTCTTGCTCGGAGGAAACTTTCTTGTAAAGCGCTTTTGATTGCCCTTTAACTGTTCTTTCACAGGCGGCCCAATCCTCATGACGACTTAGAACTCCGTTAACGAAACTAATGTAAAATGATTTTTTAGTTTGTGACGCGGAAGAGGATCGATTCATCTCGGGCAAAGGTTCACCGGAAGGCAGCTCACTGACATCAAAAATATAGTTCGTAGCTGGAACTCCCAAATAGAGGTGAAGCGATTGTCTTTGTGAAAAGGCTACGGCAATGGTATCAACTCGTTCGTTACCAGGGGTGCCCTGATGACCTCTGACATATTTCCACTCGAGTTTCATCCCTTGAGCCACTTTATCCAAGGTTTCCCATAGATCCTGATTCAAAACCGGATTGCCCTCTTGAGTTTTCCAGCCTCGCTTTTTCCAACCAAAACGCCACTGTGTAAAACCTCGGATCACGTACACTGAATCCGTCAAAATCAATAACTCGCTCACACTTTCGAGCCGCGCCTGCCGAAGGCCCTCAATGATAGCGGTCATTTCCATTCGATTATTGGTAGTCCCCGGTTCAAAGCCACCACCTTCAGTGACCTGTTGAGTGCGAGAGTTCACTAAAACAAACCCCCAACCCCCAGGCCCGGGGTTACCACTACAAGCCCCATCGGTGTAAAGATGAGAAGTCGCGATTTTCATAGATAAAACCGGCTTCTTGCAGCTAAGTGTTTCAAAGTGCAGAACGAAAGTTTGACACGTTTCATGAAAGGACTCTAGCTGGTGTTATGGGCTTTTATCAAGAACTGCTCTTCAAAAGGGTCCACTCAGCTCCGTATGATTAAAAGACCAATTGGAGCATCCTGTATAAAAAGTTGACACTTCTTCAACTTCAAAACCAACAGAATTGGCTCCACCAAGGTAGTCCCATTTTGAGACTGGCATCTGGAGTGCAAATCTAACTTATTGAGGAAAGGAGCCCCTTGAAATCAGGGGGCCGGATAGTTAATGGCGAAACAAACCCTAACGGCACTTCAATTGGTGATCACAGCCGCTCTTCTCATTTCCATGGGAAGTGTAGAGGCGTCATCGCAAGTGCAGTCACGGACGCAGTCTCAGATTCGTCAATCCCACACTCAAGCCATAAGCAAACGTACTCAGTCCAAAATCAAACCTAACAGTGGGCGTGTTTATTATCCTGTTACGTCTCGATACTCCCGATCGCAATACAATTCCAAAAAGACTTCTTCCGCCAGGGATTCTTATAGCAATGGCACTGCCTCTTCCACGAAATACGCCTATTACAAGCGGGCTGAGACTCTTTCACAAACGGCGTCTTTGCGCCCCAAGGACTTGGGTGATGAAAAAATTGTTTCAGCTTCCCTGTCCCTCGCCCACTCTCAAAGCATGATTGATCAGAAGGATGGAAGTCAGAAAATTTCTCGTTCTGTTCTTGCCAGGATAGATACCAAAATCTCTTCTCAGTGGAATCTGACCACGCGATTTACCTACGAACAGGATTTGCGGGATGTCGAAGATCCTAACGGCGGTTTTTCAGACCTAAGTTTTGGACTAGGCAAAGCCCCCGCAGAATTGGCCTATTGGCTTAAAGGCGGCATGTCTTTTTCTCTCGTCCTCCCGACTTCGGAATACTCTCAGAAGGCTCAAAACTTACAAGCTAGTATCGGAGCTGGATACCGGTTCGCTCTTACACCTGCGGTTCTGGCAAAAGGATTCGAATTTGGATTAGCACTGGGAGTATCGCGCAATTTTCATAAGTACGAAACTGACACGTCAGGTAACATTTTAAACCAGTACGGGTCACGTGAAACCTTGTCAGGCTCGTATTCAATCCAGGATTGGACCTTTTCAACTGATCTGATTTTTCGCCACGCTTGGAATTATCGTGGCCGCGTTTCCCAGGCCTTTGAACACTCTCAAGAAATTGGCTATGCCATTACTCCCATGTGGAGTTTGGCTCTGGGACACACAAATAGCGGAGCTTGGCTTCGCCCAAATGGACAAGATTCGAATTTTAAACTCATAGATGAAAATGACTCCATTATTTATGGATCAACAACTGTGAGCTTTTAGGAGGACCTACATGAAAGCGTTGGTGACATTACCTCAAGCGGCACTTGTATTGATACTGTCAATGTCAATGGGGCTTATAGGCTGCCAGAAAAAGCGTGATCCGAAGTTACCAGACGGTGAAGGACGCTATGCGGAGCCTGTTTCCAAATACGATGGAAAGGTCTTTCCTCTTACGACATTTGGTCCTCTTGCTAAGGGTGGTGTGTACTCTTCATCGGAAATTTATAAAGTAAATGCCCAAACAAAGGATGGAGATTTAGTCACTTATCCGGCCGTGGATTATAAGACAAACGCTAAACTGGTGGATTCAATTCCTATCCTCGCTAAACCTAATACTTCCGGTGTTTACGAAATCCACTATAAAATGACTAACACCCATCTGTTAGTTTCCAAAGTGGCCCCCGAGTCGCACATTCCTTATCATGAAAAAACCTATGCTGATAAATTGGCGGACGGACGTCTTTCCGTTCCTTTATTCGGCTATCCGATTGTATCCAAAGCTTCTCGTGAAAGGGTTAAAAATGACTATGGCGAATCCACAACTCGTCTTTCAGATCGGCCCGTCATGGATATCAGTGAAGCCAGTTTTGTTGTCATCGACTTTACTAGATTTGAAGAATTCGGAGCCATTAAGAAAATTGACACATTCCCTGTGGACTTTTTCACAGGTGAAGGTAGCCGCACTGAGTGGTATTTTGCCGCCACTTTTCTAAGTGCTCCCGATCAAAATTCGAATCTAATTGGATCTCACTCGGCCATGTATAACGGTTCTAATAATTCAACTGAGAATATTGTCAAATTCGAAAGAACTCAGAACGGTTTGGAAGTCATCAATATAGCATTGGATGAAAAAGCCAAGAACAATGCTGGAAACTTTAAAAAAATTCTTTTTATTCCAGGTCAGTACTCAGAATTCAAAGTTGAAAAGGATGGCCGCTTCCGACGAATGAAAGAAGAGCGGGAATCAGATGATCGTATATCCTGGAAAGATGCCAAACATATCAAGCTAGACTTAGATCGCGTAAATTTGCCCGAAGATCTTAATAATTCCATGAAGCAATTTCGAGGTGAATTCAGCAACGGTGCTAAGCTAGTGGAGCTTAACGTCGAATCGCGATCTATATCAATTGTACTGGAAAACTCTCATTCTAACGTCCGCGTGATCCTTTCATTTTTAAAGAAGGAGCCTTCGACCTATAAGTCATTCACCTATCACGCCGATGATAATAAGCTATTTGGCTTTTTTGATGCCACAAAGCCTCATCATCTTGATTATACAGTTCGGCGTAATGAAGATTATAAAAAAATAATTTTGGTAAGTCGCTTCGATGTTAGTGCAAATAAGCCCATAGTTTTTCATCTGTCCAAATCGACGCCGGATTGGCTTATTCCAGCAGCGGAAGATTCCGTGCATTTTTGGAATGAAGCGTTTAAAGAAGCCTTCAATGCCAAAGGTTCCAATACGAATTTTGTTATCTTGAATAAAGAGGAACGTGTTAACACGGGAGATTTGCGCTTTAACGTCCTCAATTTTATCGATGCTAAGACTACCAATATGGGATTGGGTGGGTTGGGA
>CAZETK010000057.1:0-22082 GCA_964515195.1 uncultured Pseudobdellovibrionaceae bacterium
ACTAATTGTCTCCTTTGCAACTCAGAAATTATTTTTCATGATGGTCTAATTTGGATCTGTCCCGAGTTCATCCATGAGTGGAATCCTGCCGAAACGGCCGCTCAGCAAGCGGCGCAAGAAGCTGATAACTCGATCCGTGATGCTCATGGACAGTTATTACAAGATGGAGACTCAGTTACTGTCATCAAGGATCTTAAAATTAAAGGTTCATCCTCTGTCGTAAAGGGTGGAACAAAGGTTAAAAATATCCGCCTTGTTGATGGCGGAGACGGCCACGATATCGCTTGTAAGATTGATGGGATTGGCTCTATCAACCTTAAATCAGAATTTGTCAGAAAGGCATAAGCCAAATAAATAGCGCTAAAATTGTCACCAAGTCTCGTCTTAATTACAGGGGCCTCCCCCTTAAGTAGCTTTAAATCGGCATTGAGATTGCTCACTTATCTTGCAGGAACTCATCACTTAGATGTGTTTCAAAAGGAGACTTGCATGAAAAGGACCGCTTTGTATCTCTGCATTTTCTTGCTTCCCTTCACGAGCTTTGCTGCTGTCACAGATTTGGATAAAGCCGTTGAAGAAATCAGGGCCAATGGGCATGATGTGCGCAACCGTAACGCTAAGTACAGTCTGTACATTGGCCCCGAAAACTCTTTGCTGGAAGAGCGGCCCTATAAGTTGATACGAGTACAGAATGGCCGCAAGAAGGTCGTCCATCAAGGCACCGTCATCATGGTAGCCCCTGGCTCGAGCGACATTCAAGAAATGTATTCTAATCAGGAATTAACCATCCGTTTTGCAAGACCTTTTACGATTGCGGAAAAACAGAAGCAAATAGTTGTCTTAAAATTCAAGAATGACGGAAAGTCAGCTCCTAAGACTATCGCTTTTGAAAACTACATTCTCTAAAACAGTCCGAGGCAGGAGATTTAATTCCGGCCCGACCCTGCCCAGCCCAACTTCGGCTTCCGTCTAACAATTTTACACTTGAATTCCATGGCCCGAAAATTAGGGCCTCTGGAGTTGTGCCCAATTTCTGCATCGTAGGTCACCGGTAAGGAGTTACTATGAAATCTCTTATGTTGGGGCTTTTGGTGTCAGGATTTCTGATCGGCTGTTCTCAGCCGAAAGACAGACTGGCTGATCTCAAGAATAAAGAATACCAAAAGCGATTAGCCGAGGCTCGCGGCAAAAAAGATGGAAAAAATCCTGTTATTTATCAGGACTCCGATCTCTCAGAATCACGGCCTCATAATGGGCAATCAATCCCAGAAGGAACATTGCCTGAGCTTCCTAAAACTCCTGATGTAATTTCAAGCCGATCACAACCGACAAATGAAAACAGTCAAACTGGCTCGGTCGCCTTACCCCGAATTGTGACAGCCCAAGAGACTGAAACACCTGTGGATACCTCACTAGTGGACGACGTCCGCCGCCAGCCTAAGCCTCAAAGTCAATCCACGAGTGTGTCTGAGTCAACCTCGAATTCGAATACGGACTCAGCCAACCCAGAGGCTTCGTCTTCCCTTGCCTCTCCCGGAACTTCTGACTCGACTGCTTCGGATACAGACAAAACTTCCGATGAGTCCTTTTTGACCTTCGAAGAATATTATATTTTGGGCCAAGTTCTTTCCAGCGTATTTCCGTCACAGGAAGCTCTGAAGTATCTAACAAATCCCGTTGGAACTCAACAGATCAAACTGATCAACGTTGACCAGAAGGATAAGGCGTTGAATCTAACATTTGGAGACTCAGGTCGTATTTTAGGAGAAGTTAAAGGAATTCTTCTTCAGCCCGATCAAGCCCACAAAGATAAAGTCAAAGATTTCAGTTTCTTGGGATTCTGTGCTTATCCCGATTGCACTACATTCTTCTTTACGCTTCATAAAGTTGAAAATGAAACCCTAGTTTTCAATCTGCCCATGGTGCTTAAGCAGGTTAAAGGACAATTCGTTGAGGCCAAGGTACACCCCATTGAGTTTTACCAAAAAGCTTTACAAGAATACGCCGCGCAACAAAAAACCAAGGGCGGGCAAAAGTAAGAAGCTCTGCTGTCGCAGAGTATAAGATTTCAATTTTTATATTCCCGTATTGCATTTCCCCTTCTCTGTACTAGCCTGAAACACAGGGGGGAAAATGTATTTATCATGGTTATTTATAAGCTTTGTTTGGGCTCAAACTATTCCGTGGCAAGATGGTGATTTCGGCTGTATCGATCAGGGCACGGCCCAACGCTACGTCCGCGATTACAACATTAATACACGATCATTTGGCGGAATGGAACTTTGCAACGCCAAAGTGGATACTAAAAAATTATTTAATGATTTGGCCATTATCGAGAATGGAAATTTTGCCGACACACCTAACGACAATGTTTTTATTCGAGGTATAATTCCGCTACATGACTACTATAAATGGATGAAGTCTGAAACTCGCGGCATGAACCGGGGCAATGATGTCCCCGCTGCTACCGCTTACAACCGGATGGGCTACTTCACCATGCAGGATGGATGGGCTTTGCTTTCGACGCTAGGCCGCGTCGGAACTGTCATTCATGAGGCCCGTCACACGGCCGGCTATCGTCATATCGCTTGTCGCCAGGGCCCCTATCAGGACGCTTCCCTTGCTGGATGTGATCGTGATTATGAATATGGCGGATCACACGCAGTTGAAATGGAATACTATGCAAGGGTGTCGGTACTAGGCACTAACTTTCACCCCGTCTATAAGACAATGGCCCGCTTGATGGGCATTGCCCGCAGCAACTTTGTTTTTAATAAACCTGTCATCCAGAAGAAAGAAGCCATGCTGGCCCTGTCTTCCACCACAGGTCGCGCTGATTTATTGACAGAGGAAGGATATCTGTTCGAAAGAGAAGCCCCCATGCAAGAAGGCATTTTGAAACGCACCTCTTTTGGTGGCGTTATTTACAACGGCCGGGATGCTTGGAGTATTGAGCTTTATGGCAATGTGCCACTGCACACTCCGCTACAGGACACATATTCTTATTTCAAATTGCTTTTAGAAGATCAAAATCCAGCTTTCCAATTCGAAGAATTTGATTTGGGATCGAAGCGCTTTGCAATCAAAATGAAAGATAATCAATCCTTGCAGTTCTTTGAGTTTCCTCAAGGCCGATGGGGAAGGGTCATCAATACAAATTTCACAGTGGCCACTACCGCAACACGATTAGAGAACGGTCAAAACGGGCTTTTCCTGATCAGCCGGGAAGGTGCTATTTACCCTGTGGATCCTCAAAGAAAAGCGATTGGCGGTGCTCTTCCATTTGCATGGAACCCTGAGGTCGCTCAAGTGGCCCAACTGGGTGAACGCCTTTATGTTTTGAAGCAGGACGGAGTCATCTATCAAAAGACGGACTCGCGAAGATATCAGCCCGTTGGCATTTCCCAAGATCGATACCGTGGCTTGATCAATGTTCCCATTTATAATGGTTTCAACGTGGAGCCATAGTCGTTATGAGAAGACGCCTTGCTGTTCTATCGGTTTTAATTCTTGTTATTGGCTACTCTTACTGGAAGCAGCAAGGCTCTTTGATGACACTCGAGAAGAGTTCTTCTATCTCTACAATCCCTCCCGTGCAACCCTCTGATTTTCTGTCCCCCTCCGCTGCAACAGCCGGCTCTTCCAATACTTTCAAACAACAGTATGATTTGGAGGTGAAGTCCATAGGGCAGATTGACGAAGATCCCGAAGGTACTGAGCGACGACTTAAAACTTTTGCACGTTCTTTGAAAGAAACCGAGATCAAATTTTTATTTGAAACCATTCTAGATTTGCATAAGTCTCATGATGAGCGTTTTTTAGCTGTTATGCTATTGGCTTGGACAGGTAAAGCCGAAACCAGCCAATTATTAGAGGACATTGCAGCCAGCGAAGTGGACCCTTATTTAAGCCCCGGACGCCAAGGTGATTTTGAAATTGCTCTCAGGATGAAAGCTGTTGAGGGGATTGAAGAGCTACCGATCGGAAGTTTCGCTCACCAAAAGCATTTACAAAACATTATCTATAAATCCAGTAATGCCCATGTGGTAGATCGGGCGCAACGCTCCCTTTGGGCTGCCCAGGGAAAGGCCGATTTACCTCAAAAACAGGATGAAGATGCTATGTGGGAACTACTAAAAAAGACCTCTCGCTAAAAGTTTCAATAGATGTCTATCTTCGTCGGCTCCACTTTGAAAACAGCTCAACGTACAAATCTCGTGTTAAACTAAAGAGTCCAGAATTAGAGCTTTTACGGGGATCGAATTGAATTCCAATTCGTAGATCGTTTTTTTTCAAACCTAAATAGCGAATATGTCCATGAACGATAAATTCACCTCGATTTCCGATTTTGAATTTCAATCCCAGATAGGCACCCATGGCATCTTTCAGTTGAGATGAACACGACAAACTGCACCCTCCCTCACTAATATCCAAGACTTTGGCTTTCTCTTGAAAGTTGTGACCATTAACCTCAAATATTTGCGCCGAGGCTGGGTAGGTGGCGGGCAGCTTTAATCGAAAACTATGACGTCGCTGAACTTTATAAAGTGGCCCCTGCATTATAAGAAAAATTTGTGAGCTTGTCTCTTGAATGTAAGCTTCAGAGAAATACTTATTATCTCCGAAAGTAATTTGAATCAGAACCTTATCTTGCAAGAGAGGCCTTGGCCCTTCTGGGAAGCTGACCTGTAATTTAAATGGGGAAGTCCAATTCTGAGCCTTAGCCGTCAAAGTTTTAGATTTATCAAAACGAATAAATACTTCAACTCTCGCCATAGCGATTTCTCTTAGTATTTGATCCCGGTCAGATGATAGGGGAATGGCCTGAAATATGCGGCTCTCTTGTCTCATGCCCAGCTCCTTTTTGTAGTTTAAAGTAGAAAATCATGGTAAATCAAAAGGGATCATGCGATAGGGACAGGGAATGAAGCTAAAAACTGCGAATCAGGACCCCAAGACCCAAACCAAAATTTTTGAGAACTGCGATCAATGTCCAAGTCGGCAGGAAAGTGTCCTTTGCTCTCATCGCGATGCTTCCACTATCATTGAAAAATCAAAACTCACCTGTATTTATGAAAAAGATGAAATCATCTTTCACCAGGGGCAAACTCCCGTAGGACTTTATTCTTTGCAATCAGGACTAGTAAAAGTAGAAACGATTACAGAAAGAGGAATGGCTCACACCCATCGGCTAGCGGGACCTGGTGACATTCTGGGGTATCGCTCCCTATTTACTGATGAAAAATATCATGCTTCGGCTATTGCCCTACAAAAGACTGTGGCCTGCTTTATTCCCAAAAATGAGGCGATGAGTATTTTTTCAAAGTATCCTGAGCTGGCCTTTCGTCTTTTAAACCAGTTAGGACAGGACTTGCGGAAGGCGGAAGCCAGATGGATGGGGCAGGTTGATAGGGCCGCCCAATCCCGAATCGCAGAAGCTCTGTTATTTTTGACGGAAAGCTTTGAATCCAACCAATGGACTCGAAAAGAAATTGCCCAATGGACAGGCACAACGCCTGAAACCGTCATCCGTACCCTGGCTGATTTTGAAGCCAAGGGCTTGATTTCTCAAAAAGGGCGAAAAATTTCAGTCCTCAATAAACCTCACTTACAGGGCCTTTCTTACGGAAAGTAGCCTGAACAAAAAACGACAATTTTACGCGTTTACTTCAAACATGACGGTCGTCATGTTGTTTTAAACGACACTGCCTTAAATTGGCGCCATGATCCCCGTCAGCTCTTCCGCCTGTATGTATTGTGGTGCCGAAACTCTTCCTAACCAGGACTACTGTTGCCTGGCTTGCGAAAAGCTTTATAGCTGGCACCATCTGCAAAAAAAGGAAGTTACACCCTCTCCCCGTACTGTTTCACCGTCTCTTCACTATTTGGATCAAGAGGACTTTCGAGAACTTTACCGGGTCAGGGGCACCGATTCTCAATATTTGATTTTTATTGAATCCTTGGGCTGTACTTCATGTTTACAAATTTTGGAATCCCTGAATTCATTGGACCAAAATATTCAAAGGTCCCAATACTACCTAGGCCAGAACCTACTAAAAGTGGAGCTAACATCCAAAGGTTCATTGGCCAGTGTGGGCCAGACATTAACGGATTTGGGGTTTGACTGGCGTATTCTCAATGAAAACGAAGACACCTCTCAACTTCAAGCCCATGAAAGCCGTGCTTATTTGAAAAAAATCGGTGTAGCGGCGGCATCGGCCAGCAATATCATGATTTTTACAATTCCCATTTATGCAGGAATTGAAGAAGGGCTTCTTAAAACTGTTTTCAGCTGGCTGTCCTTTGTTTTATTTCTACCTATCGTTTTTTACTCAGCCATTCCCTTTTACCGAAACGCCATGAAATTCTTTAAAACCTACGCTTTTAACGTCGACCTAGCCATTACAGTGGCGCTATTGGCGGGCTTTATTATGTCGACAATCAATCTTGTGCGCGGGAATGATCAGACTTATTTTGATTCAACAGCCAGCTTTATTTTCCTGATTCTGTCCAGCCGCTATCTGATCAAAAGGGTGCAGCAGTCGTCCAGGACTCAGCCTCAGTTTCATGATCTGGTTGAAACCGGCCCCATCGTTAGAATTACGGATGAGGGTCCTCGCGCCACCCCTCCAAAAAGAATTCAAATAGGAGACTTAATTGAACTCCAGCCAGGTCAGGTGGTGCCAGGTGATGGAGTTCTTCATAGTGAACGTGGATACATGGACCTATCTTCCTTAACGGGAGAATCTCTTCCTCAACGAATTTATAAAGACATGAAAGTTTACGCTGGAACCCGTGTACTGCAAAAGCCATTGCAGATTCTTATCCAGAAGGTCAATTATGAAACTCAATTGGGTCAGCTCTTACGGCAACTTGAAAGCCGTTTCCATGAAAAATCTCGATTTGCCACTCTGACAGACAGGCTGTCCCAGTATCTGCTAACAACTGTCTTCTTGATCGCTATCCTTTTCTTTTTTTATTATGCTCAATTCTCAGTAGACGAGGCCTTTAACCGCGCATTGGCCTTGATTATCGTAGCCTGCCCTTGCGCACTGGCCTTCGGCACTCCATTGGCAGAAGGCTTGGGGCTGAAGAAGGCTCGAGGCAAAGGAATTCTGATTAAGTCCTCTCATATCTTTGAAAAGATCAACAAAGTTCAAACTCTTTTTTTAGACAAAACCGGCACTCTTACCAATCGGGACATTCAATTGGTCAATATGATTCCGGGTCAACTTTCTAGTTTCGATAAATCAGCCATCTTAGGCCTGGAAAATATCTCTCAACACCCCATAGCGGTGGCCCTTCGAAAGGAGTGGCACGACGAAACTCCACTTGTTCTTGAGCAGCTGGAGGAAAAAGTAGGTTATGGAGTCAGCGGTTACTATCAAAGCCATCACTTTGAAATTCGAAAAGTTTCAGTGGTGAAAGATGAAAACCTGATTCAAGTCGAATATTTAAAAGACAACAAACGATTGGCTTATCTTTACTTCGCCGAAAAGATTAAACCGGGCACGGCCGCTGTCTTATCCGAACTAAAACATCGGTTTGAAAGAATTTTTATCGTCTCTGGGGACAGCTCCAATCAGGTACAAACTATCGCCGAAGACATTGGTATCAATGCTGCTAACACTTACTCGGACCTTTCCTCTCAGGACAAAGCTGATCTGATTTGTAAGTACGATAAAACTTGTATGATAGGTGACGGTGCTAATGACGCTTTGGCGATGAAGACGGCTGATGTTGGGATTGCCGTTCGCGGCAGCGTGGATCTTAGTTTTGAGACAAGTGACGTTTACTTAACTGAAGAAAGTCTTCGCTCTTTGGTGGATCTGTTCGATATTGCCAAGAAGGTGGACTTCACAATCAAGAGAAACATTGGAATTTCATTTTTCTACAACATTGTAACTGGGATATTGGCACTGATGGGAATCGTAGGTCCAGGCTGGGCTGCCATTCTGATGCCCATCAGTTCTGCCTTCTTAGTATTATCTAGCTGGCGAGGTATGAAATGAGCGTGTTAGGTCTAATGATACCTATGGCAATAGTCTTAGGGAGTCTATTTTTAGGCGCCTTTATATGGGCCGTTTCAAAAGGGCAGTTTGATGATACCGACACTCCCGCTTATCGAATTTTGAATGAAGATCGAGAGATTAAACAAAGTCTGACTCATCCAGAAAGGAATGCCCGTGGACGTAAGCGATAAAACAACGAAACTCATACGATACGATGACGACATCGTGAAAAAGTTTTTGATTGCCATGCTCGCCTTTGCGGGTGTTGCCTTTTTAGTGGGGCTCTTAGCGGCTTTACAGTTGGCTTACTGGCCATTGAATATGAATCTGGAGTGGTTGACGTTTGGTCGCATTCGTCCCCTTCACACGAATGCCGCTATTTTTGCCTTTGCCGGTAACGCGATTTTTGCCGGTATTTATTATTCCACTCAGCGACTTTGCAAGGCTCGGATGTTTTCTGACAAGCTGTCAAAAATCCACTTCTGGGGTTGGCAGGCGATCATTGTCGCTGCGGCTATCACACTACCCTTAGGCTATTCTCAGGCAAAAGAGTATGCCGAACTCGAATGGCCAATTGATATTGCTATCACTGTCATCTGGGTGCTTTTTGGAGCCAACTTCTTCGGAACATTAGCAAAACGACGTGAAAAACATATGTACGTGGCCATTTGGTTCTATATCGCCACCATCATCACTGTCGGCGTCCTTCATGTCGTTAACAGCATTGAGATTCCGGTTTCTTTTCTGCAATCCTACCCTGTGTGGGCCGGTATTCAGGATGCTTTAGTTCAATGGTGGTACGGGCATAATGCGGTGGCCTTCTTTTTGACCACTCCCTTTCTTGGATTGATGTACTACTTCGTTCCCAAAGCGGTGAACCGACCCATCTACTCGTATCGGCTTTCTATTATTCACTTCTGGGCTCTGGTGTTTATGTACATCTGGGCGGGACCCCACCATTTACTTTACACGGCGTTGCCAGATTGGGCTCAGACTCTTGGAATGATTTTTTCAGTGATGCTGTGGGCACCCTCTTGGGGTGGCATGATCAATGGACTGCTGACGTTGCGTGGAGCCTGGCACTTATTGCGAACTGAGCCTGTTGTTAAGTTCTATGTCGCAGCTATCACATTTTATGGAATGGCCACCTTCGAAGGTCCACTCTTGTCCATCAAATCTGTGAGTGCTTTAGGACACTACACTGATTGGATTATTGGTCACGTTCATGCAGGTGCTTTAGGTTGGAATGGCCTTCTGGCTTTCGGAATGGCCTATTATTTGGTGCCGAAACTCTGGAGAACTGAACTGTTCAGCAAGAAGCTCGCTGAAAATCAATTCTGGTTTGCGACTATCGGTATCCTTCTTTATTACATTGCCATGGTGACCTCTGGAATTACCCAAGGTGCCATGTGGTTAGCCATCGATGAGGGTGGCAAGCTTGTTTATCCTGACTTCGTTGAAACCGTTATTCGAATCGTTCCTCTTTATTGGGTACGAGCCTTAGGAGGTTCTCTCTACCTCATTGGCTTTATCATTGGTTGTTATAACATTTGGAAGACAGTTCAAAACGCGCCTCGTGAACAGGAAGACACCCAAGTGGCCGTTCCTGTCTTGATAAGTGTCCATGGAGCAATCCAAGAAAAAGGTCATCGGCGCCTTGAAGGACTGATGCCGACCTTTTCAGTCTTAACCTTTATCGCTATTTTGGTGGGCTCAGTTCTAGAAATCTATCCCACCTTGAGCATTAATCGTTATCTAGATCCAAAATACCAGGCGGCTCCTTACACCCCACTCGAACTGGCAGGTCGGGACATTTATGTCAAAGAAGGATGCTATGTGTGCCATTCTCAAATGATCCGTAAATTAGCGCCTGAGGTTTTACGATATGGCGAAGCCTCTAAGATTGAAGACTCTGTTTACGATCGCCCTTTCCAGTGGGGCTCGAAGCGAACTGGACCCGATTTGGCTCGAGTCGGTAAGAAGTATCCGGACCTGTGGCACTTCCGTCATATGATAGACCCACGATCGGTTGTACCTCAGTCCATCATGCCCGGATATACTTGGTTAACTGAAAAAAACACTGACTTTTTAACATTACGTAAAAAAGTTTCTGTGCTCCGAAATTTAGGAGTCCCCTACACTGACGAGACTCTGGCCCGCGCAGACATCATAGCAGAAGAACAAGCCCGACAAATCGCTGAATCTCTGATTCAAAATGGAGCGCCAGCAGGGCTAGAGCGCAAGCAGATCGTGGCCTTAATTGCATATCTTCAATCACTGGGGCAAAAGACTCAGGAAGCAACCCCTGAAACCAATTTGACTGAGGCGAATCCATGAAGCAAGAAGGACTACAGTATTTTACGGAAATGAATATTCCTATTGCCGGCTTTCTGATTTTTCTGATTATGTTTATTGTTCTAGCGTATCGGGTTTGCAGAATTCCCAAGCCACAAATTGAAGCTTTATCCCACCAGCCTCTTCGTGACGAAGGAGATCACAATGACTAGGGAAAATGATAAACTCACTCAACACGATTATGACGGAATCAAGGAGTATGACAATCCACTACCCGCTTGGTGGCTTTGGGCTTTCTTTCTGACCATCATCTTCAGTTTTATCTATTACCTGCACTATGAGATCGCAGGAGGACCGAATACAGATATTGAGCTTCGTGTTGCCATGGAGAGGATTGATCAGATGCGAGCCCAGCACCAGATCCAAGGTGGTGAACTCGTCAGTGAAGCCGATCTGATGGAGCAGTTTCAGGATGGTGCAATAGCAGCGGCAGGGGGAGCCACTTATGATTCCAAATGCGCCGCCTGCCACGGACCCGCTATGGAAGGAATGATCGGACCCAATCTAACAGACCGTTTCTGGATTTATGGTAAGGGAACGGCCGCAGATATCATTCATATTATTCAAAAGGGAATCCCTGACAAAGGTATGCCGCCCTGGGAGGGAATGCTGAAGAAGGAAGAACTCGTCGCCGTCGGAGCCTACATTTACTCCAAACGTGGTTCTATGGAAAACCAAGGTAAAGAACCACAGGGAGAGGAAGTTAAGGAATATTACTAATGAATGAGCTGATCCCGGACTCGGATAGACCCAAAAGTTTAGATGATCGCGGTGGCCGCGTTCGTATTATTCCCCTATCTGTTGATGGAATCTGGCGAAAACGGCGAGATTGGGTTCAGGCCATTCTGATTTTAATTTTTCTAATCCTTCCTTGGACCAAGATAAACGACGCCCAGACAATTCTTCTTAATATACCCAATCGGCAATTTTCGATTTTTGGTCTGACATTCTTCGCTCATGATGTACCCATCTTATTTTTCTTACTGGCAGGGGCCACTCTGACTTTAGCCTTTGTCACAGCGATTTGGGGGCGTGTCTGGTGTGGTTGGGCCTGCCCCCAGACTGTCTTTATCGATGGTGTTTTTCGTCGAGTAGAAAACTGGATTGAGGGTTCTCCTCTTAAGCGTAGACAGAAAAACGATCCTTTTACCTTTCGAAAAGTAATTAAATGGATTGTTTGGACTGTGATCTCGTTTATTATTGCTCATAGTTTCATCGCTTACTTCACAGGATCTGAAGAGTTACTGAAGATGATGCAAAACAAGCCCTCTGAAAATATGGGCTACTTTACCATTGTCATGTCGATCACAGGACTTGTCCTTTTTGATTTCGGTTGGTTTAAAGAACAATTCTGCATTATCATGTGCCCCTACGGCCGCGTGCAAAGCTTGTTGATGGACAAAGACTCCATGGCCGTAATCTACGACGAAAATCGTGGGGAATTCCGCCGTGGTCACCCTCAACACGAAGAAAAAAAGGGCGACTGTACCAATTGCCGAATGTGCATAAATGTTTGCCCAACCGCCTGTGATATCCGCTTAGGCGTACAGTTAGAGTGTATTGCCTGCACCGCTTGTATCGATGCCTGCGATGATATTATGGAAAAAGTTGGAAAGCCCAAGGGACTTATTCGGTATGATTCCGTCAGCCAGAAAAAACCGGGTTTTCATTCTCTTCGAAATTATTTCTACTTGATTGGTATCCTTCTATGTTTTTCAGGACTGGCGTATTTTTCATTAACCCGCGATGACACTTTAGTAACTCTCCTTCGCGCACAAGGTGCTCCTTATCAAACAGAAACTTCGCCAGCCGGTGCAAAGTTCATCGTAAATCACTTTAAGGTTCATCTCAAAAACCAGACCTTCATGTCTCAAGAAATTGTTTTTTCGCTTCCAGAAGATGTTCTGGCTGAAACTCAATTACAAATGGTGATGCCATTAAACAATACGGTTCTACTTTCATCTGAAGACAAAACTCTTCATATCTTTTTTAAATCGCCCGAATCACTGACCCGGCAACTTGGATTTTACGATGTGAAGTTAAAATCCACCGTGAAGAGCCAACAGGGTGAACAAATCTACTGGCGGGATGTTAGAATCTTAGGGCCAACACACACATTATCCCCTTCTGGCTTGGAATCTCCATGACGGCGATCTACCTATTCTCAATTTTGCTCATGAGTTTTTGGGGAAGTTGGCACTGTGCCGCCATGTGCGGACCGATTTCATGCCAGTTTCATAAAGCTATAAGTCAGTCTTCTTACCAGTTAGGCCGTGTATTGGGCTACGTTATCGTGGGAGCTGTCGCCGGCCTTCTTGGCAAAGAGCTAATCTTTTTTAGCAAGAGCGCATGGATTGTGGCTGTAAGCCTGTGTGCCCTCATACTGGCATATAATCTTCTGATACTCTTTAGACCTGACGTACATCAGGCTCTTTCATCTCCCTTTGGCCATTACTTATCGACTCTTTCATTCCGAATTATGAAAAAATTAAATATCAATCATGCCTTCGGCGTAGGACTGTTGACTGCGCTGTTTCCATGTTCGTGGCTTTTTATGTTTTATATGGCGGCGGCCGCCACCGCTAGTCCCCTATCTGGCGCACTGGTCTTGTTGATGTTGTGGCTAGGTTCTGTGCCGGCACTTTATTCGGCATCTTTATTTTTTCGAAAAGTTTTAGAAAAAACACCTCAGAAAAAAAGGCGCATTGCAATCATCGGCCTCAACCTGGCCGCCCTCTATGCAGTATTGGCCCATAGCAGTTCTATATTTTAAAAAAATTGTATTTAAAATTAAAGCCACTCGCCCAGTCGGATCACTTCGGTTTTTAACTTTACTCCGGTCTTATCCTCCACAGTTTTTTGCACATGAAGAATAAGATCCCAAATATCCTGAGCTGAGGCCTGCCCCAAGTTCACAATAAAATTCGCATGTTTCAAAGATACTTGGGCCTGACCTCTTTGTGTCCCTTTCAAACCAGAAGAATCGATCAGTTGAGCCGATTTATGGTTCTCTGGATTAATAAAAACGGATCCACAGCTGGGTTTATCCAGAGGCTGCTTGGTAAAACGAATTTTATTGGCGTTTTTAACTTTCTCTAAAATTGAAGCATCAGGATTCAAGGGCCATTTCAAAACAGCCCGAGTGATGACTCCTGGATCCCATCCATAACTGTGACGATACTCCCATCGGATTTGATCATGCTGATATTCCCGTTCTTCGAACTCAGCGGAGCCTCGTGGCCGTAATACCGTGAAGCGATCCACGATTTCTCCAAACTCACGGGGTCTGAGGTTTTCCGAAACTCCAGCATTCATCACAATCCCACCCCCGACATCACCGGGTAGCCCAGAAAGAAATAAGGCTGGCTCCAACTTCTGTTTTAAGAATTCTTTTAAGACAGAAGACTTGGGTGTCCCTGAAGTACAGTGGACAAACAAAAATCCATCTTTCTGTTCAGAATGCACCCGTACAAAACGTCTTAAGCAAATTGTGAGACCACGAATGCCTTTGTCCGAGATTAAAACATTTGTTCCACCGCCAAGCCATGTTACAGGAAGACCTCTTTCGAGCGCCCAGGTCCACGCCGCCTTCACCTCTTCCTCGGTCTCAGGAAGACAAAAGTGATCTGCAGGTCCTCCCACAAGCCACGAAGTGTATTCTGCTAATGGGATATTACATTTGATTTCCATCAGATAATCTCGAGGATTTCGATCCCCACCTTCCAACCGTCGCCAGCTCCCAGAGTGACAAACACGTCACCGGACTTCAAAGACTGCGCAATATTAACGGCAATTTTTTCGCCTTTTGGAAGATAGAACTTATTATTATGCTTAAGTTCTTGCACCAACCGCTCTGCGGTAATTCCTTCAATGGGGCTTTCACCAGCAGGGTAAATGTCAGTTACATAGATCCCATCGCACTGTGAAAAACATTGTGTGAATTCATGCCAGCAACTTTCGGTACGGGAGTAACGATGGGGCTGAAACATGACGACAATACGTCGATCAGGATACTTTTCCCGAAAAGCAGACAAAGTTGCTCTTACTTCTGTTGGGTGATGCCCATAATCATCATATACAAGAACGCTTTTCTTCTCGCCTTTAAACTGAAAGCGACGATCGACGCCTTTAAATCCGATTAATCCATCTCGGCAATTTTTAAAGGAAAGACCCGCTTCTAATCCGACTATGATGGCGGCACAGGCATTCAGGGCGTTATGACGCCCTGGAAGCATCACTTGAAAGGACCCTAGCTCCTTCTGTTGACCTGTTTTGTGATCCAAATGAAACAGTTGATAGTTTCCATTTCCACCACGAATTTGAAAATCATTTTTTGGATCAAAACCATAAAGCACAAGCCGCTTAGGAAAATTTTGAAACAATTCGCGAATTGTGGGATCGTCTCCACAAGCAATTACACAGCCATAAAAAGGCACGCGCATCGCGAATTCATAGAAGGAGCGTTGCAAATTTTCAAAAGTTTTGAAGTGATCCAGATGATCAGAATCGATATTGGTGATCACAGATATTTCAGGAGAAAGTTTATGAAAGCTACCGTCACTTTCGTCAGCCTCGGCAATCAACCATTCCCCTTGTCCTAGAAAGGCCGTCGAGCGGATCGTCTCGAGCCGTCCTCCCACTACAATTGTCGGGCTTAAGTTGGATTGCAAAAAAATGGATGAGGTCAAACTGGTCGTTGTGGTTTTACCATGAGTTCCCGCAATGGCCACTCCCCGCTTCAATCGCATAATCTCAGATAAGGCTTCTGCCCTTGGAATCAAGGGAATGCCACGAGAGCGGGCCTCGACAATCTCGGGGTTTTGAAAACTGATTGCGCTAGAATAAACAACCACATCAGGCTCTCCCACCTGTTCAGGTCGGTGACCCAAATAAACTTGAATTCCCATTTCTTTTAAACGTCTGGTATTGGTATTCTCTTGAAAGTCACTTCCTGAAACGAAGGCTCCCATGTTATGAAGAAGCTCCGCGAGCCCACACATCCCAATCCCGCCGATACCGACAAAATGAAATTTTGAATTCTTAAGACGCAATGTCGTCCCCTAACCTAGAGATTTATATCTAAAGTTCCTTCATCAAGGTTTCTGCCATGACTTCCGCCGCTCTAGGTGTATAAAACCGATGAGCTTTTTCACCCATGACCATGGCTGCTCTAGGGTTGTTTTTAAACTTTTCAAGAACCGAAAGCAACGATTCGGCGTTTAAATCCTTCTGCAAAATCATATAGGCGGCGTCTTCTTTGACCAAGGCTTCCGCGTTTTTTCTTTGATGGTCGTCGGCGGCCCACGGTAAAGGGATAAAAACAGCGGGTTTTCTGCAAGCGGCCACCTCAAAAACCGAGCCTGTTCCCGAGCGGCATACCACTATATCAGCCCAGGAAAGATGCTCAGCCATATCATGTAAATATTCGTAGGGAGTGACAAAATTTAGGTTAGAATAGGCCTTTTTACACTCTTCAAAGTCGTGCTTTCCAGTCTGATGGCGAATATTGAATTCAGAAAACTCCTGCGCCCGACTGGTAAAAGCTCTCAGTAAAATTGAATTCACAGTTCGGGCTCCCTGGCTGCCACAAAAAATTAAAACGTTGAGTTTTGAATCGCCGATCGTTTTGGCTTTGTGGGACAAGGCTTCGATTTCTTTACGAATGGGAAGTCCGACTCGCTGAACTTTATCCTGCCCCTTTAAAAGATCAAGAGCGCCCTCAAAAACGACAAATATCTTTCTCACAAACGGCGACAGCCATCGATTGGCCATACCTGGATGAGCATTAGGCTCCCAAATCGCCGTGGGAATTCCCATTAAAGCGCCGGTCAGAACCACCGGCCCCGAAACGAATCCCCCTACGCCTAAAATAACTTTTGGTTTAAGTGTTCGCAGAAGGCGAAAGCAGCTCCAAAATGCAAATGGAAGTCCCAGTAGAGTTTTGATTCGAGATTTCCATGAAGATCCCGCCATATTGAGCCTGCCTACAGCCACTAAATGAAGTGGAATATGGTGGGTCGGCACAATGGTGTTCTCCATTCCCTCTGGAGCCCCCACCCAATGCACTTCGGCTTCCGGATTAAATTCTTTAATCGCTTCAACCACGGCGAGCCCAGGGTAGATATGTCCCCCTGTTCCTCCACCTGTGATGACGTAAACTTCTCGTGTCATTTGATTTCCTAATTCACAAGATTATGAATTCACTATGACAAAAAAATCAACCTGTACGACCTTTGATAATACGAGCCACTTTTATGCGACTAGGACTAGGTTGCATAATCTCCCGCTCAAGTCTCAGCATCAGTCCGAACATAAGACATGAAGCCACCAACGAGCTTCCTCCATAGCTTAAAAAGGGAAGTGCCATTCCCTTCGTCGGAAGTAAGCCCATCGACATTCCTGCATTGATAATCACCGTCAAACCAAAAGTTAAAGCCACTCCCAAGGCCATGGCTTTTTTAAATCGGTCCTCTGTTTTAAGAGATAACTGAAAACATCTGAAGATCAAAAATGCATAAAGGCTTAGGACTACAAGTATCCCTATAAATCCCATCTCCTCACCCAGAACGGCCAGTGTGAAATCGGTATGGGCTTCCGGTAAAAAGAAAAGTTTCCCCTGCCCCTGACCCAAGCCTGTTCCCCAGATTCCGCCCGAATGAAAGCTCAGCATGCTTTGTACAACCTGGAATCCGCGATTCTGGGCTTCAGACCAGGGGTCCAGAAAGGCCATCACCCGAGCCTTTCGGTAAGGCACGTTCATCACAAGAAAATAGAAAGCGGGAACCGCCGTGGCTATAGAAGCTATGATCACGGCCCACGGAAGTCCAAAGACAAAAAGAAGGCCAAACCCAACAGCCATAATTAAAACGAAGGTCCCAAAATCAGGCTGTTTTAGAATTAAAACTAATGGCAATGCGACCAACAAAAGCCAGGTCAGGCTGCGCTTCAACTCGAACTTCTGCGATCTTGCGATAAATGTTGCGACTAGAAGGACAAAGCTGATTTTCAAAAGTTCGGACGGCTCAATACGGAAACCAAGGGGCATCTGAATCCAGCGGTAGGCGCCGCCCACCTTCACTCCCACCCCCGGGACCATGGTCAGCAAAATAAGAAAGGAGGCACCAACCCAACTCATCCATCCAAATTTTCGGATCCACTCAAAGGGCAGACTCGCAGCGCCCCCCATAACCACTAATGAAAATAGGGCAAAGACAATCTGCCTTTTAAAAAAAAACAGACCGTCATTGTAAGTATCAATGGCAAAAACGTAGCTCGAACTATAGACCTGGACGACACCAATGCCTAGAAGCGCGAGAACCGTCAGCAAAAGACTCGAACTAAGATATCGTGTCATCTACAAACTTGAAGTGCCGTTTTGGTTTTCGGTATCTTCCCTCAAAGGAGTTGAAGATTTTCTTTCAACTGGACGCTGGACCTTAGCCTGGGCTCTTTTCATAGAGCAGCAGTAAACTAGTCCGTGAACCTCTGACGCATTTTTATAATTAGAAACTGAATAGGGCTTATCAGGATCACATTTGGTAGCCATGGCCAGGTTCAATTCTAATTCTATTTCTTTAAATTTATCACCATTGACAAAATCACAATAGAGTCCACTTTGTGTGGCGACTTTTTCCCTTAGTGCCTGTTTTTTTTTGTTGGAAGAACACCCTGCCAAAGCCCCGAATGCAACTGCAAAAACCAGGGCCATCTTTAAGGCGACGGCGGAAGTCACATTCGTTGTTAGACGTCCATGTCGTAACATATTTACCTCATTTGAAGATGGTCGCTACTTATTGAAGATTAGCGAAATTTACGCACAATCTCCTTAAAGTATTCACCTCTCTCTTCATAGCTGTCAAACATGTCAAAGCTTGGACAACCAGGACTTAGCAAAACTGTATCCCCAATCCTCGACTTTTGGTAAGCGATCAGAATAGCTTCTTCAAAAGTTCCGATCAGGAAGCACTCTGTGTAATCTCCCAGTTCACGATTGATTCGTTCTTTGGCTTCGCCCACTAAAATAAGAGTTTTCACCTTTCGCTTCACAAGATTGCGAAGTGGCTCAAAGTTAATATTGGTTTCTTTTCCGCCCATGACTAAAATGATATTTTCATCAAATGTATCAAGGGCTCGCATAACAGCGTGTACGTTTGTGGCTTTCGAGTCGTTGTAAAACTTCACGCCTCCGACTTTCCGGACATATTCGATGCGATGAGGAAGCCCGCGGAAGTTATCGATAACATTTTGAATAGCTTCGTGTTTAGCCCCGTGTTCGCGGGCAACTAGAATAGCGGCCATTAGATTTTCAATAGTATGGTCGCCCTTCATCTTCATATTTTTAATGGAATAATACTCAACATCGGGGCCAGTTCTAATCTTAATAAGATCTTTCGGAAGCCGAGGATCGTTGTCCATGTTCCCATTAATAGCCCCACCGATTTCACCCAAAATTTGGGCTTCATACTTTTTTTGTTGGCGTGAAAAGTAAAAAATTCGACCACGCTGAACAGCTGGATCCCGGGCCAACTCAACAACAGCATTATCATCTGCATTCAAAATGGAAACTGTAGCCTGATTGGTATTTTTAAAAATCCGGCGCTTTGCGTTCACATACTCTTCCATAGAGCGGTAACGATCCAAATGATTTTCTGCTAAATTGGTAAATACAATGTTCATGGGATTAAAATTAACCACATGATCCAACATAAAACCTGAAACTTCGACAACGACTACTTGAGCCTTTTCCTCAAGACGAAGATACTCGGAAAGTGGCTTTTCATTGGCACCACCAACCCAGCACTTGATACCCGACTCCATCAGAAAAGCGTCTATCAGGCGCGCTACAGAAGTTTTGCCGTTCGTTCCCGTAATGCCGACCATAGGCTCTTTGATAAAGCCTTGAGCGAACTCAAACTCTCCTGTGATCTTGACACCTTGACTGCGAGCATATTCAAAAATCTTCAAATTCGAAGAAACGCCCGGAGAAAGAATCACCAGATCCTGCTGAAGAAATGTTTTGGGAGAATGGCTTCCCAGTTCAAACTTGATGGGCAGACCGTCAACCAGTTCCAGTTGGGCTGACAGCTCCGGCTTAGATTTATGATCCGTTACAGTGACTTGGGCACCATGTTGAGTTAAAAAATGACAGAGTGACACTCCTGTCTTACCAAGGCCAACCACTAAAATTCGTTTATCTTTGAGCTCAGACACTTCGTGATACATAGAACCTCTCTATCTTAACTTTAAAGTCGCCAAACACAGAACTGCCAAAAGTATGGATATAATCCAGAAACGCACGATGATTTTCGTTTCCGTCATTCCGCCGATTTCAAAGTGGTGGTGTAAAGGAGCCATTTTAAAAATTCGCTTCCCCGTCAATTTGAAAGAAGCCACCTGGCCGATCACGGATAAAGCCTCCACCACAAAGATTCCGCCTAATAAAATCATCAATAACTCATTCTTGGTCATAACAGCCAACATCCCCAGAAAGCCCCCTAAGGACAGGCTTCCCACATCCCCCATAAAAACTTGAGCTGGATAAGTGTTAAACCATAAAAATCCCAAGCCTGCTGCTACCATACATGCGGCTACCGGGGCCAACTCGCCTGCCCCAGCGATATGCGGAATTTGTAAGTATTGGGCAATGGAAAAGTGGCCGACTATGTAGGCAAACAAACCCAATGTGCTGGCCGAAATTATCACAGGGACAATAGCTAATCCATCCAGTCCATCTGTCAGATTGACAGCGTTGGCTGTTCCCACGATCACAAGAGAGCCAAAAATGATATACCAATAGCCTAAATCAAAAACGATATTTTTGAAAAAAGGGACATGAACCTGCGTGGAGAAATCGAAAAAGCGAATTAAGCAGAATAGGGCAACCCCTGCGATCAAGAACTCTCCGAGCAGCCGGACGCGGCCCGATAAACCCTTCGAATTTTTTTTGCTGACCTTGAGATGATCATCGATATACCCGATTAAGCCAAAACCCCAAGTCACCGCTAAGGTGGACCAGACTAAGGGATTGGACAAATCAATCCACATAAAAATCGGCAGAATCAAACTAAAAAGAATAAGCCCGCCTCCCATCGTGGGAGTGCCCGCTTTTATCTTATGGGTCTGAGGACCATCATCTCGAATTGCCTGACCAAAATGTTTTTCTTTTAACTTCCGGATGTACTGAGGCCCCCACCATAAGCAAATAAAAAATGTCGTGAAGAAGGCCAGAAAGCTTCTTAGGGTGATATACCTAAAGATATTAAGAATAGAAAATTCGTCGGACAGGTTGTAGAGCCATTGATAAAGCATAGACATTAGGACTTAGCATAGGCCAGAACGCCGAATCAAGTAGATATTGCTAACTATATGGAATAACAGAGTTTTTAGCAAGGCCCATCGCCAACTCGAGGGCCCAGCGAATGACTACATAAAGGAGTCACCCTTCACGCACACTACATATATTCCGCGGGAAAGCTTCTCGCGTAAAATCACCTTGCTGGCCAATGCGGGTGTCAGCTCTTTTGGATTTATTTTATCAATAGCCAATGATTCCAATGTTTCTGCCAAGCTCTGAACACGAGGCTCGCCCGAGGAACCTTCTGAAAAAACGATAAATTTATCAGTGCCGACTAAGCCGGCCTTTGTATAATCTCCCTCTTGTTCCATAAACCAGAAAGCAAGCATCTTTTGACCTGAATAATTTATCTCATAGCCAGTTCTATCAATATAGATCCCTAGGAAGCCCATGAAGTAAGTATCAAAAAAAGTCGGCAGGGTCCACCCACTTCCTAACTTTGAGCACTCGGCGTAAGCATCATTAAAGTTTTTAGCTCTAGTGCCCATAGCAAATAGTTTCCTTTTCCCGTCAACTGATCGAACCTCTACAGCTTCATTGAGATTGACGCTTCCATCCGTCAATCTCAATGCCCCAGATTGTCTCCATGAAGCGGTCTTGTAGGGCGTGAATTCGTCAGCCCATGCCCCAGATGAGGCTAAGGCCACAAGAAGTAAAACTAAATTCAATTTCATAATCATGGTCTCCCTTTGATAATAAGAAGCCTTCAACGTAAGCTGAGAAGGTCCTAGAACTTACAACTCAGATTCTTTGGTCAGGTAAGGTGATTGCGAGAACTGTTCCAGTCGCATCTCAAGGTTTAATTCGATCTGATATTAAGAAAATATGTATGAATTAGACAAAGTGACATTAAGAAGTCAATACGTGTCCGTGAGGCTTATATTGCTATGAAAATCTTCACTTCATGTAGTCAACAATAACAACACCGGGTCGGCCCGGTTGAGGCGACTTCGAGGTCCCAAAGATTGTTGTGGCCGGAAAGACGCCACCGACGGTTGGTTGCGAAAGACCACCCGGCGTGAAAGCGTGTCCTGTTGCAAAGTCATCGCCTCCACTTCCAAAGCCCAAAGGAGTCTTGCCCCCTGGATAGGTTCCAGAATTAATAGTGGGACTTGCATACACAACGGAGCCCGAATTGCCTACGCCGACACCATCCCCCCCGCAACGCCCCGGACCGTCCGCTCCAGTTGTGCCCGAACCAACAGCGCCTGGAAATGTATCGACCCCTACATGGGGACAATGCCAGGTCTGAATGCTTTTGTTGCGGCGGTGCTGGGCGGTATCGGCATACTTCCAGGGGCGGTGGTAGGCGGACTCTTGATGGGAGTTGCGGAGAACTTGGTGGTCACGCTCGGTTCTTC
>CAZETK010000058.1:0-5944 GCA_964515195.1 uncultured Pseudobdellovibrionaceae bacterium
ATTTAATTTTCGATACATCGTCTTTCCTACAAACCCAAAATCAATGGCTGTTTTCTCATTAACTCCACCATTAAGCTCTAAAACATGTTGTACATACAATTTTGTAAGCTCATCAATTTTCAGGATTTTAGAACCCGCGACTCTCTTAATATCAAATTTATCAGAAACAGATTCAGTGGCTTCAGTTGTGAAGTCCTCAGCCGTGATATCCGACAACTCAATATTGCCCCCATTAGAAAGCACGACCGCTCTTTCTATGGTGTTTTCAAGCTCGCGCACGTTTCCACGCCATGTATTGGATAGCAAGCTTTCCAGGACCTCTTTCGAAAGCTTGGGAACTGCAAAGCCATTAATCGCCGAAAACTTCTTCAGAAAAAACTCAGCCAAAGGAATTATATCTTCTTTTCTTTCTCGTAACGGTGGGATGTGGATTGGAATCACATTTAAGCGGAAATATAAATCCTCACGAAAGCCCCTGGAGGCGATTTCCTTCTTAAGATCCTTATGGGTTGCTGAAATAATTCGGACATCTATGGACCTAAATTGTGTTTCGCCAATCCGTTTTATTTTTCGTTCTTGCAGTACTCGTAATAGTTTCGCCTGCAAAGGAAGGCTCAAATCTCCAATTTCATCTAGAAAAAGCGTTCCCGCCTCGGCCTCTTCAAACAGACCAATTTTCTTTTCGGAGGCACCCGTAAAGGAACCTTTAGCATGTCCAAATAGCTCAGACTCTAATAGGTTTTCGGGAATCGCCGAACAGTTAATGGCAATAAATGGTTCCTTCTTACGGGAGCTCATATTATGAATGGCTTTTGCAATGATCTCTTTCCCCGTTCCGCTCTCTCCGGTCACCATGACATTCGAATTAGAACGCGCCACCCTCTTTGCAAGATCAAGAGCCCTCTTAATACCGGGACTGCGGCCAATAATGCCTTCAATATCTATAACACCAGATTGAATCTGCACAGCCGTCTTTAGCGTCTGGTTCTCATTCTTAACTTTCACAAGGTTTAGAGCCCGCTCGATTGAGACAAGAAGCTGTGTGAAATTCAATGGCTTGACAACGAAGTCATAGGCACCGGCCTTGATGGCCTCCACCGCGATTTCAATTTTTTTATGGGCCGTCATCAGAATTATCGGCAAATCGATGTCCATCGACTTGATCTTTTTAGTAAACTCAATTCCTGAGATTGTAGGCAGGACAAGATCCGTGATAATAACACTGCATGCCACCTTTCCCTCTTGAAGGTCGTCAAGTGCCCGTTGGGCATCTTCATAGGGAATGACTTCGTAGCCACGTGTCTTGAAGAATTCTATCATCAACTCGAGAGCGTCAATATCATCTTCAATGACCACTATCTTATCTTTTGTATTGAGCATGTATAATCGATAACACATGTCCCAAAATTTCCCAACCAAAAACGGGAATCTGCCCCAGCACATTAAATGAGTGAGTCTAAATTCCCCTGTACGCTTTTTATTGATGGCGTTGTGATTGCAGTTATCAATAGCGATTCACAACAACGACTGTCGTGATGGGAGGTTATGAATGTTACGAGCCGCCTTAATTTTTTTCGTATTAGCCCTAATTGGATTTCTGTTTGGAGCTACCGGATTTGCAGGTGTTTCCATGGAAATTGGCAAAACTCTCTTGATGGTTTTTCTTGTCTTGGCCGTTATTAGCTTCTTCATCAGTCTTGTAACAGGTAGGGGTGTACGCAATCTCCCCTAACGGAAGGAAGTGTTGCATTTGGAATCTTTTCAAAACTTTTGATTCTTGCTGTTTGGCAGGAGTTTGGGCAAAACTTTAATCGCTGGTGTAGTTATTTTGACTTATCTTTCCACTGAAGTTAAGTTGCTCGTATGTTTGAAATCCCAGATTCACTACGCCAAAAGTATCTTCAAAGAAGACAACAAGACGTTAAAGATTGTTTCCAGAAACTGCATCAATCGGATTGGTTTTACTTTACTCATCTTGGTCACCAGCTGAAAGGAAATGCCGCATCCTACGGCTACGAGGATCTCGCGCAAATTGCCGAAAGAATGGAAGCACTCGCAAAAGAAAAGGATGGGACCAAACTTTTTGACACCCTTAATGAATTCAGGATGTGGACGCTTAAAAATTCCCGATTTCAGAGTCCTGACACCCGACCACGTATTTAAAATGAACCCTAATCAGCGCCTTGGAAGCCTTTCGATGAGAGACCCTTCCCTGGCTTCGAAGGCGCTTGAGCTGATTTTTATAAAGTCCCCTTGCGGTTAAGTAAGCCGACTTGCAAATCGAGTCACACGGCTTGCTGTCTCTTTTAGGAATGACGAAACATAGGGAACCACCGGATTACGTTGCAGATACTGCTCACACCTAGTTTTGTACTCATCCCGCAACGAGACGAGTTCGATGGAAGTCATGTATTTCTTAATCGCGGGGAACAACTCCCTTTCTTCTTCATCTAAATGTTGTGCGACAAGCTCCGCCATTATCTTGGCCTTAGTATCCATCTCATCATTCCAATTTTGTTTGTCGCTATAACCTAGAGTCTCAAGCTGAATGATCAGCCCATCCGCAATTTCATGCTCTTCATATCCCTCTAAAGCATAGTGCTTCAAGCCTTCGATCCCACGAATGGCATCATAGAGCGTCTCTTGTTCAGCATAAGTGTGCATCCTAAACCATGGAATGAAGCGCTCAAGATGTTTACGCTTTTGCGCTTCTGAAGCGGTTAAGCTGGTTAAAACTTCGATAAAATCTTTAAGCTCTTTATGGTGTTCCTCAATTACATCTAAAATGTCGAGTGAGGAATCTCTCGACATTTTAGAATTTCTGACCACCGATTTACCTGCCGATCTGGCCATACTATTGCCCCTTTCGCTATTCAACATCTACCATAATAAGAGCACTGGAAGCTCGAGCTTGGGCAGTTCCATCCTTTGTGTCAGGAGCGACCCCTTCTCGTCTTAATTGTTCTTTAAAGCGCGCGTCCGCAGTGCTGAAGACTTTCGCCAAGGCGTTGGGCTCACGGCTCATGTTATGGACTTTCACGTTATCAATATCAAAGCGATCATCAATGTAATTCTCAATCTCGTCGGCCCTGTCACTGGCCAGTTCAACCTGTTGCTTGGAAACTTTCTCACCGCGCGCAGGCATCTCACTATCAGACCAAACGGCCACGGTGACATCTTTCACTTTACCCATAGTGCGCGCTTGTTCAATTGCAGTGTTCAGCTCCTGGCGAGCTTCCGGAGTTAAGGCTGCGCTTCCTTTTTCAAATTGCACACGGCTAACCACTTCAGCGCCTTGCCTTTCCGCTATACTGACTTCTTTTTGCATTGCAGGCGTTTTAACAGTTTCATCCGATGTACTCATAGTACGATTAGCACAGGCTGAAAACGCCAACGACACTGTTAAAGTTAATAATATCTCTTCTAGATTACGACGGAATTTGTTTTTCATAGTGCCCTCCATGCAATTATTATTTTGTTTTTCTAATTCGTATAGGCCGACCACGACTGATCGTGATTAAATTGGGTTTTTTCTTTATTATCAGATTCATGTCGACGATCTTGACTCATTCCCGGATCAGTAGGGTTAGCATGACGTTTCTGAAAATGTTGTACCAGAGCCGACAAAGCCACCTCCCCCATCGATGCGCCGGTTTGCGCCTCAAGGAGAATGGCCTCTTCAGGCTTTAACCCAATTGGGGTCTTGTAGATCACAAAGAACGCAATTCCAGCGACGACTAATAGCAAAAAGCCCAACTGGCCCACAGCGGTCAATCCAATGGCGCCAAATGCATTAATATAATTGCCCAAATCCACAAGCATTATGAACAGAGCTCCCAACACAAGACTGGCAGTGATCAGGCTACTGACTCCATAGAACACGGCTCGACGAATCAGTATGGAACCCACCTTTAACATTGCCCCATTGGAAGATTGCCGCCTTTGATTCGCAAAATAAGAAATGGCGGCTCCCAAAAAGATGTCACTTACCCAACGTAACATACCCGAAACTCCAAGTTGATTCATGTTTACAAGGAAATCACTTTATGAAGGCTATAGAAGCAAGGAGGGTGCCATGCCCTATGTCATTAAAAAGGCCATGAACCCAGTTGATGAGGTCTCATACCCCAATCGTACTTTTTCGCCCCGAAAGTTATGAGCATTAACAGCCCGGCAATGGGAAGTTTAGATCATTGAAAAGAAAAGGCGCACGATTGTGCGCCTTAAAATTATCACATGTTGGCCGTGATTTGATCTTCAAAGATTTAGAAAGGAAGATTGAATTCAGGATCTTCAGGTGCATACCTGTTAGGATATTCGTCCATAAAGTAATTACGCTCTTCACAAGGGTTTGGATGATCGGAACAGCTGTACCAAGTTCGCTTCCAAGGATTATGTCCTTCTTCTAAGGGATCAGCGACATCTGTTCTTGCACTGACTAAGCCGGTACAGTTAGGCTGTCCGTTTTTCTTGAATCCCTTTCGGCAGGACTCAAAGAACTTAAGTGTGACATTATCCACTAAGGAGTCACACCTACGAGTTCGATTATCGCAGTAGAAGACTGCATAGCCATATTCGTAGCGCTGAGTCCCCCACTGAGCTACGTAGAATCTTCTTAGGAGCGTGTAGTTTCGTCCGCGCTTTTCGTGAAACTCGGGAGTTGTCTGAGAAATTACTGAATGTTTAAAGGGTCCCACGGTTTTTAATCTGGGCACGCGAAACTTGGCTGCAGCATCAGCCGACAAAAAAATGAACGATGCTGAAATAATTACGCACAAAATAGATTTCATCCCCTGCTCCTTAGTTTAAATGCACTTATAAGTACCTCGAGAAGAGCTTGCAATCCTCAGGCCGATTCTATGCGGCAAAATTTAACGTTCCCCATGACACAGAACCAATCTCACGTAAAATCAAATTCTATGAATCACTTTCTCGAAACTCACCGTAAAGTTCTGATACTTTTTTTAATGGCCCTGCTCGTCGGACCTTTTCTATGGGTTTTATACCCATTTTGGATCACCCTCATTTTAGGCCTTAGAACCTGCGCACGCATGGCTGGAAAGAAAGCTAAAAGGACGTTCTGTATTAGCGCTGATTCTTCTACTAGTTGGGGTAACCCTGCTTTTCGTTTTTCCGTTTGTATTGATCTTAATCAAAGGATCCCAGATACTCGTCGTCCAAATCCGTAAGCTCTCTGAAGGCGGTGGACTCGAACGAGTTCGACTTTTTCAACTAGAGCTTTTTGAACGACTCGACATATTTAAAGAGTACGGCCTTGATCCTCAGGAGATTGAACAGTACATCTGGGCAGCAGCCCAAAAGTCTGCGACCTTTATGACATCACTTCTGGGAAATACGGTTTCCCAAATTCCGGAAATGCTTCTTTTAATCTTTGTCCTATTGCTTTCTATTTACTCCTTTTTGTCGATGAAATACGCCTTTCGTAAATCCATCGTCGAAAGCCGATGGCTATCGAAAGAAGGCAGTTATGCTTTAGTTCAAGGTTTCAAAAACTGTTGTCGCTCTGTGATTGTCAGCTCATTTGGAACGGGTTTCGCGCAAGCCCTTCTTACAACCGTTGGAGCCATGATCTTTACTCAATATGACCCAGTTCTCATTTTCTTTATCACCCTGCTTTTATCTTTTATACCGGTCATTGGGGCTGGCCCTGTTTCTGTGGTTTTAGCCATTATAGAATTCACTCAAGGAAACTGGGGAGCCGGTATTGGGCTGATTGTAGTCGGATCCCTAACGGGTATACTTGATAATATATTAAGACCTCTTTTAGTGGCAGGCTCTACTACCGTTCCTCCTATTTGGGCCCTGTTTTGTACCATTGGTGCCATTATTGTATTCGGCTTGCCGGGCCTTTTTATCGGGCCCTTGATCGGAGCCTTAGCGGTTGATCTTCTTCCACTCCTGGCAGAAGAATACAAACGCAAAC
>CAZETK010000058.1:5954-21932 GCA_964515195.1 uncultured Pseudobdellovibrionaceae bacterium
ATGAGTATCTGACAATATCATCCTCACCAAAGTAGGTACCCAGCTGAACCTCAACAAACTCAAGCGCAGCCTTGGTGTTATTTCGAATTCGGTGTTTAGCCCCAATCGGAATGAATACGTGAGAGCCAGCCTTGACTGGTATGACTTCTTCATTGAGCACCACTTCGCCCTGACCTTGGGTGATAATCCAGTGCTCTGCCCGCTTTGAATGGGACTGATAAGAAATCTGCGATTGAGGGTGGACGCGGATCACCTTGGATTTAAATTGCTCTGTATCTCGCAGGACCTCAAACTGCCCCCAAGGCCTCTCTTCAATGGTCCCTTCCTCTGTCAACTTTGAATTCTGCGCTGTCAGTTTATCGACGATCTGCCGAACATTCTGACTTGACCCTTTGGCAGCGACCAGTAATGCGTCCGGAGTATCCACTAAGATAAGATTCTCAACATCGACGAAACTCACGCGACGGTTCGTCTGAGAAAATACAAAATTACTATGAGAGTCCTTGTTGGCGGTCACCTCGGTGCCCTTTTCATTAAAACCCCGGGCTCGGAAATGCTCAGCGACAGCATCCCAACTGCCGACATCATTCCACCCAAGGTCGACAGGAATTACTGCCAGCTCTGTCTCAGACAGTTTCTCCATGATGGCGTAATCAAGACTAAGATTGGGGAAACCTTCGTAAATGTCACTTAGGTTGGATAAGTCTTCTTTCAACTTAAGAGCGATTTGAAACATTTCAGGCTGGTGCTTTTGAAATGCCGCCAGGAAATCTTTCACGGCTCCGATGAAAATACCGGCATTCCATAAGTACTCACGGGTTGCTAAAAATGACTTCGCTTTCTTGAGGTCGGGCTTCTCGTGAAAACGTATAACCCCAAAAGCCTCGTCGCTTGCCTTTAAGATATTTTTTGTTTTTTGAATGTACCCATATCCTGTTTCTGGGTATGTGGGCCGCACTCCTAAAGTGACAATCCTTCCTTCTTGCGCAACAGCTTCCGCTACGCGTACTGAACTTAAAAATTCTTCTTCATCCTGTATCAAATGATCAGCCGGGAAGAAACCGACACATTCTTCTTCATAACCCTTTAGGCGCAGCCACTGACAAGCGATAAGTACTGCGGGGGCCGTATTCTTCGCCAGAGGTTCGTAAATGATCTGACTGACTTGGATACCTGATTTTTGAATGTGAATCTCTGTAAGAGTTCGCAATTCTTGACTTGTAACCAATAAAGGGTCGCCAAGTTTACTAACACGCTTGAGAGTTAGATTCTGGAGGGAATCGTTAAAAATCTCACAAAACTGTTTAGGAAACTTTTTTCGTGATATGGGCCACAGCCGTGTCCCACTTCCACCAGACAACACTATTGGTTTCATGACTTCTCTCCTCCAAGGGACTCTCTGCCTTCACCGAAGCTTGGACAGCGATGCGAGCCACTTTTCAAAGGGCCCTCATTCACTCTGTGGTTTTTTCGGCACTGACATTGTGTGAATTCCACACAGGCGAATGTCGCATCAAAGCAACAAAGTTGTTTAATTTTGTCAATAGACCTCGCGCTAAACTCTTGGCATACTCACTCCATAGGAGGCATCCATGGCATCCGTTCCTTTTATCGATCTTAACTCCCAATATCGGGCCCTAAAAGAATCCATCAATAAACGCATTCAAAAAGTTCTTGAATCCGGCGCTTATATCAATGGGCCAGAGGTCACTGAATTAGAAGAAACACTGGCGCGGCATACAGGCGTAAAGCACGCATTAGCTTGCTCCAGTGGAACTGATGCTTTGTTGGCCCCTCTCATGGCATTGGGTATCGGCGCCGGTGACGAGGTCATCACAACAGCCTTTTCTTTTATTGCCACCGCTGAGACCATTGCTCTTGCAGGAGCCAAGCCCATCTATGTGGACATTGAAAAACAAACTTATAATCTCGATCCCGCCGCGGTCGAGAAAGCCATTACACCTAAGACCAAGGCCATTATGCCCGTGTCGCTGTATGGGCAAATGGCCGATATGGATGAAATCATGGCTCTCGCTGACAAACACGGACTGTTTGTCATTGAAGATGCGGCTCAAAGTTATGGGGCCCGCTACAAGAATAAAAAAAGTGGAGCCATAGCCCATGCGACGGGTACCAGCTTCTACCCGGCAAAACCCCTGGGATGCTACGGAGACGGAGGCGCCATTTTTACGAACGATGACAATCTGGCCAAAATCATGAAAGAAATCCGCGAACATGGATCTGAGAAGCGTTATTACCATACCCGCCTTGGCCTAAATGGCCGCCTGGACACCCTCCAGTGTGCTATTCTTCTGGCTAAAATGGAGCGCTATGATTGGGAAGTAGAGCAACGCCAGAACATCGCCAAACGTTATACCGATGCCTTTTCGTCCCTTCAAAATGAGAACTTCGCCGTCCCCTACGTAAAAGAGGACCGCGACTCTGTTTGGGCTCAGTATACCTTGGCCGTACCGAACCGCGCCGAATTCCAAATGAAGCTTCAACAAAAGGGAGTTCCCACCGCTGTACATTATCCTATGACAATGGCAGACCAACCCTGGTATAAGGAGCACACCGCGGGGGCAAGCGCTCAAATCCCCAATGCCCGTTGGGCCGCGGACCATGTGGTCAGCCTCCCTCTTTACCCCGATATGGATGAGGCAACCCAAAATATTGTAATAGACGCTGTTATAAGCGCATTAAAGTGAGGCCTGAATGCAGCAATTTAAACCACTCGCCAAACCCGTTGAGCTCATTTCGGGCTCTCAAAAAATTACATGGGGAGATGGCAAAAATCTCGTTTTATTTGCTGGCCCCGATATCATAGAAGACGAAGGGATGGTCCTCGAAACAGGACAAGAAATTAAGAAGATAACTCAAGAGCTGGGAATTCCTTGGATACTGAAATGCTCCTTCGACAAAGCGAATCGTCAAAGCCTTAAGAGCTTTCGTGGCCCGGGCGCGGAGTCCGCGCTTAAATCTCTAGGCAAAATTAAATCTCAATTAGGCTGTCTGCTTCTCACGGATATTCATGAAACTATACAGGTGGAGCCCACGGCTGAGGTAGCGGACGTTCTTCAAATTCCAGCTTTTTTAAGCCGCCAGACGGACCTGATGGTGGCCGCCGCTAAAACCCAGCGGGTGATTCATATTAAAAAAGGGCAATTTTTGGCGCCCTGGGATATGAAGGCCATAGCGAAAAAGGCGGTGGATAGCGGTAACGATAAAATTCTCTTGTGCGAACGTGGCACCACCTTCGGATACAACCGTCTTATAAACGACATGACGGGCCTAGTAGAGATGAGAAATCTAGGCTTTCCCGTTATTATGGACGTAACCCATTCTACCCAACTCCCAGGTGCTACGGGTGAAAGTAGCGGCGGTCGCTCTGAGATGATCGCGCCGTTGGCCCGTGCAGCTGTTGCCGTCGGAGTCGACGGGTTATTCTTGGAAACTCATCCTGATCCCGACTCAGCTCTTTGTGATGGCCCAACATCGCTGCCCCTAAAAGACCTAACTCCATTGCTGAAGCAACTCCAAAAAATTTGGAATGTCCATTTTCAGTAAAGGCCAGAGATGAAGTTTAAAAAACGAGCCACCACTCTTGTGAAAATTATTTTTGCGGTCGGACTCGTGTCTTGGTTGATTCTAACAGAGCGCTTTAAATTAAGTGAACTCAAGCCGTTTCTTTATCCTCTCAATTTTATCATAGGTTTTGCTCTAGTTGGCCTCAATCTGTTCTTCGCAAGCGAACGCTGGCGCCTCCTCATGCGATCACATGACCTTAGACCCACAATTTGGAAAACTTGGAAGCTAGCCCTCACGGGAGTCTTCTTCAACTTTGCCGTCCCTGGCGGCGTCGGCGGAGACGTCATCAAAGCTTATTATCTACAAAAGGACCTTAATGCTTCCCGTGCAGCCGCATATTCCAGTGCCCTTATGGATCGCCTGGTTGGACTTTATACATGCATCGTAATGGCTCTTGTGGCCCTTGTTTTTGAAAAATGGGCCAATGTCATTCAAACACCTCTTTTGAATGAACTTCTTATTTGGGTCTCGATCCTATGGGTGGGAATGACATTTAGCCTGTTAGTTTTAGCCTTCATGAAATGGCCCGCCTTTATGAAAAACTCCAATGGCCTATTGGGATTCATTTACCGCTTTGCGGATGCCTGTCAGTATTACTTCAGAAAACCCGGTTCTCTATTTTTAGCCCTCATTTTGACCTTTTTAGGCCAACTGATGACCATTGTGTTTTTCCGATGGGCCTTTGGAAGCGTACTAGATGAAAGTGTAAGTTGGACACTTCTGTTTTTCGTGATTCCAGTGGGTTTTATGATTATGGCAGTTCCTATCACGCCAGCAGGGGTCGGCGTCGGGCAAGCGGCCTTTTATTTCTTATTCAGTACTTTTTCTGATAACCAAATTCTTTCCGGTTCCAGCGTTATCACCGCTTTTCAGATGATCAATTTTGCCTGGGGTCTATTTGGAGCCTATTATTATCTGACAAGAAAATCGAAACTTCCTTTGCCACCTGCTGAATCCCAGCCAACAGCTCCAACTTAAGGACTTCTCTAAAATTGAAAATTGCATTTTAAAAATACTCAATCACACCTTTTTCGTGAAGGGTCTTTTCCACCAGAAAACAAATACTGTGATAGATAGCAATATGAGCCTCTTGAATACGCGCTGTATGGGCACCTGGCGCTAGTAATACAAGATCCGCCAACCCCTGCTGAGTGGCTTTACCGCCATCTTTGCCTGATAGCAGAATGCTACGAGCTCCTTTTTTTCGACATGCTTCAAAGGCTTTAAGAATATTTCCCGAGTTTCCGGAAGTGGTGATACCCCAAAAAATATCCTGCGATTTCACCAAGCCTTCCACTTGCCGTGCAAAGATATGATCATAGCTGTAATCATTCCCCACAGCGGTCAGAAGTGAGGAGTCTACCGTCATGGCATAAGCTGGTAGAGAGGTCCGATCTTTGGAAAGCTTTCCCACCATCTCTGCGGCAATATGTTGAGCATCAGCCGCCGATCCGCCATTTCCCGCAATAAACAGAGTGCCACCTTTTTGATAGGAATCTGAGATCCACGCCGCCGCCTCAGCGACTTTTTTTTGAAGACCCTCATTTTGGGCTAATAATTTAAATGTTTCCGCGGATTCTTGAAAACTCTCTTGAATGAATGAGACTTTATCCATACGACCCTCACCACCTATTCTACCTCATGCCCCGCACAATTATCATGTGACTCGCCACGCAAACTAGTCAATTCCCAATATCAATATTATGAGGCTAAACTTGTGGGAAATTCACGTATTAAGAGGTTCACATGACTCTTCTATTTAAACAGTTATTTGCATTCTTCAGATTATTAAACTCTGAAACTGGAACCAATCAATTAGCCGCCGGACTAACATTCGGGATGTTCTTAGGGTTTTCCCCTTTTTTGTCTTTACAGACGATGATCATTTTTATCATATTGCTGTTTTTTCGAATTCAAATTGGCGCTGCCTTCGTGAGCGCTTTTTTCTTCAAGTTTGTAGCCTTTCTTATCGATCCCGCCGCCGATATTTTAGGTCGATTCATACTTGAGGCTGACGGCCTGCGCCCCCTATGGGTTTCGTTGTACAATATGCCGATTGTCCCGTTTACCCGCTTCAATAATTCCATCGCCATGGGCTCACTCGCCGTCGCCATCGTCTTAACCGTTCCCATGTTCTTTATTTTTCGCATATTAGTCGTAAAATATCGAGCTGCCATCGTCGCCCGCATCAAGCAGACAAAAATTTGGAAGGCCATTGCCGCCACCAAGTTCTACAACTGGTACGTTACCTATGACAAACTTTACGGAGCCTAGAACATGAAAGAAAAAAAAGGATTAAATAAATTTGTTCGCCTAGAGGCCCTGACTCCAGTCATCGTAATCCTCGCTCTGATCGTGGCCTATTTCACTTTCTTCTTTGATAATCATGTCCGTCTAGGCCTTGAATGGGGCCTCACCCGTGCATTAGGGGCCGAGGTTAATATCTCGGATTTTGATACAAAAATTTCTGACCTTTCGATGAAGATTAGAAAAATTGAAATTACTGATTCCAATCGTCCCCAGCAAAATGTCGTGGAAGTTGGCGAAATTCGCTTCTCGGCCGTTTGGGATGCCATTCTTCGCGCCAAGCTTGTGGTCAACGAGGCCGTGGTCGAACGGATTGAATTTGGCACCCCTCGAAAGTCCCCTGGAAAAGTTCTTCCTCCGAGTCCAGAGGAAAGCGGGCCCAGCATTGTTGATGAAGTGAAAGATAAAGCTCTCAGCACAACAAAAAAGGAGTACAGCGATAATATCTTAGGAGATGCGGCCGCTTGGTTGGGAGACACAAAGCAAGATCCTTTAGCGGGCATCAAGGCTGACGTCGTCTCTAAGGAACTTATCGAGAAATTTCAAAAAGAAGTTGAGGCAAAAAGAAAGTCTTGGGACGCCCGCTTAAAAGAACTTCCTCGTCCGGAAGAGTTTAAGGCTTTGGGTGATCGTTTGCAAAAGGTGAAGACCTCCAATTTTAAAAATCCCGCGGAGGTCGCTCAATCCGTCCAAGAGTTGGATCGGATTTTCAAAGAAGCGGATCAAAAATTAAAGGCTTTGGATTCGGCCAATAAGGATTTAAACTCCGACATTAAAAGAATAGAGTCAGAAGTGAAGAGTATCCAGGCCCAGGTAAATCAAGACATTAAGGATTTAGAAAAGCGATTAAAGATTCCAAAACTTGACCCTCAGTCTTTAGCAGCAGCTGTATTCATGTCTTACATTGAACCTTATAAAGAAAAGTTTTTTCGCTATAAAAATTTAGCCGACAAATATATGCCACCCAATTTAAAAAAGAAGGGCAGCGACAATCCCGACGAGTCCATGCAGCCTCGCCCTCGTGCAAAAGGCGTTTCCTATGAATTTGGCCGCCCTCGCTCCTACCCGTTATTCTGGATAAAAAAAACCCGAATTACTTCTCAAGCTGGCACTTCTCCTCATTCAGGAAATATCGAAGGTGAAATCCGCCACATTTCCAGCAACCAAGTTCTGACCAACGAACCCATTGTCGCAGAGATTCGTGGCAGCTTCCCTAATGCCAAGCTTATAGGGCTCCAAACCTTGGCCAGCCTTGATAACCGACACCTGGAAAGTAAAATTGACGCAAAATTCAGCCTGGAATCTTATCCCGTGGCAACTCCAAAAGTCTTGGTTAAGTCTCCTGATTTAACGTTGAAACTAGCAGAATCCAATGGGCGCCTAAGCGTGGAATCTCAGATAATTTCTTTGAAAAAATACTCTTTGAATATTCGATCCTTCCTTAAGGATTTCACTTTTGAAACTGAATCAAAAGAAAAAGTGGTCCAAGAAATTTTTAGTCAAGCCTTTGCCAACCTTCCTGAAATTTCCATTATTGCTAAAGCCAGTGGTACTTTTCCATCCTTCCCTTTACAGTTAGATTCTAATTTGGGTCGAGAACTCGGTAAGGCCCTTGAGGTTCAATTGCGTGCACAAATCGAACAGGCCAAAAAAGAGTTGCAAGCGCAAGTCGAAAACGAGATTGGAAAGCACCGCGATGCGCTTAATCAGCAAATCAATGCTCTTCGCAATCAAGTTCAGGGTGAGCTGCATAAGCTTCAGGCTCAGGCGGAAAGTCAAAAAAAACAGGCTGAGAATCAAATCAAGTCAGCAAAAAAGGGCGGTGAAAAGAAGCTCGAAAAAGACGCTGAAAAAGCCCTTAAAAAGCTTTTTGGAAAGTAACCATAAATTTTCTTCCAGAATAAAAAGTATGAAAGCAGAAAACACTGAACAGACAATATTTATTGCGACAGATAAAGGATGATCGTCAGATCAAGTCTGAAATTTTACATCTCTAAGACTGTGATTTTTTTTGTAAACTTAAGGATTCCTTATGAGAGGAAACCAAGCTAGAAAGCTTTATTTCAAATTGATAAATCTGTTCTAACCAAGCTTTTGGAATAAATGTTTTCATACGAATTCCCATACGACCACTCGCTTGATGATACCAAGCCACCTCCCCTCCAAGCAGAACAGGTGAATGGTTTGGAATCTCAACCAGAGCAACTACTTCTTGGCCTTCAACTTTCTCCTGAAGACCATGGACAACAATCTTTAAGCCTTGGCGAGAGGCCTCAAGAACGTGTCCAATATATATACGATTGGCACCTTGAAAGTGAAAGCTCAGCTTATAAAACACTGAAAACCTGGCTTGCTCTCGCAATAACAACTGCGAACCCTCTTCAGATCCACTGATTACATCGCGATACTCCGTGTGGAAATATGAGTTAGCTAGGATTTCTTTTTCCTTCAATGTTAAGCTGTCCATCACATCTGATTTACTTCTGAAAAAATAGTCTAGAATTGACGGCGTGTAATTAAAGTCAGAACAAACAAATTTGCTCTGGTCGGGGAATTGGAATTGCGGAAATGGTTGATGCACAAAAAAGTTATAGAGGTTCCGCTCGGGCTTTTTGTTTCCATAGACTTTTATGTAGTTGGCGGGGAGTTCGGCAATATTCAGCCAGCTTGCAACAGCTTCCGCCCCTTGAACAAAGTCATAGGTTTTAACTTCGGCATTGTTGATATCTTGGAAAAGCAAGATACATCTGTAAAAGTCTTGAATAGCGGGATGAACAGCCGCCACTAGAACATCGACACCCAGGTATTGGCGACAAAGGCGATACATAAAGTTGCATAATGGCAAAAGCAACTGTCCTCTTTGGGATCTATGGCTCGCTTTTATAGCGAGTGTCGAAATTTCGGCCATACGAACGGATCTATTTCGAATGTCTTGAATATCAAATAATTTCTCAAGAGGAAGCCCCATGGCAGAATCCACGACAACTGTCATAGTCGCGATAACTTCGTCGTTCAATTTAGCGATCAGGATATTAGTCGTTGGCAGAGCATGAAACTTTGTGACTCTCAAGCGGCCTTTGTTGTCACTCACCAAGCCTCTTTCATGGAAGGCATCAAAAGCCACCCGGAAAGCTTGTTCGATCTCATCAAAAGTCTCAGCCTTTTTAAAAACAAGCCCTGAAGGTAAGTTTTGAGGAACGGCAAACATTCGCCTGACCAAAGGGGCCCTAATAAATAATGGGAGCCTTGCCAGCAGTTTCCATCTTTTCCAAGTAGATCTCTTAGAACTGCCTTGGCCATTATGTTGTTGCACTTGATCGCCCATCAGCTCTTTGCCCTTTTTACTTGAATTTTAGGTGGTTATTTAATGATCGTGCCTGTGAGAGCGACTCCCAAGCCCATCTTGAAATTTTTCTACTTTTGATACATATCCTGGAGATTTAGAAACAGCCGCCGTGCATATTGTCTCAATTTGATTTAACCTCACATCCAAAGTAGGTGCATATGTCAATGTCCGAACCAGAACTATCCCGCCACCACGATTCCTCTATCCCCTATTTTCAGCTGGATTCCAGACTGGACTATCAATGTTTGGCAAGAGAAGTGATCCGGGCCCTCCGAGGCTCTCTTCGGCAGCGCGAACTTAGCGAAAAGCTTGGCTATACTTTTAACCAAGTCGGTAAGTGGGAAAGCGGCGCGACCCAAATTAAATGGGATGATTTTCTTCGACTTGGAAATACGGCGGGCACTGATATGGAGAAATTTTTTCGTTACTCATTTTGGATAAAAGATCTGGAGTTCAACGCCTACACTTCCCTTAAGTCCTTAGAATCCGCAATAGGGCTTCATGCCATTAAGGATCCATCAATTCAGCTGATACGTAGAAAATGGCTAAAGGGAGCAGCCATGCCGGACCTTGCAGATGTTTTAAAACTCATGGGGACTCAGCTACCAGTCTTATTAGGATGGCTATCCCTTTTTATCGATTGCAAAACGCTGCCCACGCTTCGTGGCACCTATGCCGCTTTTTTGCAAAGTCTTGATTCTATATTCAGCCGCCCTCATATTGCCTACGTTAACGCCGCTTTACAATTGGAAGTCTACAAAGACTTGTCATTTCATGACGAGAATCTGCTCGCTGAACATTCAGCCTGCTCCGTCAGTGAATTACGAGAAGCTTTGAAAACTTTGATCTCCTATGGCCTGATTACCTACGATGGTAAGATATATCACCCTTGCCCTTTTGACTTCAGTTTTGCCGGACTTCGACACCCTAAACTCAGAGGCCTCACAAAAATCTCTACAGATCTGGTGGCCCGGCGTTATCCCCTTCAGCCTATACAGATTGATAGTCAAAAAGTTCAAAACGCCTGCCGATCCTCAGTCCGAGTTAAGGCTCTTTCAAAAGGGGCCTCACAACAGATCGCGGAGTTGATTGCTAAATTTCATAATGAGGTGGGCGAAGTTGTACGAGGCGACCATGGACCCAAAACCAATGTACAAGTGATTTTAATTCACAGCTTTACCAGCAATTTTAATTCAGACCCTAAATAGCGTGGCAGTATTCCATGCAGCTTCAGAGTAAATTGTGGGAGGGATTGCGACGAGGACCCTACTTCGGCTCTGAATTGGACCTAAGATCAAACTGAGACAGAGTGGATATTTACCTGAAATTCCAAGGGAATTTCCCTAATCCCTTTGTTTTTTATACCTTAAAAATCAAATCTGAAAACCCTAAGATGAATTCATCGGGGGACAACAATGAAATTAAGACACTTATTGCCCAAAGCCGTTCGCTCTACTTTAATCTCACGACTCCTGAAGTTCGATCCTGAACTTCCCTCTGACATTGAAATTAAAATCGCCACGACTATGGAAGAGTTCGAACAGGCATTTAAACTTCTTCATGATTGTTATGTAGGGCTTGGCATTATGGATCCAGACCAGAGCGGGCTTCGCTGCAATGTGTACTCGGCTATCCCTTATACGAATGTCGTTATTGCCAAAAGAAACAATCAAGTCATTGCAACCTTAAGTCTAATTCAAGACTCTGTATTTGGTCTACCTTGTGACAAAGAATTCAAATTCGAAAACGACCAATACCGCGCGCAAAATATGCGGTTGGTGGAAGTTTCTGCAATGGCAGTCCATAAAGATTTCCGAAAGACACAAGGTGGTTCTTACATAAATCTATTTATGATGAATTATCTTTATCGCTTCACCCGGCAGTATCTGGGGGGAGACTTATTAATAGCCGCGATCCACCCTCATGCTCAAGTATTCTATGAGACATTGTTTAACTTTAAGAGAAGTGGCCACGAAAAGAAATACAACTCGGCCAAAGGTGCCCCAGCAGTTCATATGTCAATGGATATCAACACCGTGGAAACCTATCTTTTCGAAAAATACGGAAAACGTTCCAGAAGTAGTAACCTATTTCAGTTTATATTCCGGGATGAAATTCCAAACTTCAACTTTCCACGCCTCCGGAATGGAATCTTCTTTTATCCAACTATGAACGAGAAAGTATTGGAGTACTTTTTCGAGCGCAAAACCCCTCTATTCCAACAGATTGCGATCGATAAGCTCGAGTTGATTCGATCATGCTATCGATGGGACCGCGACAGCAGCGTCAACGATCGTAAGTTCCGAATTCCCTCGGGTATCCGAGCCCAATTGGCAACTTCCTCCACAATTTCTGTCGGCACCATAAGAAACTTTTCACTCAGTGGGTGTCTTCTCTCTACCCTCGCCGAGCTGAATACTGTTGCCGGGAATGTAATCACGATTCAATTCGAAATTGAATCCGTTCGATATCTTCTCAGAGGTGAAATCGTCCGTGTCGGCTGGTCCGCTTCTCCCTCTGCTCCCTATGAGTACGGCGTTCGCTTCAAAGCCAACAGTTCAAGACTTAACAACGTGATGGCAATGATCGGCTCAGAAGTCGTGCCTGAGGCAACGTCCACTTCAAAGGCGGGCTAAACAAGATTGGCAACGACCAGTTCAAGATTACTTTTTATCTGTCAATTGCTTGAAGTAACTCTCGGCGTCCTCATTAATCCATGAGGCCGCCCCAGAGATTCGCTTGGCCAATTGCCTATCAGGTGTGTAAATAAAACTCTCTGGTAACTTTTCAACGCTCCAGCGTTTCATATAAGCACGGTCATGATCCCAAAGAATTTGAAAGTGAGGAGTTTCTAAAGCCTGAGGAAAAGACTTCACAAAGACTTCAACCTCTTCAATCTCTTTATCTTCAGAAATGGCCAGTACTAAAACTTTTCCACTGTGACGCTTGGTCATTTCAATCAGCTCGGGAAACTCATGCACGCAGGGCCCACACCAAGAGGCCCAAAAATGAACAACTACGACTTGATCTGGTTCTTCGAGCAAAATTTCCTTGCCCTTCCAGTCTACAGCTCTTTCCAAACCTAAAGTCTTAGTAGCTTCAAGTTTTGATTGGCGGGCAGGTGCTGGTTTTTGATCCTGGTAAACTCCGTAAAAAAAGGCAATGGCAATAATCACCGGTAACAAAAAAAGAACTGGTTTTAAATAAGCCTTCATAATTAATCCCCCAGTCAATTCTATTGGACTCGACACTTAACACAAAAATAAGTGGATGTGGATGAAGAACTATTTTGGCAAAAAAAGACCCGAAGCCATGAGCTACGGGTCCTTTAATTCTAGTACACTAGGGGTCTCGCGACTAAGCTCGAGCTACTGTACGGGCCTTTTTCTGCGCCTTAACGGCTTTCTTTTTCTTAGCGGCAGCCGTCGTAGAAGTGACTTTCTTCAACTTTGCAGCCGTCTTTTTATCAGCCTTCTTCTCAGTCTTCTTACTATCAGCGGTACCCGCGTAGTCGTAATCTACGAACTCAATAAATGCCATTTCAGCTTGGTCACCAGGACGGCGACCGATCTTTATGACTCGAGTATATCCACCAGGACGACTCACAAAGCGTGGTGCTATGGACTTTACGATGGCGGCAGCAGCTTCTTTATTAGCCAAACGAGAAATAATCAGTCGTTGAGCTGCCACATCACCTTTTTTACCAAGAGTGATAAGCTTCTCGATATGACTGCGAACTTCTTTTGCCTTTTCAACTGTAGTCTTAATTCGTCCATGTTCGACTAAAGAGGTCATTAGACCTCTTAACAAAGCTCTCCTTGGCTTTGCTGCTCGATTAAAATGCCTAGTACGAATTCTATGGGATGCCATTTTATCACCTCAAATTTATTGCTGCTCTCGTTTACTAACAGGCGGAGCCAAGTTTGGATCCCAACCAGGAGGCGGCCATCCAATGTCTTTCATGCCAAGTTCCAAGCCCATTTCTTTTAAAATTTCTTTGATCTCATTCAAAGACTTACGACCAAAGTTCTTCGTCTTCAACATTTCAGCTTCAGAACGGACAACAAGCTCCCCAATGTAACGAATGTTAGCATTCTTCAAGCAGTTAGCCGAACGAACAGAAAGTTCAAGATCATCCACTGAACGGAACAGGTTTTCATTCAACCGTGGAGATGTTGGATCACGTTTTTCTTCTTGAGGCTCCATAGCCTCATCAAAAGTGAGGAAGATCTGAAGTTGTTCTTTCATGATCTTGGATGCCAAAGAGATTGACTCTTCAGGCTTCAAAGAGCCATCAGTCCAAACTTCTAAAGCCAAAGCGTCATAGTCAGTACGCTGACCAACCCGTGCATTCGATACAGCGTAGTTAACTTTTCGGATTGGGCTGAAAAGCGCATCAACACCAATAAAACCCACTGGCAATTCCGATTCGCGATTTTCAACCGGAACATATCCACGCCCGTAAGCCACGATAATTTCCGCGCTGAAGTTGGCATTTGCACCAAGTGTGGCGATATGCTGGTCCTTGTTCAAGATCTCGATCTTGTCACTGACCTGAATATCTGCCGCTGTCACCTTTCCGGGTCCTGATTTAGAAATCTTCAAAGTAACAGGATCCGCAGTGAACTGCTTAAAGCGGACTTCTTTCAAGTTCAAAATAATATCGGTCACGTCTTCCAAAATATCGGGAATAGTCGTGAACTCATGCAGTACGCCATCAAAACGAACTGCAGATACCGCTGAGCCCATCATTGAACTCAACAGGATGCGACGAAGGGAATTACCAAGTGTCACCCCGAAGCCGCGCTCCAGAGGGCGAATGATAAATTTTCCGTAGTCGTCACGGAGAGTTTCTTTATCAACCTCAAAACCTTTGGGCTTAATAAGATCTCTCCAAAATTTGTAATAGTGCTCTTGCATAGGTTTCCCCCGATTTTGAAATCTTAACGAGAGTAGTACTCGACGATCATGTTTTCTTCTGTTGGAACTGTCACTTCGTCACGCGTTGGTAAATCCTTTACAACACCTGAGAATTTAGCATGATCAGCTTCTAACCAAGAAGGAATCGTACGACGACTTACTGCCTGTATAGCGGCTTGAACGCGTGCCACCTGCTTCGCGTTTTCAGTCAGAGTAATAACATCGCCCTTTTGAACCAATTGGCTGGGAATGTTCGCTCTTTGCCCATTCAGTAACACATGATTATGTTTAACCATTTGTCGGGCCTCACGGCGAGAGTTGGCGTAACCTAGAGTATAGATTACGTTATCAAGACGCATTTCCAAGAAACGAAGCAATGCCAAACCAGTTAGGTCTTTTGATCTGTTGGCATCATCAAAATATCTTCTGAACTGTTTTTCAGAAAGACCGTACCAACGCTTAGTCTTTTGCTTCTCGCGCAACTGAAGAGCGAAGTCAGAAAACTTAATTCGCTGCTGCCCATGTTGGCCTGGTGGGTAAGGTCGGCGGTCTACAGAACACTTATCAGTATAACAACGGTCGCCCTTGAGAAATAACTTCGTATTTTCACGACGACACAATTTACAAACACTGTCATTCACACGGCTCACAATTAACTCCTCTTATTTAATTAGATACGACGACGCTTAGGAGGGCGACATCCATTGTGAGGAATGGGAGTGATATCTTTCATCGATAATACCCTCATCCCCAAGGCCGCGATTGCTCGGATAGCAGGCTCTCGACCCGCGCCTGGCCCCTTTAAATAGATATCAACCGCTTTCATTCCTGCTTCCATTGCCTTCTTCGCAGCGTCCTCAGCAGCCATCTGAGCAGCGAAAGGTGTCCCTTTACGGCTTCCTTTGAAGCCTAAGTGTCCTGCAGAGGACCAAGACACTGTATCACCCTTGGGGTCTGTCATTGTCACAATGACATTACCAAATCCGGCTTGGATATAGCAGTTTCCTTGCGGTACGTTTTTCTTTAATTTCTTTTTACCAGTAGTTGGTTTCTTTTCCATCTTTATGAATCCCTATCGATTAAACTGCTTTTTTCTTGTTCGCGACCGTCTTTTTAGGACCCTTACGAGTTCGTGCATTTGATCGTGTATTTTGACCACGAACAGGCAAACCCTTTCTGTGACGGATACCGCGAAAGCAGTTGAGATCCATCAATCGCTTAATTGACAATCCAATTTCTCGGCGAAGATCCCCTTCAACTTTGAAGTTTTGTTCCATGAAGGCTCTGATTTTGGCCAACATTTCGTCCGTCAAGTTGTCTGTACGAAGAGACTCCGGGATTTCCGCAAACTTGCAGATTTCACGAGCACGAGATCTTCCGATTCCATAGATATATGTGAGGGCTACTTCAACACGCTTATTACGAGGAAGGTCAACACCAGCAAGACGAGCCATTTTTAACCCTGCCTTTGTTTATGTTTAGAGTTTTCACAAATGACGCGAATGACGCCTTTGCGTTTAATTATTTTACACTTGTTACAAATTTTTTTAACTGATGGCCTGACTTTCATCTTCTAACCCTTAACCCTCATAAAGAACTGCAAGCGACGCAATCTATCACTGAAGACTGAAACTGTCTACTATTTCATTAATGACTTAATAGACTTGTATACTTCTTCAGAATCACGATTTCCATCCACCTCAGTGTATTGTCCTGTTTTTTTGTAATAATTTTTCAAAGGCATCGTAAACTCCTCGTAGGCTCGGAGGCGGTTGTCGATAACCTCTGCTTTATCATCATTTCGCTGTATAACCGAT
>CAZETK010000059.1:0-12072 GCA_964515195.1 uncultured Pseudobdellovibrionaceae bacterium
CTATTTATTTTCAATATCTTATAATGTATATTGAATATGCCGATAGGGAGTTATGGCAATGCAATTTCAACGGATTATCCAAAAAAGAGCAAAAGACCCGATGTTTACCAAATCGGAAATTGAAGCTTCTTTAAGACGGTATCGTGCCACTAAGGCATCAGTTGCTAATCTCTTAAAGCGAGCTGTTGCAAGACAAGACCTTATCCGCTTGAGAGCTGGCATTTACTGTTTGCCAGAAAAGTTCAGACAGCGCCTTATTTCTCCATTTGAATTATTAAACAAGTTAGATCCCTTTTCTTATGTAACTGACTTAACAGCCCTAAGTTATCTTAATCTTATTCCTGAGGCTATCGGCTTGATTTCTGCATTTTCTGATAAATCAATTGCGGAGCAGAAGCCTTTTCGTACTGAACTTGGGACTTTTAAGATTACAAAAGTTCCTCGTCACTTTTTGATGTTTGGCGTGGAGAATGTGCACCTTAATGAAGGCATCTCCTATCGTATTGCAACACCATTAAAGGCGATTCTTGACCACGCTTTTATCACACAGAAAGTATGGAGCAATCGCAATGAACTCATTCACGATCTGCGACTGGATGAAGAAAACTATGAATCCATCCATTGGGGCCTGCTAGAAGAGTATAAAGAAAAGTACAATCATCCGTTCATGACCCAAGTTTGCGGGAATCTATGTGAATAATGTCCTAGCAAAAAAAATCCTTGAACAGAAGAATTTGAAAAGAACGGAAGATCAACTTTACATGGAAAACCATTATAAAGAGCTGATCCAACATTGCTTTTTATTTGCTCTTAGTAAGACGGATTTCTTCAGCTACGCGGCTTTCCATGGTGGAACTTGTCTTAGAATTGTTGATAAGATTGATCGATTTTCAGAGGACTTGGATTTTGTTTCCGTCCAGTCTAATACTCCTTCCGAAAAGTTCACAACCCTCTTAAATGAAGCGACTGAAATTATAAAAGAGCTGGGACTTGAAGTGAACGTTAAACATAACAATATTAACAATGACGTCCTAAAAGTTTGGGTTAAAGAAGGTTCGCTTGTTAAAAAATTTCTTTCGGAAAACCCGAAGTACGTTCATCAGAATGGGAAATCAAGGATAAAAATTGAAATCGATATAGCTCCACCTGCTGGATCGACATTTAGGGAGGTTGGTATTAGCTTCCCTGAAGAATTCAAAATAAAAATTCAAGATCATAGTTCTTCATTTTCAGGCAAACTTCACGCAGTGCTCTGTAGGGAGTTCTCCTATGGAGGTCAGTATATTAAAGGGAGAGACTATTTCGATTTACACTGGTACTTAGCACAAAAAATTGAACCTAATTATGAGCTTCTTAAAAATGCTCTTTTTAAGGTGGGTCCATACAAGGATCGAAAAATAGAAATTTCAAAAGAGTGGTTGTATGGAGCGTTAGAAGATAAACTTAAAAAGTTAGACTGGGGACTGGCAAAAAAGGATATGGCAAATTTTCTTTTGGACTCTCCTTTTGCCTACATTGAAGAAATTTTGGATTCAGATCCCATGATAAACAGGCTGAAAGATAGTTTCGGTAAAATGTAGAAACCTGTCAAACACCTAACCCCTATCGGAGAGTCGGGCGGCGTGGGGAGTGGGACTGGGGTTCAAGACTCATCCTGATGTTCCAGCATTTTTTGGGTTTGACCCTTCAAAACTTTGAAGTTCCAAAGCTTTTGATCCAAAAGCTGACTGGGTTTGATGTTGGAAAGGGCCGTGATAAAGGTTGAGCCCAAATTTGGTATTTCTTTTTCCAGATTCTTAATCAATATCTTCATTCGCTTTCGTTTCATTCCATCTTGAGATCCACACAAATTGCAGGGAATTACCGGAAATTTCCAAATCTGTGAAAGCTCAATTAGCTGCTTTTCAGGAACATAGGCCAAAGGACGAATGATGACATTTCGACCATCATCGCTTCGCAGTTTGGGAGGCATGCTGGCCACATTTCCCGAGTAAAAAAGATTCAACAAAGTGGTTTCGATTAAATCATCTCGATGGTGACCTAGAACCATCTTGGTAAAACCATTTTCAAAAGCATAGTCGTATAGGATGGCGCGACGAAGTCGCGAACACAGCGAACAAAAAGTTCCGTCCTGAATTTTATCAGTTACAATGGAATAAGTGTCCCGCTCTAACACCGTCAGCTTAACACCTAAGGATTCAATAAAAGATTTAAAAGCGACCACATCAAACCCCGGCTGCTTTTGGTCTAGGATGATGGCTTCTAAATCAAAATTTAGGGCTGCTCGTCTTTTGACCTCTGTCAGAAGAGCCAAAACGATTGTGGAGTCTTTTCCTCCAGAAACACAGACCAGAATGCGGTCTCCATCCTCTATCATCTGAAAATCAGAACTGGCCCGCACAATCTCGCGACGGATATGAGCCGCCAGTGGATGATCAAAATCAACGGGTGAAGCTGTTAGGGTCTGGGAGTGGGGGTTTTCCGTCTGCTCGTGGTTCATGCCATTCAACCTCAAAACGTTGTTTTGCCACGGCAATGTTGTTCTTTTCAAGGGCTTCCAGGCTTTTTCGTAAAATTTTATCTCCGATGACATTACGCGAGCCGAAAGAGTCGATGTAATAGATAAGTCGCACCTGGATCCAATTCTCACTTACTTCACTGACAAAGGCCATCGGAGCTGGAATTCCCCGAATTTCAAAAATTTCGCTGGCGCACTTTTCCAGAGCATGGATAGCGACCTCAGGGTCACAGCCATGACGAATACGAAAGGTCTGCCACCGAACGATGGGCTGATCCGGAGGTGAATAATTGCTAAGCTGGGCCTGAGCCATCATTCGATTCGGAAGCGTCACCAACTCATCAGAAACCCCTTGAAGAATTGTGCTTCGCCACGTGATTTCCTTCACTTGTCCGACAATTTTTTGAGTCCCGGAAACTGTAATTTCCAACCAATCTCCCAATTCATAACAGCGATCGATCTGAAGACTGATTCCCGCAAACAAATTTCCCAGGGTGTCTTGCAGCGCCAGACCTAAAATGATGGAAAAGGCGGCCGATGTGGCCAGAAGGGGCCCAAGCTTCACGCCAAAGATCTGTGAAATTGACCAAAAAACCACTAATATTGAGAAAATAATAGTAAAGATATTGACGATAATGACGGGCACACCAATTCGTGCCGAGCCCATAAAAAGATACTGCAACACCAGAGTCCGGCAGATTTTCACAAAAACAATAGCCCCCCAAATATAAGTCAACAGCGCGATAAAAGGCGTGACTCTTTGCAAGCTATGGCTTTCGTTGATGGAGTGCCGTAAAAATAGATAGACTCCTAAAAGAAGACTAAGGACGATAAAGTGCCGAAGCAGATTTCCATAATGTCCTTGCAAGCTCTTGTGCCTTTCTTCAATCAAATTACGAAGAAAGATTTTATAAAAGATCCAAGTTACAAGGATAAGCCCTCCCAATAATAGGTAGGGCTCGGGCATCAACAGTTCTTCAAGAGCTTTGGAGTTAATCCATTTGTCGTTCATACCTGAGCTGAGTGTCCCTGGAACCTATCCTAGTGTCGAGTCCAGTTTTGTAGAGCCATCAATGGACTAGTGACTCTGTTTGAACAATGAGCCCTCATCATATTGTCACAGCTCGGATAAAGAAATTCCCTGAATCTACAAGGCCAAGATCGAGAAGAGGGCCAGTTCCTCTCGTGCGCGGTGCCGTCTGGTCCGAAAATAAAAGTCTATGAAAAAACCCCGTCTACTCCTTGCGCTTCTTGTGGTTTCTCTAGTCGGATGTGGACAAGCTTCTCATCAGAACTCCCGCGCCATTGCAGAACGCCTTGAGGATGGCCTGGAGTGCCAGGACTTTGAGCCGCACTTCTGGCATACGCTTCATGATGCCAGCTTGAATTCCAAGACCCCCACTTCATGGGAAAGTTTGAAGACTGCCTTTCGCGAGCGAGAGATCCTGGCTAAGAATAAAAATTCACTTAAACTGATCGACACACTTGAACGTCACCTGGGAGATTCCTTTTGGGAAAAAACACCTCAACATCAAGTGATGGTTTGGGCCCAGTTAGAGTTAAAACTGGAAGAAAATGAAGGCTGGCCTGAACTGCAAACTGAGCTGGCAAAATTATTCCAGTCTCAAACTGAGGGCAAAACCAAGTCCTGCGACAAAGGTGCAAACCCACCTCAGCCTCCTTCGACTCCCGACCAGCCGCAAAACCCTGAAGTACCACTTGAGCCTGAACCGTCTAAACCTCCGATAGATGAACCAAAAGTGACAGGCCCGTCGCAGTGGGGAGGGCGTTGGGTGATGGCAACGGCCTATCAATCTTGCGAGGCGGTTGAGATGCCTCCGATGAACTCTCAGACTCAGGATGCCTTGGGGATCGCGATCACGGGGCGCCATCCAGCGGGTGGTAATATCCGCGAAATCGAGAATCTGTCCCTAGTACAAAAAACTCATCCTTATCTGCGAATTCAAAACAAGGAAGCAGGATGCTTCAATGTGGAAGCAAAACCCCTTATTTATGATTTTGGAGGCAAGCCGGCTTATGCTTCCAGCGGAAGTCGCGAACTGGACCTTTTCAAAAATGCGGGAAGCGGGAGTCAAGAACTGGGAATTGATTGTTCAGGTTTGGTTTTCGCAAGCTTCGGAGTTCAAGGTCTGCGCTTGATACCCCATCAAGATATGACAGCTGGAACCGTCAGTGGATTTGGTTCCTCCAGTTTGTTATCACCACCTTCCGCGTGGAAATGCGTGGATCGAATCTCCATCGGGCAACAAGACAGTCTGAAGCCCGGGGATGTGATTTCGGTTCAAGGACATACAATTCTTGTAGATCAAGTGGGGGAGGACCCTTGGGGACTTCGCTTTGCCGCTAATCGGGATCAATGTTCAACAATCACAGAAGCCCATTTTGATTTTGTCGTTCTTCAAAGCTCTCCCAGCAAGAATGGTGTCGGAATCAACCGCTATATTGCACGGGACTACCTTCAAGAGTCTTCCAAGATGCGAACGGGATTGATCAAATACGCGCAAAATCACTGTAGAGCTAGGTTTGATCAATCCCCCAGCAAACCTAAATGGAGCGACATCTCGATCATTCGTCACAAAGGAACTTCCGAGTGCTTGGGACGTCCCTTGACTTTAAAAGCGGAAAGCTGCGTTCAGTCCTGCATGGGAGCGACTCGCCCCACAAGTTTGAACCTACTTCTGACGCAACAAGTGTTGCGCGAGCCTTAGGTCTAGGATTTGAAGTAAACTCATGGAAATTTAGTCGATCCTTCTAGGTAAGATCTGTTAGTCTATAAGTAAGTCTATAGGCAAAGGATGGTCTATGCGCGGAAAATGGTTTTTAATCGGTCTTTCGACCTTTTCATTGGTTTTTCACCCGATGGCTTGGGGCCAGCAACAACAAAACTGGACAGCCGAAGCTCTGAAACAATTTGTTCGTGAAAATCAAAAGGGCAACAAGCCCATTACGGCTAAGCAGTTTTGGGATAAGAACAAAGGGTATCTCCATCCTTATTGGCAACTCAAACTCAATCACGGCATGCAGCTTCAGAAGAATGATAAGTTGCCCAAAATGGATGTGATTCAAGTTAAGGGCCCAAGAGGAACTCAAAGTGCCCGCTTGATGCTGACTCAAAACGGACGAACTATTTCCATGGAGTATATCGGACAAAACGATAAATTTGTCCGTATTAATAATACGGTTATCAGCTTTCAGGAATTCTACAGCGGGCAAGATATGTTCAAAAAGTTAGCCCGTGATCCTTACTTTGCGGCTGAAATCAAAAAACTGAAGCAGAAATCTGCTAAACAAAGCATTCTGCCATCCTATGCTTTGTTTAGCAAAATGACTCCTCGCGAGCGGGCCGCCTATTTTGTGAATTTAAGGTTGTTGATTGAGGCCTCTGAAAAAGTGATCCATGAACGCGTTCAGAAAAAGTACGCAGCCCAAGAGTCTGTTAGTCCGTATTTAGAGATGATTTTGAATCGAGCCTATGCGGATAAAGTGTGGCTGAATGAGCCTTGTATCGTGGCCGGATATGTCGGCAAGTACATTAAGGACTCGACAGGAACATATTGTGACCATAAAGAAGCCATTAGTCCCTTTGCCCAATCCGCATCGGGTGCAGTTCAAAAGAAAGTGGCAACAAAAGTATATGATAACAGTTGCGGCCATGGCCAACTTCGCTGTAACCCCTTTATCTTCGGATTTGATCGCGGCCAAGGGTCTCTTTGTATTAAGATTTCCAGAAGTCCGGTTGCAGAATTCCAAAAGGCCACCGCCACCTGTGATGCTCGATCTCCACTTCCTCTTGGCAACAAAACCGTCTTAGCGAAAAATACAGAAGCTATGATTAAAACCCTCCTTCAACAAGAGGGTAAAGATGCCAATGAGTTTTTCAAAGAAGGAAAAGTTATCAGCAAAGAAAAATATCAGGAACTGGAAAACACCGTTGTTAAAGACTTCAGTAATTTTATCGAAGAAGGCATTGGCATTTGCTTCGGGCAAGGAAATATTGATGTCACCAAATTCGGTGAAAAAAACCAGATTTCAGCCTGTCAGACTTTGTACAATCGTAAATTGGCCTTTATGGAAGGATTCGATAACCTAAAAGGCAAATATGAAGATCCACCATTGCCGGCTCCGGCTCCTCCTGCCGAACCCCCAGCTCCGCCGATTGCGGGACCTCCCTGTGCTCCAGGCCATGTGCCAGGGCCTGAAGGAAAAGGTTGTGTTCCTGAAGCCGTGCCAGCTCCCATCGCCACATCGGATGTTACAGGATGCGGTCCTATGATGGACACCAGCTACGACAATGGAAAACAAATCTGCACTCCGGTTGCAGCTCGTCTTCCTAGTTCAAGCAGTACTGGTCGCTCCAGTCGGGATCGCGATCGAGATTACAGCTGGTTAATTCCCGTAGTGGGCGGAGTGATCATCACGGCCGGACTCTGGGCCCTTCTCAAACCTAGTAAGGCGAAGCACAATCCAAAACCAGCGGACCCTATCGCACCTCCGCCGTTGCCTCCAGTCGAGCCTCCTCCTGTTCAACCTGATCCTGGCGCAGTTCCTCCGATTACGTCCATTCCAATAACCCCGGCGTTGCCACCTGGTGCGGCGGAAACGGCCCCCAGTGCTCCAACATTTGACCCTGATGCTGGTGGAGTCACTCGTTAGAAGGGAAACAAGGGAACTATGAATATCGATAAGGACACATCAAGAGATATCCCCCGTAAGCCGGTGCCGGTCTTTGACCCGCACCGCTGGTTGATTGATTTTGAACCAGCTCAAAAAGAACCCAAAAGAGTTCCTCCCGGGGGACGAATTCGCTATCGCTCTCCGAGCGAAATTATGATGTGGAATTTGATCTCTTCGATTGTGGATTTTCTTTTTGTTTCTATTTTTTATTGTTTATTCCTTTGGGGCGTCAGCCAAGCCATCGGAACTTCAATCCGAGGAACTGTCTTTGGGTTGTGGCAACTTTCTCCGACGGGAACGGTGCTTTTCTTCTTTAGCTTTCTTTGGGTTTATCATGTCGCGCTACCGGCCCTGGTGACTTATACACTGGGACAGTGGGCCTGTCAGATCACTCGGACCCCCCAGGAAATCTCCATGGGTTGGGTGGCTCGATCAACATTTCGATTGATCACTTTGTTTTTAACGGGATTTATCATCCTTCCGCTATTTTCATGGGCGTCTGGTGTTGATTTAGAAGGTCAACTTTCCGGTCTTAAAATTTACTCAAAGTAAGGTCCATCGACTTAATACTTCGATATGGCGGGTCTGGGTAAACTGGTCCACTAAGATAATTTGATCGGCTGAATAACCATTTGCCACCAATCGTTGAATATCCAAAAAGAAACTCTCGGGGTAGCATGACATATACACAATATGTCGAGGCCAAAAGGCGGGCTTTTGACTACCCACCGCTTCAAAGACTAAATCAAACAACTGACCCACTCCATTGCGTGCGGGATTGACCAAAAGAGTATCCAAAGACGAAATAGTACCTGTTAACTTTCTTCGAAAATCACCTATATGAAGCTCAACTCGATCTCGCAATCCATGATGCTTCAATGTGGACTCTTGAGCCGCAGCGGCCATACGGTCTAACTCAAGACTGATCACCCGGGTTTTTTCGTAACTCAAAGCGGGGAGGGTCAAATTCCCAATTCCAGATCCAAATTCTAAGACAGTGTGAGACTTAAAATCCATGAACCAAGACGCTAGTGTCTTGGTGATCCAAGCATTCGTCACATGACTAGGCTGTGTGAAGGCCGCGACAGTGCTGAAAATATCCACGTTCTGAGGGCCCAGATGGCTTTGAAACCAGGGACGCCACTCGGGATCTCCTAGTCCTAACTGTGAATCCGGTTTTGTGACCAAGGCCTTATGTCTTTGCCCCATTTCCACGTGGGCCATCTCTTGCAACTGCAATAGAGTTTGTTTCTTATCCAAGAGCCTTTTGATATCCACATTCGAAAAATCCAACCAGATGCCCCGTTCACCTGTGGGTGAAACCCGAAGTCGAAATGAACCGTGAAGGTCGGGGAATGAAACCTTTCGAAAATCCGCGTAAAATTCCTGAAGGGAAGAAGATAATTGCAGACACTGTTGGATATCCACGAGTTCTGGCCGCTGCGAGTACAGTCCGAAGCACTGATTATGCACAACAAAGTCCAGTCGATCCCGAAGCCCCGAGGCCTGAAAACTTTTGTAACTTATCAAATCATCCAAAGAGTGAATCTGCGATATCGGGCCATGTTGCTGTTGAAAGACCTCTAAACGCTCGCGGAAGTTCTGTGTTTTTTGGCGGACCTGCTCTTCGTAGCTGAGGTGAATCCAACCGCAGCCTGAGCATTTTCCAGCATAGGGGCAAGCCAAGGTTTGAGACATGCCCCATCCTGTGTCAGGTCAAAATCGGGGTCAATTCGAAAAATACATTGTAAACCCTGAAATGGGGGATCAAACCTTGCTTTTCTTCGCAGTTGCGAGATCATCTCGGAATGAAAAAGATTCTTGTTTTGATGTCTATTCTTATCAGCTTGATCGCCTCGAGTGATTCGACTCTGAAAAGGTACAATTTTGTCGATGACTTTACTTTTCATTATATATCCTCCGATGGTTCTGTGTATTTAAACTGCACTTCAAAAGTCCTTCCCAGTGAGCCCGATTTCTATCGCGTGATCTGCGGCCAAGCACCGGGTGTGGTCAAAGTTTTTGATGCCCGCTTTCGAGTTCGTCAGTTGAATATGGGGCCACGACCCGCTTTTGAGTTGGTTTATTGGGTAACGGACCGAAACACCCCCGAACGTTTTGATTATGGCTCGACGACTTGGTTATATCTCGATCAGGGAGATATCTTAAGATTGACCACCCATATGGATGTGGAAAATGCCTATGCCGCCCTTATTCTACGCTACACTCGTTTTATTGTGGATTGATAAGGGGAATGCTTTAATTTACTAACGCAAATATAAATTTTCCTCTTCGGTTGACCCTCTTAAAAACTCTCATTAAACCTAGGCATTATGAAAAAGCTAGCTTATTTAATCCTAGTAATCTCTCTTGTCTGTATTGCTGAAGATTCTGTCAAACCCTCCGTGTCACCTGAAGAGGCGCAAAAGGTTTTTATCACCGAAGCCCGCCAGTTGACTTTTGTGGGGCCTCGGTCTGGCGAAGGTTATTTTTCAGCTGACGGCAAGATGATGATTTACCAAAGCGAACGGTCGGCCCAAAATCCTTTTTATCAAATGTATGTTCTGAATTTAGAGACGGGTAAGAGCAGCCGTATTAGCCCCGGGTATGGACAGACTACTTGCGGTTGGATCCACCCTAATCTCAAAAAAGCCCTGTGGTCTAGCACTCACCTCGATCCGAAGTGGCAGCAAGTTCAGAAAAAGGAATTAGAAGAACGAAAAAATCCTCTTAAAAAACGCTACTCTTGGGTATTTGATCCCGCCTATGACATTTTTGAATCAGACCTTCATGGTAAAAATCTCAAGCGATTAACAAAGGCCCCGGGTTATGATGCGGAAGCCAGCTACAGCTCTGATGGAAAATGGATTGCCTTTGCTTCCAACCGAACCGGCTATGAAAAAGGCTTAAGTCAGGAAGAAGCGGATCTTTTTCAAAAAGACCCCAGTTCACAAATGGAAATTTACATTATGCGAGCTGATGGATCCCAAGTGCGCAGACTTACACGCGCCCTAGGGTACGATGGCGGTCCTTTCTTCAGCCAAGATGGAAAGAAGATCACATGGCGACGATTCAGCGCAGACGGGGCTAAGGCAGAGATCTGGACCATGAATGCGGATGGAAGCGAACAAACTCAAATCACACGCCTGAATAAACTCTCGTGGGCTCCGTATTTTCATCCGTCAGGGGACTATGTTGTCTTCGCCTCGAATATTGAAGGTCACTCGAACTTTGAACTTTATATTGTTGATTCACTTGGAAAAAAAGATCCAGTCCGAGTCACATTCCAGGATGGCTTTGATGGCCTAGCCACCTTCTCTCCGGATGGAACTAAAATCAGCTGGACTCGTCGAAATGAAAAAGGAGAGAGCCAGATCTATATGGCGAGCTGGAACGACGAAGCCGCTCGAAAAGCTTTGGGGCTTAAGCCTAAAACCTTGGCGCCGTTATCTCTGTCTCCTGATATTCGCACATCCGATCTTCAGTCTTGGATCAATTATCTGGCCTCACCAGAAATGCAGGGACGTCGTACGGGGTCTGCGGAAGAAAAAATATACACCGCTAAAATTGCCGAACTATTCAAAAGTTGGGGACTAGTGCCGGCCAAAGGCTTTAAAGATTTCTTTCATGAATTTGAATTCGTTAGTGGAGTGCGTTTTGGTGAAAACAACACTTTAACAATTACACCAACGACCAGTAAGGCTTTGAACTTGAGTGTTGACTTTGAACCCCTTTCGATTTCAAAGACCGGTAGCTTTCAAAATGCGAATGTGGTTTTTGCTGGCTACGGCCTTCGAACGCCCGTCACCGAAAAAATTGCGGCCTATAATTCTTATGAAGGCTTAGATGTAAAAGGAAAATGGGTACTGGTTCTTCAAGATGTTCCGCAAGATGTTCCGCAAGAGACGCGAAATCACTACAATCAATATGCCCGCCTTGAGTACAAAGCGACCATGGCGAAAGGTGAGGGAGCTTTGGGCTTGATCGTAATGGTCGGGCCGCGTACCCCCTTTGTCGACACATGGGGAAAGCTGCGATTGGAAGGTAATCCCTTAGAAAGCGGCATCGCTGTTATTAAAATTCATCCCAACTTAGGAAAATCCCTTTTTCAAAAGGCAGGGCATAACATTGAATCACTTCAAGCTCAGTTGGACTCGGGAAAAGCAGTTGCGGGTTTTGAATTTCAAGATCTACAAGTGCAAGCCCAGGTCGATCTTAAAGTAGAAAAAAGCACAGGCCGAAATGTGGTCGGTCGTTTGAAAGCTCCGCGAGGTCAGTCAGCTATTTTGATGGCCGCTCATGGGGATCATTTGGGACTAGGAGAAATGGGATCAACATTAGCCACTTCCGCTGACCATGATCCTGTTCATTATGGTGCGGATGATAATGCGTCCGGGATGTCTGTGGTTTTAGAGTTGGCCCATTATTGGTCGAAGGCGCCACTAGCTCAGCGAAGAAGTGTCAATCGCGACCTATACTTTGCACTGTGGTCAGGCGAAGAAATGGGACTATTGGGCTCTAAGGCCTGGATCCATGATTGGAAAAAACAGAATGGTTCTTTGAACAAAACATTTGGGGCCTATATCAATTTTGATATGGTGGGTCGCCTACGAGATAAGCTGATTTTGCAAGGATCAGGATCCAGTTCTACATGGCCCTCTATTTTAGAAGAGCTGAGTGTGCGCACCCAACTTCCCATTAACACTCAAATGGATCCCTATTTGCCGACAGATTCGATGGCCTTTTATATTGAAAAACTCCCCACTTTGAATTTTTTCACCGGAGCTCATTCGGAGTATCATACGCCGCGAGATACTCCTGACACAATCAACTACAAGGGTCTTTTGCAGGTAGCTCAA
>CAZETK010000059.1:12082-18437 GCA_964515195.1 uncultured Pseudobdellovibrionaceae bacterium
AATTTGCACAACAATTGAGTGTGGAGATCGGGAAAGTATCCAAACCCCTTCCGTTTGTGGATATTCCCCAAAGCTCAAAGGGTCAGACCTTAGGCAAGCGCAGCTTTCGGATCTTTTTAGGGACCATTCCGGATTATTCCCAGGATGGTATAAAAGGGGTACGGTTATCGGGTGTTTCTAAGAATAGTCCAGCTGAAAAGGGTGGTTTGAAAGCCCAAGATGTGATTGTAGAACTCGCAGGGCAAAAAGTTGAAAATCTTTATGACTACACCTATGCCCTTCAGAACCTGAAGCCCGGAGCTGAAGTGCTTGTAAAGGTGCTACGCACAGGGGCGCCTCAAGCTATAAAAATTATTCCAGCCTTGAAAGAATAGATCTTTATTAAAGCTGAAATTGAGTACATTTTGATTTTGCGACCTTAAGGACATCTTCCTGGGGTCGCAAGTTAACCTGCTGCCCAATGTAATGAAAGATATCGCCGTTTAGCAGCCGACATGATTGATCTAATGAGTTTTTGAGTTGAGATCCACGTCGAGGCTCGGAAGAAGGTGAGGCTCCCACTAAAAATCCTGAATCCAAATAAAGTCCCTCAAAAGATAGGATTTCAACTCCAGTTTGATTTTCCGCCTGGACCTCCGGAGACACTTTAATCTTGGCACCCGACATAGACTCTAAATCACCAGTTTTCAAAGAAAAGTGAAAGGTTATGCCCTGAAAGCCGGTCAGTTTTAAAGATTCATTTTCAATTTCCCACTGAAAGCCCTTGAATTCTTGGGGAAAAAAGTAATATTCCCGCGCACCGGTCGCTGTAGCTGAATCCGATGGGTTGAAAGAGCCAAAAATCATCATTAATCCATCGCTAGAAAAAAGATAATCGCGATAAATCAAAGTCTCCCAGGCGTTTCGTGGATGAAGGCTGAGAGTACATTCGTTGGTACTTTTATCTGATGTTTGCTGGATTTGAATATTTCCCACTCGATTAATCAAATCGGGACATGTGGAGGCTTCTGCAGAAAAACAAGTTATAGATAAAGCGACTGGGATAAATGTTAGAAAGATATTTTTCATGGACGGCATATTTTCATGAATTCCAGTGCGTGACAACAGAGTCGACAAAAATCAAATCATTTGCCGCAACAACTCTGAAAAATATTTTTAGAAAAGAATGAAGATATGGACTCGCGGCCTTTAGATTTTTTTGGTAAGGTCGAAATATATCTCCATGGAGGGAGAATTTGATGCCTCACACTGAACCGGTTTCCTCATTATATTTCGATGAATACACAAATCAGCCCCAAATCAATCCTGAGGCGATTCGCAGGAAGCAAAAATCCATCTTCGTTTATCGGGTTTTTGGCACCGCATTTTTGGTCAGTATTCCAGTCGCCATCAATGTTTTAAGCCGGTTTCAAACTCACCAATGGGAAGCACCAACAATGGTCTCCATCTTAGGTTTGGTATGCCTGGCATTTTACCGTGCCCAGGCCAAATTATCCCACGACGTCGAGACTGCCTGTCATCAACTGGGCCCCGGAGTGAAGCTGCGACGGAAATTTTCCAAGTCTTCAGAAGAGATGTACCAAATCTTTCAAGAAGGCCATCGCTATTATTACATCAGATCCCTAGAAACAGGGGAAAAGCGGCTGGTTCCTAAGGAGAAAGTCCTTGAAGATTACGATTTGGCCCTATAACCCATTTCTCTGATAAGTAATATTATGTTTCAATCGAAAGTCCACTCTTTAAAGCCTTTTTCCAAGGCCTTACTGAGATCTTCTCGTCGAATTTCATAGACATTGGCATTTCCCGTGGGTGCACCGCAGACCTGGATTCTCATAAGTCCGTCATTTCGATTGGAACGAGTGAAAACTTTTATTCCGGCTAGTTCTTTTTCCATCGTATCTAGGGAAATTCGTTTTCCCATCCCGCATTGAAGGCTTCCGTCTGGCTTGTAAACTCGGACTTTCAATACATTGGCTCCTTCGTAATTGGGTTTTGGGGCTTCATCGGTTCCCACGGCACCTGTGGCCGTATTCTTTTGGGCTCTATTTTCTTGATCTTCCAGGACTCGGCAAGGTGTACTTTGGCATCCTAATAGAACACTTAGAAATAGCCCCAAAACACTGAAATTAAATTTTGGACTCATAAATATCTCCCTATTTTTACGAGTTCTAGCCAAACCTCAATCTTACAGAAATCGAGATTTCTTATGGAATATACGGGAACGGATCTGTCACATCCAAGTTCAAAGTCATATTATAAAGATTAGCTTCCCCAGATATAAACAAGATCGAAGAGGTATTTTCATCCACTGCTGGCTTCGATAAGATGCCGCGGCCTGGCTCAAAAGCTGCCAAAAGAGTTCCATTTTGTGGATCTACAACTTTCAGTTTACCTTGAGACTCTCCAAAAACCACTAGCCCTTTAAGGATGGAAACCTGGGTGGCAATTCCATTTAAGCCTGCTTGGCTCCAAATCAATGCGCCATTGTTGGCATTGAGCTTAAGCAAGCGAGAGTCTGTAGTGGATACATAAATCTGTTCCCCTACTAAGGTCGCCGCCGAGTAAGAGCCCGCATTATGGGACCATTGGATCTTTCCGGTGCTTCTTTCTAATGAGTAAATCCGATCGTCGTAACCAGAGATAATGATTGCATTACGGTAAGGCACGGCCTTGGCATCAATATCACGGAAACGTTTGTTGCGGTTTAAATTATGCTCCCATATAAGTTGGCCAGTTTTCGCATTGAGAGCCGTGAAAGTCCCTTCGCTGAACCCCACATAGATATTTCCCTCATGAATTAAGGGTGTGGCAGCTCCTCGAATGCTGAGCAAATTATTATCAAGCTTTGTGTAAATCCAAACCTGACGTCCATTTTCGGCATCAACACAGAAAACTATATTCTGGGCGCTCTGAAAATAAAGCATTCCTGATTGGGTATCCAAAATCGGCGCTGAGACATTTTCGCTGGACGTGGTGAAAGTCCACAAGCTTTCACCCGTTTTAAGGTTCAAGGCCGAAACTGTACCATCATTAGCAGTCACATAAACGCGATCTTTGAAAACGACAGCCCCCGCCTCAACTCCCCCTTTAAAATGCTTTCGCCAGATCAAGCGAGAGGTGACTCGATCCACAGCGACTAAGTCTTCAAGGTTATTTCCTTGGATGACATAGGGATCTGCTAAGACCGGAGTCATACGATTGATCTTTCGATGCGTCTTAAAAAACTTCTCATCCACCGTTGGCTTCACCCAACGAACTTGTAACTGGGCTTTAGCCACTTGTGGAATTGGGCTGGGTTTTAAGCCAGCGCAGCCTGTAAGAATACCAACTAAAACTAAGATCCCTGTTGCTTTTGCGACCATCGAAGTGACCTTTTCAGTTTTTGCGCTTGTTTGTAGGCCCAGCGCTCTTTTTGAGTTTCTTGAGCGCTGATAACTTGGTCGTAATGGTTTTCGGCCTCAGCAAATTGACTTAGCTTCTCGGAACAAAGACCTGATTTCAAATGCGCGAAGTCTTGTAAATAGGGCCAAGCCTTTTTTTGTGAAATAACCACTTTCCAAGTTCCCAAAGCCTCGTCACATTTATCGTTATCCGCCAGCCAATCGCCTTTTTTCATCAATGTCAGTCCATCCAATAGGGATTTGCCGGAAGACTTCAGCTTGTCATTCACAAGGGAAAGCATTTCAGATTCTTTGTTCAGCGTCTGCGCGAGTTCTGACGCCATCAAGACGGCCAACCGAGAGGCCTTGGTGTCTCCGTGAACATTGATAAATCCCACGATCTTTGCAAATAGAGCCTCAGGATTCACCTTAGGGGGTGGGGGTGTTTCTGGATTTTGATTTGGAGCTTGACCTGCTTTCCAATCCGAATACTCCTTTTCAAGTTGCGCGTAGGCCCCTAGAGCCTTGGTTTCTTCACTTTGGTTTTTGTAGTGAATACCTGTTGCGACAGCCCCCAAAACGATAAAGGCCACGAAAATTCCCAAAACCAAATTGAGGTTCTTCCCAGCCCATTCGGCGGCCGATTCCAATGCTGAGTTGATGCGATCAATGATGTTTACTTTCTGTTGCATGAACGAATCATTCCTTTTCTAGCGGTTGTTAATTTCTCGAAGGGTTGAAAAAGCGCGGCTCGACTTTCCCGGGTGGCGCTGTTTTAAATTGCCAATTGTCTTAATTCGCTCTTCAGCAAAACGATCAGCAGCCGTATGGGTACCGATATTATCTCGCTTAGCCAGCTGGAAAACCTTCAAGACATTGTCATAAACACGCTTGGTCTTTTCGAGAGCACGTTCAGGGCTGTAGCCCTCGAGCTCGACAAAAACGTTCATCAATCCACCGGCGTTCACCACGTAATCAGGAGCGTAAAGAATTCCTCGAGCCTTTAAAGCATCGCCATGGCGAGGTTCCATTAATTGATTGTTGGCTCCACCTGCGACAACTTTACATCTTAGTTTTTCGATCGTGTTGTCATTGATGATACCACCCAAGGCATTGGGAGAGAGAATATCACAATCCATAAAAAGAATTTCGTCAGGATGGCAAGACTGAACTTTGTACTGATCTACCATCCGCTTAACTCGCTCTTGATCAAGATCGGTGATCGTGACCAAGGCCCCCTCCTCCACCAAATGTCGAACCAGATTGGAGCCGACGTTTCCCAGTCCTTGAACAGCAATGCGAACACCTTTCAAAGAATCCGTTTGAAACTGTTCCTTGGCGGCGGCTTTAACTCCCATCAAAACTCCATGGGCTGTATAAGGGGAAGGATCTCCCGATCCGCCAAAGTCTTTTGGGATCCCTGTCACCCAAGGCGTTTCCATATAGATATATTCCATGTCAGTCACACTGGTGCCTACATCTTCAGCTGTGATATACTTCCCGTTTAAGGAGTTTACAAACTGGCCGAAAGCTCGAAACATACCCTCTGTCTTTTGAGTTTTCGAATCTCCGATGATAACGGCCTTTCCGCCCCCCAGATTCAACCCAGAAGCGGCCGCCTTGTAAGTCATTCCTTTGGAAAGTCTTAAGACATCCACCAATGCTTCTTCTTCTGTTTTGTAGTTCCACATCCGGGTTCCACCCAAAGCTGGCCCTAATGCGGTATTGTGGATAGCTATGATCGCTTTTAAGCCAACGTTCTTGTCGTGACAGAAAACGACCTGTTCATGTTCACCATGTTTGGAAATCAATTCGAATGGTCCCAATTGACGATCTCCTTCAAGAAAAGTGTACAGGTTAGAGTAGATTCTTCTGAAATTTAGGAGATCATGACGGGTTTTAGTGAGGTAAGCGAGACATTATGCAGAGCGAAAATAGACTTTTCGCTCGAGAGTCGGAGAATCAACTGAGTTTGTGAAAAAGAGTCCTGCCAAAATCCTTTTTTTGCCAGAGAGCGCGAATAGTAGCAGCTCCCTTACAGAGAGCTACTTGCGTCATCGAACTCTTGAGCGACGCGATCCATTTGCTTTTTATGAGAGACTGTCTTCTGAGCTTTTTCTTTCTTAAACTTCAACATGCGGGCTGAGGTCGGCGTGTTGATATTGGTGTAATCACTTTCCACAACCATTGTTGTAGCTTCCTGTTTATTACGGGCATCCCGGAAGGCTTGACTGGATGTTTTCACCTGTTTTCGGATCTCACCATGAAGCTCTTGTTGAGCCGAAATATTCTCGTTGATCAGGGAATTAAAGTCAGAAACCTTAGCCCAGGCTCCCGATGCTAATAATGTACCGGAAATGACAATAACCTTTGTAAGTGTTCTGATGAGATTCATAAAGCCTCCTGCTTTCTATAACAGCAACCGTCATGCCAGACCCAACCTCTATCTGCACTTGCTAATAGCGCAAAGCTGTCGAACCTTTTAGCAGTTGCGATGCACTCTAAAGCCTTGTCTCAAAATGAGATGGACTTACAGCTAGGACATCTTAAAGTGAAGGAAGGGTTAATATTTTTTAAGCGAATAGGATCGAGCCGTTGCGATTTGAATTAAACCGCGTGTCTCTAAATTTTGAAAACTCAAAAGCGCAAAGCAAGCGGGGAGCGCCTCCGTTTTTATTTCAGAATCTATCGGTTCAGTTTGCAGGCCCTGGTCTTATCGGAATCCTGGGCCCTAGTGGTTGTGGAAAGTCGACACTGATCCGCCTTTTGGCAGGACTGCAAAAGCCCAGTTCGGGTGAGCTGACCAAACCCACACCGAACATAAGCTTTGTTTTTCAAGAAAGTCATCTTCTGAACTGGCGAACTTGCTCTGAAAATGTGGCCCTTCCCTTAGAACTTCAAAATCTTGGTTCAACAGAAGACAGGGCCCGTAAGACACTGACTGCTCTAAAAATGGTCTCGCTTGAAAGTTCGGC
>CAZETK010000059.1:18447-21557 GCA_964515195.1 uncultured Pseudobdellovibrionaceae bacterium
CCTTTACCCATCGCAATTATCAGGCGGCATGAAAATGCGCGTATCATTGGCTCGGGCGTTTATCACAGACCCTCAAGTTTTATTCTGCGATGAACCCTTCAGCGCTCTAGACGAACTGGCCCGGGAAGGCTTGCAGGTGGAGCTTCGGCGATACGTTGAGAAGCATAAGGCCCTTTGTTTCTTTGTCACCCACTCATTATCCGAAGCGGTTTTTCTGGCGGATCAAATTTATATTTTTCGCGCTTATGGCCAACTGGAAACAGAGCCTCTTATGGTGGGCCGCCAGGATCTTTCGCATTTTCGCGATTCAGAGCTTTACCAGCGGCAGGTTCAGACTCTGCGACGCCAACTCCGTGGGGGCCCATCATGAGGTGGATTTCAAAAATGATTCCGGCCATTCTTGTCTTCACCATTTTGGCAGGAGTTTGGGAAATATTGGTTGCGACCGAGACGCTTCCAGAATCTCTGTTTCCCTCTCTCCGACATATACTGATAGCGCTTCAAGACACCCCTCAAGAATGGGGACAAGCCTTAAGAGATACGACGACTCATGCCATATTGGGATTATTGATCAGCTTTGGAGTCGGAAGTGTTTTTTCATTTTTGCTATCACTCTCCCCGTTCTTAAAACGGGCTTTTTTGCCTCTTTCTCTGTTTTTTCAAACCGTCCCTATCATTGCTATCGCCCCGCTGCTGGTGATTTATTTTGGTTTCGGGGCGCCAACGGTTATTGCGTCGTCGGCGATAGTTTCTTTTTTCCCGGTGATGGCGAGTTTTTTACTGGGCCTGGAGACTGTGGAAAAAGAAAAGCTGGAACTTTTTCAGCTTTACCAAGCCTCCAAGCTCGATACACTTTTTAAACTTCGTTTGCCGAATGCCTTTTTGAACCTCTATTCGGGCCTGAAGGTGGCTGTGGGGTTAGCGATTATTGGCGCCGTGGCCGGAGAGTTTGTGGCCGGCACAGGGCTTGGAGCTATCATTGACACTTCCCGAACAGCTCAACGAGTTGACCGGGTCTTTGCCGCCTTGTTATTGTTAGCCGCCATTGGGATTATGCTACTGGCGGTTCTCAGATTGATTTTCGCTGGCATTCGCATTTATCGACCTTTTGGCCCCGAATCGCAGGAGTGGTCATGACAAAGCTGAACATACCCGGACTGGCAGTTTTTATCACAGCCTTCTTGGTCCTGAGCCCTTTAAGTCAGGCCCGGATATCCAAAGGACAAAGCCCCCAGCAATTGCCTGTGACTAAATTGACCTTAGCCCTTAACTGGAAAGCTGAGCCTCAATTCGGTGGGTTTTACCAGGCGCAGCTGCAAAATGAATTTAAAAAAAATCACTTGGACGTGACAATTCAGGAAGGCGGCTCGGGGACCCCTACTATTCAGATGTTAACTTTCAAAAAAGTGGACATCGCCGTTGTCAGCGCCGAAGAAATCTTAATTTCCAATCAAAACAACCCCAAAAATCCTGTTATGGCTCTTTATGCAGTCTTCCAAACTAGTCCACAAATTCTGATGACTCGGGCGGAACGAGGAATCCAGAACCTAAAAGATCTGTTTTCAAAGCCAGGAATCATTTCAGCCCAGTCTGGATTAACTTATGTTTCATTTTTGAAGGCTCAATACCCCAACTCCCCCGTGAAATGGGTGCCCTACTTAGGAGGCATTTCGGGGCTGTACCAGCTCGATGATTACGCTCAACAGGGCTTTCTGACATCCGAGCCTTTTTTAGCGGAAAAAGACCATATTCGTATTTCAACATTTTTGATCGCGGACGCTGGATTCAATCCTTACACGACAGTGGTGGCGGTACGAAAAGCCGACTATCAGAAACGAAAGGCCCAGTTGGATCGTTTTATTCAAGCCATTGATCAGGGATGGCGTCGTTATCTTACAGACCCGTCACAGGCGAATCAGTTTATGAATCAGTTGAATTCAACCTTAGATCTTGAAACCTTTCGCAAGTCCGCGGAAGCCCAAAAAAAGCTCATTCAACAAAAGGGTGTGAAGCTGGGTTCCATGTCCCAACAGCGCTGGGAAGATCTGATTCAAACGCTGTTGGATTTAAAAGTTTTAAAAAAGAAACTACCGGCTGAAGATCAGTATGCAAACTCACTCGAAAAAGTAAGCCCATAAGCTTCGTTCTGCCGGTCAGGTAAATCCGTGGCCAGGTAAAAGGCCCCGATACTGGATTGAAGCTTTCTCGCTCGCCAGGCATATCCTGTAGAGACATAGATGTCATCGCCTATACTTTTAACTTCTTTGGTCATCCCATGGTTCAGACCACAAAAAAACTGATGTTGATCATGAGCTTTCCACCGATAGCCAAATCCCTGACGAATACTATAAAGGTTCAGCTGGTGACCGCTTTCCTCCAGCATGGTGTCCAGTAGAAAATCATGGTTTTTGATATGGAATCCATGACCTACGATCAGCCTGTGGCCCTCTAAAAAGTTGATTCTTGTTTTGGTCTCGCCCACGGTTTTGATAAGGTCTCCGGCATTGGGAAAGTAAGAAATCGCCTTTGAGCCTGGCTTCTCATAGATTCCCAGGGCGCGAGACTGATAATTCACCCCAAGGGTATAACCCGTCCAGTGAATATGACTTGAAAGTCCCAGAGAAAAACCTAGCTTTTGCAAATCGGATTGCAGACTGCTGACGACAGTGGTTCCGTCATTCAGTTCGGATTCAAAAAAACCTCTATGATTTTGTTCGGCATATTTCAAAACAAACTGCATTCCCAAAGGGAAATCCAAGAAGGCCATTGAGTAACCGACATGGCTTTCGGTTAAGCGAGTATCGACCTGCCCTTGTTGAGTGCCGCCACTAGAACTTGTGGCGACGGTTGAACTGAGTTGCCATGAAGCCTTGTTTATAAAAAACAGCTCGTGATTCAAATTATGACCCGCATATATCGAGCTAAGATAAGAAGGCGTGAAACTTGACATCCTTGAGCGGGTCTCGGAATTCTTAGAGGTCGAGGAGGCCAGCGTTGTTCCACCCAAACTGAAGTTATCATCCTTGCGGTATCGAAGAAGGCTGGGGTTATAAAATGAAGCGGCTTTCGAATCCATTAAAGCAACACCTGTGTTACCCAGAAGTCCTTCG
>CAZETK010000060.1:0-19181 GCA_964515195.1 uncultured Pseudobdellovibrionaceae bacterium
TTTGCCTTCTCGGGACTGAGTAATCCCGGCCTTGGCTCCGGTGCCCAGGTTGCACAGGTGAACAATGCTCTGATTAATTTGGCCCAACTGGATCGTGAGCAAAAACGTATCGAACAGTTCTATAATCAAATGTTTGGCGGCGCCGTCGACCTTAGTGCGCAGCGCCAACTTCTACTTCAAGAAGCCGTTCAGAACCTGGTGAACACCGAATTGATCTCTCAAGCGGCCGAAGATGAGGGCATTGGAGCCACAAATCAAGAGGTGAGAGACTTTATTTTGCAGGATTTTACCGTCTTCCAAGAGAACGGAATATTTCAGCGTGACAGGTACTTCCAATTTCTTCAAGCCAATCGATTTGCCCCAACGGACTTCGAAGAGTTGATTCGTAAGGATATCGAAGGACAACGGACTCGCCGGGCTTTTGAGTGGGCCGCATGGCCTAACAGCCTAGAGCGTGAAAAAGTTGAAAAAATGCAGAACGTGCAAATGACAATCTCCTACATTATGGTGAACCCCCGCGAGCTGGAAGATCAGATTAAGATCCCTGATTCTGAGGTCAGGGCTGCTTTGGCAAAGCCTGAGTTTTTAAATCGGGTTGAAGGTGAATTCAAGGCCCGCAAGGCTCAACTCGATCAGCCTGAACAAGTTCGAGCCCAGCATATCTTAGTGCGATTTGAGGCCGGAAATGGGGCCTCGGAAAGTCAAGCCCTTGAAAAAGCCCAAAAACTTCGCGCTCAGGCGACGGCGGCTAACTTTGGAACCCTGGCTGAAAAGAACAGTGATGATCCAGGATCTAAAAGTAAAAAGGGGGACTTGGGTTTTTTTCCTCGCGGGCAAATGGTGCCTGAGTTCGACCAGGCCGTATTCAATATGAAAGAGGGCGAAATCTCTCAGCCCATTAAGACACAGTTCGGATACCACATTATCAAGCTCAATGACCGCAAACCTGCACAAGAAGCGCAATTTGAAAGCCATAAGAATAAACTGGCTGAATCGCTTTTATCCCGGGACTTGATCAATGAAGAGATCAAGAAGATTCAAGAGGTCTTTCAGTCTGGCCAGGAGAGTGCCTGGATGAAAAAGCTCAATCTCAGCTGGAAAGATTCTGGAAGCTTCAACCTGGGATCCGACAATGTTCCTGGAGTTTCATCAGAGGTCGTTGCGGATACAGTGGATGAGTTGATCGCATCGCCGGAGAAGGTTCAAATCGTATCCGATGGTGATGTTCGATATATTGTTAAAATGAAAGATATTAAATCCACATCGTCCTCGGATACGTTTAACGCCGAGTCTTGGGCGCGAGTCAGAGCCTCACAGGCTTTTGAAGGTTGGGTGCAGGATTATCGGAAAGCTTCCACTGTCGAGATCAATCCCTCAGTTCTTCAACTATGATTTTCTTTCGTGAGCGACGCGTTCTCATTCGACTGCGAAAAAGCCCTGAACAACCAATTCGGGGCTTTTTTATGGGATTACGAGTGGAGCTTGAAGGAACACCTAACCCCCAATCCGGGATGATCGTGAACCTTAAAGTGATGGATGAAGCCTTTGATGCGTTTCTGAATCACTCGGAAATTGACACCAGCAGAAGTGCTTTCGCCAGGCGTGCAGCGCAGTTTTTTAAAAAAATGTTTCCAGGTTATTTTAGGCGCTTATTGCTGATATGTGAAAGTTCCACTTTAGGATTTGACGGGGCGAATTTTAGATATATTTATCGCCTCCCTTGTGACTTTTATCAGGACTTAGTTTACCTACGTCGGAATTGCGTCATTGAATCTTTAAGACCTCTCTCAAGGAAGAGTTTGGACCAGCTTCGATCTCAACCCTGGGAGTCATCGGAAATGTTTTTGCAAGGCCTTAAAAAGTTGAAAGCGCCCCTTATCAGTGCTCAGATAGAGCTTCCGGAATTAAGGGGGTGGCAGAAATGGAATCTGCTAAAATCGTCAAGGGTCGACGAGTAAAACTTGGGTTATTCCTATTTATCAGCTGTTTTAGTTTTCACGCCTACTCGGCTTGTCTTCAAAATTTCAATACCTACGGTCCCGTCTATGCGCCTCTCGTTCAGCAACGAACGGATGCCTTTATGGAGGAAATTCTAAAAGAAAATTGTGAAGTGGTGCATTTTCAAGAGGCCTGGAACAGCCCTCAGATTTCACGAATCGAGCAGTGGTTGGATGTGAGTTACCTGGCTTACTCGCCGAATAAGGGCAGTCGCAACGGACTTATGAGTTTAAGCCGTTGGGATATTTCAAAAACACAATATCGAAAATTTCGTTATAATACCGACGGTGGAATATTAGACGGGGGGCGCGAGCTTGTCGGCGTCGAGAAGGGTTTTGCGGTCCAGTGGTTAAGTACGCCCGGTGGTGACATGGCTTTTGTGAACTTGCATTTACATCCCACATCAAAAGCCGTCCGCTTGGCGCAGATTTTTGAACTGATCAAATGGCGTATGACCACTTTGGGAACACCTGTAGTTATCACCGGCGATTTCAATATGGGACCTTACTCTCTGGAAAAAGCGCTCGTGATAAAGGCTCTGCAAGTCAAAGATGTCGTGGATCTTCATTTGCGTGAATATCCGAAAGGCTTTTGCACTTATTGCGGACACAATCCTTTAAGTTGGACATCGAAGGATAAGATCTTAGATTACATTTTTATTTCAGACGAGGCTCCTATTCAGATTCGCAAAGTGGAGGTGAATCTGAAAGGGACTTTGGATTTTCCCTATTCCGACCATTATGGAATTAAATTAACTTGGGACTTTGTGCAGCGCTCGCCAGCACCTCGTGACCTTTTGGCAGAGGCCCAAAATCTAGCAAAAGTCTTCCAGTCTGTCTTACCTGTGATCTCTCAGAAGTATACAAAGTCATCTGAGATTTACAGGACCTTAGGCCTGTGGAACCAACAGCTGGTGCGGCAAGAGGGGGCTTTCTGGGCCTATTTTTCAGGTTCAGGCGATCAAAATCCGCCGCAATGGTGGGCTCAAAGCTCAGGTATCGTTGAGTAATTTCCGATAGATAGTGAGTGAAGTTCCAACCAGTTCGAGCTGAAATCGGCGAGCATTTTCGCCGCCACGGTCTGTATTCATGGATCACCAATATTTTGGTGAGCTACGGCCTGCTTTTAATCTCACAACTTCCTTTTAAAGGCCCGCTGATTTTTGGATCTCTTCTGGCGGCCTTGAGTATCTTGGCTTTTGGAATTTACGGTTTATGTCGGTTGTTTCGTGAGTGGAACCCACAGACATTAAGGCTGTGGGAGCGGTTGTATCTGACCTCCCAGATTCTTTTCATGGGGATTTCTTCCATTATGTCGACTTGGGTCTTGAAGGAAGAGGGCGTTTTTTCTCTGCCGGGGTTTATGGCTATGGTGATGGTTCTCGCCTCATTAGTTCACGTCTTCAATATTTTTTTCCCGCGCACACTTCATCAGCACTTCGCAAGCTTTGTTGTTTTGGGGCCAGTATTGGTCGGCCTCTTTCTGGAGCCGCAAGCAGACGGTCTGACAAAGTGGGCTCTTGCTGGAGTGTTTTTGGTTTTTACGTTTTCAATGTCGTTAAAAGCTTCATTATGGCGCCGTGAATTTGTCGAGCTTCTTCGGCTGAAACAGTTTCAAGAGGGCGAGAGCTTTCTAATGCAAAAGCTGCTGGATTCGATCCCTGCGAAGATCTCGTGGTTTGATAAGGACTTCCGTTACAAGATGACCAATAAAAGTCTGACTCAGTATTTGGGCCTGGCTCCTCGAGCCTTGATCGGAAAAGAGTTCGGATTGCGCCACGACCCTGAATTCAAGTTGCTGAATCGAAAGCTGAACGGGTTTCGAGCCTCCAACCAGAGAGAGAGCTACTTTGAGCACCCGGTAAGAGTGGGCCAAGAGTTGCGACGGCATCATGTGATTTTAAAGAAAATCAAAACTTCTGAAGGAATTGAAGTTCTGATGATCACTCTGGACATTGAGGATCTAAAAAAGGCTCAGGAAATTTTAGGGCGCAAAGAGACAGGGTAGTGAGCCTCCGCGCCTCGGCGGCGCGGCCTCTTTCAAGAGATGGGATATTATCTTGTTGCAACGATATCCAGTTTTAATTCAATTTCATCGCGGATCATTTTATCACCCAAGTTCTTAAAGAATTTGCCTGAACCATAACGAAGGTTCCAAAGAGTTCTGTCGATCTTGAGATCTGCTTTCGCGGTGATTTTGTCAGCGGTGACCATGGCGGTGGCAGGGAACTCAACAGGCTTGGTGCTACCGATCATCGAAAGAGTTCCTTTAACCCAATATTGGTTGTCAGCCTTCTTTTCAACGCTCGTTAATTTAAACTCAGAATGGGGATGCTTTTCCACATGAAAAAAATCTTCGCTTTTAAGGTGGGTGAGTAATTTCGTGTGATAGTCAGGGCTGCCTTTCAAATCCTCGTTGGTGATGGAATTCATATCGATCTGAAACTGTCCGCTTTGAACGGCATTATCTTTCACTAGCAGATCGCCGGACTTAATATTGATGGCTCCGATATGGGCGCTCCCGATGGGCTTTGAGCCTCTCCAGGTGATTTTGCTGGCAGTGGTATCCACTTTGTAAGTGCCATTGGCGGTAGAGGCTTTCTTATCCTTTGATTGGGAAAAAGCAGGGGTTGCTAAAAGAATAGCGATGGACAAAGCAGATATAAATAAGTTGCGATTCATAGTGGGGTACTCCTTCTTAAGAACGGATAAGCGTATCGAAAAAAATCGTTCTTTCCAATAATAATTGGAGCCGATTGTTACTGTTTATTTTTTTAAATAACCTGGATCAAAGCTCTCCGGTAAGAGTTCAGAAAAACGATAAAGCTTTCCTTGGCCGCTTCGCCCTGACGTCGAGACCAAAGTCGAGGGGCTGCAAAATTCGGCCATGACCTGAAGACAGAGCCCACAGGGAGGCCAAGGCTGATCCGCGGAACTGGAAACATGGAGGGCTTGTAGGGGGGCTTTTCCGCCTTCACTGATGGCTTTCAAAATAGCGGTTCTTTCAGCGCAGATAGTGCCACCGTAACTTGCGTTTTCAATATTGCAGCCGGTAAAGATTTTTCCATCCTGGGTCAAGAGGGCGGCCCCCACTTTAAAATGGGAATAGGGGGCATAGGCCTTCTGTCGCGCCTTATTTGCCAGTGTTTTTAATTTTGAAAGCTGAGCCGCGGATGGACCTTTAATTTTTTTTGATTTCATATCCTAGAGTTTTAAGGACCTCGGCCAGTTTACGCAAGGGCAATCCCTCGATGGCCGAAAAATCCTGGCTCTTGATTTCCGAAAAAAGTTGGCGGCCATTTTGTTCAATTTTGTAGGAGCCCGCACAGTCGAGAGGGTGATCAAGCTTGACATAATTTTCCGCGTCTTCGGGGTTGAGATTTTTCATTGTCATTTCGGTGACATCCAAAAATTCCCAATTTTTCTCGAGGGTGACGATACAAACTGCGGTGATAATCAGATGAGTTCGGCCTTGCATTTTGAGAAGTTGATTAACAGCGGCCTCTGGTGTGTGGGGTTTGCCTAAAATTTCGTTTTCCAAACTCACAAGCTGGTCGGCACCAATCACCACACGATCTGGATGTTTTAGACTTTCCGCTTTCAAGCGCGCCAATCCCTGAGCCATTTGCAAAGGGGTTGAAAATTGTTTTTTGGCGGCTTCCTCATCCAGATTTGGCTTTTCAACATCGAACTCCACTCCCAACGAGGCCAATTGGGCTTTTCGATAGGGAGATGTGCTAGCAAGAACAATGCGTCGCATAAGTTTCCTCACAATCACTGGTGATGGGGCTCCAATTGATATAAATCCAAAACCAATGGAATTAAAGTCTCTTCCTGATATAGCCGGTGAAAAATTCATAGACTCCAGTGCCGATAAGGCTTTGGGCACTTCCGAAGGAATCCCTTGGGTCGGAATGGAGGCGATTTCACTGCCGGTGCGAATCGGCAATCAGTCCTTACCGGCCGAGGTTTCCGGGTACGTTAACCTAAAGCCTGGGTCTTCACGTGGAATTCATATGTCGCGCCTCTACGGTTTGACTTCACAGCGCCTCACTGAAGAAAAAGTATCTTGGGATCTGTTGATCACTTTAGCGAAAGACTTTGTGGACTCTCAATCTGGAATCTCGGATCAGGGTCGAATCCGACTCAAAATGCAATGGCCTCTTTTGCGCCCCAGCTTGAAAAGTGAAATCCAGTCGTGGCGCCTTTACCCAATCGAGATGGAGGCGCGGGTTCAGAATTCGGGTAAAGCTTTTCTGGGTTTGACCACAGAAATTTTGTACTCCTCCACCTGTCCCGCTTCAACTGCTTTGAGTCGCGAAGTGTGGAAGGACTCGTTGAAAGAGCAATTTTCTTCCTCATCTTTGGAGGTGAAATCATTAATGGAGTGGATTGATGGGCAGACGGGGATGCCAGCCACACCTCATGCCCAACGGTCTAAAGCACGAGTGAAAGTAAGCTTCTCACTTGAGGCGGCTTTGTGCCCGGAAGAGTTTATTAAGGGTTTAGAGATGGCTTTGTCCACTCCTGTGCAAGCTTTTGTCAAGCGTGTGGACGAGCAGGAATTTGCGCGACTGAATGGCCAAAACCCTATGTTCTGTGAAGATGCGGCTCGCCGTGTGCAGAACTGGCTAGATGGGTTGTCGGGTCTTATTGGATACGAAGGTCATTTTGAGCATCAAGAAAGCCTACACCCCCATAACGCGGTCGCTGTTATTTTCAAGTAACCTTCAGAGTTTTGCTCTGGAGCCTGACACCCGCGAAGTCGAATAAAATTCTATCTCGTAAAAATAAAGCCGACATGGGTAATGAAAATGATTCCTATTTACTTTGGCCTTTCCGTTCGTTAGATTGGCCTCCATTATTGGCTTTGCGCCAGGGCAAATTTTCGCCCTGAACGGGTAAAGGCAGAAGGGCTGGGCTCATGAAGAATTTTACCGTCTTACCTCGTCAGCGAGATGAAGATATTATTCTTTATGATGAGTCCTACACAAAGGATGAGTTAAAGGCTCTCATTCGACAAATGAATTTAAAAGTGACTAATCAAAGACTTCTTATCCTGGAATCCTTTCACGAGGGCCGTCGCCACGTCACTGCACAAGAACTCTACGAAAAAGTTGTGAAGCGAGATTCTAAAATCGGTTTTGCGACAGTCTATCGATTTCTCAGGCATATGGCCGATCATCGCTTTGTCACAGAGGTGCGAATGGGGGGACTGCCCGCCCGTTACGAGCTGGCCCCGAAAAAACATCACGATCACTTAACCTGCTCAGAGTGTGGAGTGATCGTTGAATTTGAAAATAAAACCATTGAGTCTTTGCAAGAAAAAGTCGCCCATCAATTCGGGTTTAAACTGACCCATCATATTCTTGAACTTTATGGCACCTGTCCCCAGTGCCAGGCTGCAAAACAAGCTCAGGATTAGAGCGGAAATTAACGCAATTTGACTTGGAATGTATGTTAAAGAGTTTCATGGGATTCTTCACCAATGGCCTTGCAACCTGAAAGCTTAAAACCTGTAGCCAAATCAAAATTGAAACGACCCACCACCACGCTCACTCCACAATCTTCGGACGGAATCGTGGTGAAGGGGGCCCATGAACACAACCTTAAGGGTGTCAGTGTCACTATTCCCAGAAACAAGATCACGGTCTTTACAGGTTTAAGTGGTAGTGGAAAATCATCTTTGGCGTTTGATACGATTTATGCTGAAGGACAGCGCCGTTACGTTGAGTCCCTTTCGGCCTATGCTAGAAACTTTTTAGAGCAAATGAAAAAGCCCGATGTTGAGTCTGTCACCGGACTCAGCCCGGCCATCGCCATTGATCAAAAATCCGTCAGTAGCAATCCGCGTTCAACGGTGGGAACGGTCACAGAGGTTTATGATTATCTTCGTCTTCTTTATGCAAAGTTGGGTGTACCGGAGTGCCCTGATCACCATGTTCCCCTAACCAGCACTCATCCTCAGCAGATCATTGAAGAAATCAAGAAAATGGGAGACGGGGCCAAATTTTATGTGCTGGCTCCCATGGCCCAGGGAAAAAAGGGAGAGTTTTTAGCCGAGTTTCAAAAGTGGGCCCGAGCTGGATTTATCAAAGCCAAGGTGGATGGAAAATTCATCGAGCTTTCTTCCGCGGGAAAACTTCAGAAAACAAAAACCCATGATATTGACCTGGTCATCGACCAGCTTGTTCTGAAAAGCAGTCTTGAACGACGGCTTAGCGAAAGTGTGAACACGGCCTTGACCAATGGGAATGGGCGGGTGGTGATCGAGGATATTAAGGGGAATCGCAAGACTTACTCTATTCACTCATCTTGCCCGGTTTGCGGTTTTAGCTTTCCGGATTTGGAGCCGCGACTTTTTTCCTTTAATAATCCACGTGGAGCCTGTCCCGATTGTAATGGCCTTGGCACATTGGATTTTGTCGAAGAAGAAATCTATTCAGAAGGTGAAATGGGGGGAAAGAAGCTTGAAAAAGTTCGTTACTCCTATCACGGAAAAGACGGCCATGGTGATGATGAAGAATCGAATTTTGAGCCCGAGATCACCGCTTGCCCGACTTGCCAGGGGACACGCCTGCGGCCGGAAGCTCTTAGCGTAAAGCTTCATGGAAAACATATTGGTGAGATTTCTCACTTAACATCGTTAGAGTTAAAGCAATGGGTGGCGGGTCTGAAGTGGTCCTCTCGGGACGCTCTGATCGCTGAAAAAATACAGAAGCAAATTGTCAGCCGTTTGGAGTACATGATTCGTGTCGGGACGGGTTATCTGAGCTTAGATCGAAGTGCTCACACACTTTCAGGAGGCGAGGCTCAGCGACTTCGACTGGCCACACAAGTGGGATCCAGTTTGATTGGCGTAATGTACGTCATGGATGAGCCGTCCATTGGTCTTCACCCCCGTGACCACCATCGACTGTTGAATATTATTGGAGAACTTCGCGATCGAGGGAACACGGTGATTTTGGTCGAGCACGACGAAGACACCATTCGCTTCGCCGACTATGTTGTTGATATGGGGCCGCGAGCGGGAAAATTGGGTGGTTACTTGGTGGCCCAGGGGACACCTCAGGAAATCGAACAAAATACGAACAGTTTAACGGGGCAGTATCTGGCGGGAGTTCAAAAAATTAAAATTCCCCAGAAGCGACGAACCGGGAATGGTCATCATATCGCCATTTTTGGAGCATCCGGGAATAATTTGAAGGATGTGGATTTAAAAATTCCGATGGGTACTTTCACAGCTATCACAGGCGTATCCGGGAGTGGAAAATCCACATTGATTATAGATACTCTATATAAAATTTTAGCTCAAAAACTTTATCACGCTCATGTGACACCGGCGCCTTACAAAAAAATTGAAGGCCTGGATCTGCTCGACAAAGTGATCGAGATTAATCAAAAACCTATTGGGCGCACGCCTCGCTCGACACCCGCCACTTATGTGGGTCTTTTGCCATTGATTCGAGATCTTTATGCCGGACTTCCCGAATCACGACTGCGCGGCTACGAGCCGGGTCGATTTTCTTTCAACGTAAAAGGCGGGCGCTGTGAGACTTGTATGGGGCATGGGCAGATACGAATGGAGATGCATTTTTTGAGTGATGTGTACGTCACCTGTGAAGTCTGCCAAGGACGCCGCTACAATCGTGAAACTTTAAATATTCACTACAAAGGGAAAAGTATTGCCGATGTTTTAGAGATGTCCGTGGCTGAAGCCTTAGAGTTTTTTTCGGCGGTTCCGAAGGTTGCGCGTAAACTTGAAACTCTTCGGCGTGTGGGCCTTGATTACATGACGCTGGGACAGAGTTCGACCACTCTTTCAGGTGGAGAAGCGCAGCGAGTGAAATTATCCCGCGAGCTGTCAAAGCGAGGCACGGGTAAGACTCTTTATATTCTGGACGAGCCTACAACGGGGCTTCATTTTGATGACGTTAAAAAACTGGTGGAACTTCTTCAAGAGTTAGCGGATCAAGGTAACACGCTAGTCGTGATTGAACACAATATGGAAGTGGTGAAGTGTGCTGATCACGTGATTGATATGGGGCCTGACGGTGGTGTAGACGGGGGTTTAATCGTTGCCAAAGGAACACCGGAAGCCATTGCCCAGGTCAAGGATTCTGAAACAGGGCGATTTTTAAAGCCTCTATTGAGGCGCCAACAGAGGTAAGGCGTCAATAGAGGCGGTTGTCTTGATTCCAATTAGTCACAAACTTTAATGGCCATCTTGATGTATTCAACTCGATCCAAGAGGTTTTCGGGCTGGTCGATTTCGCCACACATTTTATCGCTTTCAAAGTAAACTTGATGGCCTTGCTTAAGCCATTCCTGCGCTTTTTCAATCACCAAAGAGCTCATGGCGCCCTCGGCGGTTTCGTAGTGACACTTTTGGCCGGGAATGATTTCGCCTGCATCAGGATTCGGGTTGACTAAGCTTTGCCGCATACATTTTCTTAAGTCTTCGCGAATGACCTGTGCCTTTTTCCAGACCGTAGGTAACTCATAAGGATAACCACTGTAAAATGAATCATAATATTCAATCGGATAAATACCACCTGCCTTGAAGGCGGCATCTCCCCGACATAGAGTGTAGCGGGCCTCCGAGATCTCCAATCCAAAGTAGGTTTCAAAATCCGTAGACGACCAGTTGTAGTAAAGGCCACCGAAGGCGCTTTGTTGGGCCGTTGTGTTGCTCAAAAGTGCCTTGATCGTCAACCCTTGAGTCCCGACAAACTTAGTATCAGGATAAGCGAGTGGTGAGCACTGGATTAATCGCTTCAGAATTTGCTCTCGCGAAGGAGGCTGGTAGCCCGGTGGATCACTCTTATTAGGAATCGAGCAGCCGGCCACCAAGATATCGAGCAGCTCTTGAGCCTTGCGTGATAACAATGGCGGTGGCGGGATATCGGGTTCCGATTGGCAATCCAAACAGGAGAGCACTTCAGTGGGGGACTCAGCCGAACAGACGCCACTCCGTAATATTAATGGAGAGGGTGGTGGTGGCGTATCTTCGGGTGGGTTGTTAATGACGATCGGCACAATGACCTCTGGCGCGTCAAATCCCTTGTTATCGGAACTCCACTTGGAAAAATTAACTCCATTGCCGCAGCCACTAAGGACAACGGCTAAGGCAGGAATCAGTCGGTAGAGTGTAGGAACTTGCATAAAAACCCCCAACTGCACATATATCAAGACACGTGCCGTGAGAGTTGTGATCAATTAGGCCTTGATGTTCTGCGTGTAAGATCATGCAACGCTAAGAGAAATTCATTTTGATACAGCTGAAATATTTTTTCTTTTTTTGTCGAGAGTTTGATAGTGTCTACTCAACTTACATTTTTTAAATAGTTGTAAGAATATATAAAGGGGTTTCACGCCATGAAGGTCTTCCGATCATCCATTTTGTTCAGCTTATTTGCTCTTATTCTGGCATTTTTCGTCGGCTTTTACGACAGGACTTCTGGCGAGTTGAACTTCATGTTGGGGATGAAGGCGCTTTTTATTGCGGCGGTGTTAACGGTTTTAGAAACGTCACTTTCATTCGACAATGCTGTCGTCAACGCCAGCATTCTTGAAAAAATGACGCCTAAATGGCAAAGACGGTTTCTGACGTGGGGAATCGCGATCGCCGTATTTGGCATGCGTTTGATCTTTCCGTTGGCCATTGTCGGATTCGTGGCTCATCTAGGTCCCATCGAAGCATTGCGACTTAGCTGGTACGAACCCGAACGCTATGCAGAGATCATGCTTTCCAGCCATCATGTGGTTTCGGCCTTTGGCGGCGCTTTTCTGCTGATGGTTTGTATGAGTTACTTCTACGATCCGGAAAAGCAAATTCACTGGTTTTCACCCGTTGAAAAATTCTGGGTCAAACTGGGAAAAATGGAAGCCCTGGAACTGGGGATCGTCCTTGTGATTTTCATCATTTTGTCTCGGCTGTTACGGGAGGACCAACAGATGCCGTACCTCCTGGCAGCCCTTTGGGGAATTGTGGTATTTGTCGTTGTCGATGGGATGGCTTCACTTTTCGAAGGCGAAATCGAGCAAAAAACCGGGTTAGACACGAACGTGGCCAAAGTGGCGGCCCAAGGAGGCTTGGGTGCTTTTATCTATTTAGAAGTCTTGGATGCTTCTTTCAGCTTTGATGGCGTGGTCGGTGCCTTCGCCATTACACAAAATCTATTTATCATCATGTTGGGACTTGGATCGGGTGCCTTTTTCGTGAGGAGTATCACCATTTATCTCGTCGAAAAGCAGACGCTCCATCAATTCAAGTTTCTTGAGCACGGTGCTTTCTATGCCATCGGCGCTTTAGCGTGGATCATGATTTTAAGTCCCTTCTTTCACATTTCTGAATGGATCACAGGATTTGTCGGAGTGGTGATTCTAGGCTTTGCGATTTGGGCCAGCCGTGAAACCGGCACTGCTCCACGAAAGAAGCGCCATCTTTAGAGGCCTTTTTATTTTTCTAAACGTAGGGTTAAATAGCTGGCGAGAAGAATGATGGCGGCACCAGCTGACTGAAGACCGACAATGCGTTCATTGAATATTAAAAAGCCAAACATTAAGGCGAATGGGGATTCCAGCAAAAACAACTGAGCTGCTGTAGTTTCTGATAGTACCCGTTGGGCGCGAATCTGTATCAAAAATCCAATGAGTGTTGACCCAATGGCCGTGGCCAAGATTCCAATCCATGGTAAAAGCTGAGAGGAGCCTCCCGAAAAATCCGGATCAAAGGGAATTAAAAACGAAACAAACAACAAACACCAAAGTGATTGGTAATTATTAAACCGAAACGGATCTGGTATCCTGTGGGCGTAGCGTCCGATAAAAATAATATGAAGGCTTGCACTGAAGGCACACAGCAGAGTCCACAGGTCGCCAGCGTTAAAGGTTGCAGTATGAGCACGCATCAGCAGCAGAGCCCCGAAGAATGCCATGCCCGCCAGAGCATAGATTCGAAACGACGCCTTTTTTTGAAAAAAAAGATAAGCCAATATAGGCACTATGACCACATACAGAACTGTTAAGACGCCCGAGTTGGAAACGCTGGTGTAGAGAAGGCCAATGGACTGCGGAAGCAGGGTGCCTGCCAATGTCAGACCTGGTATAAAGGAAAGCCAGAAGTCTTCCTTGTCCCAAAAGGCTCGTCTAAGTACAACACAGCGGACGAATTCTCCGATGACCCAAGCTATGATAAATCGAACCACCAGGAATCCCACAGGTGAGAAATCCAATAAGGCCCAAACAGTCGCCACATAACCGAATCCCCAGATGGCACCCGCAAAAATCAGCTCAAGTATCGCCCGGGTTTTTGGATTCAACAGATTAAAGGATTCGCTCAATCAAAGGCCTCGACCCAAACATTTTTCATGTCAAAGCGCTGGGTCTGAAGAGTGGCCTTTACATCTTTGATCATGCCGCCATTGCCGCATAAATAAAATGTTGTTGGAATTTCAAGGTAGTTAAAGGGTCTGATAAAATCCTGCACATAGCCCTTTTTCCCCTTCCATGAATCAGAGGGGCGGCTCAAGACAAACTCCCACTCAAAATCTGACAATTGATTCTTCAGTTCATTGAGTTGATCTTCATAATAGCGGTCTTCTTCTGTGCGAACCCCAAACAAAAGTCGGTATTTCAAGTGGGGGTACTGATCCTTTTTAGACAGAAGATAGCTGATGTGCTGGGCAAGACCTGTACCTGTATTTAAGAAAACAATTTGTTCTGTTGGAGGCTCTTGGAATAAGACTTTTCCGAAGGGGCCGGTCATTTGGAGGATTTCGTCGCCTTTAAGGTTCCAGACAAACTCTGAGGCTTTTCCATTGGGAACATATTTGAACAAAAGTCGATACCCCTTGGTGTCGCGATCATCAGAGGCGATCGAATAGGCCCTTAGTGCAGGTTTTTCGTCTGTTCTAGGCACATGGAGCATGACAAATTGTCCTGCTTTAAATTCAAAGCTGTCAGGGTCCTGGCATTTCAAGACCAATTCGCGAACGGTGGGAGTGTGATCTATAACTTCAGTCAAGTGCATTTTGTAGAGAGTGCGAGCCATGAAATCCTCTTATGAAATTGTGAAATTAAACTTGTTTGATCTAGTTCCCTTCTATACCCTTAAAGCATAATGGTTCAGAGTACGAGAGCATGGGATAAGACATCAAAAACCACAAGATTTTTAACTTATCTAGGTTTTTTTGCAATCCTGTTTTTGAATATCCAGGCAAAAGGGAACACTCCCAAGACCACTCGCACTAAAAACTACACAGTGCCTGTTTATTTTGATGCGCTTGGCGCTGAGCATCCCATGCCGCCCGTCCAATTGGAATATGACTTGGAATCCCAAAAAGGAATGTCGCTACAAATAGGCTCTGTGACCATCAACGAAAAAACTTTAGGCTTCGGAATTCGTAATTTGGCCGATATCGATTCTCGCTTTTCCCAGAAAAGCTCGGGGCCTTACTTTATCGCGAACTGGCCGGCGTACCTTTTTCCAGAGGCAAAAATAGAGCTTCTAACCCGTGATGGAGAAGTCATCTGGAGTCGCGAAATCAAAACAGCGGATTTTAAACTATGGCGCGATTTAGTAAAGAGCTCGGTGAATACGAATAAAGACTACCCGCTAGCTGAAATTGAGTGGGGAGTTCCCAGTCAAGAATTGAATATTCCCTTTGAGGGCTTGGCAGATGGCTTCCGTTTTTGCTTAGCGGGCCTGCGAGAACGGCAAGGTGAATCCTTTGAACGACTGTGCTCGCAGCGCTACGTTGTTCGAAAAATGGCTTCGCAAGTTTTATTGGGACGTTTGCGTGACGTGGCGCGCCCCCGTGTAATTGTTAATGGTGATCCCGCTCCTTTGAAAAATATTTTGGATGTCCCATCAGATGTGCCCACTCGATTTTTCGCCGAATTGGCGACGGGGGAAACCCTTGAATTTTCATCTCGGCCACTGGATGTGAAATGGGCTGATTTTGCTCTGGTAACCGGAACCAAATACGCGCGGGTGGTGGGTTATGACACTCCTCCCATTGGTCCTCACTACATTCTTAATCCTGATAAATTTCCTGAGTGGGTGAAAAAGTTCCGATTTGAGCCGACAATTTTTGACCCGCGAAAGTTTTGGTCATACGGCGTGGAGGCCACGGATGCGAGAGTGTACTTTCCGGGAACCCAGGGGGGCGTGTTTCGTCATAACCTCCCGGTTGAGCAAGCTCCCAGCAGTCATTTGCGATTGCACCTGGCCAAAAACACGCCGAAAGGAACTTATCGTGACGGCGTGAAACTACATGGCCGCAAACAACCGACTTCTCAGGTTAGCTCTGAACAGTACAGAATTATTGATACGGGTAGCACCACTTTATTTGACTGGAGTTTTCAGGCTCCTGAAAAAGGGCGCTTGAATCGGTCATCACTGCTTATTCAAGACGGTGACAAGTCCTACAAGGCTTATCATGAGCTGTATCGAGGCTTCGCTAATGAATTGAGCGCACGCCTGAGCACGGTGCTCTCGGATCAAGGTTTAATCCTGATGGGAGAAGTTGCCTATAGTCATTGGTTCGAAGATTTCCTGGGATGGGATCATTACTATATCACAAAGCAGAGATGGGGAGTCAGCGCGAAGCAGTTTCAGTCCTTTACGAAATTCAGGACGGGAGACCTCGGTGATACGACCTTGGCCAACACGAATGTTGACTTGAAATACCGGTTCACACCGGGGCTTTGGGGGCGGGATGAAACCCACGGTGCCATCCTTTCCTATCAGATCGTCAATGTCGATGTTCAGCTGACGAAATTCACAGCGCCGATGGCAGGGGTCGGATGGTTCTGGGCCCGTTCTATGCCAAGAGTTTTTGATGAAATGTTCAATCTAGTTCCCTTTATGAATTATCCAAAGTGGGTGGACATGGAGTTTATTTTTTATGGAGGTTCCATGGACTCCAATATCACCTTGAATACAAACTTCGCGCTGAATTTTCACGGACAGGTGATGTGGAAGGACAACTTCTTCGGAGAGGCAGGTTTCGGTATCAAGCGATACGCTTTTGTGGATAAGGCTAATTCTTATCAGGCTAATCTTGGGTACACGATCAATACTCTCTATGGGATCTTGGGTATCGGGTTTAAGTTCTAGTGCGGGACACGCGTCACGCTTGCTGGAGTTCCGTTTTTAACGGAACTCTGTCGCGCATCCATGCGCTTAGGGTGTTTCTTGCTAGTTTGCTAGTTTTCTTAGTGAGTAGGTATGGTAACCAGTGGTGCAGTTTTGATCTGATTGTTCTTTGCAGCTGGATTCTCCTATTTGTGCCAGTCCATTTTCGTAGACGGTTAAAACAGTGAACATATACTGGTCTTCTCTCCAGGATTCTCCGATTGAAATGTGGTTTGTTATTTCTCTAACCAATTCCATTTCTTTTAGATCTTTTGGGCTGGCCACCAAAATACTATTTGGAGAGATTGTGGTATCAAAAAAGCGGGAGTCTGAGTTCCAACTGTATTCGGGACCAGGCGAAAAGCCTACGTACCCATCCGCCGTGATAAAGTAAACCTTAAGAGCAACAGACACTCTTTCTCCATTAAGGGACTTCGTCCATAGGACGTTAGGGGTTAAATTTAATTTTGCAATGCTTTCTTTCAACGCCTCGTGGGGCAAAACTCTGTGCAATTTATATAACTGCGTATATCCATCGCATGGCTTAAAGGAGCTGGCCCAATTTGAATTTGGGAATCGGTAGCATACTTTACTTGGATCTTTAGAGTTAACAACATTGACATATGCCATGTGCTTTCCGCTCTCTGTAAGGAGATAGTGAGAGTTTTCTGTTTGAGCTTGAGCCGAACTCATAGCGGCTATTTGTGTGATAATCAGAATTATAAATTTCATGGGACCTCCATCCATATCATTTTGTTTTTGATTTCAACGTTGCTTGTGTTTTAAAGAAAGAAGACTCTTTTTTCAAGGCAAGTGCGGTGAAACTATTACCCTAAATGGGTAAATGATATCTTCGAAACGGTCTGGATTTTTTAATAGATTTGCGAGGCCATTGGCATCTATGTTGAATGAACACTAGGAGTGAAAAATAAGAAGCATCCCCAACCGCACCAAATTCTTCTTAAGGCTTTCGAGAATAAGAAAGTTAACAACCCATCCTATTCTCGAAATGCTTTAGCTCGAGATTTAGGCGTAAGTTCGGTCTTCGTGACTAAAATTTTGACAGGAGAGAAGAATGTACCTTCGGCCCGGATTAAGCGGCTATTTCAGGTATTGGACATGGACATCAATCTGCAGGCTCAGTTTATCAAGGCTACGATCATAGAGTCACTGTTATCCGACGAATTAAGAGAGCTGGCTCGTTTAACATTTATAAATGAAAGTAAATTAGAAAACTATAAAGTAGAATCGACTAAAAAATTCCGACCGTTAACCAAATGGTACCACCCCGCCCTGTTGACTTATCTTACATGCTCCAATTTGGATTCTTCGCCAAAAGCTATTGCAAGGTATTTTGGTGTTACAGAGCGGGAAATTCTTTACTCATTGGAAAATATGGAGGAAATTGGCCTTGTTGAAAATAGGGATGGCATTTGGAGAAAAGTTGATGCGCACTCTTATTTTCCCACGACAAGAACCCGCGCTGATGTGCGAGATTTTCATAAGCAAATGATTCAAATGGCTTATCGTGAACTGTCCAAATCTGATTCAGATACGTTTGAAAGAAGACTCATTTCGGGGTTCTCCATTGCGGCGAACCCTAAGAATCTAGAAAAATCGAAAAAACTTGTTTTCGACTTTCTGAGTGAGATTTCTTACTCCTTATCAGAAGGAGAGTGTTCGGAAATCTATCAATGTAATGTTCAGCTTTTTCCATTCGGAGGGCAGAAGTCGTGATTCTGCTGATGAGATTCTTATTCTTCATGCTGCTATCGGCTGCCAACTTGGGAGTTGCATCTGATTTTGCCGATAGATTCAGGCAATCTGCTTTAAGTTTTATCGTAAAATCCGAAATGAAAGGGCTGACACAAGTAGAAGGACTCAACCTAGGAGAGCTCAAGAAGTCCGTCCAAGAAGTCGAGATTGTATATGACTCCCGCTTTACCTTCAGAGTCGGAAACCGGCGCTGTGCCATGTGGCAGCCGCGTACTGAAAATGTTAATGTTGTGGGAGCTTCTAAACGCATAACTGTTCCTCCGCGTATATTCTTGAACGAAACATGCACTAAACTTTCAGTCGTGGAAATGGAGCCACTTGCCACCCATGAAATATTAGGAGCTATGTTCAATATTGATAGGCAGTATGAGATCACAACTCAAATTCTGTCAGCTTCCTCTCACGAGCCCATTAGTCCCGAGCAACTTCAGTGGCAGTCGAACCGAAGGATTAACAGAAGTCAGCACCAAGGGAATGGTGGTTCTACGGGCGTAGGGGGCGGAGGTGACTATGATGATTTGCGCTTCAAGATAGCAGGTTTGCAATCTCTCAAATTGCTTGCGGGATCGAGTGATACACTGTTCGGAATTCCCGTAAAAATGTTAAGAGAAGCTATCTTCTATATGAAAGTAGCACCTGCTGCAGATATCGATTCTATAATGGAATTCCACAAGATGGGATCGCATTTTGGGCGTGAATATGCAGTTTTATTGATCCAAAGTCCTTACTACAGAAATAATCATTCCGATCTTGGACTCTTGGCCTTATATGCAGCAAGACTTTTTGTCACTTATTCTCCACTGGAGCTGGGATTTATTGAAGAGCCAGAACAAGCAGAAAAATTCACGGTTCAGCAACTCAAACAATTAAAGGGCGAAATTTTAGCCCAAAATAGATTCGCTAGGGAAGCTTTCGCCTTTGAGACCGCCCATGTCCGTAAAGTGAATAAACCTTAAAAAGAGGGATTTTAGCCACCAAACAGGTACTTTACGATCTGAAAGTCCTCTGCAAAGGATCATGATGCTATTGCGCTTTCATTTTGGAAGTTTCTCGAAGTTGTGAATTCGAGAGGGAAATATTTTGTCAGAGTTTAAAATTCGAGCTCAAAATGTTGTGCTAGAGCCTCGGCTCTAAGTTCGAAATTTTCCGATGACGCAAAATTATTTCTGGACAGGGTTTTGGGGTTCTTAATTTTGCTTATGCGAAGAGTTTGTCCTCTGGTTATCTCCGGGAATGCGTGGGAAGCTTTTCTCTTCTGTAGAGCG
>CAZETK010000061.1:0-16922 GCA_964515195.1 uncultured Pseudobdellovibrionaceae bacterium
TAAAAAGCCAAAATAAAACAATAACCCATGTTGGGATTTTTCGCTTTGTTGGAGCTGAAGAATCGTAATCTGCTATACTGCGCTCACCCTGAAGAATTCCCAGAACCGCCGTCACACCTTGATAAACGCCTTCTGACATTTGCCCCTGCTGAAAGTCAGGAAGAACAACATTTTGAATGATACGGTTGGCATAGATATCAGGCAGCGTTCCTTCCAACCCCTGTCCCACTTCGATTCGAACCTTCCGCTCATTAGGTGCCACTAAAAATAAAATTCCATTATCCTTTTTGGCATCGCCCAACTTCCAGGCCTCTACGATATCAATGGAAGCCTGCTCGATGGGAAATCCTTGCAAGGAAGAGGTGATAAACACCTGCACTTGAGCAATTCCCTTATTGTTGAAAAGATAAAGCTTTTTTTCGATCTCTTGCCGATGCTGAGGCCCAAGCAAGCCCACTTCGTCGATGATCGGCCCTGATAGCCAAGGGGTTTTAAACTCCTGAGCCGATCCGGGAACCGCAATGAGTAAAATAAAAACTAGAAAAAACTTTATCATTCGAATTGAACGGGCGGAGCCTTCTCGATGGTTTGACGTTCAGATTCACTTACATCCCATTGAGGCATTTTATCAAATTTGTAAAAAATAGAGTTCGTAAAGCTTGTTGGCGGGACGGTGACCAAGTTATTGAAGTGTTGAATGGACTCAATATAGCGTTGCCGGGCAATAGTGATCCTGTTTTCTGTCCCTTCCAATTGCGCCTGCAGATCACGAAAATTCTGATCTGCTTTCAGGTTCGGATAATTTTCTGTAACCATTAACAATCGGCCTAAAGCTTGCGACAGCTGACCCTGCGCTTGAGCGTATGCCTGCAACTGAGCAGGTGTCGCATTGGCCGGATCAATCGTCATATTAGTGGCCTTAGCTCGAGCTTCCGTAACTTGCGTTAAGGTTTGCTGTTCATGTTTCGCATAGCCTTTGACAGTGTTAACAAGATTGGGAATTAAATCACTTCTTCTTTTATACTGGTTCACTGTTTCAGCTAAGGCAGCCTCCACCTGATTTTTGGCTTGAGGTAAAGACTGGATTCCACAGCCTGATAGGCCTGTCATCCCCATGAAACCGACCAACGCGACCATGAGAGCTTTCAATACTGAAAACTTTTGAATCCGTCGATGGAAAGATGCGAGAATTGAGCTGACTGCGTAATATTTCATGACAAGCACTCCCTATGAAATTATGATTTATTTACACCATGAATGTGGCCGACTACAAACTGAAATTTCAACGCAATGGCCCCTTTGTTTTCATTGACAAGATTGCGGGACTTAACACGCATGCTCCAGACCCTTTAAAACCCGGAGTAGTTGAGCTGCTTCAATCCCAATTGAAACAAAAACTATTTGTGGTCAGTCGTCTGGACAAAGGCACATCAGGTGCCCTGATTTTGGCCACCACTTCTGAATCAGCCCATGGACTGACACAGCTTTTTGAGTCTCGCCAAGTTAAAAAGAAATATTTATTTTTGACGGATCATTCGCCCGAAAAGCATGTGTTTGAACAAAAATCTTATATCTTTAAAGATGGTTCTAACTTTGTCAGCGATAGGACTCACTCCCAACCCAACTCTCATACGCAGTTTCAATTTTTGAAAACCCTTGGGAATTACTCTTTGTGGGAGGCGCGTCCCCTAACCGGTAAGCCGCATCAGATCCGACTACATGCCAAAGCCGCCGGCATTCCAGTATTAGGTGATCTTGAACATGGGGGGAAAAATTTTTACCGAATGTGCCTCCATGCTACCGAAGTCGACTTTGTTTATAATGGTGAAAATTTCCATTTCAAATCCCACGATCCCGTATGGATGACCGAGTCATCGGAAGAAGACTTAAAACTTTGGGAAAGCCTAAGGCGCCGAGAACTTCTCTTTGATGATCCTTTAAGTGCTAACATCTGTCTTCGTTGGTCTCACCAGGAAATTCCTGAGTACCGGGTTGACCAATTCGGTTCTCACCTATGGGTATACTGGTACAAGAAAGATCCGCCCCAGGCAGCCGATTGGAAACGCTTTGAAAGACTCAAAACGCAATTAGGAAAGGATATTTGGATCCGCCAGATGGTGAATCGAGGAGCGAAAGGCGAAAAATCTCAACTCTGGTCCATTGGTGCACCCCATGATCAATGGAAAGCTGAAGAAAATGGGGTTCAATATGAACTTCGAGCCCAGCAGGGCCTGTCGCCAGGGTTGTTTTTAGATCAGCGCTTAAACAGAATTTTTATCAAATCCCACTCTCATGAAAAAAAAGTTTTGAATCTTTTTTGCTACACGGGAGGCTTTTCAATCAACGCCGCCTTGGGTGGCGCTCTTGAAACCTGTTCTGTGGATGTCAGTGCTACTTACCTGGGCTGGACAAAAGAAAATTTCCGGCTGAATGGGTTGTCGCCAGAGGATCCCCAATATCAATTCTGGGAGGCAGACAGTCAGTTTTTTCTGAAAGCCTGTTTTAAACGAGGAAGGAAATTCGATTTGATTATCTGCGATCCCCCCTCGGTAGGCCGTACAAAAGAAGGGACATTTCAAATTCAAAAGCATTTGTCCCCGTTGGTAGAGGCCTGCCTTCAAGTTCTCAATCCAAAAGGCGAGATTTTACTTTCCACCAACTATGAGAGATGGGGTCTGGAGGACCTTAAAGAGCAAGTTTTACCTTTGTGCTCTCGGGCCGATGTAGAAGTTTTACCTTCTTTCCAGGCCGGCTTGGATTTTGAACTGCCCGGAGAAGCCCCTCTGATGAAATCCTTGCTCCTCAAGAGGCGCTAATATAAAAGTTTAGTCATGAAAAAGAAAAAGCCCGCAGGCCGCACAGAATCCGAACTTCAAAACTTTCAGTTGGGACAGGTTCAAACTCACTACCCTAAAACCTATGCCCCAGAAGCACTAGAGGCCTTTGACAATAAAAATCCTGGCAAGGTGGCTTGGACTACTTTTATTTGCACTGAGTTCACGTCCCTTTGTCCAAAAACAAAGCAGCCAGATTTTGCCAAGATCTATATCAACTACATAGCTGACAAGAAAATGGTGGAAAGTAAATCCTTGAAACTTTATCTGTTTTCATTTCGCAATCACGGGGACTTCCATGAAGACTGCGTGCAAACTATCTGTGACGATCTGGTTAAACTTTTGAAACCCCATTATTTAGAAGTCATTGGCGAGTTCACACCTCGTGGCGGAATTGCCATCTTTCCGTTCGCATCCTATGGCGGCCCCCAAAAAATGTTTCAAGAGCTCTACAACGAACGCCTACGCAACTACGCCCCCGGCCGATACACCATGCCCCTGCAGCGGCTCTACTAACTAGCTAGGCCTAAGATTCGCTACGAAGAACTCGCTCTAACACTTTTTCGGCGGAGTCCTGGGTTCTCATGTAATAATAGGCCTTTAGAATTTCTTGTTCCTCGTCGCTGACATCGGCGTTTTTCCCCAAACGAGCGGTTCTTTCACGATAGATATGGTAAAGGCTTAAAGCCCCTGCCACCGAAATATTAAAGCTTTGAACGAAACCCGTCATGGGGATGATCACTCTTTCATCACTCAGATCCAACATGTCTCGGCTGATGCCATCTTTTTCATTTCCCAAAACCAGAGCTGTCGGGATGGTCCAGTCAATTTCTTCGATAGGTTTTGAAGCTTCTAAACTTGTAACGACGATTTTATGCCCTAGAGCTTTAAGCTCCCTGACGGCTTCCTTTGTGCTTTTCCACTTGCGCACCTCTGTCCACTTATCAGCCCCTTGGGTCACTCGGTTGGCTTCTTTAAACTTTTCTTGGGTCTCGATAACATGAAAGTTTACAAAGCCAAAGGCTTCAGCGGTCCGCATGACCGCGCTAATATTGCCACGATCATAAATCCCTTCTAATACAACGGCGTTAGAAAAGTTACGACCTTTGATAACGCGGTTAATTTTTTGCCGGCGCTCATCCGTCAACAACGGGCCTATTAACTTGTTGACCAGCTGATAATGGACTCTGAGATCCGAACGAAGGTGAATTTCAGGGCTTAGGGTAAAGCAACTCACTTGTATAAAAGTTCTGGATTTCGGGCCAAATCCCGTGCGATATTTTTTTGATGCGCCTCTAGAGTTCCGCCACCAATTTCTAAAAGCTTGGCATCGCGCCACAAGCGCTCGACAACATATTCACCCACGTATCCGTAGCCGCCCAAGGTTTGAATCGCTCGGTCGGCCACCTGTTTACCCATGGTGGTCGCCACAAGCTTTGCTCCATCTGAATCCAAGCGATTGCCCTCTGCTAAAAGATCTAGCTTACGAGCCACTTCATACACATAGGCGCGGCACGCACGATACTCAGCATAGGATTCCGAGATAAATTTTTGAATTTGGCCAAAGCAGTTAAGTGGCTTTCCGAAGGCTTCGCGCTCTTGTGCATAGCGATTCATGATTTCAATGGATCGCCGGGCAATTCCCAACGACATGGCCGCCAATGTCAAACGCTCGATCTCAAGGTTTCTCATCATATGCAGCATCGACTCGCCTTCGGCGCCGATCAAGCCATCAGCGGGTACTTCACAGTCCTGAAAAACTAATTCGGCCGTATTAGAGCCGCGCATACCTAGCTTGTCTTGAATTTTTTGGCCCACTTCAAATCCCTTAAAAGTCTTTTCCACTAGAAAAGTCGAGATAAGGGCACGACCCTGTTTTTCGCCCGTTTTAGCGTATACCAACACTAGATCGCAGGGAGTTTTGTTTTCATCAATAGTGCCATTGGTGATCCACATTTTACGACCATTCAGAATATACTTGTCGCCTTTTTTTTGTGCGGTCGACTGCATACCCAGTACATCTGTTCCCACAGCGGGCTCACTCATGGCCATCGCGCCGACCCATTCACCGCTACATAGCCGAGGTAAATATTTTTTCTTTTGGCCCTCGCTGCCATTTACCGCCAAGTTATTTGCAGTCAACATCGAGTGGGCTAGATACGCCAGGCAAAATCCAGGGTCACTGGCTGAAAGTTCCTCATGGGTGATGACGGAGGCCGTTGCATCCATTCCAGCGCCCCCATAGACTTCGGGAACCGTAAGCCCCAAAACTCCCAGTTCTCCCAGCTTTCTGAATAGAGGCAAGTTAAAGGCCTCTTTTTTGTCAAATTCGTGGGCCTGAGGCTCAACCTCGGCTTTGACAAAAGATTGCAGGGTTTCACGTAGCATTGCGTGTTCTGGGGTGGGACTAAACAGGTCAAAATCTTTGTAAGACTGCATGATAACTCCTGAAAATAGACTTTCTTTTCATCAAGAGTTGGCTGAAAACTCAAGGAAAATTTGACATTGCGCATAGCTATTGGAAGCTTCCTCAAAATAGAGTCAACTTCTTAACTATGAATGCGACGATTCTAGCCATCGGAACTGAACTGACCTCGGGGCAAGTTCCCAATACAAATGCTACCTGGATTTCCCAAAGACTAAAAAGTCATGGGATTTCCACCGCGTTTCATATTGTAGTCCCTGATGATCGAGACCAAATATGCCAGGCACTGCAACTTTGCGAAGAGAAAAGTCATCTTATTTTTGTAACAGGGGGCCTCGGTCCCACTTCGGATGATTTCACCCGCGAACTGGTCACACAGTGGGCTCAAGAGAAATTAGTCTTTAATGAGGACTCCTGGAATCACGTCCAAAAACGGATGCAAGAAAGAAATCTGGTGATCCATGAGTTCCAGAAACAACAGTGCTATTTTCCGCAATCAAGTCAAATTTTGGTAAACGCTCAGGGTACGGCCAATGGATTTTGCCTGAAGGTTCGCAAGTGCCAGTTATGGTGCTTGCCAGGGCCACCTCGGGAAGTGCGCGCCATTTGGCATGATCACATTGAAACTAAGATCCAAGAACTCGCAAAGAACGTCGACAAATTGGTCACTCGCGCATGGCAGGTGCTGAGGTTGGGCGAACATCAGGTCGCGCACTTGGTAGAACCCCTGGTTCAAGATTCAGGGCTCGAAGTGGGTTACCGTGTGCATAGACCCTATGTAGAGGCCAAGCTGACCTTCCCGACTTCTCAAATCGCAGACAAACAGAAATATATAGATCAAGTAGAAACAGTCCTTGCGCCGTTCACTGTCGCACGCGACGCCGAAGATTTGGCTGAAATTTTTTGCGAAAAACTGAAAAGTCAAAAACATATATGGATCGAAGACCTAGTGACAAAGGGCTTTCTTCTTCAACGCCTTCAGAAATATCTACCTTCAATTCTAAAGCAGCAAATTTTTACTTATGCTCAGTACGCTCAATCCACTTTGCCGGCACAAGGGCTTAAGATCAGCTGTCATCTTCAGGATGGCTTTGTTATGCAATTGAATATCACTAGGGATGGATTGAGGAATAAAATAGTTGAAGTCGAACCACCAAGCCGCTCACCCCTAATGGAAGATATTTATCGAGCCTACTACGCCGAGATGATCTTTTATGAAACCATTAAAAGTTTAGTCAATACAACTGCGGAGTCAAAAAGCTGATAAAGTCCCACTTCCCATAGGCGTTGGAAGCTGAACTAGACCTTACAAACTGACTTCAACTTGCTCAGCAAGCCCTGCTTAAACCAATCGAAAAAGCCATCAAATTCTTCGGAAGAGTTTAGGATAACTTTTCGGTAGCTGGGGCCTTCCATTCCAAAGTAGAAAGAAATTAGAACATGACGGACTTGAGTAAAATCTGTAGTGGGTGGAACCAATGGTTTTAATTCTTCTACCATAGTGTCAATATAGGAGTCATACAAAGCCCAAAGGGCCTCAGCAAAACGAGCGTCTTTTAAAGCCCTGTCTCGGTAAAAATGCACGATATAAAAATAGCCCTTATGAGCCTGCCTCGACATGATATCTTGCGCAAGAGCGTCAACATAGTCGTTAAGGTTGGTAACTGTTTTTTCAATAAAAGAAAACTGTAAAGTTTCTTTGAAGTATCGAAGACTTTCTAAAAATAGATCTTCAAGAGTTTTAAAGTGATGAAAAAGGGCACCCTTGCTGGAGCCAGTCTCACGGATCAGCTCGCTCGCTGAAAGTGCGTCTCCCCCACCTTCAGCAATAATCTGAAAGGTGGCGACAAGAAACTCTTCCTTCAGGGATTGGGGCTTTTTACTTCGGCTCATGAGATTGTTCAGATAATTATCTTCAACTTGATTCACAACTGGCAGTTCCACTTCCACGTTAGTTTGAATTCATTTTACGATTGCCAACTTTTAATCGGCCATGAAAATATTAAGGCGATTTTTTCAACTAAAAGCAAAGAGTTTTGCCCATTTTAGATCGATCGCAACAAAGGTCCATTAAGGATCCAGAAAATGTGAATAAATTTCTACAAATTAGGGATCTAGATAAATATTTTTTTAATTAGCAATCTAAGCACTCAATATTCTGTAATGGCTGTACGCCTTTTGAATTATCACGATAAATCGCAATCGCCTTTAATCCTAACTGCCAAGCCATCTGATAGATATTGGCAATATCTTCTGGTGTTGAAAGTTCAGGCAAATTTACGGTTTTGGAAATCGCACCTGAAATAAAGGGCTGTACAGAGGCCATCATCAACACATGAGCCTCGGTGCGCAATCTGGGATTGCCGGTCGCTGTCTCAAAAACCTTTTCATGATCGGATTTTATCAATCCCTTTATGGACTTCTGTTGATTCATGCGATCAAGGAGTTCTGTTCTCTGAGTTTCATGATAGCCAAGTTGTATCAAGGCTGTCTCGACCGATTGATTGATTAAAGTCAAAGTTCCCCCACCCACTAAGACTTTATGCTTAAACAGTGAAAAGTCCGGCTCAATTCCCAAAGTATCGCAATCCATCATAAGTCCGATTGTTCCTGTTGGGGCAATGACGGTGGCCTGGGCGTTCCGATAACCATATTTTGCGCCCAACTCTAAGCCGTCACTCCACACTTGTCTTGTTTTACCTTCCAAGACTCCCGGGACAAACGAAAAACCGACTCCTTCAAGGGCCTTCTGATGCTTTTGCATAACTCGCAGCATATCTTTTCTATTAGCCTTGTAACCCGCAAAGGGTCCCTTAAATCTGGCGATTTCAGCGGAGGTTTTATAAGCTTGTCCCGTCATCAAGGCCGCCAACACTGCGGCCCACTCACGACCGGCTTCCGAGTCATAACCAATCCCGAGACGCATAAGCAGTGACCCAAGATTGGCAAACCCTAACCCCAAGGGGCGATAATCATGGGAATTCTGAGCAATGGACTGGGTCGGATAGCTGGAATAATCCACCAGAATCTCCTGCGCCACAAGCATCACTCTGACTACATGTAAAAACAGATCCGATTGAAAATTTCCCGCACCATCAAAAAAACGAACCAGATTTAAAGACGCCAGATTGCAGGCGGAATCATCTAAAAATAAATATTCAGAACAAGTATTGCTCGCGCGGATAGGGGCAGTTTGGGGACTGGTATGCCATTCATTAATCGTATCCTTGAACTGCAATCCTGGATCAGCACAAGACCAGGCGGCTCGGGCAATTCGAGACCAGATTTCTCCGGCCGGAAACTCGCGAACGATCTTTCCCGAAAATGTGGATTTCAAGGCCCATTTATCTTGATTCTCTAAAGCCTTCATAAACTGCTTTGAAATCCTCACGGAATTATTGGAGTTTTGGCCCGAGACGGTTTTATAGGCCTCACCGTCTAACGCAGACGAGTACCCCGCTCGAATCAAAACTTGGGCTTTTTTCTCTTCTTCCACCTTCCAATCAATAAACTCCGGCAACTCTGGATGATCGTCATCCAGTATGACCATCTTAGCGGCCCGTCTTGTAGTGCCTCCAGACTTGATGGCTCCGGCCCCCTTATCCAAGACCTCTAAAAATGAAATCAAACCCGAGGACGTCCCACCGGCTTTTATCTCATCGTATTTAGACCGCAGAGAAGAGAAATTAGTTCCTGTTCCAGAGCCGTATTTGAACAACTTGGCTTCATTTCGAACTAGATCAAAAATCCCCTCCAAACTGTCATTCACACTTTGAATAAAACAGGCCGAACACTGAGGGCGAAGAAAGACATCCGAAACCGGCTTCACTTTCCGAGATGCAAAATCCCAAGCCCAGTGCTCGCCAGGCGATTTCATTTTGTAAGACTCAGAAAGCCCGACATTAAACCAAACTGGTGAATTGAAAGCGGCCCATTGGTAAACAATGATAAATTTTAATTCCTTGATAAAGTGATTCAAGTCCTGAGGACGGTCAAAGTACTTCTGGGTCGCCGCGGTCTTTTTAATCGCCTTTAATACGCGGTCAATAAGTTGTTTTAGACTTGTTTCATAAGGTGCCTCACCGAACCCCATTTTCCGAAAGTATTTACTGGCGACAATTTCAACGGCCGTCTCACTCCAAAATTCGGGAAATTCCACTTCCTGATTCCGATTCTTAAAGTTTACTTTTTTCCAAGTGACAGAGTCGTAGACATCTTTCCCCTTGGACAGCAGAGGTTCAATCCTGAGCCCTTTTGTTTTCATATCTCTATTTCATATTCCACTTGAAGAGACGGTCAAGAAGCAGTACGTCTGTTAATATGCAAAAACCGATCTACCTCGATTATAATGCGACAACACCTGTTGAACCTCGGGTATTCGAGGCGCTTCTCCCCTACCTTCAAGATAGTTATGGCAACCCGGCCAGCCAACTTCATCAAAAGGGCTGGGAGGCTCACCGGGCCGTTGAAACTTCTCGACAGCAGATCGCAAATTTACTTCATTGCCAACCATCGGAAATTGCCTTCACAAGCGGAGCTACAGAAAGTAACAATTGGGCACTGAAGGGCCTTCTTGAATCTCTTCACCAGCAAAGGCCGGATGAAATCCCCCATGTACTAACTTCCAAGGTTGAGCATGCCAGTGTTCGCGAACCACTTCGCCATATGCAAAAAATAGGTCTTATTGAAGTGGACTTTTTACCCGTAGACGAACAGGGGTTTTTACATCTTGAAACTCTTCAGAAAGCTCGAAAGCCTAATACCCGCATTATCAGCTTGATATGGATTCAGAATGAAATTGGCACCATTCAAAATATCCATAAAATCGCGGACTGGGCCTACAATGAGAAGATCTATTTTCACACGGATGCCACTCAAGCGATCGGGAAAGTGCCTGTCAATCTAACAGAAGTCCCTATTTCTCTCTTGTCTTTCTCTGGTCATAAAATTTACGGGCCAAAAGGGATTGGAGCTCTTTTTATTCGCCAAAAAAATCCAAAGATTCAACTCACGCCTTTATTAGATGGCGGGGGTCAGGAACGGCTGGGGCGCTCGGGAACAGCCAATATGCCAGGAATTGTAGGAATCGGAAAAGCTTGTGAAATCGCAGGCCATGAGATGGCCACGGACTGGGAACGCACTTCAAAGCTAGCCCAGGAATTTTGGACTCGCCTTCAACAAGAGTTTCCACAACTTATTTTAAATGGCCCGGGGTTCCCACACAGATCTGTTTACAATCTGAATATTACATTCCCCGATGTGCAGGCTTTTAACCTATTGCCAAAAATTCAAAGACTCTGCGTTTCAGGTGGTTCAGCCTGCAGTTCAGATAATGTTCAAGCCAGCCCCACGCTACTCGCCATCGGACACCGCAGTGATGATAAGTCCATCAATCTACGCATCAGTTTAGGGAAGATGACCACGGCCGACGACCTCCAAGAAGCTCTTCACATCTTATCTGCCGGACTAAAATCCCTCAATTATAACGCCGTACCTACTGAACCAGTCCCCTCTTAGGCGGCTTGTCTGGAATTGAAAATCCAGACACAGGCTCGTGCCTTCGCCGGCATCCCCACGCCTGCGGCGCGGGGAAGACATCACGCTTGCCGGAGGTCTGGATTTTCAATTCCAGACAAGCCGCCAACCGGGCTCTTCAGAAGATCCTCTGTTACAGGGAACAGGAGAGTCAGCGACATTCCCATAGAGCTACCTTCGTTGCTTTCCTTTGGGTCGCCGATGACGGCGGTTCTGGTTTCGCTGTCCGCGGTGGCCGGGATCTCCGCCTTTGCGGTTGTCTTCTTTTGCCATAGTCCCGACTTCAGATGCGGAAGGTGCTAAGTCCGTGGAGGTTGGAGCTTCTGTCAGTAGCATCGTATCCAATACGGCCGTGGATTCGTACTGCTTTTTCGACTTGAAACCTCGTAGCTTTTTGGAAGGATGATCCTGCCTTTCAATCTGTTCAGAAGTGTCAACGGTTACGGGGCCGAAGCACTTCACTTGGCAGGATAGGCGACGTCCATCGATATAGTAACTGCTTCCGATCAAATTGATTTCAGCTTTACTGGGTTTGGTGACGTTGTTTTCACCCTCCACAATTTTGACTCGACACTCTCCGCAGGAAGGTACACCTTTACAAACTGAATGGATCAAAACTCCATTTTCCATCGCTAACTGCATAAGGCTTTTATTAGGGTCCACCTCAACTTCGATGCCTTGAGGAACAAATTTGATTTTCATTTATTCCACCTTGAACTTTAAAAAGACTTTTTTACCCGCTTTTAATAAAAAACTTTGGCCTGGCTTTAAATCTATTTTGATCTTCTTATCCGTAACTTTTTGCCCATCAATCTGAACTCCGCCCCCTTCAATCAATCGGGCCGCTTCGGAATTAGAACCACAAACTCCAGCCTTCACCATAAGGCCGGTCAAACCCACTTGATTTTCAGCGGTGACAACAAATTCCTTAATTTCGTCCGGCAAACCCTTTTGGGCGAATATGCGATTAAACTCTTCTTCAGCCTGCAATGCGGCTTCCTGGGAATAGAACCGAGTCACTAAAAACTTAGCCAACTCCACCTTTACGTCGCGGGGATGTTTTTCGCCGGATGCAAGTGCCTGTTGTAATTTTTCAAGATCCACAGGCGTGATATCAGTCAGCAACTGATAGTAACGTATCATAAGCTCGTCACTTATACGCATGGTTTTACCAAATATGTCCTTAGGGGTATCGACGACGGAAATATAATTATCCAATGACTTGGACATTTTATTAACACCATCCAAGCCTTCCAGGATCGGCATCGTCAAAACCACTTGCGGCTCTTGTCCATATTGAGATTGCAAGTCGCGCCCCATAAGAAGGTTGAAGGTTTGATCGGTCCCGCCTAATTCCACATCTGATTGCAAAGCGACGGAATCATAACCTTGAGTCAGAGGATAAAGAAATTCATGAATCGCGATGGGAGTTCCCCCCTTGTAGCGTTTCGTAAAATCATCCCTCTCTAACATCTGGGCCACTGTGCATTTGGCTGCCAACTTAATAAAATCAATACTAGACATCTTGGAAAGCCATTCCGAATTGTAAACAATCTCCGTTTTTTCCGGATCCAAGATTTTAAAAATCTGCTTCGCGTAGGTTTTCGCATTTTCTACAATCTCTTCACGCGTTAGCAAGGGGCGCGTAGCATTCTTCCCTGATGGGTCCCCAATCAAAGCTGTGAAATCACCAATTACAAACTGCACGCAATGACCTAGCTCTTGAAAAGTTCGCATTTTATTGATGACCACCGTGTGACCCAAGTGGATATCAGGACGAGTGGGGTCAGCACCGAATTTCACTTTCAAGGGCTTATTAGTTTCCCGGGATCTTTTGAGCTTTTTCAAAAGATCCTGAGGGCTGATCAGATCCACACAGCCGAACTGGATTCGCGCCAGTTGCTCTTGGGGATCAAGAAACTTCACGCTCATCGTGCCATCTCCACAGCTCGAGTTTCCCGTACAACGGTGACTTTAACCTGTCCCGCCTGCGGCAACTCTCGCTCAATTTTGCGAACAATGTCACGGACTAGCATTCCTGATTGATCATCCGTCACTTTAGCGGCTTCAACCAGCACACGAACTTCCCGACCGGCTTGCACGGCATAGGTCTTCAAGACGCCATCAAAACTATTCCCAATACTTTCGAGCTCATGCAGACGATTTAAATAATTATCCATTTGAGGTCGACGGGCTCCCGGACGGGAGTTCGAGAGCATATTAGCGGTCTGAACAATCCAAGCCAATGGCGTCTGAGGTCTTTCATCATTATGATGAGCCCGGATCGCATGGCAGATTTCTTCGGGCTCACCGTACTTTCGAGCCACATCCGCTCCAACGAGGGCATGGGAGCCTTCCACAGTGTGCTCAACTGCTTTTCCAATATCATGTAAAAGTCCAGCGCGACGGGCCTGTTTCACATTCAGCCCTAACTCGCCTGCAATTAATCCCGAAATATAGGCCACTTCCATACAGTGATTCAGCAAATTTTGAGCGTGCGTGGAGCGGTATTTCAAGCTCCCGATCAATCGGATCAACTCATGGTGGATTCCAGCGATTCCCAGCTCCACCACAACCCGGTCGCCTTCTTCCTTGATGGATTTCATCAATTCTGATTTTTGTTTCTCGGCAACCTCTTCAATGCGAGCCGGGTGAACACGGCCATCTTCCATCAGTTTTTCGATGGTTCTTCGGGCCAACTCCCGTCGAATCGGATCAAACCCTGAGATCACCACAGCTTCTGGCGTATCATCGACAATCAAGTCAACACCACAGTAGGCCTCGAGAGTTCGAATATTTCGTCCCTCGCGACCGATGATTTTTCCTTTCATCTCGTCGCTAGAAAGTGACATCACAGAAACAGTTCTCTCTGAGGTGTATTCCGCAGCAAAACGCGCCAACGCGGCTGAAATCACTTTTTTGGCACGGTACTGAGCTTCTTTCTGGGTTTCCTCTTCAATTTTGGCTAAGGACACAGACGCCTGTTGTTTGGCATCATTCTCCAGGGCTTGAATCAGTTGCCGTCGAGCCTCCTCTTGAGTCATAGAGGCCACGCTCTCAAGCCTGGCGCGAACCTCATTCATGTCCGCTTCCATTTTTTTATTAAGATCTTTTAGCCGATTTTCACCGACTCCAATTTTTTCTTCACGATCTTTAAGTTGGTTGAGGAATCGTTGGTTATCCTCTTGCTTACGGTTATGCTCTTCTTCGATCTCTTTAAGTCGCCTTTCTAATTGCTGTTCCTTCTGTTTAAGCTGATTTTTTTGCTTTTGAATATCTTGCTCAACATTTTTTCGAGCTCGAGTTTCAAAGTCTTTGGCTCGGCTTTCTGAATCACGCTTAACTCGTGCGGCTTCAGACTTAGCACGGCTGACAATCTTATCGGCTTCGCTTCGAGCTGATTTTTTGGTGGACTCGTCCTGGATTTTTAAAAATAAGAAAACCCCAACGCCCCCAAGTATCAGCCCCAATATTGCCGCAATCGCTATTTCCATTTCGTTTTACCTCGTTAACCATAAAATCTCCTGATCCGTCACAACGACATCCATCCCGATATCGTGACCTTCAACAGGAAGCTCATTAAAAATTTGAAAACTATAACAAACGCCCACTTTTAATCCGCGAGTTCGCGACAGGGCTCGGTCGTAATAACCCTTACCCCGGCCCACGCGTTGACCTTTTCGGGAAAACGCCACCCCTGGGACCAAAAATCCGTCCAAATCGTCAGGCTCTACTTCAACACCAGTATTGGGTTCCATAAATCCATGGGCAGATCGCGCCCACGTTATCGGCTTTAAAAAGTCCAGATGATCGCCCCTAAGCTTAGGATAGTGCCATTCTATGCTAGGAGGTAGAACTCCATCCAACGGAGGCTCGTCTGAAAGGGACTTGAAAGCCGCCCACTTTCCTTTTTGATGACCTAAAAACTGCGATAGATTTTTAAAAAGGGATGAGAGGGGTAGCGCCGCAGGAAACTGCTGACGAACAAAGTCTCGCACTTCCGACTTGGTCTGAAAAGATGGCGCTTCAGTGGCGCTCTTCGTCTGCGCTGTCACGATTCCTACCTCACTAATTCCAATCCCTGTAAGCTCGAATAGCCTCGGGAACTAAAACTAGACTGATTTATTTGTTTTGGAATTTTCGAGGTCGTGGGCGAGTTTTAGAACTTTTTCTTCCAAGGCTTCAAGTTCAACAGTTGCTTTCCTTTTCAAAAGAATAAGCTCTTCCGCCAAATGCAATGCCGTTAGAACCGCTGCATTTTGGTAGGAACCATTTTTAGTAACCGTTAAAGCTTGAGACATGCGTTGATTTAAAAAATCGACAAGTTCTTGTACTAAAACATCATCATGTGAAGTTTTAAGCTTATAGGGTACGCCCGCGATTTGAAACTCATGAGTTTTTTTATCAGGCGTTATCATTGTCACTCCTACAAATATCCCTAGTGCTTGCGAGTTCACAATCCTTCTTCGTTGCTTGCAATTATACAATTTCAAGCAAAAAAGAGTTAAGGACCTGGACTTCAAAGAATTCCACTATTTACAGCCTTAAGTTTAACGACTTTTGCAGAGTGGGATCAATCAAAATTTTCTAAAATTGAACCAGCTGTCACACTTACTGAGTTGGCACCCGGGGCTTCCGAGAGAAAACGGTATTGGCCAGGAAAGACTGAAATAAAGTCGTGAGCCTTCATCGGCGCGGATACTAAGTGTCTTCTCATCACGATCTGACGCCGATCTCCTGCTTCCGACACAAGATTTTGGATAAAATGCCCTTTCAAAAGAGTTCGCTCCATATGATCCTTGCCATTAAATTGAAAGAATACTGACATGTCGCGCCAGGTTTTGACTCGCATAGCAGCCAAACAAATTTCCAAGGCGTCCTCAATATCAGGATTTTTGAGGTTTAAACGATTGCAGGCATCATAATTGAGACGCAAAGTGACATCTAACTGCCCCGCTGAGGCTAAATACAAATCGCCGAAGTAATACTGACTTAGTCGAAATAAGGGTCGAGAAAGATAGAACTGCACAAAGTAGAGCTTCTTTTTCTCGACGTTCGAATCAAAATCTCGGAACACCTTGACCTTATCAGCGCCTCGCCTCACAGAGGTCGGAACGGTCAGTTTTACAAGATCCAAAGTCACTGAAGATCCAGAGCGGACATGCACCCACACTGCGTAAATGGAATTTTCAAATCCCACAATATAAGACCCGGCTGGCAATGGAGTGCTTTGATTGAGCTTAAGATAGCTGGCCGAGCCACATCTGCGAATGGATGACGACACTTCACAGCGTACCGCTTTTACTTGGGCAAAAAGTTGGCTAGGCCCGGGTTGACCACGTACTGTCAACGTTCCCATGTCATTTCCCTGGGCCTGCGCCTTAAATGCAAAACACAAAATTAGTAAGAGGGCTTTCGCACCAACAATCCTAAAACTTTTCAACGGAACCTCGTGAAATAAAGAGCTCATGAAGCCTTCGATCTTGCCCGTAATCGTCAAACACCGTGCGAATCTCGCCGTTTTCTCCGATATCAACAGTCTGATAAAGGAAGTATACAGGAAGTCTGTCCTTTAAATGGATTCGATACTGAGATTGCGTTTGAGATTTCAACCGATCAGCGGTCCACTCGGGCTGCCCCTTTAATAAGAATTGAGCGAACTCAAAAGCACGCTCTAGACGGACACACCCTGAACTGTGAAACCGGTTAGACGCTTTCATTAAGTGAGGCTCACTTGTATCATGAAGATATATAAACCATGGATTGATTAAAGGAAATTTCACCAATCCTAGGGCATTATGAGAACCGGGCTGCTGGACCAAAGTAAAAGGAAAGTTCGATCGTCCATATTGGGACCAATCGACATACTGCGGGTTTATGACATTCCCTTGACGATCATAAATCCAAATATTCTGGGACGATAGCGCATTAGGATTATTCTGCAGCTGAGCTAGCTTGTCCTTTGTTGCAATAGAATGGGGCACTGTCCAGGTAGGGTTGAGTTCCACAAAGCGAATTTCGTCTTTAAGTGTGGGCGTCCGACGCGTGGGTCGCCCCACCACGGTTTTCATCTTCATGACAGTTTGATTATTCTCTGTCACCGTCATTTCTTGAAAAGCAATATTAAC
>CAZETK010000062.1:0-16468 GCA_964515195.1 uncultured Pseudobdellovibrionaceae bacterium
GGTGTCAACCGGCGGTGTCAAGTTCGGCTCCGCTGGGTACCCCGTCGGGGGGGGGGCCCCCCCCCCCCCCCCCCCCCCCCCCACCCCCCCCCCCCCCCCCCCCCCCCCGCCCCCCCCCCCCCCCCCCCCCCCCCCCGTTATATGGATGATGGGGCCGTTAATCCCGTCAAATTATTGAACCTTATGAAGACCCGAATCAATGCTGAAGTCATCGAGAACGCGGAAGTGTATTCCGTTGAAGACACAGGGTCTGACACAAGAGTTGTTAAAACAGACGTAATGACAGCAGAAGCCCCTGTGGTCATTTACTCACTCAATGGATACTCGGCGGCGGTGAATCCGTACTTTGCGGATAAGATCTATGCGACAAAAGGGCAAATACTGATGATGGAATCGGTACCCCAATTTATGGATGGTCCCTGTTATGCGAATTTTTACCTGGATTATTTCCGCCAGCTTCCGTCAGGAGAGCTATTGATCGGTGGGTTCCTCCAACTGGAAAAAGAAACTGAGGTGGGCTACTCAGATCATACGACCCCTAAAATTCAAGAAGCCCTCCATTCTTTTATCCAAAAGCATTTGCCTCAGTATCGAGATAAAAAAGTGACTCACCGGTGGGGTGGAATCATGGGATTTTCTCGGGACGGTGAACCTATGGTAGGGACTTTGCCCCATGATCCCCAAATCTTTTTCAATGGCGGTTATACGGGTCATGGAATGGGATTGGCCTTCCACACCGCTAAAACTACGGTAGACCTTATGTTTGGCCGTCCAATCCCCGAGTGGTTGTCAGCCAGAAGATTTGGAAGCTGAATGGAAAAAAATAGTAAAGGTTGTGACCCTCAAGATGTGGCTGTTAAAAGTTTCTTTTTAGGGCCCTCGTCTGAAAACAGAATTTGGTTGCAAGGTCAGGTTACAAATATTCTCAATCAATGGTTCAACTGGCGAGAGAAAATCAGCCGCCAGGATGGTCCTCTGATCACATCCGATGATACAAGTTTGCAAGAGTTTAAAGCTCAGCAACAAGATACCGAAAGAGTGATTCTAGAGATTCTGAAACGCTTTGAAGATGAGATTCCAAAATTTTCACCCCGCTATATCGGACATATGTTTTCAGAGATCAGTATGCCAGCTATTCTGGGGCATATTATCACTCTTGTGCATAATCCGAACAATATCTCTAGTGAGGCTTCAAGGGTCGGAACCGAAATTGAAAAACAAGCCATGGAATTTTTATCGAACCTGGTCGGGTTTTCTGGAGCGACGGGGCACTTTACGTCCGGTGGCACTGTCGCTAACTTCGAGTTTTTATTCAGAGCCCGTGAAAGGCTTTCGAAGTGGCTTTCTGTAGCCATTGCTTCAGGAGAAAAGGATTTATTTAGCGCTTCCCTGATGGGATGGGATAAGTTTAATACACTTAAGCAAAAGATCGAAAATTTCGACGAAAATGAGTTTAACCTATTCAATAATGTCTTTACTTCGATAAAGTCGATTAACAAACAGTTAAATCTTGAGATCAAGCCTCCTGCATTACTTGTGTCTTCGAGTAAGCATTACTCTTGGCCAAAGGCCATGCATTACTTGGGTCTTGGAGAGAGTAACACTTTTTATGTCGCTCTTGATGAGCGCGGACGAATGTCAACTGCAGACCTCAAAGAAAAATTAAACTTCCTCAAACAGAATAATATTCCGTTGTTGGGAGTGGTGGGTATTGTAGGTACAACCGAGCTTGGAACCATTGATCCTATCAGCTCTATTGTAGAAATCTTACGCGAGCTAAAGGAAAAAAATGGAAGCCACATCTGGTTTCACATTGATGCAGCCTATGGGGGATTTTTCAGATCTCTTCTTCAGTCTGAAACCTCTCACTCGCTGGATGCATTCACAGCTCAAAATCTAAGTGCAATGGCCGAGGCTGATTCTGTGACCTTGGATCCACATAAGCTAGGATATGTTCCTTTTGCTTCCGGCGCTTTCATTTGCAAAAATGCGGATGATTACTTTATTCGTTCGTTTACAGGCCCCTACATCAAGAGTGATCGGTACAATTTAGGAAATTTCACCTTAGAAGGGTCTCGTTCCGCAACAGGGGCGGTTGCCACCTATGCTTCTATGAAGGCATTTGCAGGACTGAGTGGATACTCACGGATTTTATCTCGAGCCATCCAGGCGAAAAAAGACTTTAAACAGGAATTAAATCAACTGGGAATTCCCATGTTCTTTCCTGAGGGATTGGATACAAATATTATTTGTTTTTCTGTTTTGGCCGACAAGAAAAATCTATCCGAGGTCAATGAATTGAACCTGAAGTTGTATGACAAGATTCAGTCAAATGACCAGTATTGGATTTCAAAAACAACTTTGGACATCCAGTACTTTGAAAAAATGATCAAGGCCTGTTGCGAAGCCTACTCTTTGGAAAGAGACACAGATCATCTTTTGATGCTGAGATTGACGCTCATGAATCCCTTTGTCATTTCAAAAGAAAGCCCTGTTAGTCATGCTCGGGAGTTTGCCAAAATGGTGAAGTCCTTTGCTATTTGACTGGAAGGCTTGGGGCTCCCATGCCTAGTGCTCAGCAAGGTTTTCTGAACCTTGCTTTGTATGTTCACAGGCTCTTGCGCCCATCGAATTCAAGACATTGACTCCTTTCATTCCGTGCACTCTAAAAATAGAGTGCATTTACAGACTCACAGAAGAGTCATCATAAAAAGGAGAGGTCTATGAAACTAATCATATCTATCTTGGCGGGTATTGTTTTTATCGGTTCAGTAGCGTTCGCGGCAGGTGAGCGTGAAGATAGTGAGCAGCGTGAAGTTGAAACTTCAACCAATCCTGTAACCGGAACAGAAACCACTACTGAGTCTTATGAAACGCAAAGAGAAACTGAAAAGGGTAGCAAGGTTGATGTTGATGTCGAACAAAAAACTCAAAAGAAGGATGATGGCTCTGTTGAAAAAGAGACCGATTACGAGTCTGAAACTGAATCCAATCCATAAGCATCCTTGTCTTATCCTGTCTAGAATCCGAGCCTAATATTGACCCTAGAGAGCCGGTTTTGACCGGCTCTCGGTTTTTTTGATAACTCATTAATAGATATAAGCCCGCTTTCATCAACACCATGGCCTAGGTCTCTAGAGCTTGGATCTGTTTTTTTGGATAAAATGGAGTAACCTAAAAAGCGAAAATCCAACAGGAGAGAACTTTATGAAACGTATTTTAGGGCTTCTTGTCTTACTTCCATTGGCGGTGATGGCGGACCCGCAATTTAATAATATTACTGAAGACGATATGAAGGATATCACCAAAGGGTTGGGTTCTAATTTCACCCATAACTCGATGATGGGCGCCTCTAAACTAGGGACTGTTTTTGGGTTTCAAGTGGGTTTGACGGCAGCGCAAACGGCTGTTCCAAAGATCGATGATATTGCGGAAAGAAGCGGCGGGGACCTTCCCAAAGTGTACAATGCCGGACTGATGGGGGCCGTCGGGATTCCCTTCGGAATTTCATTTGAAGCGGTTATGATGCCTTCCTACAAAGCTGAAGGCGCTAAGGCTGAGGCCCTGTCTTACGCTGTAAAGTGGAATATTAATGACATAGTTCCAGTTCTTCCCCTCAACGTGGCTTTACGGGGGGTCTACTCCACCGCTGAGTTATCTTTCGATCAGACAATTGCAGCCAGTGAAGCCAAGGTCGAGAACAAAACAACTGTTTCAGGACTTCAACTTCTCATTAGTCCGATGCTACCCATTATTGAACCCTATGCGGGCGTCGGATTCTTAACAGCCAAGAATAAGTTAAGTGTTTCCGATACTTCGGGAACAATTTTTGATCCCAGCGTGACAACGGGACAATCCAATACTGAAACTGTCACAGGCACACAATTCCTTGCGGGTGTTGAGGCCAATCTGCTCTTAATGAAGTTGGGGGCCGAATACAGCCAGGCTTTCGGTAATAGCCGATACGGTATCAAATTGAGCTTTGGGTTCTAATTTTTTTCTTGGACTTTGACGGCTGACTTCGTTCGGAAGCGGCCGTCAAGTTGGGCCTGCATCCCACAGTACTGAAGTTTACAATTTCCTTTTTGATCACTGACCTGAACCGCTTTATCTTCATCTATTGTCGTTTTGGTAATTTTTAGAACGCATAAAGCCTTTTTACCACGGTTGAGCTCTGGGTTGACTTGGCTTTTAAAAACCAAAGCCTCGCCCTCAAGATGAGCAGTGCCGATCAATTGGCAGGAATGAAAATTATGAGAGTAAGTTTCTACTAAAATTTGAGCTTCTTGATCTTGAGTGGCGCGAATGCGAACTGTATCCATCACACCATGAACGGTTCGGTTTTCTGCCCGCATATAAAGACTATGACGGTGGTAGTATTCTCCATCAAAGTCTGAAGCCTTGAGTTGAGCTTGAGAAGACAATGCGGCTGCAAAAAACAGAGAAAAGATCCAGAACTTCATAACCATAAGCGTAGTCTGTTCCAGACCTTCTCTACAAGTCTTTACTACATCATGGTCTCACGAGCCAAAATCACCTCTGATTTAATGGCTTGAATGAGGGCGTGGGCCTGTTGAATATCAAGGTCTAGTTTTTCACTCAGAGTCAGTAGCGTGGAAGCTGATGGATTATTTCCTTTATAAAGAGCCACTAAATCCCTTTTTTCTAATCCCAAATCTTCTAAGGCTTCTAAATCACCATTTTGGACTCGTAACATTTGGGTGGTTAGAATATCAGCTTGCTCAGCTGATAAGCCATACTTTAAAGCCACTCTTTCTGAAGGCGGAAGATGTGATAGATCCATCGCCATAGTTGAGTAAGCCCAGTGACCACGATAGCGAGGTGGGCGAGGGCGCGGATGGTGGTGGTGGTGATGATCACCAATGATAATTCCTGCCACCAGTCCAGCACCAAATGCGAAGTCACGCTCATCGCAAGCGCTCAGACTTAATCCTGTTGCGGCGATTAACGCGAGGGTTAGTAGACTTTTAATGGATTTCATTTGATCTCCTTGTGTTGGAAAGTGGTTTCAAAAAGTGTTTTATTTCTCAAAAACTAAGTGGCATACGCCTAGTTCCCCTGTCACAGCAAATTGGAGACCAGGTAATCATGACACCATTGCGCATTGCGTTTAGGTTTCAGGCTGCGGTGAAGGGCATTTCAGTTTAGGATTTTTGTATGAAACATGATTTCATCATCAAAGCTATAGGCTTTTGGGCTCTCCTTTCTATGACTTTTAGCATGGCAGATGCCGCTATACCCAAACCTCAGAAGGCGTCGAAGATGGAAAGACAAATTGGGGGGATGGCAGGCCCCGGTTTCAGTCTCTTGAACTTAACAAGAAAAGAGGCGAAAAGTGGTAAGACAGAACGCTTAGTATTTTCCATCGGAGATCGAGATGGAAACACTTTGAAGGGTCGCCCTGGTTATTTCAATGCGCAAAATCAAGGGCGCCGTATTGTGCTGGATTTTTCTCAAATGGCTTATAGTCGACTCAGTGAAGACACGGTCCGAGATCTGATGAAGGGATCAAAGTTGGTTAAGTCGGTTAAGATGATGAAAGACCCGCATGACCAGACTTTAACAGTGGTTTTAGACTTCAAAAGTCCAGTTAAAATGCGAACTTTGCAAGTTAAGGGCGAAAAACAAACAGCCCAAGTGATTCTTGATATAATGAAGCGATGAAGTTTTTAGGATTGAGTCTGCTCTTTTTTTCATTAATGGCAGAGGCCCGTGTCTTCAGCATGAAGGATGGCCAGTTCGCAGGGTATATCCATGGGACCTACGGTCCCTCATCTGTCGACACTTCTTTTTTTGAGGGTGAAAGTACTTCAACCGATTACAGTGAAGGTTTTGTCACTCACATGGGGGGTGAGTTCGGTTTTCTTTATCGTACAGATCATTTCAATTGGATCTTTGGATTTGAGATAATCAAGCCCACAAAGACCTCAGGTGAAGCCAGTGCGGGGGGATCGACAGATTATAGTTACACTTCCGAACTTACGGTCTTTGCGCCTAAGTTAGGGCTTGAGGTAATTGTTTATCAAACCCAAAAGTTTCGTCTTGGCTTCAATGGAACAATCGGGACCGCCAGCCTGACAACAAAGACCGAATACACCAATGTCACAATAGCTCCCAACGCCGACTTCACTGTAAAAGGGAAGAGCGCTGGCAATATGCTAACACTTGGAATCGGCGGGGAATGGCATTTTTCCGACAATACAACATTTTATTTACAAGGAAATTACCGCAACTTGAGATTCGACAAAATTAAGTACTCAGAAGACGTCAGCGACTCTTTTCAGGGCCCGCAAACAAGCGGAGGAACAATGACAGAGCTGGATGGTAGCCGACGCAAGCTAAATCTAACAGGAATCTACGCAGCCGCCGGTTTCCGATTCTGGCTGTTTTAACCCTGGCACTAGTATAGGGATTCTAGTATCTCTAGGTACTTTTGAATCAATAATTTTCTTTTTACCTTTAGAGAAGGGGTGAGGAGCCCATTTTCTACTGACCATTCGTCCTTCACAATCGAAAACTTCTTTATTGATTCGTGGCTGGCTAATTTCGTATTGACCTCGGCCAGGTGGGTTCTGACTTGTTCTTCGAGTTCGTGATCCGTAAGCTCGGTTGTGGTTGCGGTATTGACTTGTAGTAAGGCCACAACATATTTTTTCTTGTCTCCGTAGACCAATGCGTTTTCGATGAGACGGCTTTCTTTGAGGAGGTTTTCCAGCTTCTGAGGGGCTACGTATTTTCCACCGGAGGTTTTTATGAGATCTTTTTTTCGATCTAGAATTCTTAGCTCGCCTGATTCTAGGATTTCACCGATATCGCCCGTCGCGAGCCAGCCATCCTTCAGAACCCTGGCGGTTTCTTCGGGAAGATTGTGATAACCAGCCATGACCTTCTTGCTTTGAATGAATATTTCGCCGTCTTCCACAATTTTCAGTTTTACATCTCCTATCGGCAGTCCGACTGTTCCAAATTTAAAATGAGTGGGGCGGTTAACAGTAATAGCGGCGGTGGTTTCTGTCAGACCGTAGCCTTCCAAAATAAGAACTCCGCAGGCATGAAAAAACAGAGCTACTTCGATCGGGAGAGGAGCGCCGCCACTGATGGCAAAGCGCAAACGTCCTCCGAAGACATCTTTGATTTTACTGAAGACAAGTGTCTCGGCCATCTGATGCTTGAGCACTAAATCCAAAGGGACCTTCCGGCGGGCCAGAACGTAATAGCTAACCTCTTTACCGACGGATAGTGCCCAGTCAAAAAGCTTCCGCTTGAGGCCTAAACCCTCCATTTGGCTTAGTATGGCGTCATGGAATTTTTCAAATACCCGGGGAACGGCGATGAAGACAGTCGGCTTAACCTCTTGAAGGTTTTCTTTCAGATATTCGAGTCCTCTGGCAAAGGCCAGGGTATAGCCCCAGTAAACATGAGCCCAATATTCCACCCGACCCAGCACATGGGCGAAGGGAAGAAAGCAAAGAGAAGTGTCGGATTTTGAAACTCCCCAAGAAAAAGCCTCCGTGATTTCGGATATTATTTGCTCTGATGTCAGGCGGACTCCCTTGGGTGTGCCCGTGGTGCCTGAAGTGTAAATGAGTGTCATAAGATCCGTCTTTGCGGGCGGAGTTAAGTTTTCAAACCAATCGTCAGGTAATTCATGAATTGAACTAAGTTCAAGAAATTGGTTCCAGTAAAGGGTGTGCTCATCCTGCGATGATGACTCGTGCATCGAGATAATTTTTTTGAGGTGAGCCGGGGGGATTATAAGTTGGGCTTGCGCTTCTTGGTGAAGGAAAAAAAAGGAGGCTTCGGAATCTGCAAGAATATACTGAATTTCATCGGGAGTGGAGTTGGGGTAAATCGGAACCGTGACGCCACCGAGGCATTGAATTCCCAGATCCAGCAGACCCCATTTTAGACTGGTAGGAGCTTTGATGGCGACCGCGGTGCCGCGCCCTACCCCCAAGCCCTTCAGTGCGGATGTTATCCTTTTAATCAAGTCATAATATTCAGTCCAAGTTAGACTGTGAAGCTCACGGTCTTCATAGTATTGGACCGCGAAGCCTGTTCGGTGAGGAAAATCAAGGATGCAGTTCAATAAAGTCATGGAGAAGATTTTTCTGGTTTTAAAATAAGTTCAACAGCCTTTGATTCATTTTCGCCAACGACAATTGTTTTCTCTGCTTTCAAGCCCAAGAAGGTGTTTTGCACTTTGATAATAACAGGAACGCCCGCTGGAATTCGGTAGTTCCGAAGTGGCATTTCATCCATAATTTTTGTGCCGTTAATTTCAATTTCAGGCTTTGCGCCACCATTGATCAGAGAAAGAGTGAGAGCTCCGGTGCGTCCTGAAAGAAGTGTCGATCTAAAGGTCTTGCCGCTTTGTTCGGCTCGAATGGTGCTTTCGTGCATCAAATAGCCCGCCTTTTCCAATCGCATGACCACGTCTTGATTGGCGGGAATTCGAACTTGAGCTGGCGTTACCTGGCCGGTATTTTTGTTGCCTAAGGTGATTGTGGCGCCTGAAGGTTCGGATTGAAGTGTGACTGTCACAAGCCCCGTGGCCGCAAACTCTGTTGAGCCTTCAACAGCTTGATTGGCAGCAGGTCGTGAAGTGTCTACGGCTTGAGCCACCGGACCTCTTTGTCCCGTTTTGAAATACTTTGCGACCATCGGATTTTTAAACAATAGATAGCCACCAAATCCTACTCCTAAAACAGTCAAAACGGGAATGACAAGATCGCTTAGTGAAGATCGCTTTCTGAGGCTCACATTAGATCGAGTAGAAATTGGAATATGTGTACGAGTTCCGTGGGATACTCGGCCCTTGGTCAGCCCGCTCGCGGATTGCTGCCTTACAACCTTCTTGCCATTCGAATCCTTCAAGTTTGAGAGATTCACTTTGACCTGGGTGTCCGTATCAATATTCAAAATCTCGTCTTGGGATTCTGGCGCGCTGGGAGTGAGTCCCGGAACATATTGGCTACTGGTACTAGAGCTGGAAGAACTGACTCCGGGGTTGTATGTTAGCGTTTGGGTGACAATCGTTTTGTCTTCACTGGATGCGGACACCTTTGAGTAGTCAACTAATTTTCGTTTAGATTCAGCATAGACTTCGGCGAACGCATTTTTTATGAAGATCGCGAAATCATGGGCCGAAAAGTCAGGATATTGTGTGTTCAAGAACCGATTCAGATCTTTATGAAAAGCGGCTGCGGTTTGGTAGCGCTGAGTTCGATCCTTTGCCAAGGATTTTGTAACGATGCTTTCAAGTTCAGGCGGAACACTGGGATTGATTTTTCGTATAGAGGGGATCTGACAATCACGAATCTTCCTTAAGATCGCAGCCTCGCTATTTGACGTAAAAAGGCGATCATTAGCCAACATTTCCCACAGAACGATTCCAAGTGAAAACAAATCTGTTCGAGAATCAATAGGTTGCCCATCTGCTTGCTCCGGGCTCATATATCCGAATTTCCCTTTGAGGGTGCCCGTCTTTGTGGACTCCATCTGTGATTCAGCTTTAGCGATTCCGAAATCAATCACCTTTACTTCACCCTCGAATCCCACCATGACGTTTTGGGGGCTCATGTCACGGTGAACGAGATTCAGAGGTCGGCCAGTAGTGCCGTCGATCAGGCGATGGGCGTGATCAAGCCCCGCCGCCACTTCTTTTATCATGTAAACAATCTGTTCTATCGAGAATTGGAGAGATTTCTTTTTTAGCTCGTTGAGTATTTGTCTTAGATTTCGGCCTTCGACATATTCCATCACCAAGTAGAACTGGCCACGCTCAATACCAAACTCATAAATAGAGACTACGCTGCCATGATTTAAGTTAACGGCAATCATAGCTTCTTTTTTGAACATTTCGATGTAATCCTGATTATCCGAAAATTGCGGCAGGATTCGTTTAACGGCCAGGAACTTATTGACACCACTGGCGCCTAACGATTTCGCCAGAAACACTTCGGCCATCCCGCCCGAGGCGAGCTTCTCCAGAAGTATGTATTTGCCGAACTGTTCAAAACTTTGTGCCATGAAAAGATTCCTTTTCATTTCAAGTATCGGTAAACTCTCGGGAAAGCTTGATAAAAACCGAGGTAATTAGATGAAATGGGTCGGACTCACCGGAGGTCTAGGGACGGGTAAATCCACAGTCGGTCGTTTTCTGTTGCAGCAGGGAATTCCCGTTCTGGATGCGGATCTGGTGGCAAGGCAGGTCCTTGAGCCAGGTGGGCCCGCTTTTCAGCCAGTGCTACAGGAATTTGGACAAGATATCGTGACCACAGGAGGAGTCATTGATCGTCAAAGACTGGCGCGGAAAGTTTTTGGACAACCGGACCAATTGCAAAAGCTAGAGACTATCATACATCCTTTTGTCCAGGAGGAAATAAAACGACAAAAGCAATGGTTGCAAGACCAAGGTACACTGTGGGCTGTCTATGATGTTCCTTTGCTTTTTGAAAAAAACCTTCAACAGCAGTTTGATTTTATTGTTGTGGTCTCAACGAATGAAAGACAACAAATCGAAAGAATAAAGGCGCGAAACCCTTGGACTGATGAGGAAATTCGGAAACGTCTTCAGGCGCAGATACCGCTAAAAGACAAAGAACAAAGAGCTGATTATGTTTTGCGAAATGACGCCGATCAGCTGGCTCTTGAGAAACAAGTTGCGACCTTAGTCCAGATGCTCAATGATCGGTTTCATAAGGAGGATCAATGAAAGCACTCAAAATTTTTGCACTTTCGATTCTGATACCATTATCGTTTTCAACCGCTTATGCCCTTCAGGTTGAGCCGGAGTTTTCTGGAATAGAAACATATGAGGTTCAAGTTAACGCCGCTGAGCAGATTCAACCTCTCGATACGATTAGGTTGCGCTTTAACTTCGGTCGGGTTTGGGTTAATACCACCAACAGCGTTCGTTACTTCATCACTAACACTGGTGATATTCCACTCCATTTTCGTTCGGCCACGATTTCGGGATCTTCATTTGGTGCGTACCATAGCTGCCAAGGCACTTTACAGCCTCGCGAGAGATGCTGGTTTGTGGTCCAGTACCGACCCTTCTTTGAGGGATTTCATTCGGGCCGCTTTGTTCTTTCATTCCATGAGAATATCCGCGTGATCGTAGATGTTATGGGAAGTGCTCATCGCTAGATTTCGATTAAAATGACCATTGAAAACCGGATTGGATATGAAATGCCAGTCCGGACAGCCCCCAGTGGGCTCCGGTTTCGGCACTCCAAAAACCCCCCAGAGCCCCAATGTCCAGCATTCCAATAGCGACTGTTGCCTTGAACGAGTCGATTCTAAATAATCCTGCCAATGCCTCATCGGGATCAATAAAGTGAGAAAGCCCTAGACGATAATAGGAGTCCCAAATTCTATAGTCGACAGGCCATAAAAAGTATTTTCCGGCTTGCAACCAAGCAGCGTTGCTTGAAAGCAAGTGAGCCTGAAGATTCCACAACTCATCTTCGGCGTCACGCCAGCTATAATATAAACCATATGTTGTTTGACTGCCTGAGTCCAGTTTTTTGGTGACTTGGCCACCCAGCCAGCCAATAACGGCGCCGACATAATTCTGAGGCTGGGTTTCATTAAAAAAAACGGCATTAGTTAAGACTGGGTCTTCGATTTGATGAAGGGGCTCGATCTGAAGGGGCCTTTTGATATCATCTTGAGGGGCTGCTTGAGTGGGCAAAGCCGCGAATATCAAGACAAAGGTCAAAAAAAGAGAAAACCTGCACTCTGACATACACAGAATTTTGATTTGTTTTTACACTTTTGGGTAGTCCCTATTTCAGAGGTTAGATTTGAAATTTACTTTCTTATTCAGAATCGGTCTTTGCGGTCTTGTTGGTCTTCATGCTTTTGCAAACGATAATAGCAGTTATAGCACGGCCATTCACCACCACTACCAATCGCCACGCGCACTGGGCATGGGGGACGCATTCGTAGCTGTCGCGAATGATTATTCAGCTCTATTTTATAATCCCGCCGGTTTAGCCCGTCTGGACGAAAATGATTTGAACATGAGTTTGGATGTGGCAGGAACCCCCACGGTCGCGGATCTCATGAAGGACGTAAAAGACGCGCAAGATGTAGAAGGGACTGATGCTGATAAACAAGAAGCCATGGCGGCGACTCTTGAGGACTACTATGGTAAACGCTTTGCCATCCGGATTGGAGCGCCTCAGGCCATTTGGGCGCGTCCAGGCTGGGCCATTGGCGTGATTCCAATGGATCTGACGATGCGTTTGGCTCTTCATAGCAGTCTAGGACCTGCGATTGGGACAACGGTATACGCCGATACAACGGTGGCTTACGGTTATGGCGCGAATGTGAAGGGTTTTGATCACGGACTCTTGTCCTGGGGAATTACAGGAAAAGCTATTCATCGCGGGTACTTCAGTCGAGCTGTGAATTTTATTGAGCTTGCCGCAGATCCCAATATTGTCAGCGATGATGATCTTACAAGTGGGTACACCGTGGACGCCGATATTGGATTTTTATGGACACCCTGGGTGCCAGATGAAGGTTTGTTTTCCTGGTTGGAGTACACACGTCCAACCTTTGGTCTTGTTATTCGAAATGTTGGTGAGCTCGGTTTTCAAAAGGGTGGTCTGCTTGATAACCAGAATGAGGAAAAGCCGGAAAAGCTCTACCGCGTGATTGATGTGGGAACTCGATGGGAGTATCCGTCGTTCTGGATTTTTAACGGGCGGGGCGTGCTTGATATTCGTGATATTATGCATCCTTATTTCAACTGGCGAAAAGGTTTGCACGCCGGGTTTGAATTTGACTGGACTGTAACCTCATGGTGGAAAGGCCACTACCGGGTTGGAATCAGCCAGGGATACTGGACGGCAGGGCTTTCAGCCATGTTCGCAGTGTTCAATTTAGATTTGGTGTCCTACGCCGAAGATGTGGGGACCTTCAAAACCCCAGATGAAAACCGATATTGGATGTTGCGGGCAAGTCTCAATTTTTAAGGATCGAAAGATGATAAAAAAAATACTCTTAAGTACGATCGGAATTTCATTGATGTTATCGGCTTCCGCTTGTTCTGAAAAAGAAGCCGATAAAGTGGGTGATGCACAAAGATGCCTAGACGAATACTCCAATAAAGGAGCGGGAGATCTGAACAGTTGTTTAACAAAAATTGATGGAATCGAGACGGCCGCGGCTTATAACATCCGTTGTGCCGTTGGTTATCTTAAAGAGGACTTTACCACTCAGTCCTTTATTCAGGCCTTTGAGGAAATCGAAACGATCAGTGGGCCCAACGTCATTAACTTTTTAGATCGCATGACTTTTGATAAAGCGGGAACAACAGGCGCGGCTGTAGCCGAGAATTTCAATACCGCTAGCGCCGTTTATAATTATTGCGCGAAATCCAAGGGAAAAGGCGCCACCATTCTGGCCACGTTCACTTTTTTGGTTAATGCGCTTTACGACTATGAATGTAAAGGCGCGCCACCTCTATTGGGAAGCTGTCAGATGAATGACACTACCGTATTAGCAACAGGTCTAGGAGCCGCGTTGCTGGACAATGGGGCAAGCGGTGCCGAACTAAAATCTTCATTGGGCACAATTGTTATCAGCACCAACCAGATTAGCTGCGAATCCGGCGAAGCCAATAAAACACTCTGCGAATTTCTGGATCGCTCCATCACCAATGCTGGCGGCCCTGAAAACACGACACAGGTCGGACACGAATTTCTTCAGGTCCTCACCTCACCCTAGGGTCTCTCCCGTTTCCAAAGTCCCCGACCGAAGTCCAGAAAATCGCTCTTTGTCTCAATTTGAATCTAATTCAGCCGATGAGAAAGGAGGTGAAAGTTTCAGGATGGAACAACCATGAGGTCGAGGGAATGACACACTCAAAAATCATAAACGCTACTCTTTTAGTTACTGTGCTTTTCTTGCAAGTGGCACAAGCTGAGCTTTATGAGCGGCGCGAGTTCTATAAAGGAATTCGTTACTTGGGGATGGGTGGGGCCACTCTTGCCGTGGCCAGTGATGAAACCGCGATAGTCGCTAATCCGGCAGCTCTTGGGCGTTTGAGAGATATTTATGGGACCATTGTGGATCCCGAAGTGGAGCTGAATTCTCGCGGGATTAAAGCCTATAACTCGAAAGCTTACACGGATCCTTTTAGTCTAAAGCAAGTTGTTAAAACTATGGTCACTGAACAGGGTCGCTACTTCAGTTCACGTGGACAGGTGATGCCTTCCTTTGTGGGAAAAAATTTCGGTATCGCTCTTTTGAAAAAGTATGAAATGCAGGTTCGGGCGAACACTGATACGGACGTGGACACTTTTTACCGCGACGATATGGCTTTATTGTTGGGCTATAATCTTCGTCTTTTCGATGGTCGCATCAAATTGGGAGCAACTGGGAAATTGATATCTCGTGTGGAAGTGGATCATGCGGGATTAGATCCATCGGCACAGTCTATGAGCCTGAAATCCTTGGCGTCGGCAGGAATCGCAAAGGCTGGTACCGGTTTCGGTTTTGATACGGGGATCTTAATTGCGGGGCCATGGTCATGGATTCCTACAATCGGCGCTGTTTATCGCGATGTCGGCGGAACCACATTTAATCAAGATTTGTTTAAGCGCCTGGATGGTGCCGGAGATCCGGATGGAGTGAAAGGTGACGTGGATGTGGGGGTTTCAATCTTTCCTATTCATAGCAACCACTCACGTTCGGCGATTGCTCTAGAGTATCGCGGTTTACTGACTCAAGGTGATGAAGAGGATAAAGCAAAACTCATGCACTATGGTTATGAGTACAACTACGCCGATACCTTTTTCTTGAGAGTTGGTTATCACCAGCGCTACTGGACAGCCGGTATGGAGTTATCCTCAGAAAAATTTCAACTTCAGCTGGCGACTTACGGAGAAGAAATTGGAACCCAAGATGATCCAAAGGAGGACCGAAGATGGGCCCTAAAAGCCGCTTTTCGATTCTAAAGTCATTTGGTCTTGCAGGAATCTATACGTTTTTGTTGGTTTCATGTGGCGGGAATTTTTATGAAACTATGTCATCAAAAACTTCTCATCAAGCATTGATTGAAGACATTCGCGCTCTTGTGAATGGGCTTCGTTTTGATGAAGCTATTGAATTGATTGAATCCTCGACTTCCTTAGAAGTGGAAAACCGTGATGAAAAAATACTTATGGCAAGCGCTTACGCAGGAGCCTGTGGAATTACGTTTGCCGATATCTTTGAATCACTCGAAACTGCCTCTGGCTCTCCGATGATGTTTATGATGTCGGCCTTTACGGATAAAATAGTTCAACCTTCTCACTGTAGTACGGCACAAGGGTGGATCGAAGCTATCGGTGATTCCGCTAATCGCACAACCAGTGAGAATGTTGGTATGTTCTTGGTGGGGTTTGGCAAAGTCGGAACAAATCTGCGAAATCGAGCGGATACCAGCACTAGTGGAACTGGTGATGGAGCCATTGATGCCGGTTATGACTCTTGTGATGACACCAAGCTACCTTTGAATGAGGTGAAGGAAATTATCACAGGATTTGGCCTCATGATGGATAACATCGCGGCAATGGGAAGTAATGTGTCTGGTGATATGAGCGGCAGCCTTGACGACGTTAATATGATTTGCGGAGCTTTAGGCATGAATTGTAACGCGACGGATCCCGCAGATATCCCCGACAATGAAGCTGATCTTTTTAGAAACGCCATTAAAAGTGACAGTACTAGCCAACTCGGGATCGAGGATTGTGATCCCTTAACCCCCTTTTGTTGCCCATGACGAGATTAATTATTTTTTCTTTTTTAGTTTTTGGGTTTTCAAGTTGGAGTGCGGAACTCAACAACTACCATCGGCCGATCTGGGCGATGGGAATGGGAGGGGTCCACACTGTCTTTCCTCGTGTTGCAGATATGCCGACGACAAATGCTGCTTATCTACGATATGTAAAGCAAGTGGGTGTTGAAGTTTTTTCTTTGGGACTGGGAGGCCCGGGTCTTTCAAAGGTTCAGGAGTTTCAAGATTTACCCAATCCAGATTCACTTAGCGGGATTAACGATTATTTGGGAAGACCTGTCTGGATCGCCTTTGACGGGCGAGCTTCAGTTGTTCTGCCCTACTTCGGGGTCTCGGCATATAATAATGTATCGCTTTCAAGTTTTCTGAATAATCCACTTGTTCCAGAAATGCATGTTAACTATCTCAGCGATTATGGTTTCACCGCTGGTTTTGCGATCCCGCTGGGGCCCGAAGTTTCTTTCGGGATAGGGTTTAAGAAAATCAATCGCTGGGGTGCATACAAGGTTATCGATTTCACCTTGATTGACGATTATATCTCGTCAGAAGACACGGATGTGATTCTTGATGAATTCCAAGATAAAGGTGTGGGATACGGAATGGACCTATCATTTTTATATCGCAAAGAAGGTTCGAGCGGTCCTATTT
>CAZETK010000063.1:0-16304 GCA_964515195.1 uncultured Pseudobdellovibrionaceae bacterium
GTATTGAAAACTTCTTTGTGGCCTCGCACAGAATACACGCGAAGTCTTAAAACGGCTTCATAGGTGACCGCGGTATTGCGAATAATCCCCACGGCATCCGCTGACTTTTTCATACGGAAATCCAGAATTTTACCTTCAATCAAAGCTTGGTAGCCCAGTTTCTGTGAATCCTTAGCACAGCTTGGAAGGTCATATTCTTCATTGTGAAGGGGACAATGACTCATCTCCGAGCGATTGACCAAAAGGCCAATAAGTTGACCCTCTTTGTTCATTTCTTCGATAAATCGAATTTGGGCTTCGCTTGGTAGAGATTCAGGGCGCTGCCCAAAATCGAGGAAGGGCAATACTCCGACTCGCTTTCGCGGCCCAGAGTTTTTCTCTCCTTGGGTCGAAAGATTTTTTTGATCACGAACCTGTCGACGCGCATCTGGTTTTGTTTCCATGATAGTACAACCAACAAGAGAACCTGCGATCCATAAACTCAATAGGATATTCGGAAATAAATTAAAAAATCCTGGCCGGTTTACCATTAAATTTCCTCCAAACGAATTTCTGAAGAGCTAAATTGAACCCTAAACTTCTTGTCTTTGTATTTTAAACTGCCCAGCCTCGTCGCCAATGCCTGTGGAGAAGCATCAGATTCGAGTTCGTATTGAACCTTTTGCGTTTCAAATCGCCTTTCCGAAACTGATTTAATCAAGGGCGTGGAATTAAGAAGCCACTGCTTAAATGAATCCTGTTCTAGTAAAGTTAATGAACCAATAAATGTTAAGCGGATTCGATTCTCTTGAGTTAGAGATTTGGCATCAATATCATCTAACTGCGCAACTAAATCCTGAGACCAGGTCTCCCACTTTTGGGCGCTTTCATCTCGAGATTGAAAGCGACGAATGGAGTCGGTGACCTCTTTTTTATATTGCTGGGAATAAACCTTTACCTGTGTGGTAAAGCTTCGTCCGTCACTGCCCGAGCCACCAATTTCTCGCCCCAAGCCAAATAGAATGATAGAATCTTTAACACCGTTTTTGTTGATAAAATCTTCAACAGTGGCGGTTTCTGAAAAGATCGCTAACCATTCGGGATTGATATTTTTGTTGTAGGTATAACCCGCTTTTTCGAAAGTTTTTTTAAAGTCTGCGCTCCAATCAAATAGTAAGGCTTGATCTTCTGGTCTACCACCTTTTGGTTGCCAACTGACGGCACGACGCTTTCCATCCGCATCTTCAATTACAAAAAACGCCAAGACATGAGGAGCCAATCGGGTTTTCGAAAAAATACCTGCATCCATTAAGAGCTTTCGGAAATCTGTAAGTGAAATCTTATACTGGACAGTGATACGGCTGCCATGAGCTCCGCGGTCCAAATCTTGAACCTTTTGAAAGGGGGTGAAGCGCGAGGAGCGGTTGATAACTTTTGCGGTCAGTGCCTTTTTATTTCGGTTATAAGATTCAGCCCCGATAAATTCGATGATCAAATCTTCCGCCATTTTTCGATTGGCTTGTTCCGTTAAGGCTGCGATCGAAAGCTTAGAAGGGGGTTCTGGATTTTCCACCGTGACAGTGCGATCCACAGTTTGGGCCTGAGCCATTTGAAAACTGAAAAGCAACAGTGCCAAAATCCTTGTCATGATACCCCCATATGAATTTCTAAAAAGTGGGTGTCTCCCAATTGGGATTGAATCTTTTCAAAAAAAGGTGTTCCCACTTGCACGCCCTTGTATTCTTGACTTTCTATTTTTACATTTCGATTAAGTTCTTCTACAAACAACTTGAACTCCACCGGAATTGGACCTGAAAATTCTTTTAAAATGGACCCCAACTTATCGTAAGCGTCCGGTTTAATTTTCTCTAAATGAAATGTGATTTTCCTGGTTTTTGTGAAAATATCGTCCAAAGTACTGGCTGTATCGAGAATGATTTTGGCATTCCCCTCGTCCTGCTCTAGGTTCCCACCGATTAAAAGTGGCCTTTCCCCCTTGATAAGGTTCTCGAATTTCGCATAAGTATCCGGAAATAATACCACTTCAATATGGCCAGATAAGTCTTCAATCTTTCCAAATGCCATCCGAGTGCCCTTACGAGTGATGATCTCACGATACTCTGATATCAAACCCGCAACCACAACCCTTCGTCGAGGCTTTCCATTTTTATAACGGCGATAATCACGCCCTTGCGGTGCGGGCAGTGCCTCTTGGCTTTCGGTCCTCATTACGTCGTCTGGGGCGGAAGAGCCCGCTACCTGTACCAGATCCGCAATACGCCCTGAGCTCCAGACTTGAAGTAAGGATTCATAACCCTTTAAAGGATGATCACTTAAATAGAAACCCAGCACTTCTTTTTCATAGGCAAGAGTGGCGGTACGGCTCCAAGGGGCCACTGCTTCGAGTTCAATTTTTTCTTCCTGGTCACCGGCCAGATCAAACAACGACGCTTGTCCCAACTCTTTATCGCGATTGCGGCTGATGGCCACATCCAAAAACCTCTGATAGCCTGCCAGCAATTGGGCCCGATGATAACCAAATCCATCCAAAGCGCCGCCCTTAATTAAGCATTCAATTACTTTTTTGTTTAGTCGCTTGGGGTCTACCGAGCCGAAGAAATCGTCAAGGCTTTCAAAACGCTTTTCAGTCTTTCCTTCACGAGCTTCCAAAATAGCCAGAACAGCGGATTCCCCGACTCCCTTAATGGCCCCCAAGCCAAAGTAAATAGTATTGTCACGGCAGCTGAACAAATAGTCCGAAAAATTGATATGAGGCGGCTTTACCTCAATTCCGCGTTTTTGTGCGTCCTTAACGTATTTTACGACGTTGTCGGTGTTATTCACCTCTGTCGATAACAAGGCTGCAAAAAACTCGACGGGATAATGGGCTTTTAACCAGGCCGTTTGCAGAGTTAAAACAGAATAGGCGGCGGCATGGGATTTATTAAATCCATAGTCCGCAAACTTATACATCAGATCAAACAGCTCGTCGGATTTTTGCGGGTCATAGCCCTTCTCCTTAGCACCCTGAAGGAAGCGTACGCGATGACGATCCATTTCTTCTTTGATCTTTTTTCCCATCGCCCGTCGAAGCATATCCGCTTCCCCCAGAGAGTACCCGGCGATCTTAGAAGCAATGGCCATTACCTGCTCTTGGTACACCAGAATTCCATAGGTCTCTTGCAGGATTTGCTTAGTATCTTCAATTAAATACTCAACAGGCTTCTCGCCATGTTTTCGGGCTGTATACTCGGGAATATTAGCCATTGGGCCGGGGCGATACAACGAAGTAATAGCGGTGATATCAGCAAAACTCGAGGGTTTAATTTTTCGTGTGGCATCAGTGATTCCATCACCTTCAAACTGAAAAACACCGGCAGTATCTCCGCGGCCCATCAGTTCAAAACAAGCGGGATCATCCAAAGGAATCTCATGAGGCAGAATAGACTTTCCGCGATTCTTAGAAATAAGTCCGATCGCACGATGAATATGCGTCAAGGTCTTCAGCCCTAAGAAGTCGAACTTAATCAGACCGATCTTTTCAGCGTGCTTCATATCGTACTGCACGACAGTTTCGTTTTCAGTGCCACGAAAAAGCGGAGCATGGGAAGTAATCTGCCCGTCTGCAATGATAACACCGGCCGCGTGAATTCCCGCGTGGCGAACCAGACCCTCCACTCGTTGCGCTAGATCTAATAAGGTGGCGACTTGAGGGTTCATCTCCATCATCTCTGTCAGGCGTGGCTCTAATTCAAGGGCTTCTTTCAAGGAAATCCCAAGCTTTTCGGGAATTAACTTGGTCACAGCGTCAACTTCCGAGAAGGTCATTCCTAAAACACGTCCCACATCCTTGATAGCCGCGCGAGCCTGAAGTTTTCCATACGTTATAATTTGACAGACGCTTCCAGCGCCATATTTTTGTGTAACATAATTAATTACATCCCCACGCCGATCCATACAGAAATCAATATCAAAGTCGGGCATTGAGATCCGTTCTGGATTCAAGAATCGCTCAAACAGAAGGTGATAAGGAATCGGGTCCAGATCGGTAATTCGTAATGTGAAAGCCACAAGGCTTCCGGCACCTGAGCCTCGCCCAGGGCCTACCGGAATATCATGACTCTTAGCCCAATTAATAAAGTCCTGAACGATAAGATAGTACCCGTTAAAGCCCATGCGATCGACTATGGAAAGTTCGTATTCCAAGCGGTTTTTGTACTCATCTTTTTTTTCTTCGCTTAAGACTTCTCCCAAAATTTTCTTTTCTTCAAAGCGAGCCTCTAATCCCTTGAAGGCTCGATGCCGAATTTCTTCTTCAACACTGCGCCCTTCTTCAGTGGGAAAATTGGGAAGATGATAAATGGGCTTTCCTTCATTATTCTTCAATTTAAACTTCACATTGCAACGAGAAGCGATTTCCAAAGTATTTTCAATCGCTTCAGGAATATCCGCAAAGAGCTTTTTCATCTGCGGCGGTGATTTTAAATAAAACTCGGACGACCCTAACTTATAACGAGATTCATCGGCCAATGTACGGTTTGTCCCTACGCAGATCAAAACCTCCTGTGCAACTTGATCATCCGGGACAAGGTAATGAACATCGTTGGAGGCTACGACAGGAACGCCCGTTATCTTCGAGGCTTCTAGAATAAACTGATTGATCTCTTTCCAGACAGGAAGGGTTCGATTCATTTCCAGATACAGGCGGTCACCAAATATCTCTTGAAGTTCGCGCAAACGCTCCAAGGCGGCATCTGGCCCTGATTTCAAAAATAAGTCGGGGATCTCGCCTCGGATGCCCCCTGTCAGACAAATTAGATTCGAATTAAATTCTTTTAGCAGGGAATCATCAATCCGAGGCTTCCAATAAAAACCCTCTTGATAAGCCTTTGAAGACAAAGTGCAAAGATTTTGGTAGCCTTTAAAGTCTTGAGCTAAAAGCACCAACCGACGAGGGCCTAAATGGGCTTCACGATCTTGCTTCTTTTCAAACCGATCATTCGTCACATAAGCATCGAAACCTAAAATTGGTTTTATTTCTTGAGCCTGACAAGCGAAGTAGAACTCTATCGCCCCAAACATATTTCCGTTATCTGTTAAGGCCAGGGCTGGCATTTGAAACTCTTTGGCCTTTTTAGCTAAAGCCTTTAGACGACAGGAAGCTTCTAATAAAGAGTATTCAGAATGGGTGTGAAGATGGACAAAAGACATCCCATAGTCTTAACAAATTTTGACCTCTCTGAGAGGTAGTTTTTGCATAGCGGCGAGTCATAACGACCTAAATCTGAAGATTAACTAGGTGGATTATCCTTTTCCCGAAAACAAGCCCTAAAGATTGCGACTCCTACTTGCGGCAAGCCTAAATCGGCACTGTCTAAGCTTTTGACAGGGTCTATAAAAACCACACGGTCCTGGCGGCCATTTTTCGGGTCCTTGGCTTGCAGATATCAGAAGGTATGCGAACTCTTATCGTAACGTCTGCTGTGACTTTTGTCCCAGAAAACTACAATCGCTTTATCTGCGGCATGGCTCGCCACCCATTGGTAGTGGGCTTATTGGAGCTTGAGAACCGCGATTCTTCGATTCTTCTAAAAGGGATCGCCATGGCGGCCACCCTATCAGCTCCGCGACTGGGGCTGACCTTGGTTAAAAATTATTTGAGTTCCTCCAAAAAACAGCGCCAAGCTGCCTTCACAAAAGAAAATAAATTCTATGCTCGTCTTCCTAGTATCAATTCGGCAGAAGCCGTTGACCTTGTTACCAATAATAAAATTGATCTTATCGTCAACGCCCGCACCCGCTCGATTTTTAAGCCAGAAATTCTAAAAGCTCCACGATTAGGATGCATCAATATTCATCACGGTCTGCTTCCTGGGCAGCGTGGACTGATGTGTGATTTTTGGGCTCATTTGGAAAATGAACCCTCCGGCTTTTCCATTCATCAAATGACTTCCAAAATTGATGATGGCCCTCTTCTCAAGGTTCAAGAAATCAAGTCTGAAAAAAAATCTTATGTTCACAGCTTGCTATTGGCTTCTGAGATGGAAGCTAAAGTTTGTGGCAAATTATTATTTGAAATTCAAGGCTCAGAGCAATTCAATCCTCTAAATGCTAACGCCAATAATATCAAATACAGAAAGAACCCATCTTTAATTGACGGTTATAGAATGCAATTAAAAGGAATAAGAGTATGACAAAAGTATTTTTTCTTCATGGAAACCCAGGTCACCCAAGTGATTGGGAAACTTTAATCTCAAAACTACCCAAAGAGGCTGAAGTTCGCCTGGTCGATAGCTACGGATCCGACTGGATTGAAGAGATACAGAGATCCAAAGACAAGGTTTTGGTCGTCGCGCACTCCTGGGGTTGTTACCGGTTACTTTCAAATCTAGATCGGCTTGCCAATAAGATTGAACGAATCTTTTTGATTAACCCTTACTTACGAAGCGAAAGTCAGGTTTCACCCCTACAAAAAGTCATATTAAAAACGCCTTTACTGGGCAGGGTGCTGATTGATTTGAACCATCAGAAGTCTTATCAAAACTTCTTGGCCACAATGATCCACCCCCAGAATGTCAGTGATTCTCCGGTCTTTATTAAGAAGCAAGAAATTTTGTCAGACAAAGCCAGTTGGCATCAAGCCCTGAAAGGTCGCCAGATGCAGCAATCGGCGCCTCTTCAAAAACAGACGCAATCCGTACTGGGGTATGCGTACTTTGGAACCGAAGACAAAATACAAAATAACAGTCTTCAGAAAGCAGAGTTAAATAATTACCTTTATATTCAAGTCCGGGAGTTCAAGAATGCCGGTCATGGACTACTATGGTCGCACGCCGACCAAATCGCCAAGGATATCGCGGGTTATATCAATCGAATCGGGTATAACCCGAAGGCAAGTGCTCTAAATAATGTAATCTCTTTTATTGAAAAGCACGTTGAAGAGCATGGCGAAAAAGTGGCTTTAAAATGGATTGATTCTCAGTCTCTTAAAAATTGGGATGGGCGTCATCAGACATCAATACCACACCAAAGCATTACCTTCCGGGAGCTAGAAGATCGCATCGCACGATTTGCCCAAGGTCTTTTAGACATTGGAATCCAACAGGGCGACCGTGTGATCATTTTCCTACCGATGAGTGTGGACATGTATATCTCGATGTTCGCCGTTCAGAGAATTGGTGCCATTGCCGTATTTCTGGATTCCTGGGCCCGCAGTCATCACCTAGGCGCCAGCGCCGAATGCGTCCAGCCGAAAGCGATGATCAGTTTTCAGGCCGCCTTTCAGCTTGTGGATCAAGTGCCTGAATTTAAGTCTATGCCCATTCGAATTATGTATGGACCTGGCGAAGGTGGTACTCACAAGTATCACGAGTTATTTCCGCAAAAAAGATCCGAACTGGCGGCTGTTGAAAGTGAGTTCACCGCTCTGATCACCTTTACGACTGGAAGTACAGGCAAACCTAAAGGCGCCAATCGCACTCATAGATTCCTAGTGGCCCAGCACTACGCTTTAACCCATGTTATTCCCTATACCCAAACAGATTTGGATATGCCGGCCTTTCCGATTTTTTCACTCAACTCTCTGGCAACAGGGGTTACAACCCTCTTGCCGGCTGTCAACTTGGCCCAACCAGCAGAAACTGATTCAGCCCTTTTGACCAATCAAATCCTTAATGAAAAAGTGACTTGTACCACCCTTTCACCTTCTATGCTGGTGGGTGTGGCTCGGTACTGTGCCGATAATAAGTTGAATCTAGCCAGTCTTCGTCGAGTTGTGACAGGCGGTGCCCCTATTAGCAAGGACGATGTACGCGCCTTTTATAAAATTGCCCCACAAGTTGACCTATGGATTCTTTACGGCTCGACTGAAGCTGAACCGATGGCCCATATTGAAGGTCGACAAATGCTGGCATCTGATGAGGTACAGGATCCTGACGTGGTGGACAAAGGGGTTAATGTCGGAGAAATCTCAGAGGACATTGAAGCCAAATTTATTCGTGTCATAAACGGACCGATCACTTTTGGTCCCAATGGTTGGAGCGATCTTGAAGTTCGACCAGGTGAAGTGGGTGAATTTATTTGTACTGGTGACCATGTTTGTCGTGATTACTACAACAATCCCGATGCATTTACCGCCACTAAGATTCTGGATGATCAAAATCGTGTTTGGCATCGCACTGGCGATTTAGCCTATCGCGACGAGAATCACAATTTATGGATTGTGGGACGCGTGAACAATGCCATCACACGACAAGGAAAATATTACTTCCCTGTACAAGCTGAGATTCTTCTCAAGCGAATGGAATTTGCAAATCGATGCGCCTTTCTGGGACTCCCTTCTACGCAGACCGACGGTCAAGAGACTTGCGCCGTAATCGAGATCAAACCCGATGTGGACTTAACAGGATTTGACATCCAGGGCGCCCGCCAGCAGATTCGCCAAGTTTTTCAGAAGAATGAAATTCCACTTGATAAAATTAAGTTCGTTCAAAAAATCCCCATGGATCCACGACACCATTCCAAGGTGGAATATTCCGTCCTACGCCAGGCCATTTTGAACCAAGAAGGAGTACTGTTTGATTAAAGGGGTCTTGATTCTTATTCGAGAACGATTTCCGCTGTCTCAGTACGGGCCCATGATTTTGGTGTTCGGATTGGCCAACAGTCTTTCGTTTTCTACAGGAGGTCAGGCTCATCTCTTTATCGCGCTTTTAATCCTATTAAGCGCGTTTTTACGGCTGCGCTTTTTTGATGAGATCAAAGACTATGAAACAGATCTAAAAATCAATCCGACAAGACCACTTGCTCGAGGTGTGCTTGAACGGGATCAGGTTAAATTGGTCATTTTTCTTCTGATCATCTTGGAGCTTCTTCTTGCATCAAGCTTGGGTCAATCCGTATTCATGATTCACTCGTTGGCGATCGGTTACTCCTTGTTAATGTATGAAGAGTTTTTCATTGGCGATCAGCTTCGACCTCATCTGACTACTTATGCTGTGTCTCACACTTTTGTTTCAGTACTCCTCGCCACCACTGTCGCTATCTCGGCCACGGGGGCAACCGTGAACGAGCTTCTTCAACCTGCAAATATTATGTTTCTTTCGTCCAATTGGATGTTTTTTAATATTTTTGAATTTGCACGAAAGACCTACGCGGTTGATGAAGAACGAGAAGGCGTCCCGACATATTCGAACATCTTTGGCATTCCAGGCGCTGTGCTTTTAACTTTAAGTCAGGTCTGGTTGGGACTGGGGCTTCTGAAACTTGCCGAAGTTCCAAACTTTATTTATCTATCGACGGCAGGTCTAATTTACGTACTGATTAGCCTCGCCTTTGTTCTCAAAAAGAATCGACGATGGGCCGGCATTTTTCGAAATATGACGGGACTGTATCTTCTGTCTCATTATGCTCTTTTAGCCTGGGTTTACGGAAAGGATTTGTTATGATTATCACTTCAAAATCCACTCTTCATTTTTGTCGAGCTGAGGCCGGAGGAAAGGGCTTTAATCTTTACGAACTGACTCGAGCCGGGGTACCGGTTCCCGCTTGGGTTGTATTTGGAAAACGCTTTTTTAAGGAATTTATTCAGTCACACGGACTGCAAGAAGATCTTCAATCTTACTTGAAACAGTTTACAGATGGTCAAATAACCGCCAAGGAATGTGAAGCGGCTATCACGCGACTTTTAACGTCTAAGCCGGCTACTAATTTTCTTAATACCCATTTAGAGCAAGCTTTGAATCTATTACCCACTGGTGAGTTTTCAGTTCGAAGTTCCGCCTCTGACGAGGATGGCTCTTCTCACTCGTTTGCAGGACAGCTATCCAGCTTTCTTTATGTAAAAGATCGTGAAGAGATTCTAAAGTATATTAAGCTTTGTTGGGCATCTGGTTTTTCAGAGCGAGGCCTTGTCTACCGAAAGACCAATAATTTGGATTTAACCAAAATCTCAGTGTCGGTGATTTTACAAAAAATGTTAGATCCTGAAAAATCCGGAGTGCTTTTCACTTGTGACCCTGTTACACAACGCATGGACCAATTCACCGTTAGCAGTGTTTACGGCGTCGGTGAAGGTTTGGTGTCAGGAACGCTAAGCGCTGACTCCTTCTGGCTTGATTCCGCGACAGGAGACGTTCTTGAATCCGACATTGTGGAAAAAACCTGTCGGGTTGGTCGGTCTCAACAGGCTCAAGGGCACTGTGAACCCATGACCATTTTAGAAAATGATAAATTAACTCCTTCTTTATCCACTGAAGAACTCCAAAACCTATGGAAAATGGGGCAAAAGATTTCGGACTATTTCAATCGTCCCCAAGATATTGAATGGGCCATCGATAAGGGACAACTGTTTATTCTCCAGGCCCGCCCTGTCACCAACTTGCACAATGACCTTATTGGTTATCCTAATCTTTGGGACAATTCCAATATCGTGGAATCCTACGGCGGACTTACTTCCCCTTTAAGCTTTTCCTTTGCCCTTCGAAACTATCGGGCTGTCTATATCCAATTTTGTGAAATATTAGGAGTTCCAAGCCAAATCATAAAGGAAATGGATTCCTATTTAAGTTATATGCTGGGGAGCCTGAAGGGACGAGTCTATTATAACCTCTTTAACTGGTACAAACTTGTGGGTGTTCTTCCTGGATTCAAAATGAATCGTGAGTTCATGGAAACCATGATGGGCGTAACTGAAGGGTTGGACAATGAAATCACCGTCCGCATACAGCCTCACCCTTCTTGGAACACTTTCCAAGGAAGAATTCGCAAAATTATTTCGGGATTTAATTTTATCAAATACCACTTTACGATCCAATCCATTGTCGATGATTTTTTAAAAACCTTTCGCCGAGATTATGACAAATACCGCAGTATGCCTTTAACACGGATGCGAGGCGATCAGTTGATCCAGATCTACAATGAAATGGAAGTTAATATGCTGGGAAGATGGAAAGCTCCTATCATCAATGACTTTCTTTGCATGGTCCATTTCGGGCTCTTAAGAAAATTAACTCTGAAGTGGTTAAGCCATCTTGATTCAACAATTCAAAATGACTTGATTTCGGAAGAGGGTGGATTAGAAAGTGCCGAACCCATGAAGGCCTTACAAAAGTTGGCCCGATCCGCTTTCGAGACTCCTGAGCTTAAAAAAATAATCTTGGATCACGAGGCCAGTGATCTTATGGAAGTTTTAAATCAAAGCTCCTACCAAGAGTTTTACTCAGAAATCGTCAGTTATATCGATAAATACGGTTTTCGTTGCATGAGTGAAATGAAATTAGAAGAAATTGATCTGAGCACGGATCCAACTTATCTTTTCGTTTGCTTAAAGAATTATCTTAAAAATGATAAGTTTCAAACGTCTGTAGGGCAAGAGGCGGGCCTCCGAATTCAGGCCGAACACAAAGTCAAAAATCACTTGAATGGATTTCGAAAGATTATTTATTTCTGGGTACTTAAGAACGCACGTTTAGCGGTAAAGAACCGCGAAAACACACGCTTTGCCAGAACACGTATTTACGGAGTGGCTCGGACCATCTTTCAAACTATTGGTGAAGATCTACACCGTGAAGGGGCCTTACAAGATTCCCGTGATATTTTTTACCTGACCTTAGAAGAGATTATGGGAGTTTACAATGGCACACTTCCGGCTTCTGACCTAAATGCCATGACGGAGCTTCGGCGCCGACAGTATGAAGTTTACCAAACAGAACCGGCTCCTGATTCTCGGATCCTGACTCGGGGAGCTGTCTACATCCGGAATGAATTTATCAAACCCGTCGAGCTGCAAAACTACGAAGGCGAGGACTTTGATTTGAAAGGCCTTCCCTGTTGTCCTGGTATGATTGAAGGCACGATTAAGGTCATTGGATCACCTCAGGATAACCTTGAACTAAAAGGCGAGATCCTTGTAGCGGATCGAACCGATCCAGGTTGGGTTCCTTTGTACCCTAGTATCAGTGGATTACTCGTTGAGCGTGGCAGCTTGCTTTCGCACTCGGCCATTGTGGCACGAGAGATGGGGATACCTACAATTGTTTCTATTCCCGGATTAACTCAAAAATTAAAAAGTGGAATGCGTGTGCGCTTAGATGGTAAAGCCGGGACTATTAAAATTCTAGAAGAGGTTGAATCATGAGGGTCTCGATTATTGTAAATCCACGGTCTGGGTCAGCTAAGTTGGATCTTTTAAAACAAAAGATTGAAGAGGCCCTTTTTAGATGTGATCTGTTTTTTCACTATTGTGAGTCTTTGGATTCACTTTGTTTGTTTGTTAAAGAGGAAATTGAAAACGAAACAAGCGCTTTTTTAATTTGCGGTGGTGATGGAACTATTAATGCCACCCTTCAGTGTCTGCTTCGCCATAAGCCTGCGGAAAATGAATTGCCTCCTATTTGTTTGATTTCTTCCGGAACAGCTAATGATCTGGCCCATGAAATTAAGTTAACAGAACGAATTGACCATGCTGCCCGCCTCCTATTTGAAGGGCGAGAGAAAAAAATTGATATCATCGAAGTTGAGGCTGGAAATGAAAAAAAATATATGATCACCAATGGTGGCATTGGAATACCCGCGTTGGCGGCGAACACGGCCAATGAGCTGAGAAAGTTTTTAAATCGATTTGCCGAAGACCCTGAGCAGACCTTCGTCAATCGACAACTAGGTCGTTTAGCGCAAAAGGTTGTCAAAAGCGCTGGCTCTACAATCTACTCCATGAGCCTTCTTAATACTGTCAAGAACTGGACCAGCCGTGATTGGGCTTTGGATATCGAATTTCCGGATCGAAAGTCGATCAGCACCAGCGCCCCCTTCATACTGGTCAATAATCAACCCACTGTGGGTAAAAAGTTTTTGACCGCTCCCTACACTTCTCATGATGACGGCCAGGTGAATGTTCTTATCATCGAGTCTGACAATATTCTGACTCGAATGGAAAAAATACTTCGTGTTTATACCGGGACGCTAGAAGAAACAGAGTCCGTTAAATCTTTAGAGACTTCAGAGTTCAAGATAAAATCCCGCAATCCCAAAAAGAAAATTACATTTTTTGGAGATGGGGAAATTCTTTTTCAAAACGTCGATGAAGTCAAAGTGAGATGCTTAAACAAGAATATCGGAGTTATGGTCAAACAATGAGTCGTCAGTTAAAGCTCCTGATTACAGGAGGCACCGGATTTCTAGGCCAATACGTGGTTCAACATCTGGGATCAGATGTTGAAGTTGATGTCTTGTCCCGTTCGGGCCGTACTGGCTTGACGGGAGATCTTAGCCGCTGGAAAGGGGGACTGAACCCTGAGACTCTATCGTCAAAGAAATACGATATTCTAGTTCATCTTGCCGGACTCTATGACCTAAGGGCTTCCGAGAATGATGTTTACCTGCACAACGTAGTGGGAACAAATACGGCCCTGCAAATAGCCACTCAACTTAAAATTCCTATTTTCATCAATGCAAGTTCCATTGCCGCAGCTTCAAATCTATCTAGCCAGCAGATAACACCCTACGATTTGGACCTAACCACTGTTTTTCCTGATGCCTATTCTCAAAGTAAAGCCTTAGGTGAGCGTCTACTCCAAAATTGGAGCGGAGGCCCCCAGCTGAGGATTAATTTGCGGTTGGGCATTTTAGTAGGTGAAAGCCGAAATGGAAAAATTTTAAGAGCCGATGGCCCCTATGCGGTTGCAAATTATTTTAAGGGCCTGAAGTACGCTTTGAAGATTTGGAAAACATCTCTCCCCGTTCCAGGAAACCCAGAAGTCCGTATTCCACTAGTTCCTGTCGATCAAGCCGCTCAAGCGATACGCGAGTTTTGCCTGTGGGCCCAACGTTCGCAAGAGCGCGGTTATCAAAGCTTTCACCTTGTTCCACGCGAAGGAGTCCGTGTTGCGGATCTATATGAATCCATTTTTGAGCATCTGGGCTTATCTCATATAAATTTGAAACTAACCAACAGGATTCCAGCTTCATTTTTTAAAATTCTAGGAAAAAAAATAGTCGATTTACCACAAGAACAGCTTCGCTATGCCCTTCAATTGCCCCTTTACGACTCAAAATCCACGCAGGAGATTCTAGGGGAAAATTGGTGTTCTGAGTTTTCGGACTACAAATTATCATTCTGGAGGGGTTATGAAGAATTCCTTTCGAATCGCTGAAATTCACTTTGGCCCCTCTCATTGGGACACTCAACACAGCTATACATTCCGAGGGCTCAATTTTGATGTGGTTCGCTACGGAGCCAATTACTCTGTTGATAACGTTAAACGATTGATTTCACAACTTCAGTCAGACGTGGACATCTTCGCGATGACTTCTCTTCCGCCGACACCTTGCCTCAAGAATCAAAGTTACATTCATCATCAATATTTAGCCATCATGAACACCCCCAGTGCTGTTCCTCTTTGCGATGGAACTGGGATTAAGGAAATTCTTAACATCCAATCCTTAGAACGTGGATTTGAATCAGGCAAGTTAGATCAAAATGCCGGCTTCTACTTTCCAGCCACACTGACCTGTACGGAAATCGAAGAGTATATACGCCATCAGCCTGGGACTCGGGTATATTTTGGGGATCTCAATCTGATTACCGGACTACCTCTGGTCGTCAAACCTTTCCCGGGCCTTATGACACTCACCAAAACCGGGCTTCACTTTGCCACTCATAAAAGCATAAAACGTCGATCTAATTCACCCATTACAAAACTGCAAAATAAATTCGCCGATTTTATTCCTCATCAGATTTCCGGATGTCAGTATATCGTGGCGGACCTTCCCTTACTCCACTATCTTGAAGAAAACGTAAAGGCCTACGAGGACAAAGAAATTATCACCTGGTCACATCATAGCGGGATGGAAGAAGCTCTAAAAAAGTACAAGTTTAAAAAAATTCACTCTCTTTTTCCACGCGAATTTCGAATTAGTCCCTTCATGAATTATGCGCTTCTGGAGTCAACACTCCGCCTGACTTATAATCGTTTTGCCAGCCTTAACTTTGAAGACTGGCAGCAACTTCTTCAGGTCAAACCCAAGACAATTCAATCTGTCAAAAAATATGCGCTTTTACGAAGTGACACAATTTCCACCCGGATTCACAAAAAATACTATAGACTGAAAAATAAATTAGCTCAGGATTCTCCCCCGGATTTCGCTTTTGTCGTTCATGCTCTTTCTCATCGCGATTTTGAAAGAATTCCTGTGGCTGGGTCCTTGATCAAAGCGATTCCACCAGCTTTTCACCAGGATTTCGATCGGTTAGCATCAAAACTTCCACCGATTCGTTATGGGCACATCAACAACATCGTTTCAGAGTCTACCGGAAAAACAATCAATGGAATCATTTACTCTCTTCTGGCTACGCCCAAAGTTTTAAAAAACCAAGACCCTGAAGTAACCTATGCGCAAATTCAGCAATGCTGCCACGACGCCGCGGCCCGCGGAGCTAAGCTTATCGGCCTTGGCGCTTACACAAAAATCGTCGGTGATTCAGGAGTGACGATTAATAAAAATTCTCCGTTACCGGTCACCACAGGCAATAGTTTAAGCGCATCCGCCACTCTTTGGGGACTCTATGAAGTCATAAAAAAAATGGGGCTTTTAAAGCCGGATCCTCAAAATGGGGCTATCAATGGCACGGCGATGGTGATCGGCGCTACTGGTTCCATCGGACGAGTTTCGACAAAACTATTAGCCTTGGTCTTTAAAAAACTTGTCATTGTGGCTCCTCGCATGGAGCGACTAAAGGAGCTTGCCCGAGAGCTGCAAAATATGGCTCCACATTGTGAAGTTATTTGTGCCACTCATGCAGATGAGTGGGCATCAGAGGTGGATGCATTAGTTACGGCCACCTCTGCACTGGATCATAAAATCGTTGATGTCATGAAGCTCAAACCCGGATGCGTTGTTTGTGATTGCTCACGACCTCTGGATTTCACAAAAGAAGATGCGAAAAAAAGACCAGACATCATCATCATGGAATCCGGTGAGCTTGTACTGCCCGGCCCCTACGACATAACCTGCGACATAGGATTACCCGGAAAGACAGTATACGCTTGCCTAGCTGAAACAGCCGTTCTTACCTTAGACGAACGATATGAAAGCTTCACTTTAGGTCGCGACATTGAATGGGAAAAGGTAAAAGAAATTTACAAAATGTGCCGAAAGCATGGTGTAAAGCTTGCAGACATCCAAGGCCACATGGGACTTATTACGGACCGCGAGATTGGGCTGGTACGCGACAAGGTCCTTCGCTCCCGCCGGTAAGAGGACGCATTCCCCTCAAACGCTTCGAACAGTCCTCGCTCTAGTGAGCTGGTTGCTGGCTTGTGCCGAGG
>CAZETK010000064.1:0-16230 GCA_964515195.1 uncultured Pseudobdellovibrionaceae bacterium
GTATAAGATGATGGTAATGCAATTCCCATCCCCATACTAGCAAGAGCAGGATCACCGCCTGGATGTTGAGCGCACCAGTGTTCGAGGGTTATGGGAGTTGCCGAATTTAAAACGAATTGATATCCATTAAGCACAGCTTGGCCCGTAATCCAAGCTGGTGCAAAGGCGGCTGGCGATACAGCTCCCGCTGCCATAGATCCCCCAATACTTATCCCTACTCGCACAGTTTGGCATGCAAAGCAGGTAGTAGATGCGTTACAAGTGTAAGTGCCAGGCTCAAATGACATAACACCAGTTGCAGTGTTTAAACTCACATTATTTCCCTCATCTGCTTCTTCTACGGATAATGGTATAGTTTTCCAAGCTCCCGGATTGCAACTTCCTCCAGGGCCATTGTACGGAGGGCCGGAACCTGGAGTGTAAGCTAAGGAAATATTTTGTGCTAAGTTATTATCTCCCTCTCCACGGGTGACCTTAATACCATACCTAAGCTCATTAATAATACTGCGCATAGAATTGTTTGGGTTTGGGCGGTACTGAAGAATACCATAAATTGTAACCGAAGGATTGAGGCATTGAACTGCTGGATCTGGACAATCTAGCTTTAGAAACAGATTATACCGGATCGGACATTGATCATTTCCAATGGCCGGATCGTCTACGAAGCCAGTGCATGGAGCTCCATTCTGATTAAAACCGCCGGTGCCTGTCGTATCGATCACAGTTCCTGTATCGGGTGCATCCAAGCCGTCATGCAAGATATCAAGTGGAATTAAATTCGCCTGTGCGAATGTAAGAGTAAGGTCTGCTGGAATCGCCGCAATAGTAGTAGTGTTACATGTTGGAGTGCCATCCGCTAAACACTGAGTGCCAGCAGCTAGATTGGTCGCGTTTTCAATTGTATTTCTCCAAGAGTCCTTGTTCTTAACAAGCTGAATAATAGAAGTTCTTAGTTGCTCAATTGTTCCAACGGTATTGGTTTGCTTCTGAGATTTATTCATGGTCTCCAAGATGCTGGCGATCACCATGGACAGGATGCCGGCCATGGCCAGGCCGATTAGGACTTCGATCAAAGACATCCCTTGTTTATTTGAAGGCTTAAAGAATTTCTGAAGTTTCACGGATTTAGCCATTGGTTTGGGCTTTTCGGACTTAACGTTTCTGCTTCCCATTAGAAAAGTTTGAAGGAAAAACCCGTAAAACACAATAAATGTAAGCGAAAAGTCCTAATGCCGTCTTATCTTATTTTAGAAGAAGAATTTGAATCTTTTTGGTACATAGTGACGGTTTTACTTTTGTCTTATAATGAAACAGTCGACTAGCCATGATAGTTAGGAAATATCTCTTCCCTCTTGAATTCTTTGATTCTGAGCCCTGGTTGTGGTTAAAAAATTAAGGATCAAATTGAGATTATTCGGAAGAAGATGGAATCGCAAAGTTTTACAAATAAGTTACTTCAAATAGGTCAATGGTTGGAGGTTCAAAGATTAGACCTTTCCCTCTGCGCCTCTGTACGGAATTTGGGGTGGATTCAATACTTTCTTTTGGCGCCGGAAGTGACAGAGCATTTAGGTGAGACTCCTTATTTCCGTTTTCAAAAGCTCTCATCAGGCAGGTGGAAATCCAAGCGGAATGAGGGCCCAGGCTATGGCGGAAATATTTTTCGCATTCAGGATCACGAAATCTCAAGTGCAGAAAACAGTTCACTTTTAGAACTCCTGCGAGATCCCCAATCAAGGGCTTTAGAAATCACTCTTACAGATTTTAAAATCAGTTCGGCTGCATTGGATAAATTGTCTCAGGTTGAAGAGTGTCCACCTCTTCTGTTGAAATTGAGTCAAGAGGCCTCATCCAGTCTTCTGCAAAAAGTGAGAAACCTAATCTCGAGAAAGGAATCATGGAAGAGATTGAGATGTTATCCCCCCCCTTATGATTTGGAGAGAGCTGATTTCACATCCTGGATTCACCTAGAAAACTTCCAGCCTCCCATTTTTCAACAGAATGCTCGGCCCGTTGAATTCTCAATTGTGATTCCCCATTATGAAAATCCTCACTTCCTTTGTAATTCCCTTTATCACCTATCAAAGACAAAAAATTCCCATTCCTTCGAGGTGTTGGTCATTGATGACGGATCACAGAGGAAGTCTTTGGAGTACCTTCAATATTTCGTTCGAAATTTTTGCCCAGCTCTCGGTTTCAGCCTTTTTTTTTGGGGAGAAGGTCCTAAACTACAAGATGGGTCTAAGATTTTTCGAGCCGGCGCGTCTAGAAACTGGGGAGCCTATTATTCCAGATCTGAAAATCTAATATTTTTAGATTCTGATATGCTAGTGCCGGGAGATTTTCATACTATTCTCGACGATGTCTTTAAGAAGGCCGACGTAACCCAGTTCAAACGTCTTCATATACCAGTTACACTCAGCCATGAGTCGGCCCTCTACGACTCTCTTTCTCCGAAGTCTTTATATATCGAAGAGGCTTCTTACTGGTCAGATCTTTTTGAAGCGGAAGATTGGATGGCATTAAAAGATCATTGGAAATACACTTGTACTTATGCGCTGGCTCTCCCCAAGAGTCTCTTCAATCAAGCAGGTCGATTACGACGTAACTTCATCCGTTATGGTTTTGAGGATACGGACTTAGGGTACCGACTGGCCAATAGGAGGGTGCGCTTTCGATTAGAAAAAGTGCCTCTATTGCACCTCACTGCGAAAGCCGAAAATACGGACAGTGCATATTATAAGTATAAAAAAATGCAAAGAATCCGTCCCATGGCTCGAGTTTTTTTTGAACTCAACCAGGATCCCGATATCTACCGGTCTTTGGGTTCTCTGATTCGGTAGAACTTTAAGTTTTGCAAAAAAAATAAATATCGGTTTAGAGTCTCGCAAATCCGGTTGTAATAGTAACGGACTGAGGCTTTTCCCAGTCCCATGTCAAAGCCCCATTGATAAATCCTCAGATAGGGCGATAAATTCTCAGGCGGCACAGAAATGCGTACAAAACGCTTTGAATGGGTAGCTGGACCCAATTTGGCCGTGATGTAGCGGGTACCGCAGCCCTGAGCGTAGGCCTTTTTTAAAAAGGACTTTAAATTCATGGAACTGCCGTGAAAAACAGATTGATGGGGAAAAAATTGAATCACTTTTCCATGCTGGGAAAGTCTTTGCAGGAATTCGCGCTCGGTCCCGCCAAAGATGATATTTTCATCAAAGCGCATCTCGTCTAAGCGAGATCGGCGCACAAGAAGGTTGCCACCCAGTAAGTTGTACGCATTTAGGTCAGTGTCGCGAAGACCTTCTTGGAGCCATCGAATTTGCAGTTCATGATAGGCTTTTGCCAGCGAGTTGGCAGTAGGTAATAGGTGATAAGGCCCTCCTGCTGCGCAAAGTTCGGCATTTTCGCGGAAAAGTTGAACGTAATGACTCAATAGGTTGGGTGACGTAGGCCAACAATCAGAATCCAAAAAGAAAACTAAATCAGTGCTAGCGCTTTCTAGGCCCTTGTTCCGAGCTCGATTCGCCCCTCGAGCGGAAGTCAGCATTTGGATCTGAAAATTGAGGCGGCTTGGAAGTGTCGGTGCAAAATCAGCAATAGGAGGGTTCTGAACCAATAACACCTCAAAGCTGACTCCTGTTTGTTGATTCAGCGCCGTTAAGACATCATTCAAACCTTTATCCTGAGGGCGAAAGGGAATGACAACAGTAAGATCCATCTTATTTCCTAGCCCGCAAAACTCGTTTTTCGAATTGAAATTTAAGAAACCAAAAAACCTTGAAGATGGGAAAAAGCAGGACCTGCAAGGTAAAGTCTCGAAGACGGCAAATATTATTCCGTATTATCCAGAAGGCGGTAACACCCAAACGCCGGGTTGCCCCCTCGTGCCAGATGAAAAAGTAACGGGGTTGCCGGAGAATCTTAATAGAAAGAATCCCTAGATCCAGCAAAAAATGAGGCATCAGAGGTTGCGCTAAACGGTGCAGCCAATATTGCAATGCCGATTCCGATCTCAGAAGTTGCAAATAATTAGTTTCTGTTGGGTAAAGCAAATAGTTTTGTGTCGCGGGAGTCAGTTGTGGCCAGACATTCACTAAGCTGACAGAACCCAAGTGGCGATCTGGAACCAATGCGCTCAATTCATTATAAAGTGGGTATAGACTATTAAGCTCCCAAAGCCCACTGAAGGGATTAAGCTTCGGGATAAACAAGAAGGCACAAGGAATCTCCTTTAAAGCTCCAACCATTTTGTAAAGTTCATGGACATTCAATAATCGAAACGGGATTAATACTAACTCGATTTGACCCTGTAGCTCTTGAATCTGATTGAGGTGCTGAGGGCTGATTTTGCGATCAATCCAAACCTGGATAAGACCTTCAAACCCTTTTACCTCTTCAAGAAGGTCCAATTGATGTAAACCCAATTGAAGAACAAGGCGTTGGCGTGCGGATTGAGGTAGGCTCTTAAGAAAATCGAGACCATCTTTTTTAAGGTTTTCAAGAGGTAAAAGGACTTGCCCATCCTGCCACTCTAAAAATTTTGAAGTTAATTGGTTTTTCGAAATGACAATAGGGTGAGCTTCCAAATGCCAAATAGGATTGTCTACATCTCCGAACTCATCGAAACTGACGACGGTAAAGATCCTTGAAATGCGCGGTCGTATCGGCGTCATAATGTCCTTAACAGGTTTTCCATCAGACGGGACTGAAACTGTTGGCGGCTTACCGGTCTATTTAATAACTGCTGAATTGAGATCATAACACTGGATTTAAAGCCGCAAGGATTTATGCCCTGAAATGCTTGGGGATCATTATCAAAATTGATAGCGGCCCCATGATATGTGACCCACTTCTTAACGGCGACGCCCAGAGAAGCCAGCTTTCTTGAACCCACCCAGACGCCAGTTTCATCTTGCTCGGTATTTTGCTTTTTTTGAAGACTGCGTCCCTGGGCTTGGATTCCGATTTCGTCCAAAGTTTGGATAATGGCCTTTTCAAAATCCCGCAAGAAGCCCACAATCTCTTTTTCTTTTCGTTCGTATCGAGAAAATCGTAAATTAAGAATCGGGTAAACTATAATTTGTGAGGGGCCATGGTAGGTGGCGCGGCCTCCCCGCGAAACCTCCACCGTCTCTCCCTGCCAGGAAAAAAGATCCTCTTTTTGCGTGCCCCTTCCCAGGGTCACAACAGGCGGGTGGGTGCAAAAAACCAAATACCCGGGAATATTTTTTTCGGCCACCTCTTGTACAAGGGCCAGTTGTTCTTGCATAGCCTTGTTATATTCAATAAGCCCCCAATCCTGGACGATAAGGGGCTGCGTTTCTGCTAAAGCTTCTGTGGCGCCCATCGACTCCTCTTCAAGGGTGGGCATTGCGTCCCTGGCTGAGTGGTCTTTGAATAATATGAATCGCATGACCCAATGTCGCGTCAGCGGCCTCCATCATGGTTTCGCCCAAAGTGGGGTGAGGGTGGATTGTCATGGCCAAATCTTCAAGGCGGGCCCCCATTTCAATGGCCAATGCGGCTTCTGAAATAAGATTCGAGGCTTCTGGCCCTACAATGTGAACACCCAGAAGAATATGAGTTTTTTTATCAGCAATCATTTTCACAAAGCCATCGGTTTCTTGCATGGATACGGCTCGGCCATTGGCACCGAACGGGAATTTCGCGATTAGAAGATCTTGATACCCCTTGGCCCGTGCCTCTGATTCCATCATGCCAGCTGAAGCAATTTCAGGATCCGTAAAAACCACAGCGGGAACCGTTTTTACGTCATAAACTCGATTATGGCCTTTAATCACTTCGGCCACTAGAACACCTTCATGAGATGCCTTGTGAGCCAACATCGGCTGGCCGGCAATATCACCAATGGCAAAAATATGCGGCACATTGGTGCGCCTTTGTGCATTGACCTTGATAAAGCCACGCTCATCAACTTGAATGCCCGCAGCCTTTAGATTCATTTGATCACCATTAGGTCGACGGCCCACGGTTACGATGATTTTGTCAGCTTTTAAAGTTTGCTCCTGGCCATTCACATCGATAATGACGTCATAGCCATCTTTGGTTTTTTTCTGACCCTTGGCTTTAGCGTTAGTTATTATGTTCACGCCAGACCGTTGCAGCTTTCGGACCACGATGTTGGCGCATTCAGAATCCACCACTCCACTGAGAAGGCCAGCCTGAGCTTCGACAACTGTCACTTCCGATCCGAACTTTCTCAGATAACTCGAGATTTCAAGACCGATGTAACCTCCGCCAATAGCTACCACGCGTTTAGGAACGTGATCTAAGGCCAATGCACCTGTGGAGGATAAAATATCCACTTCATCGAACTTAAAACCAGGGATTTCGATAGGACGAGACCCTGTGGCCACAATGAAGTGGTTCGCGCGAATGGACTCAGAGCCCACAGAGATTTCCTGCGGAGACTTAAACTGAGCTTCACCTTTAATTATGGTAACTTGATTTCCTTTAAGAAGCTGAGCCACACCACTGCTCATTTTTGAAGAAACAGAATTTTTCCATTCCAAGAGTTTTTTAAAATCAAGATCGATACCTTTGATATTAAAGCCCATGGTTTCAAAATCATGATGGGCCTTATGCCAGTGGTGAGCGGCTGTAATCATGGCCTTTGAAGGGATGCATCCTACATTTAAGCAAACACCACCTAGAAACTCCCGTTCGATGACGGCTGTCTTAAAACCCAATTGAGCGGCGCGAATGGCCGCTACGTATCCACCGGGGCCGGCTCCAATGACAACAACATCAAAATTTTGCATGTTCCGACTCCTAGTGCATATCCAGCATTAATACGCCGGGGTTTTCAATTCTGTTAATGAAAGATTTCAAGAAGCGGGCTGCAACGGCGCCATCAATCAAGCGGTGGTCACAGGTAATAGTGAAGTTCATCACTTTACGAACTCCCACAGTGCCATCTTCTTCAAGCACCAGTTTATCAGAAATTTTGTACATGCCCAAAATCGCAACCTCAGGATGGTTGATGACAGGTGTGGCGTAGGTTCCACTCACGGATCCGATATTGGTGATCGTGATAGTGGCTCCCCTCATTTCATCCAACTTCAATTTGCCGTCTCGAGCCTTTTGAGAAAGGTCGATAATGTCCCGAGAAATATCCAAAATGGATTTCTGATCGGCGTCTTTCACAACCGGAACTAAAAGTCCGTTGGGAGTATCGGCGGCAAATCCTAGATTGAAATACTTTTTGTAAACGATTTCCCCGGCCGCATCATCAATGCTGGCGTTGAACATCGGGAATTCGCGGATTGTCGAAATCAAGGCTTTCATAACAAGTGGCAGATATGTCACTTTCGTTCCGGCCTGTTCAGCGGCTACTTTCATCTTCTCACGAAAGCTGACAAGTTGAGTGACATCGGCCTCATCCATAAGCGTGAAATGCGGAATGATTTGCTTGGCCCGTTGTAAATTTTCAGCAATCTTCTTGCGGACACCCACCAAAGGTACACGTTCTTCTTGGGCTCCCACTGGAGATTGGTAGGCAGGCTTGGGAAAAGACACGGGGGCTTTTGAAGGAGCGCTCGGCTCGACGCCAGCGCCGCGGGCTTTTAAAACATCATCCCGAGTCACGCGACCCGCGAGACCCGTTCCTGTCATGTTATTCAAGTCTACACCCATCTCGCGGGCCAACCGACGGGTGGAGGGAGTCGCTAGTACGCTAAAATCTGCAACAGGGGGAAAAATTCCTGGAGTTGCAACAGTAGCTTTTGTTGGCTGAGGGGCTGGCGCAAAACTGGCAGTCGCCGCGGGCTGGGGACGTGAAGGTGATGCGGAGGGAACTGGTGCACTTGGTGCCGCTCCAGCTGAAGTGCCAGAAAGTTTTAAAAGTCCACTATCCACTTTGACAACATCACCTGCTTTGAACAGAAGCTCTGTGACAGTACCGGAAGTCGTTGAGGGCACCTCTACGGTGGCCTTATCAGTCATGATCTCAGCTACAGGTTGATCGACCTTCACTGTATCGCCAGGTTTTACGAGCCATTTGACAAGCTCACCCTCTGTGACACCCTCGCCCAGCTCGGGAAGTTTCACCGTCGTAGAGCCAGAACCATTTGTAGTTATCGCTCCTGAAGGGGGTGTGGCGGGTTTGGCAGCTGATTGTGATTGCGCTTTAGGTGCCTCAGGGGCGGAGGCCGACTTAGTAGCCCCAGTTCCATCCATAGTAATAAGAACGGATTCAATTTTTATGACATCACCGACCTTGTATTTAAGATCTTTAACGGTTCCAGATGTGGGGGAAGGCACTTCCACGGTGGCTTTATCGGTCATGATTTCAGCAATGGGTTGATCAGCTTTCACTTGATCTCCCGGTTTCACCAACCACTTGACCAATTCACCTTCCGTAACACCTTCACCTAATTCTGGAAGTCGGATTTCAGTTGCCATCATTTCACCTCAGCTGTTGATGTTTGTTGAGACTGCTGTTGTCGTTGCTTTTTGATAATACCCTTCATGAAAAACTCACCGGCTCGGTAAGAACTTCTCACAAGAGGTCCGGATGCTACATAAAGATAGCCCATGTTCTCGGCTGTTGTTTGCCAGTATTTAAACTTATCGGGGTGAATATACTCTTCGACTTTCAAATGACGAGGAGTAGGCTGCAAGTATTGACCAAAAGTCACCACATCACAGCCGACCGAGCGAAGATCATGAAGGGACTGAAGAACCTCATCATCAGTTTCACCGAGACCCAACATGATAGAGGACTTGGTGTAGCGAGTTGGATCATACTTTTTCACGCCCTCTAAAACCTTCAAGCTCTGGCGATAGCCAGCGCGTGGGTCGCGCACGGTGGGAGTCAGTCTTTCCACAGTTTCAATATTGTGGGCGTAAACGTCGGGTTTAGCATCCACAACCTGATAGGCCAGATTCAAGTCCCCACGGAAATCACCAATCAAAATTTCCACAATCAGGTTGGGTGAGAGTTTTTTAATCGTGGCCACAGTTTTCGCAAAGTGAGAGGCGCCTTGATCCGGCAGATCATCACGATCCACACTGGTGATCACCACGTACTCCAACTTCATTTGTGAAATCGAGTACGCCACTTTTTCTGGCTCAAACTCGTCAAGCTTACCTTTGGGATTTCCAGTCTTGATGTTGCAGAAGCGGCAGCCCCGAGTGCAGACATCTCCCATTAACATAAAGGTAGCCGTTCCACCGGACCAGCACTCACCAATGTTGGGGCATCGCGCTTCTTGGCAGACTGTCGCTAGCTTCAGATCACTCAACATATCTTTGATGCGGGCATAGTTTTCGCCAGCAGGCGCGCGAACTTTAAGCCAATCAGGCTTTGGCGTATGGGGTTTGGACATAATTTTCCCTCGAGATTTGTCTATAGCTTCTTCTAGGATTTCCTAGAGTAGAATTCACTAGATAACTCAATTCGTCATGAATCTCAATTGGTCATTTTTCAGAGCCTCTGATAAGGGACTTTTATGCGATTTCCAAAGCCCTTGCTAAAAGCCAATATGATCAAACGCTACAAACGATTTTTTGCCGATGTGAATCTCAATGGCGAGGTGGTAACGGCCCACTGTCCCAACACAGGAAGTTTGAAGTCTTGCTGGGAAGAGGGCTGTGTAGCTTATCTGTCTGAATCTGATAACCCTGAGCGTAAATTGAAATATACCTTAGAGATTACAGAGTCTCCCATGGGCTGTTTGGTGGGAGTTAACACATCTTGGCCCAATAAGCTGGTCAAAGAAGCTTTTCTGAATCGCGTTGTGCCCGATTGGAAAAAATTCACAGACTATAAGGCAGAAGTGAAAATCTCAAAGGAAACCCGCTTGGACGCCTGCCTATTGAATGATTCGCGACAGCGTTATATTGAAATCAAAAATGTCACCCTTGCGCGTGAAGGGGTTGCTCAATTTCCGGATGCGGAAACGATCAGAGGACAAAAACATTTAAAGGAATTAATGGCCCTGGTGGCAGCTGGTCACGAAGCTGAAATTGTTTTTACGATTCAGCGAAACGATTGTCACTCCTTCTCTCCAGCTCATGATTTGGATCCGGAATACGCTCGGTTATTGCTAGAGGCTTACAAAAAAGGAGTGGGGGTACGAACGCTTTTGGTCGACGTTCATCCTGAAGCTCTGGAAATCACCGGCCAAGAGTTAGAACTGAATCTGGCTTAAAATTTCAAACGATCGCAGAGTGTCTTGAATACGATAGAGATCCGTATGAATCATAATCTCGTCGCAATTGGTTCGATTCTGAAATGCACTCAGTTGTGTGCGAAGTGTTTCGGGACCGCCGACGATCATTTCCCGTAAAAAATTCTGAACAGCTTCCTTTTCCGGTGGGCTCCATAAAGAATCCATATCTTCCACGGGCTCTGGAGTGGAAGGGGGATAATTCCGCCTGATCAATCCTAGAATTTTTTGTTGCACGGAAGTGGCTAAGTATTGGGCCTCTGAATCTGAAGGGGCTGCCACGACGGGAATGCAAACCATGACATAGGGTTTTTTTAAGGTGGCAGAGGGCTTGAACCGAGCGCGATAGATTTCTAAGGCGACTATAAGATCCGCAGGGGCGAAGTGGGCGGCAAATACGTAAGGAAGCCCCTTATTAGCGGCATAGTCAGCACTAAAAAGGCTAGAGCCCAATATCCAAATTGGAACTTCAACTCCGGAGCCTGGAACAGCTCGGATTTTTTGATCTGGATGTTCAGGTTTGAAATAACTTTGAAGTTCTTCGACAAGTTCGGGAAAGTCATGCCCAGTAGTTTTTAAATTCCATCGAAGCGCACGAGCGGTCAGGGGATCAGTTCCAGGGGCTCGGCCCAATCCAAGATCAATTCGGCCCGGAAAGAGAGTAGCCAATGTCCCAAAGGTTTCCGCCACTATTAGAGGTGCATGATTGGGAAGCATGATGCCTCCGGACCCGACATGAAGAGTAGAGGTCTGCTGTGCCACATGTCCGATTAAGACTGAAGTGGCCGAACTCGCGATTCCGGGAATGTTATGGTGTTCGGCGATCCAAAATCGTTTGTAGCCCCACTTTTCCACGGATTGAGCCAGCCTAACCATATTTTGAAAAGCCGCTTGAGCGGTCCCTTCTGAGGATATCGGGGCTAAACTTAAAACCGATAGAGGACGCATCATGACTCCAATCAAGTTAAAGCGCTACAGCTCGGGCCAAAATCCATGAGTAGAATATGACAGCATCGGGGTCTTTTTTCAAAGCCTGAAGTTCATCCCGCATCCCATCGACAATTTGTTGGGTGACACGCCCGTTTTCAATCAGTCCCTTGGCCCCACTGAGCAACAAATGGCACCAATAGTCCATAAAGGCCGCCCGTTGTTTGGGAGTGCGGTTGTCATACTGGTGAGTCAGAACTTTCGTACTCACATTTTGATAGCCGGCTTTCATCAAATAGTTAGCAAGCTTGCCGCCAATGAAGGGATCTCCCTTCACGCTCCACTGGAAATCATTGAATTCAAACCAATATTTCAGTGTGTAAGGTGAGTACGGATGAAGATAGAACGTTGAATTCAAAACTTCATTGCAATAAATGATCCCCCCTGATTTCAATACCCGACGTACTTCCTCCAGTATGCCTACCGGCTCTTGGACGTGCTCGAGAAGCCAACATATAAAGGTTCCATCAAAACTTTCCTCGGGAAAGGGAAGATGAAGGGCATCAGCCCTATGAATACGGACTTGGCCACGAGTAATAGCATCTTGCAAAGTTTCCTGCGCTCGCTGAATTTGAGCTTCAGAGGCATCAACGCAGTCGATTTTGAGATGTGGAAAACGCTCCATTAGGATTTGCGTTTGGGCGCCAACACCACTTCCAACCTCCAGGATATGAGACTGAGAACTAAAATCTACGTTATTAAATATTAGGTTCTCATGAATACGTGCTTGTTTATAAAGCCGGTCCTGCTCGTCTCGGGTGAAGCCGTGAATATAATCTTCTGCTAGACCTTGTTTTGTTTTGGATATCGTCATGACAATACTCCTGGCGCGATTATAGATCCCTTCGTGAAATTTCGCCATGTTTTCTGTTAAAGCTCACACTTTCTAGCTTTGTGGGCTGATTTCCGTGTACATACTTTGTTTAACCCCATAATACACCCATGGAAATAAAAAAAAGGAGTAAGAATGAAAACCATAATCGTCACCGCCATGTTTTTTATGTCGACTGTCGCTCTAGCCAATAGTGGAGTCCTTGATGGACGGGCTTACTGTCGGACTGTGGCTTCTGGGGGAATGTTTGGACAGCCAAAGGGCGAACGGAAGCATTGTGTGAGCTTCGCTAAGGGTATAGCCACGGACAATGCCAATACTTTTTTTGGAAATCATCCAGAAAGTGCTCCCTACCAAGTGAGTGAGAATAAAGTCAGTTTTGGATTCTCAGAGTATGTGATTTCGGCCGACGGTACTTACTTAGCGACGATTAAAGGTTCTGCACTTGCGGGAACGATTTTAGTTCTTCAATAGTTTTGGTTACTAAAAGGCCCATGGCTACTGCCATGGGCCTTTTAAATCTTCAATCTATTAAGATTGTTTATTTTTTCAGGTGACGATCAATAATGGATTTAAACTCTGCAAAAGGGTAGGCCCCTCGCAAAGAAACCCCATTAATAATGAAGCCAGGGGTTCCTGTTATATTGAACTTTCGCGCTTCTTCCATATCCTTTTGGATTCTTTCCATGATTTTTGGGTTATCAATATCCTTGCTCAATTTATTAAGATCCGCGCCCACTTTTTTCGCCGCATCCTTCAGGAAGGCTTCTTTTTTAGTTTTAAGATCTTCTTGGTTTTCAAAAATCATATCGTGAAATTTTTCAGCCTTGTCATGGCCCTGTAGGGCGATCGCCTCAAAATAACGGGCCGCAGGCATGGCCATCGGGTGAAAATCTAGCGGCAAGTGTTTAAAGATAACTCGAACCTGATCTTTGTACTCTTCTTCAACTTGCTTAAGGGTATTATATCCGCGGGAACAGAATGGACATTCAAAATCAGAATATTCGACAATTGTCACGGGTGCACTAGCATTGCCGAAAATAACACGACCTTCTTCAATTTCTGGTTTAAGAGGATTTGTAAATTCACTCTCGCGAGCTTGGTTCTCCTCTTGTTGCATTTTTTCTTGTCCACGGCGTTGCGCATCTTGTGCCGCCTTATTAACCACCTCAATGAATTTTTCAGGATCTTTTTCGATAGCGACAAAGACAATAGAAGGATCGTTTTCAACAGCTTTCTTTAACTGACTGGCTGAAGGGGTGCAGGCAGAAAGCGCAAGGCCTACGGCTCCCAATAAAATGAACTTTGTGTTTCCAAAAATCGTTTTCAAGATGCCTCCTTAAGGTGATGAATGTTCGAAAACTTCAACATTGTGTCACAATTCAAAATGAAGGCGAACTAAAAACGTGATGCGACGAAGGTCCTGAATCCCGATAACCAGTCTTGGTGAGAAGAAAGGGGACTATTATTCTAGTTCCTATGAAAACAAAAAACTTAATGATGATCTTTACCCTGGTTTTTTTTAGTTATTCTGGAGCCGGAGCCGGCCTCTTACATACATATAATGAACTGACCTTAATGGACTTGGATCAGATTAATCAACTTGTAACGAATAAGCTAAAGGAATCAAAAAAGTCTCATCATGGCAAGGCGATCCCCCTCAAGGAAGCCTTTCAGGCCGTCTATGCCAGGCCCGATACTGACCGGATGATCCAAAAGGTTATCACCCCGATAAGGTCTGAACTCCAAGACCTCCAAGAGTACGAAAGAATCGTGCAGCAACTGACAGATGAGGCTTTAAATGCCCTTAAGCATACAAAGAATTTCCGTCCGCAAGTACAAGTCACATACGCTATATTTTTAGAGAACCTTATGGCCGATTTTAAATCGGCAGCTTTTGAATCTGACGGATTTGAGCGCGAGGTCATTCGAAAAATCCAAAAGGCAAAAATTAAGCTAACGAAAGAGGCCAAAAACGACCGTAATCATCGCGGCTTTAAAGAAACCAAGTCACCTTCTGAAACGGCTGAAGCGATATTAGATTCCATTAACGCTGCCGAAAGGAAAAAGGTAGCGACTCCAGAAGAAACGGACCACTCTAATTCCGTCCCAGTATCCGAAGAGCCATAGTATCCATTCCTTAATCTAGCCTAGGTCTTAAGGGCTGATTGCGGGAAGTTCTTAAGTCCAGCTTCCGCTGACTTGTCTCATTTCGGCTCAAGAAATTCATAAAAACTCCGATCAGTTTTCTAAACCAGGATGGTCGGAGGATTTATGTATCTACAGGGAAATTTACAGCTTGTGTTCGACGCTCTTTTTACGATTGGAGCGATAGATCCTGTCTTGCAAATGGATTGGAGTGAAGTGAGCCGGGAAATGGAAAGTGAACCGCAACGCCTTCGTTCGGCTTGTGAAACCCTGAACTCATGCGGCCATGATTTCAGCCGCATGGTCGAGATGATGAAAAACATGGATTCCAAAACTATCCACTTTGTCGCATTGGAGGTCGCACGTGAGTTCTGTGAATTTCAAGACCGTAAAACGGTTCACTAAAATTCTTCTGACTCCGTTGTTTTTGTCAGGTTTCCTGGTTTCATCCGCCTATGGGTGGGACGTGGATTTCTCGCGCCGTCAATCTGATTTGGATCGATTGGCAAAGCGAAACCGATCTCCTGCCAGTGTAGAAACGTCAGCCTCTGTCTTTAATTTGGAAGAGATGATCATGCCCGTGCTGCCTACGCAGGATATCGTTATTCTGAATACCTCGAAAGGATTTATCCCCGAGCGGGTTCATGTGCGAAAGGGTGACAGCTATCGAATTCATGTCGTGAATATGAATCCCGAAAAGCGTAACATAAGTTTTATTTTAGATGAGTTTGCGGAAAGTCACAGCACGCCCTATGCGAAAGAAAAATCTTTCGAGTTAAGGCCGAAAAAAGCGGGTGAGTACAGTTTCCACTGCCCTGAAACTTCTTTCCGCGGTCGTTTTATTGTGATCGAAGGCGATAGAAAACCGGCTTCCAAGTAAGAGGATAGTTCGATGAATCAGAATCAGGCATTTCGCGATACAATCCGGCAAAACTTGGGTGCCATTGCGTCGTTGTTGGACGATCCGACCGTGTCAGAAATTCTGGTTAACGGGCCTCATGAAATTTTTATTGAAAGAGGCGGTAAGCTGGAGCGTTCGTCATTACGCTTTCAGGATGAAGATGCACTTCGAGCAGCGGTTACGTCTATAGCTCAAAGCGTAGGGCGTCGAATTACAGATGATGAGCCGCGTTTGGATGCTCGTCTTCCCGATGGCTCTCGGATTGCGGTGGTCATTCCTCCTTGTTCACTCAAGGGAACCACTCTCAGTATTCGGAAGTTCACTCAAACAAAAGTATCTTTAGCAGAATACATCAAGATGGGGGCCCTAACTGAAGATGCGGCTCGGTTTTTGGACATTTGCATGTTCTTGGGAAAGAATATTCTGGTATCAGGTGGAACGGGATCTGGAAAGACAACGCTTTTAACCCTTCTTTGTTCTCGAATTCCCAAAGGGCAGCGACTGATCGTGATTGAAGATTCCAACGAATTAAAGATTGAATACGAACATGTCGTGTTTTTTGAAACTCGCATGGCGGATGCTCAGGGAAAAGGTGAAGTGACAATGAAGGATCTTTTAAAATCCTCGCTGCGTCTTCGCCCTGATCGTATCATCGTGGGGGAGGTCCGTTCGAGTGAGGCCTTAGAACTGATCAATGCGATGAACACGGGACACAAGGGTTGCCTTGGAACTGTGCATGCGAATTCACCGGAAGACGCCATTGTGAGACTAGAGGCACTGGCCCAGGGTGGAGATGCCAAAATCAGTGAAAAAGCTCTACGTTCCCAGGTGGTGTCGGCTCTAGACTTGGTGGTTCAAATTTCTCGATACCCTGATGGCTCCCGCCGCATCGCGGCCATCAGTGAAGTTTTAGGGTTTAATCAGGATGGTAGCTACCAAGTAGTCCCGATTTTTCAAATGTCCCGCTTAGTCCGTCGCACTGATGGCACTCTGCAGGGAGAGATCCTTCCCACGGGACAGTTTCCAAGCTTTATAGAAGAGATTGAAGACAATAATCTTCCATTCCCGCGCTCAAAGTTTCAGCAGGTCGCCTAGCGTTAAGAGGCTGCGTTTTGTCTCTGGAGTAATAAGATTTCTTGATTCAGACCTTATTTTGGATAACAAAACTGGGC
>CAZETK010000065.1:0-16109 GCA_964515195.1 uncultured Pseudobdellovibrionaceae bacterium
GGTGCCAGGCCATGTTTCCGGATGCGTAGCATCTGGAAACATGGCCTGGCACCTAGTTGTAGTTAACTTGGCCCCAGTATTCGGACCAGCCGTTCTTGGTTTGAAAGCGATCCATGATCTGTCGGCCTAATTTACCGTTTCCTAAAATCAAGAGTTCCAGCTTTTGTGAGTGTTCGGATGAGCTTAATACGACACGGGCATAAGTGCCTTTCGATTCTCTCCACAGAGTTTGATGGTAGCGAAGATCATCGGCGTCTGTGCTTTGAGCCAGCATCCATTCTTTGACCGAGTCACCGTCCGTGACTGGGGTGAAACCTCCGAAGGCCTTGTGAAAGTGAACACGCTTAGGCGAGTTCGCATGAAACTGGTCTTGGACATTTTCAGGCAAGGTGAAATTTTTCGTGATCAGCTTTTTACACAATTTGCGAGGTCCCACTTTTTGGCAGATATAGCCGTGAGATTTCAGCTCATTTTCCTCCGCAACAGAAACAACATAGGCGTATTTGATAAGAGCAACAGGTTGAATCTCTTGAAGCTTAGTCCAAGTGCCCTCCAAGGCATTGGGTTTCGCCCAACTCACACTTATTCCAAGCACCATGACGATCAGAGTTTTGACCATGTCTCCTCCTATTGAAAGCGGATTAAAGCCTCTTGCAGTTGTGCTAGTTTACGTTTTGAGCTTTCCAATGTCGATCGATCGGCCGCGATGACGTCTTCGTCAGCGTTTTGAACGAATTTTTCATTGGAAAGTTTATTCGTCAGCATTGTCACATCTTTATTCAACTTTTCGATGGCTTTTTGGATGCGCTTTACTTCTTCAGCAAAGTCCACCAGGCCTTCCAGCGGAATGACCACTTTCACTTGAAGATCCTTGACGCTGACAGGCTCGACGGCGCATTTGCTCATGTCGCCTTCGGTGCCAATATCCAGCTTTCCCAGTCTAGCCATGGAAACAATAGGCCCTCGGTTTTCACTCAGGATTTTCTGTGTTCGGTCATCGGCAATATCAAGTCGGATATCCAAAGCGACAGCCGGAGAAATACGATTTTCGCCACGGATGTTACGAACGGCGGTGATGACCTCTTTCACAAGCTCAACCTCCAGGGCTGCGGATTCAGATCCCATCGAGATCAAGGGTTGGTCATTTTCAGCCGTCGGGTATTGATCCGTCACACACGCTTTTCCTTTAATCGGGAGCTTCTGATAGATCTCTTCCGTGATAAAGGGTGTGAAAGGATGAAGCAGTCGCACGATTCGATTCAGAACTTGAACCAAAACCAGTTGAGTGGCCTCGCGCTCTTTATTTTTATCACCTTGTAGAATGGGCTTCGTAAACTCAATGTACCAATCACAAAACTGATGCCAGACGAAGTGATAAAGGGCCTGGGCGGCATCGCTGAAGCGATCATTCCCCAAGGACTCTTCCACTTTTCTTTCCACCTCACCCAAAGAGTACAAGATCCATTGATCAAAAACAGTAAGATCAGATTTGGAGGGCAAAGCCTTTACGCCCTCAGCAGGAGCCTTGAAGTCTTCAAGGTTAGAAAGCACAAAGCGGGCGGCATTCCAAATCTTGTTCATGAAGTTGCGATAACCTTCAAGACGTTGCTCTGAAAATTTAAAATCCTTGCCACTATAAAGGTGGGCTAAGAAAGAAAAGCGAAGGGCATCGGCGCCATGCTTGTCGATCATTTCCACAGGGTCCACGGAGTTTCCAAGGGACTTGCTCATTTTGCGGCCTTGGGAATCGCGTACCAATCCGTGAATGTAGACTTTGCGGAAGGGAATATCGCCCTTGAATTCCAGGCCCATCATAATCATTCGTGCGACCCAGAAGAAAATAATATCATGACCCGTTACCAGATAGGAGGTGGGGTAAAAGGTCTTCTGCGTTTCGGTGTCATCTGGCCAACCCATTGTCGAAAAAGGCCAAAGGGCCGAGCTGAACCATGTATCCAAGACGTCTTCGTCTTGGTGGATATCGGCGGACTGACAGTTTTCACAGGCCGTCACGTCGGACTCGGAAACCGTTATATGATCACAGTTCTTGCAGTACCAGGCGGGAATCTGGTGCCCCCACCAAAGTTGGCGACTGATGCACCAGTCTTCGATGATATTCATCCAGTGAAGATAAACCTTGGTCCACGATTCCGGCTCGAAGACCAAAGTGCCCGATTCCGCTACTCGTCTGGCAGGGATGGCCAGCTTGTCCATTTTCAAAAACCACTGCTCACTTAAGTAGGGCTCGACCACAGCACCAGTGCGAGAGCAGTGGCCCACGGAATGAACGTAGGGCTCTTCCTTAACGATAAGATTTTCTTTTTTTAAATCCTCAAGGACACGCTTGCGGGCTTCTTGAACTTTCAGACCCTTGTAGGGACCTGCGTTTTCATTCAGAAGGCCATTCTTCTCGAGGATATTAATAAACTGAAGATTGTGGGTCTTTCCGATTTTGTAGTCGTTAAAATCATGGGCCGGTGTCATCTTTACCACACCCGAACCGAAAGTTTTATCAACGTAGGTGTCCGCAATAATGGGAATGGACTTGTTCAAAAGTGGCAAAATCACATTTTTGCCGATCAAATGCTGATAGCGGGCGTCTTCGGGGTTCACGCACACAGCGGTATCGCCCAACATGGTTTCGGGCCGAGTAGTCGCCACCACCAGAAATCCGGACTTGTTCTCAAGGGGGTAGTGGATATGATACAAAGTCCCTTTGATCTGTTTATACTCCACCTCTAAATCAGAGATAGCGGACTCAAGGGGAGTGGACCAGTTAACCAGGCGAGTGCCTTTGTAGATCCAACCCTTTTTGTAAAGAGTGGCGAAAACTTTCCGAACGGCACGGGAGACACCCTCATCCAAAGTAAATGTGGCACGGTCCCAGTCGCAGGAATCCCCTAGCTTTTTCATTTGAGAGTAAATGCGATTTCCGTACTGGTTTTTCCACTCCCAAACTTTCTCAACGAAAGCGTTTCGGCCTAACTGGTGACGGGTGAGACCTTCTTTTTTAAGTTCCTTTTCCACTACGGATTGAGTGGCGATACCGGCGTGATCAGTGCCAGGGAGCCAAAGGGTATTGAATCCGTTCATACGCTTCCAGCGCACCAGAAGATCCTGAATGGTATGATCCAAAGCGTGTCCTAGATGTAGAAAACCTGTCACGTTAGGTGGCGGAAGGATGATCGAAAACGGAGGCTTTGTGGAAAGATCCTGGGCCTTAAAGGCGCCCCATTCTTCCCATGATTGGTAGATTCGAGACTCAACTTCCTGCGGATTATATCGGTCTGATAGATTGCTAGCCATAGCCTTTGACGGTAGCACAAAACCCATTTCCCAGCGCGAAACAATGCGTTGCGTTTTGTGGGTTTAGGCAAGCCCAGAGGCCCGATTAAGCCTTAATGAAAGGCATCTTGGCTGATTACGTTGAAAAGCATCAAGGGAAACCGGGGAAGGCCGAGGAGGCCGAAAGACCATAATCTAGATACCAGATGGGGAGCCGTTCATATAAACTTACAGCTTGACATTATTGTATATACCGCATATACTACTAAATGTTATGGTGACGGTGTTTCGATCTAGAAATTTAAAGTTCAAGATCAACGAAAATGACCACAATCCTCCGCACGTCCACGTTGAAGGTGGCGGCGCTACAGTGAGGGTTAATCTTATCACTTTAGAAGTAATGGACGATGAGACGAATTTTTCTAAGTCTATGATGAAATATATCCTAGAGTTCATTGTCGAGAATAGAATCACTTTTTTAGAAGAATGGGAGGCAAAACATGGGTAAGAAAATTAAATATGGTACAGTGGATTTCGGGCCAGATGAGCTTAAAGATGAAAATGTAATGGTTCAAATATCAGTAAAGATGCCCATGCCTATGCTTAAGGAGCTAAAGAGGCTTGCGTTGAATGAGAAGTATGAAGGGCGCTACCAAACTTTAATGAAAGACGTCTTGGCTAATTACATTGAAAAGCATCAAGGAAAACCGAGAAAGACAGCGGTCTAGATGCCGCATCTTAATCGAATGCCTACAGGATGGTGATGCAGAAGCCTTTAAAGAAATTCTTCGCAGCCACTTGGATGTTATCAACAAAACTAAGTTCGCTGAAAAAACTAAAATTTCAGAAAGAACGCTTTATAGAATGATGTCTGAAGAGGGTAACCCCACTTTGGACAATATCGCTCGCGTGATCCATGCCCTTTGCGCTTAGTCTAACCCCGCTCGAAGCTCCGCGACTCCGCCTCGAACAAAGTAAACGTTCATATAACCTTTGGCCTCAAGCTGATCCACTAGCTTAGGCGCCTCTTGTCCGTTGTCGCAGATAACCAAGATCGCCTCTTGCTGGGGGTGATGGCGCTCTTCCAGGGCGGCTAGGGCCGAGTCCAAAGTGACATTGACGGCCACTCTTTCAACATAACTCTGATAGACGGAAATTTTATAAAGCCCCGTCAGATCGCCTTCCAAATTCAAAAGCAAAAAAGGAATCTGGTTACGAATCAAGTTATCAAATTGAAAGCTTCCAATTTCATGAAGTGCGTTCGCCATAAATCACCCGCTCAAAGCTCGTTGTGGAAGGGAAGTATAGACAAATAAAATCAAAATCCAAGCCACAGCGCCGACAGCTGTGGAAAACCAGAAGGGCGCTCCCGGATTCAAAGCATACAAGGCCCCCCCGATAGAAGGCCCCAAGATTCGTCCCAGCGAAGAAAGGCTTTGAGTCAGCCCCATTGTAGAGCCTTGCTCCTGGGCGGACGCCGTCAAGCTGATACTGCCATTCAAAGAAGGATTGGCATGACCGATTCCCAGTGCGATCAAAGTCATGGAAACTCCCATCAACGCAACAGAATGGGCTGGGGCAATGATGGCCATACCCACTAGAAAAACAGGAACCGCCACCAAAAGGATCCGCCGCTCTCCGAAACGAGGCAAAAACTTGCGCACTAAAAATCCCTGAGTCAAAACCAAAATAATTCCAATATAGGCAAAACCAAAACTTGTTTCGTTCAGAGTCCAGCCAAATCGATCCGCCATGAAGTAAACAAGGGTGGCCTCCATACTGGACATCGCAAACGATAGCAGAAAAAACGCCAAGATCAGCTCGCGAGTCACAGGGGTTTTAAGCTTGCCCCAAATTAAAGCCAGCCGCTTCAGTTTGTGCACACTTCGGTTTTCAGCTTTCAAAGTTTCAGGAAGTTTGAAGTAGGCAAACACAAAAGTAAGAAGAAACATGACAGAAACGGCAAGGCTCACAAAAGTGGTCTTAAAAAAGGCCTCCTGTGAAATTCCCTCGGCCACCACGGAAAGAATACCTCCAATGGCCGGACCTAGCACAAAGCCCAGCCCGAAGGCCGCTCCAATCAAAGCCATTCCTTTCGAGCGATCCTTTTCAGCTGTGATATCCGCCATAGCCGCATTGGCCGTGGAAAGGCTGGCTCCGAAAAAACCGGTTAAGGCGCGGGCGATAAACAAGCCTTCAATATTTCGTGCAAAGGCAAAAAAGACGTAGGCCGCACTTTCCAAACAAAGGCTTATCAGCAAAACCCGTCTGCGCCCGATGCGGTCGCTTAAGCGCCCCCAAAGTGGGGCGAACAAAAACTGCATCATCGAATAAATCGCCATAAGAAGCCCGGCCTCGGTCGAGGTCGCTCCCATATCCTTCGCAAGATGGGGAATTAGCGGAATCAAAACACCAAAACCCAAGAGGTACAGAAAAACCGTGAGAAACAAAATTATTTGCGGCGATTGTTTTTGAGATTTCAATTTGTTTCGTCCTCTTGTTATGATTTCCCTTGTATGAAAAAAGTCATCGTCGGCTGTTTGCTTTTATTCCAAGTTGCGGCTTATGCCAAGATTTATGGGCCAAAACGCTATGATTTCCGAGGTTTAGTAGGGTTTGTGGGCGCCGACGTCTACCATGCCAGCGAAAGATTCGATAACAACGCCAATGCCAAAGGCTTGCCATACAGTGGAACCTACTTGCTAGCGGATTTCCCCTTTGGTTTTCGCTATGTTTTGCTAGGAAATATAGGCTTAGAGGCCGAGCTAAAGGCCTCTTATGCCGTCAGCGAAAGCAAGGCCCCTGTTTACGGGGGCAGTCGTACACAATCCCAGCTCAATGAAATGCGAATTTCTGCTGATTACCTGATTCAAACCGATATGTTCGATATCATCCCCGAATTCGAAGCGATTTTCCCATTTACGAAGGTTAACCCCCAAGATGACGATGTTCTGCTAAGTGAAGGGGTCCAGTCTCTGATCGGCCGAGTCCATCTTCAAACCGAGTTCGGCGCCTCAGAGGTTTTTGCCAATATCGGCTACCAAAACCGAGATAAGGGCCGATCTCAACTGGTTCCCTGGTCGGTGGGCCTGGGTTGGAATCCCGGCCAATTGTTTTTTGGTGGCCGAGTCTTTGGATTCCAATCCGTAAGCGATGACGACGAAGAAAACATTCGCATTTTCCGGGAAAGTTATATCGACAAGGTCAACGCCGGGGCCCCTCGTTTTTATGGTGTTACGCCTTCCGTTGTTTCAGCCGAGGGCATTGTATCTTTCCGAGCCAGCCCCAAGTGGACGCTGCAATTTAATGCCGGGCTGGACATTGCCGGTGAAAACTACTCCAAAGGAATTTTCGGCGGAGCCAACTTGATTCTTGATTTCGGGTTGCAGGAAAGAAATCCGCGTCGCAGGGTCAGACGCAAACGCGAAGAGGCCCCGCAGCCTAGCGGAATTGCCATTGATCCCTACGATAATAAATTTCGAGAAGAGATTATCAGCGACCCGAAAGATCAAGAGTACTTTCAGCCGCCTCCAGCTCCCCGCAAGCGCCCACGAGTCAAAAAGCCCGCAGCCCCAAGCCAGCGCCAATTGCAGGAGCAACTGGACGATGTCGAAATGCAGATCGAGTTAAAAAAGAAAAGACGCCGCTGATGGTATTGGGTTTGATCGGCTTTGTAATTCTTGGGTTCTTGTTATTGCGTTTTAATGCTTACCTTGAGCGAAGGTTGCAGGCTCGTCGGATTCTTCACGCCCTTGTGGTGCCCCTGAATTCCTACCTAAACTTATTGGATCACGAGCTTCAAAGTGATGAGTATGAAGCTGACCGCCTGGTACGACAGGCCGTTTTGGATCATGTCACGGAATTGCGAGCTTTTTTACTGCAACCTCGCTCAAAGGATTTGGTAATTGGAAAACCATGGCCTTGGCTTCAGCCACTTAACAATTTGCTGTTGAGCTTAGAAGAAGCTCTGGAAGACTCACTGGGGGACATTGAAGAGACAAACGAGACTGGGATCAGCGAACAAGTCCGCAGTTTGAGTCTGTTCCTTAGCCAGAATAAGGTTCTTTCAAAATTAGCCAGAGCGCCAGTGGGAGTTGTTTCGGCAGAGTAAGAAGTCACTGGGTCTTATTCCTGTTTTCTATTTCGTTGATCGCTGTTTTTACAGCTCAGACCGAGCGCCCCTCAATAATACTTATTATACCAACATGTCTCAAATTAAAACATGTTGATTTCACTACGTCACCGGCAAAAAAATAGACACCCCCATTATAATAGATTGGCCCCTATAACTTGGCCCTTTTGCAGTGAATGATTGACGGAGAATTGTGGCGAGTGTTTCCCACTCTGATGATCCACTTTTTTCCAGTAAATCAGATAGAGATTTTTCTCTGGTTCGAGGAGTTTGCCCATATGTCAGAAAGTTTAGACAGACAGATCGGAACTATCGCTTTTATTTTGTTGGCCATAACTGCCACCATGTCACCCGCTTCCGCTAATCAAAATAAGTGTTCGGTGGTGCTTGCTCGGAATCAGCAATCCACATCTGCCAACCAGAACTTGTCAACTCAGGCGCAGAAGAGTCCTTACCTCGACTTCGTAAACTTTAGATATGGGCACTTGCAACATCCACCCACGGCCAAAATCGGAGGCCAATTCATCAGTAACTTTCACTTCGAACAGTCAGCGCTAGGTGACCGAGTCAGCGCTAGCTTTTATCTTCATGGGAATCCTTTTGGTATACAAGGTTCGCCCTCTACAGCATTATTAACTACGCAGCGACAAAGCTCTCCAGCATTAACCCAAAACCCATATCAACTGGCGAGAGATTATGTTCTGGCGCAGTATGGGAACCGTTTAGATGAACAATCCCTCAGCCTCGTCATTCGAACCATATTGGAAAGTCCCGATCTGATGAAGGATGTCTACGATACGGCACCCCGGCTGGCGGCAGGCCATGGAAATACCTTTGAACTATCCAATTTCGATGTAAACCGATACTTCTGGTTTAAACCCGCAGAGCATAACGAGCTGAAGCCAGCAAGGGTTTTAGATCTTCATCGCTATAAAGAGCCCGAAGCCTTTACAATCCTTGTGGAGTATATCAGCGAAAATAATTCAGCCGGGACACGTGTTCGGAATATCATAGAATTAACTGAGACAGAGTTCGCCACAATGGTACGTGACAGTAAAAATTCAGCTGCTGTCGCACTTGGCGAATTTTTAGATTCCTTAAGTCCTCTTGAGTTTGAGACCACCAAACTGGCTGCAAAATTAAACATCAAGCTATACGGCTTTAGTTCTCTTGGGCGAACGCCGGGGCAACAAAATGATCGCTATGTATATACTCCCCAACAAATTATGAACGATATCACTTGGATGGGTATAGCCCATGATATTCAAAAGAGATGGGACATTAGCGATCTTCTCACCGAAACTGAAAAGGCGATGCCACACTTTAATATAATTGATGCTTTTGCTCGCTTGGACGCTTCCTACGTCCTCAACAGATTCCACAGTCACGATATGGAATACATGTGGGCAATTACAGAGGATGGTCAGCTGAAAATCATGCCTACAATGAAAATTGGCAATAATCTCAAGCCTCGAATCCTGCGCCTGTCAAGCGGTCGAAGAATATTTGCCGGCGGCAACTTTGAGATTCTCCAGGATGGCTCCCTTAAAATCACGAAGAATTCCAGTAATTACCAAAATATTGATAGTAGATGGGGAAGTTTCGAGGCCTTCGACTCATCCAATCCGCACTTGAATAAGTTCATCTCGGCCGTTTTTGCCACCCAAGCCCAAGCTAAAGTCTCGACTATAAACTCTGAAAAGGCTTCCTCTTACATCTACACCAAGGCCGAGAGCGATGGCAATGCTTCCGGCTATCGGCGGTACCAAGATTATTCATCTTTTGAATCCACTGGCGACGATTTCGCAGACTTCGTCAACAACATGTTTTCCAGAAGCGGCATGAGAAACAGTCGCTCTCAAGACTCATCAGCTGATCGCCGACTGACTTGGGATTTAGAAAAAGGATTCCCTCTGTTTCTAGATAAGTGGATGACGGCGACGAAGCTTCCCGACCACACCAAAAATGATCAAAACACTTTAATTCGCTGGGCCCATTATGTCTTACAAACAGACCACACTATGAAGTGGGATGAAATCAAGAAGCGCATCCGAAAATTGAACAGTCGATTTCATCTTGCCGCCAATAGTGACAATCAGGCTCAAGAAGCTCAAAGCGCGGTCAATCGCGCAAAGGAAATCCTTGAAAAGGTTATGCAATGAGGTACTTAATGAAAATTTTGATGGTCATTTTGACCCCTCTATTTTTACATGCAAATGCCGTTGTTGCCACTGGGGGAGAGGGCGGCCGCGATTCTCAACCCCATACACTTTATTATGGTGTCGCTGAACATCCATCTTTACGAGGATCTACCCGGGATCTCATCTCGGTGGCCCTTGGTATCGCCAAAGCAGCGGCCCCCCGCGGAATCACAATCAAAGAGGGGAATCGCGAAAACTTTGATTTTATAATTGAAGTGACAACCTCAGAGGTTTCCGCTCAACAACAACATGCCGAAATAAAACGTTATTCAAAGATCAATGGAGATGCCTTTTCCATCTTATTCAGCGAAATACCGGACTCGCCTATCGTAGTCCGAGTCCTCTGGGACAAGGCTATGTTCGAAATGGGTCCAGATGGCAGATGGCGGGAAAGGCCAGACGCATTAACTCGGCTGGCTGTTCTTTTAGGCCATGAAATTTATGGAAATGTAAGATACTTCAAAAAGAACCGTCATTATTTATCCTCTGAGGAAATGCTCAATGACAAAGCAAAACAGAAAAAAGCCAATCTAGATTCCGAGATCAATGCTTTCTCGGAAGGAGTGGCCTTTATTAAACGAGTTATTGAAAATCTTTCGATTCACTTCACCGAAAAAATGCAAAACGATTTTGGAACGGCACTCCAACGAGAAGAAGCTGCGCTAGCGAACTATCGTAACCAGAATGACTGGGCGAAATCCAAAGTGACAACTCTCGAAGTCATGTGTAAGGCCGTTTTAGGCCGCTAGAGCTTATCCCCGCGCTCACCATGATTTTTTGATTCATCGTGAGTCCGTCTGCCACCTTCAGGTCCCGCTTCTGCATCGATATTCTAAGAAGGGTGTGAGTTGTCTTGAGTGACTCTGAAACCTTGATAAGTTCGTTTAGAGATGCGCTCATAGAGTAAACCTTCATCTTTGATGGTTTTTGAGAAAAACAACGGCATTGCGCGCCGCAAGAAGGAGTCCTTGTCGAGTTCATCTATGTTGAAGTATGGGAACCCATTAAAAAGGAATGCATGTGAACTGGGTTTTATTCCTGTTTTCAATTTCGTTGATCGCTGTTTTTACATCTCAAACTTTGGTGGATGTGGCGGATACTTTAGTAATTACAAGTGCCCTTTTCCTGGCGTTCAAAAGAAAAGAACTCAAAGATTTTTTCACCTCGTTTAAACCAGCGTGGTTATGGCCACTGTGGTTGTTCATTATTATTTTAGGAATTGTTGTGAATGTGGGAATTTCCAATGGAAAAGCCTGGAGTGATTTTTTAGAGTTTCGCTGGATCCTGACTTTTCTTGGGTTTATCTATTTGGCGTCAAGATGGCTCGAACAGGATAAGCTTATTCTGACCTGGGCTTGGATCTTGGTTCCTTTGAATATTATTACGATTGTAGTCGATCTTATGGGTTCTGCCGGGCGCGCTCAGGGCCTTTTAAAGGCGACGATGGCGTTTTCTCAAAATATCGCCCCCATCATGTGCCTGTTTGCGGTGTATTGTTTTTCTAGTTGGTCTTCTTTAAATCGAAAGAACAAAATATTATTCGCCGTAGTGGCTGTAACCTCAACGGCACTTATGTTTATGACTTATACACGCGGTGTTTGGATTGGCTCGTTTGTGGGTATTTCCATGGCATTAGCGATCTGGAACCGTAAATATCTGGTCGGCTTCTTAGTGACATTCGGTGTGATAATTTCAATGTTAGTGATCACCAGCAATACAGCACGCAATAGAGTGCTAAACAAATCGATCCATGAAACCCAAAGTAATGATGAAAGAATCGCATTATGGAAAGGGAATTGGCGAATTATCCAAGATTATCCCATTCTTGGTGTGGGCCACGGCCAGAACAAATTCCATCTTCGCAAGTAATATGATGAGTTCGGATATCCGCAAGACCAGCGAGAGTCCCATGCTCATAACCAGTATCTTCAAGTTTGGGGCGGGACGGGGACATTGGGTTTACTTTGCTATTTGAGCTTTATGGGTTTAATTCTTGCGAAAACCTATCAAGGATATCGAGCCTCAAGTGGCACAGTCTGGGGAGCTTGGCAGCTGGGTCTTTTGGCATCATTATTCTGTTTTTGGGTCGGAGCCTTAACGGAATCAAATTTTAATATTGCGAAGAATCGATACTTATTTTTAATGCTTGCCGCTCTCGCTGTGGTCCAGGCTGTGAAGGCCTCGAATCTGGCCGATCAGATACCATCGGCCAGCCACAAAGGTCAATAGCAGTACTCTACAAACGACCGTCGACCATCTCTTTGGGAAGCAAAGCTTTCACATCAAACACAACTTGAGTGTTTCGGTTAATTTTGCTCCAGTCCAACTTCAAAAAATCCTTATGAGAAACAGCTACGATGATCGCATCATAAGATGATAGATTTTCTAAACATTCTGATGTTTGCATTTGCATATCATATTCATGTGCGACTTCATCAGCGATAGCATGCGGGTCGTATAGTTGAACATCACAGCCGAAATCCTGCAGTTCATGAATGACATCAATGACACGGCTGTTACGGACATCAGGGCAGTTTTCTTTAAATGTGACTCCGAGAATTAAGACCTTGGAGCCTCGAATATTTATATTTTTCGAGATCATTTTCTTCACGACTTGATTGGCCACATGGTGACCCATTTCATCATTAATTTGACGGCCTGAAAGTATAACTTGTGGGTGGTAGCCCAGGATTTTTGCCTTGTGAGTCAGATAATAAGGGTCGACTCCAATACAATGTCCCCCGACTAAGCCCGGGGTGAACCGAAGAAAGTTCCACTTTGTACTAGCGGCATCTAACACTTCATTTGTGTCCAGGCCCATTCGCTCGAATATCAACGAAAGTTCGTTCATAAAAGCAATGTTGATGTCTCGCTGGGTGTTTTCAATCACCTTGGCGGCTTCAGCTACTTTGATCGAGGACGTTTGGTAAGTTCCCGCTTCGATGACGGATGAATAAACCGAATTCACAATTTCCAGTGCCGCTGGTGTAGAGGCGCTCACAACTTTTTTAATCTTGGTAATGGTTTTTTCTTTATCTCCCGGGTTGATTCGCTCGGGACTGTAGCCGCAATAAAAATCAACATTGTATTTTAAACCACTTATTTTTTCTAAAATAGGAACGCACTTTTCTTCGGTACAGCCAGGAAAAACCGTTGATTCGTAAACGACAATATCACCTTTTTTAAGTTGTCGAGCCACGGTTTCGGTGGCCCCGATAATGGCTGTTAAGTCAGGTTGTTTTGCCATGTTGATCGGGGTAGGTACCGTCACAATAAAAAAATCTACGGAAGCTAAGTCTTCCGGACGATGGGTCAATTGAATTGACGAGCTTGTCAGGCTTCCCTCGTCGACTTCTTTGGTTCTGTCGTAACCACGTTTCAATTCTTGGATGCGAGACTCATTAATATCAAATCCGATGACAGAAGTTTTTTTGGCCAATTCAATCGCTAAAGGAAGGCCAACGTAACCTAGTCCGACAACGCCAATGCGACGCATTAGTCCTCCGAGTGTGTGCGAAGTAGATATCAAAAAATCTAGATAACTTCAATAATTTTACATTCTGTTGTCAGTTACGCTATAGTCGACCGGATGAAATACTTAGTCACGGGCGTTGCGGGGTTTATTGCCTCTCGGACGGCTCACATCTTACTTCAAGAGGGGCACTCGGTTATTGGGGTTGATAATCTTAATGATTATTACGACGTTAGGCTTAAAGAGCATCGTTTAGCGCAATTGAAGAATAGTGAGAAATTCAAATTCCACAAAATCGATATCGAAAATAAAGCTGAATTACTGAAGCTTTTCAAGGAGCATCAATTCGATGCTGTGATCAACCTGGCCGCCCGTGCCGGCGTTAGGTACTCCATGGAAAATCCTGATGTCTATATGACGACGAACGCAATGGGGACCTTGAATCTCCTCGAGGCTATGCGGCTCCATGAGGTCAAAAAGCTGGTATTGGCCAGCACCAGTTCTCTGTACGCCGGGCAACCTATGCCATTTTTGTAATCCCTGCCTGTCAACACGCCTATTTCTCCTTATGCCGCTTCAAAAAAAGCGGCCGAGGTCATGGCCTATTCATATTCTTATTTATATAAAATGGATATCAGTGTGGTTCGGTACTTTACCGTCTATGGACCTGCGGGCCGCCCAGATATGAGTATTTTCCGATTTATTAAGTGGATAGATGACGGGCAGCCTCTTGAGCTGTTCGGCGACGGTCGGCAAGCACGAGATTTTACCTACGTGGATGATATCGCCAAAGGGACCATCGCCGCTTTGAGGCCTTTAGGTTACGAGATTATTAACCTAGGTGGCGGTCAAAACCCTACGGATCTGCTGACCATTATCCAAATGATTGAAAATTATCTCGGGAAAAAAGCTAAAATTCAAAATCGAGACTTCCACATTGCCGATATCAAAGAAACTTGGGCGGATATTTCGAAAGCTAAGCGTCTGCTGAAGTGGCAACCTGAAGTTTCATTGGAAGTTGGAATCAAAAGCGCCGTGGAATGGCATCTTGAAAACAAACATTTGGATTTTCAGTTAACGGAATCATAATTCACTCCCGGAATTAAGAATAAAAATTTCAATATAATGAAGGTTTAATTTGAAATGTGCGGAATTTTTGGAGCGATAGGCCAGAGCCTGGATTTAGAAAAAATAAGGGTGGCTCACCAAACCTTAAAACATCGTGGGCCTGATGCCGAAGGCTTCTGGTTTGACAAAAATAACGGCATTGCGCTTTGCCACCACCGTCTGTCGATTTTAGACCTAAGTGAGGCCGGGGCGCAGCCCATGACCTCTTCCAGTGGCCGCTACAAAGTGGTCTTCAATGGCGAATTGTACAACTACCTCGAACTTAAGAGCGAAGTAACTGAATCTCATTGGCGAGGTCATTCCGACACGGAAGTGCTACTAGCTTGTATTGAAGAGTGGGGATTAGAAAGAACCTTGAATCGCCTTAAGGGAATGTATGCCATCGCGTTGTGGGATTCCCATGAAAAAGCCCTTACTTTGGTGCGAGATCGCCTTGGTGAAAAGCCCCTCTACTATGGAATGGTCCAAAGCACTTTTGTTTTCGCATCAGAGCTTAAGCCTATAATTCAATTGTTCAAAGACAGGCTTACGCTGGATCAAACGGCACTTGCAGATTTTTTTCAGCGTAGTTGTATTTCCGGTGAGCAAAGTATTTTTAAGGAAATTAGAAAACTTCCGGCGGGCCACTTTCTGATTCACCCGGCCGCAAATATGAACTTGTCATCGACGCCACGAAAATATTGGAGCCTAAAGGATATCCCCCTGGGCGAAAAACAGATTTCAACCCAGGAGGCAATTCCACTTTTAGAAGAACAACTCAAGAAATCCATTCGCCAGCAGATCATAGCCGACGTGCCTGTGGGAGCTTTTCTTTCTGGAGGCATTGACAGTTCTTTGATCGTCGCTTTAATGCAGGCGCAAAGTAAAAAGAAAGTGAAGACTTTTACAATCGGGTTTCATCAAGCTCAATATAATGAGGCCCAACATGCAAAAGCGGTAGCCCACCACTTGGGGACCGAACACGAAGAACTATACGTCACCGAAAAAGAACTTTTAGATCAAGTTCCCGGCTTGCCTTTAGTGTATGACGAGCCTTTTGCTGATTCGTCGCAAATTCCAACAATTTTAGTCAGCCAGATGGCTCGAAAATATGTAACAGTGGCATTGTCCGGGGACGGTGGAGATGAGCTATTCTGCGGATACAATCGACACGTCTTTGCGGATCGGCACTGGGGTAAAATCAAAAGCATTCCTTTTGCTTTAAGAAAAGCCATGGGTCGGTCACTTTTGCAGGTTTCACCTAAAACATGGGAAAGTCTGTTTCAACTTTTGCCAGTGAAAGTGGCGCAACCCCATGAAAAAATGGCAAAACTTCAAAGAATTTTGAACTGTCAAAATCTAATAGACTTCTACTATGAAGTCTCAACCCATGGGGACTCTAGATCACCTCTGATTCGTCATGACCACCGATTGAGTCGCCAAGATTGGCAGATCAATTCCGTTCTAGAAATGGCACTGGCGGATGCAAAATGGTACCTGTGCGATGATGTTTTAGTGAAAGTGGATCGAGCGGCGATGTCACAAAGTTTAGAAAGTCGTGCCCCGTTTTTAAGTCAAGAGGTCGTCGAGCTAGCTTTTTCGTTGCCACTGGATTTAAAAATTCGTAACGGACAAAGCAAATGGATTTTACGCCAGATTCTGCATCAGTATGTCCCACAAGATTTAATTGAACGTCCTAAGATGGGCTTTAGTGTTCCATTGGCGGCGTGGCTTAGAAAAGACCTTAAGGATTGGGCCTGGAGCCTATTGAACCCGTCAGAGCTTCAAAAACAGGATCTGTTGGATCCCGCTGCTATTGGGCAGAGGTGGGAGTCTCACCAAAGGGGGCTGACAAACGAGTCAACTGAATTGTGGGATGTCTTAATGTTTTTAGCATGGAGGAAGTATTATG
>CAZETK010000066.1:0-15737 GCA_964515195.1 uncultured Pseudobdellovibrionaceae bacterium
GTTTACACCTTTTGCAGGAGGTAGAGTTAAAGTGTAGTTACTAGGGGTGACATCAACTGGAGCATTAATAGTAATCGTATTGGAGTCATTATCGTTTAAAACTACATTTCGGGTGGATATATTGGTGCTGGCAATATTAGTGGCATTGGTAATGGAATGAGTTCCCATATCAATTGAGCCCTGCATAGTGCCACCAGCTAGAGGAAGCTTCGTATTATCATCCACAGCGGCAGTGCCGACAGCTGTAAGCCTTCCTTTTTGATCATAAGTAATAACTGGAATAGTCTGGGCATCTCCAATAGCAGTATCAGCTACAATCACATTAGGAAGCGCTAAAACTCCGTTATTGATATAAAGCCCACTTGTGGCTTGATCGGTGTTAATCTGCACAACGCCTTTAACTGAGTAAGAAGCATCCGATGTGACCCCGGAATCATCAGCCGATGGGACCCAGTTGGTGCCATCAAATTTTAGAACCTGTCCACTGGTAGGAGCCGTTGAAACTACATTCGTGCCACGAATCTTTTCCACCACGGTGGCATTATAAGTACCTGTCACATCTCCACTAAAAGTTGATGAAGGCTTTAAGTACTGACTATTGGTTCCCGCAATCAGATCCATTAAGACATTGACTTGTCCTGCACTGAGAGGAGTGTAAACAGAAGTAGGATCAATTTTTAAAAACTCACTTGCAGAATAGCCTTCTAGCTGCAAGGAGTTTAACGCCATCGGGATATAGTTCAGTTTTGCAATAGGCATTTGCTCCCAAGGATCTGCTGAATTTTTCTTAAATGACACAACAAGAACGCGGCCATCAGATGCTGTGGGATTGTAAGAATCTCCAACCGTACATCCTATTAAGCCTGAAGCAAAATTATACCGATTAGAAAAAACCTGATTCAACGTGAAGGGTAAAGAAGTGTTGGGATTTGTAATAGGAGTTTGGACTCGAGAAGTCTCACCCGTATCTCCAATAGTGATCGTAAAGGTTCCACTGGTGGAAGACATATCTTTTGTTTGAGTCTCTTCCCAAAGCAAACAGTTTTCACCATCGGGAGTTCGAACCTGAATCAAAAACTGAACATTGGTTCCGGATACAGGAGTCTCATCAGGATTTAAAATACGCCCATGATAAGTAATACCAGAACTGGCCCAGCTGATTGGACCCAAAAAGACCAAAAAAATAAATAAGACCCAAGAAACGTACATCAGATACTTGCCTTTGCTATTACGTACACTTCAGGCTCTGGTGGTATGGAATTTTCAGTGAGCGCGTCACTAGACTAATCGGATTGTTACGACCGTAACTTAAGTCAAATGAAAGAAAGTGTTTCAAAATGAAACAGAATTTAACTCTTCGGCGGGTAAGCATTGCCTCACTCTAGAGAGCCCATTTCACTAGAAAATAAGAGGCCCAGGAAATTGTCCTTGGGCCTTACTATCAGAACTGCTTTAAGAAGCCAGATAGGCTCTGAGTTTAGCTTTTCAAGAAAGGCTTCAACAGATCCACGGGCAGTGGGAAAACAATGGTGTTGCTTCGGTCCCCCGCGATCTCGTTTAAAGACTGCAAGTAGGCCAACTGCATAGCGGAAGGACTGCTGGCGATGATATTAGAGGCATCAGCCAACTTCTGCGCTCTCTCCACTTCCGCATCGGCGCTGATGATTTTGGCCCGTCGCTCGCGCTCAGCTTCGGCTTCACGGGCCATGGCTCGTTTCATTTCTTGGGGAAGGTCAATCTGTTTCAACTCAACGGATGTTACTTTAATTCCCCATGGGTCTGTGGCGCGATCCAGGATTTCCTGAAGGCGAACGTTGATCCTATCTCGATGCACTAAAATCTCATCCATGGTAAATTGTCCGACGATAGATCGCATAGTTGTCTGGGCCAACTTTGTAGTAGCAAAGTAGTAATCTTCGACTTTAGTGATAGCATCTGCCGGTGCGACGACTCGGAAGTAGACAACGGCGTCCACTTGCATCGAAACGTTATCTTTTGAGATCACGTCCTGAGGCTTGATATCCATGGTTATCGTACGGATATCCACCTTTACAATCTTCTCGACGAAGGGTACCAGAATGATAAGACCGGGTCCACGCACACCTGAAAAACGGCCGAATCTTAGAACCACTCCTCGTTCCCATTCGGGAAGAACTTTAATGGCAGACGAAAGAATGATCAGGGCAAAGACGCCTAGAAATATGGGTATTTCAAACATGGTTCAACTCCTATTGTTTTTTCTTTTCGATTCTGATGATAAAATTATTTCTCTCTTTAAATATCACTTCATCTTCAAATGTGATGACTTCGTTCGATTCGAAATTCCAAATTTCCCCTAAGGCTTCGATCTTTCCAGATCGGCCATCAGGATTAATTTCTAAGATACGAATTCGGGAGGTTTTCATTTGGTCATCATAATCATGTTTAGGAGCCCGTAGCGTGCGGGCTGCCATCGTCGCGATAAGAGCCGAAATCCCCCCGAACAAAACGCCGGCCATAAGAATAAGTCGCAACGGAACCTCCACGCCACCACTGGATTCAGGGTCAAATAATAAAAAACTTCCAATTAGAAAAGCCAGGGTTCCGGCGATTCCCAAAATTCCCTTACTGGTCACAAAAATTTCGGCGACCCAAAAAGCCATTCCCAAAATCATAAGCGCCATAGCCCCGTAACTGGCTTCCAACTTATGAAAGGCGATCAGCGCCAGAATCAAAAGAATGGCGCCTGTGACTCCCGGAACAAAAAGACCTGGGTTGGAAAATTCCGCATACAGTAAAAGCAAGGCGCCCAAAAACAATAAATACGCCCATTCAGGCTCTGAAATCAGCTGTAATACTTTAAAGCGTAGATCGGACGGCATCTCAATAAGCTGACCGACAGCTGGGATTTCCATCTCCACCCGTTCCGCATTACGATATTTTCGTCCGACGGCTTTATCTAGAAATTCTGCCTCGGTTGTAGCGGCAATGTCCAAGGCCTTCATTTTCACGGCTGTTTCGGTCGTGACCGCCTTTCCCTCGGTGATGATCTTACGGCTGAACTCCTGGTTTCGACCGCGAAGTTCGGTCATTCCCTCAAGCCAACTCACGGTGTCGTTAATCAATTTTTTGCGAAGATCCTCTGGAATCTCCTGACCTCCCGAGGCAACCGGAGTCGCAGCTCCTAAATTGGTGGCAGGTAATCCTCCTGAGACATGACATGCCTGCAGGATAATAGCTCCCGCGCTGCCTGCGTGTCCACCTGCTGGCGAGATCAAGCACAGGTAAGGGTATTCAGAGGCTAAAATGTGCTCCGTGATAAGCCGGGTGCTTTGAAGACTACCTCCGGGTGTGTTGATGCGCAGAAATACGGCCTGGCACTTTTCTTCTTTAGCTTTGTCTCCGGCTCGTTGCAAAATGTCGTAGGTGGCGGCGCCGATTGAGTCTTGGATAGTCACAGCTACGGTGCAGGTGGCCCAGAGCGAAGGCGCCCCTAACAAACAAAGAATAAAAGTCAAAGCTCGAATCATAAAACCGCCCCTTCCTTCAGAAAAAGCTGAAGCGCCTGCCATGTTGCTTTTTTATAATGCGGATGAGCTACCATCGTGGTCAGAGAAAAACACTCCGCCCATTTGTGAAGGCCGGTCGTTTGCAGTTCGTGGAAAATATCCGGCTCCTTTTTCAAAACCACGACGGCGGAGTTCACTTGCAGTTCGCGAAGGCGGTTCAAGACGTTTCCAAAATGATGAGCACCACCATTGATCTTCCAAACCTCTTCAGGACTCAACTTGATAGCCCTTAGAATGTTTTCAAATAAACTTTTCTGTTCTGGCTCGAGATGATCATCATCCGAATCGTAGTTAAGAAAAATCAACTTCGGTGCAAATCCTGGGTGGGTCCACTCTGAAAGCCTTGGCACCCTTCCAGGAGAAACCTCTTGAGGGATGCCTTCTGCAGATGCACGCGACTCGGACGGCGCCAAGGTCACATAGTGAAGACCCAAGGCAGAACGCAAATACTGGAGAATTTCTCGATTTTTAACCACTCGAGTGACTCTAACCTCTGCTCCTAGGCCTGTCAAAGGACCCATTGCAGGAAGTGTCCTTGAGTTTTGTAGTTTTTGCGAAGGAGACCTGTGGTTGACAAAGAGTTCCACACTTTCACCCTGTAGAAATCACTGCACAAAAATATGACACTTTAAGCGTTCAGAGGTGTTCTATATAACCTTCTCTAACGGGAGTAGTGGACAATGTTGATGACCGTACGAGCTGCCGCCATGGGGATTCTAACTGGGCTTGCGATTCAGTCGCAGGCCCAGTCCTACTTACATCCCTTTGACCTTACAGTATCGATGTCAGTCGAAGGCGATCATGTCGAAGACGAAAACATTAAATCCACAATGTCCTACACCCATATCGGAATGGATTTAAACTGGAATGTCAGCCCCTGGCTTCAAACAAAATTAAATGGAAAAGCCTACTTCCGGGATGGCCGCACCAGTGCTGTGTTCGGTGAAGAATTCGGCCCCTCGTCCGGGTTCAAGGTAACAGAAGGATCTATGACCTTAATTCCTTTCCAGGCCTTGAATCTTTCTGCCGGCCTTGTCAGAACGGAATTCAGCCCTATCTCATCAGCCTTCAATGATAAAGATGCTTTTGCGGGCTTTCGAGAAGTCCTGTCCTACCAGCGCGGAGTATTCGAAGCGGCTTTAACGGGTTATCAGGTCGTTCCCTTTCAAGCGGGCACTTCAAACCGAGTGATTGATGACGAAAAAGACAGCTCGTTAACCATCACCAACTTGACTATCGGCTTTGTCGGAATCGAGGGTGAATTCAAATTGGGTTATACAAAATATGATTTCTATGGCCTGACCAGCGCCTTAGCCACAGACTCTCGCTACCTTGGAAATACCTTGGTCGGAGACGGCAGCGGCGGGCAGTCTTACTACCTATACAGATTTCATGGAAACGAATGGTCCGTACGAGCCCAGCGAAATTTTCGATTGGATGATAAATTGGTTTTTGAAGGCAGTGCGATCCAAAATGACAAAGCTCCTGTTAAGCGAAACGCCGGATGGAAAATTGACAGCTATTACCAGTGGAATATAGGCGATATGGCTTTTGAGCCTCATATGATTCGATTCCGTTACGAGCCCGATGTCATTCCAGCCACCTATTCACGGCGCAATCTGGGGCGCATGAACCGCGATGGTTACGCGGGGGGCATGAATGTGCTCTTTAAGCCTTACAACTTAGAGGCGTTTGTAAACTACATTGATGCTAAAGAAGTCGAGCCTCAATTAACACAGTCGGATCGGGTTGGCTATGCCTTCGGCCTCGAGGTCAAATATGAAGTCTTTTAATGCGATTATCATCGCTCTCCTTTGTTTGACCTCCGTGGCTTGTGATACCAAACGTAATCCTTATTTCGGCGATGGCGAATCCCAGTTTATTTTAAGCGCCGTAAGGGCTACTTCCACACAAGCTTTAGGACGAAACAGTTTCGATCAAGTCAACCACGTCCGATTCGACTTAAGAGTATGCGTCACCGATTTCAGCGGCAATGCCCTTCCCCCCAAGCTGGGATTTGAAATCAAGATGGAGTCAGACTCTCTTTTTCGACAGACTGATGATGAGGGATGTTTCGGATGGCAAAAAAGTATCATCTTTGACCCCCTTCAGCCCGAAAAGTATTACATCATCAAGACCCATTTTATTTCACGAAATGATCTGCGTGGCCAAGCAAGCGTTGAGTTGGCCTTGAATCCTTGGAGAAGGCAAGCCATTGACTTAAAAAAGAATCCTGAGGCGACGCCCTCAGCTGCCGATACCATTCGTGTTGAGGATCAAGTCAATCGGAACAAAACGCCCAAATCCCCAGACGCCAGCACTCAAAGTGAAGTTCAGCCCGACTTTCTCCCAACGGAAGAAACCCCGAAGCCTGAACAACAAGTCGAGATAGCACCCTCACCTGAAACCACGGTGGAATCAACTCTGACGCACGATGCTCCCTCACCCCAGAGCCAACCCTCTGTGGAGTATCTAAAACAATGGGAAGACAGCCGATTGCCCCACTCTAATATCTATATAAAGGAACGAGGAAACCAAGTTCCTCTTAAAATTGTCATCCCTACGGTTTTGTTAAGACGACTTCGACTGCATCAGCAAACACCTTTCACTTTGGATGAATATCTGAATCTGACCACCCACGAGGAGTATGAGTTTAGCGCCTTGCCACGCTTTTTTATGAAAAACCTGGATGCTTCAGAAACTGAAGTTACCCCTCGTGGTGGACAATTCCGCGTGACCGTAGGTTTAATAGAAGAACCCGAATACAACCCTGATTTGATGTGGGAACTTCTGAAAGAATTTAAAAAACCTCAAGAGGTTTTGGATTCCCCCCTTAAGAGCGATGAGATCAAAGAACTTCAGTCTGCAATACGTCGTTGGGCCCAAGAGGATCCGCAAATCCTTTCTGCAAATCTTAGCATTGATCAAAAGCGACTGCTGATGGCACGAACCATTCTTCCGTACGTCCAAGACACACAGCAGTTTGTTTCTCAATTAAGGCCCCAGCGCGGAGTAGAAGAACGACTGACTTTAAGATTTAATCGTCTATCCCATCTTCGCAATCGTTCGTTCTTGGTTGTGACAATGGAACCCTTAAGTCAAGACATCACTTATCCTGTCAAGGCGGATGCCGTCGGTCACGCCACTCTGGGTATCCAGGAAATTTGGAGGTTAGGAGTTCTCTACGATATGAAATTAGAGGCGGACTTGATCCATGCAGAACGGGTTCGTCTTGGTAAGCTAAAAAAGCCGCCAAAGCCAATGGATCTTTTTTTAAGAAGATCTGCAGGTAATACTAAATCTACCAACTCTCGGGTTCTCAACAAAGACGCCATTAAAAAGGACGATTTTCTATTGAACTTTTCCAAAGACTACGACTTTAAAGAGAACCTTGATAAGTACTTCGCAAAGAGTCTTGATAAAAAAGCACAAAAATTGTTTTTGCAGGCTCTTTGCTATAAAATCTTCGTCCATTCTGATTTCGAAGGGATTGAGACTAAACCGCAAAGCCATACAGAGCGTCTTATCCGGTCTTATAACTGTGCCAGCGGCCCTATAGGATATATCAACATTCAAGAGGTGGAGTTTCTAGAGAAAGCACCCGGCGCTAATGTTGAAAAGGTGGGCCATGCCCTCAAAAGAACTCTTTCGGTCTCGAGAACGATTCTTAAAACTCGCGAGGATAATCTCAACTACGGCATGACAACCTTTGCAAGAGGGACCTTTGGACCCTACTATAAAACGTCCGGATTTATCATTAGTTTGGGACGCGAGTGGTATTACACTCATACAAAATCCGAAAATCATAAAAAAATCACAGAACTTATGAGCAACTTGACCTTCAGACTGATTGTCGACACTACCCAGTTCAAAATCAAGTACGACGCAAGGAAATGCTTAAAAATCAATCTTAGCTCTTACACGATCAAAGGGTTTCAAAGGCACTATAAAAATCTCGACCTGGAAAAGTTGCCTGAGTTGTACATTGTTTGCTCCGACAATGTCTCAAAGGGTGAAAGAATTGAAGACTACTACGTGATTTATGAAGATTGTATGGAGGATATCCGAACCCAAGACTGTTCGTCTCCAGAGGAAAACAGATTCCGATTGGTGATTCGAGGAAAACAAGTTTATGAGTTTTTCGAAGAGATGATCTTGGATAAATCAAAGAACCTGCAAATGGCCTCAATTCCTCAAAGTCTAGTGCGCCAAGAAGTATTGGATTGGGAATATCAATTCCAATCTTTCGTCACTGCACAAGTTTTTCCGGGAATGTTCTGGGACCCACAATAAAGATTACTCGTGGTTGAGCTCGTTATCAGAAATCATTTGGCCTTGAACCGTGATATAGACCTTATACCCATTTGAAGTGGTACCCCGAAGTTGATCGTATACGTTACCGGCCGAGGCGTTGACCTTATAGTTATTGGCAGTGTGAAAGTATTGAGTGGAACCAGCCACGATTTCGGCCCCTTGAGTTTTTTGGAATGGAATTAAATCTTCAAGACTGAGTCCTGTCAATGATGAGTCCAACGAACAGCCGGTGGTTAATCCCATCATCAGGAATAAGCCTGCTAGACCGAGTGACTTGAACATACGTCCTCCTGCTTGTCTTTTCGGTCATTTTCGGTTAAAGCTTAAACAACTTCTCATTTTGAGACAGATCAGGATTTTAAAGGCCTTTGATTTCCATCTCTTCAGCGTCCGCCTCTGAGTCACTCTCGTTCAACTGAAGCAATATACGCTCGGCCAGAACACGGTTAAAGCCCTTCATGCGGGCAATTTCTTCAGGCTCGGCTTGGCGGATGTCCTCTATGGACCCGAATTTCTGCAAAAGTTCTCGCTTTCGCTTTTCCCCAAGACCAGTGACAAGATCAAGCTCGCTGGCAAGACTCTGGCCTTCGCGTAATTTTCGATGGTAGTTAATGGCAAAACGATGGGCTTCATCGCGAATACCTACAAGGATATGCAAAGCTTCTGAATTGGGCTTAAAGATCACGGGATTGCTACGGCCCGGCAGAAAAAAGCGCTCGTCACTGGCCTTCACCTCGGGGGCCTGAAAGTTAGCTTCAGTCCGAGCTTTGGCAAGTCCGACAACAGGAATATCCTTTCGACCGATCTCTTCAAGAATACGAACGGCTTGGGCCAATTGTCCTTTGCCGCCATCGATAACGATCAGATCCGGATCATCGTATTCCTTATGATGAAAACGCCGGTTTAAAACTTCGTACATCGAGGCGAAATCGTTCTGGCCTTCCACACCCTTGATCCGGTATCGCCGATATTGATCCGAAGCGGGAACGCCGTCTTCAAAGACAACCTGGGAGGCCACGTTGGCGGCTCCCTGGAAGTTTGAAATATCATAACATTCGATTCGTATTGGCATTTTGGAAAGTCCCAGCTTGTCTTGGATTTCTTCCAGCCCACGTTTTTTTTCTTCCGTCTTGGAAACCCACTTTTCAAATTGCGCCTTGGCGTTCTCATAGGCCATTTCTTCCAAGGCTCGGCTTTTGTTGTCCGTAGCGACTTTGACAATGCAACTTCGTCCCGAACGTTCGTGAAGGACTGCCTCCATCAACTTGGTCAGATCATGCCCTAAATCCAGGGGAAGAAGCACCTCGTCCGGGATGACGTTTTCATCGTAGTACTGATTTAAAAAGGAAAGCATCCAGTCCCGAGGATCTTCTTGGGTGTCCAGGGTATTCAGATTAGCCAGATAATGAGGGCGAACCCCCACTACTCGACCCTGACGAATATGAACTGTTTCAACAACTGTTCCTCTTTCATCTCCGTAGTAACCCACGACATCCTGATCCTTATCAGAAGTATCGTTGATGACTGCTTGTTTTTCGAGGATGCTTTTCACGGCTTGGATGCTATCACGAAGGCGGGCCGCCACTTCGAACTTCTCCTCGTCCGCCATAGTCGTCATTTTTTTTGTCAGGGTCTTAATGACTTTTTTGTTTTGCCCCTTCAGAAACATCAAAGCCCCTTCTATTTCATCGCGGTAATCCTGCTGGGAAATATAGTTTACACAAGGGGCCGTACAGCGCCCGATCTGGTAGGTCAGACACGGCCGTTTACGAGATTTAAAAACGGCATCGGTACAGTCGCGGATCTTGAAGGTTCTATTCAAAAAACGGATGGTTTCGAAAACTGCCCCGCCGCTGGTATAGGGACCAAAATACATTCCGCCATCTTTTTTCACTTTTCGAGCTAAATAAAGGCGTGGATAGGCATCATTCCATGAAACTTTGATGTAGGGGTAAGCCTTATCATCTTTTAAACGAATATTATATTTGGGCCTGTGCTTTTTAATAAGCGAAGCCTCTAAAAGAAAAGCCTCAACCTCGGTTCGAGTTAAAATATATTCAACATAGTGAATCTGTTTGACCAGCACCACGGTCTTGGGATGGTCCAAAGAATCATGAAAATAGCTTCGAACCCGGTTCCTCAAATTTTTCGCCTTGCCCACGTATAAAATTTTGTCCCCCTCATTTTTCATAAGGTAAACACCACTTTGTGTCGGAAAGGTGCTGACTAACTGCCGTAGCTCATCAACTCTGGGATTCATAGCTTTGTTTTTCAACTTCTCCTGATATTAGACTCAATTGTAAAATTTGAAGCCTTTTAATTTCATCTCGTACTTTGGCGGCCTCTTCAAACTCGAGATCCGCGGATAATTTTCGCATCGTAGTTCTGAGTTTATCAATTTCCTTCTCGATCGCCTGAGGCTTTTCAGCCATTGACTTGATCCTTTTATTTTCAACCCCCGCTTGTAGGCTCTGAGCCCCCAAGGAGCCGTCGAACATATCCCCTAAGCCGTCTCGGATTCGCTTAATAATGGTGGCAGGAGTGATACCATGCTGTTTATTGTATTCCTGCTGCAGTCGACGGCGCCGATCAGTTTCAGACATGGCCTTACGAATGGATTCCGTCACGGTGTCGGCATATAAAATGACTCGACCATTAGCATTGCGAGCGGCGCGTCCGATGGTCTGGATCAAAGATCGTTCCGAACGCAAAAAACCTTCTTTATCTGCATCCGTGATTCCAACAAGGCTCACCTCGGGAATGTCCAATCCCTCACGAAGTAGGTTAATCCCTACAAGCACATCAAACACACCTAATCGAAGATCTCGAAGAATTTCAACTCGCTCGACGGTGTCGATATCCGAGTGCAGATACTTCACTTTAACACCGATGGCCTCGTAATATTCCGTCAGATCCTCGGCGCTTCTTTTTGTCAATGTTGTGATCAATACCCGCTCTTTTCTTTTAACGCGCTCTTGGATCTCCTTTAACAAATCATCGACCTGATGTCGGACAGGCCGGATTTCCACCTGAGGATCAACCAAGCCTGTGGGGCGAATGATCTGCTCAACGATGACCCCTTCTGATTTTTCTAACTCATACGAGCCTGGAGTCGCAGAAACGTAGACCACGCGATCCATCATCCGCTCAAACTCCTGAAAGTTTAAAGGCCGGTTATCCAAGGCTGATGGCAAACGAAACCCGTGCTCCACAAGAGTGGACTTCCGGGCCCGGTCTCCGCGGTACATTCCACCAATTTGGGGAATGGTAATATGGGACTCATCCACAAAAGTGATAAACTCCTTCGGAAAATATTCTAGCAAGGTCGGCGGTGGCTCACCAGGTCCACGCCCGGTAAAATGACGTGAGTAGTTCTCGACTCCGGGACAAAAACCCATCTGATCCATCATTTCGATATCGTAGTAGGTCCGCTGCTCCAACCGTTGAGCTTCCAGAAACTTAAAGTTCTTATTGAGCTCATTGAGGTGATGTCGAAGCTCCTCCTGGATGGTTCCAATGGCCCGCTTGATTGTATCTTCGGGGGTAGCGTAGTGGCTACTGGGATACACTCCGACTTGGTCTAAATCCTCAAGCCTTTCCCCCGTCAAAGGATCCACCCAGGAAAGCCGATCTATATAATCGCCAAAAAACTCAACTCGAATCGCGCGCTGCTCTTCGTAGGGCGGAAAAATTTCCACTGAATCTCCCCGCACGCGGATATTGCCTCGGGAAAAGTCAACATTATTACGTTGATAGTGGATTCGAACCAACTCTTTCAGCAAATGGTCACGCTTGATCTGAGATCCCGACACGATCTGCACCATCATGCCTTCGTAGGCCTCTGGACTTCCCAAACCATAAATACACGAGACCGAGCTGACAATAATGACATCGCGACGATCGAACAATGATCGAGTGGCGGAGTGGCGCATACGCTCAATTTGCTCGTTGATGGCCGAATCCTTCTCAATAAAAGTATCTGTAGAAGGAATATAGGCCTCTGGTTGGTAGTAATCGTAATAGGATACAAAATACTCCACGGCGTTGTGCGGGAAAAGTTCCTTAAACTCTCCGTAGAGCTGTGCCGCCAAGGTTTTATTAGGCGCCAGCACCAAGGCAGGTTGATTAAGCTGAGCGATGGTGTGGGCCATAGTGAAGGTTTTCCCGGACCCCGTGACGCCCAAAAGAGTTTGATGTTTCAGTCCGTGGTGGAAATTGGAGACGAGTTGTTCAATTGCCTTGGGTTGATCTCCGGACGGCTGAAAGTCAGATACTAATTTGAAGGACTTAACAGGAGTCTTCGCCATTTACACCTCAACAAACAGTTTAGATTAACTAGATTTGTCGAAATTGTCACGCTTCACATAAGTTATGTTGGCTGTCATCTAGACGCATGAGGGCTTTTCAGAGAATTTTTCCGGTTGTAGCCTCACTTTATGGAGTACAGAAAATTAGGTTGTCACGGTTTAAAAGTCAGTCAGTTTTCATTAGGCTCTTGGGTCACTTTTGGTCGGCAGATGGATCTCAAACCCATCAAAGAAATGCTGAAGCATGCTCTTGATCTAGGCGTGAATTTTTTTGACAATGCAGAGGCTTACGCCGATGGTCAGTCAGAAGAGTTGATGGGGAAGGCTTTCAAACAGCTTGAAGTTCCCCGCCATTACTACATTTTATCGACCAAGTTTTTCTGGGGGATCGAACCCCAGGTGAATTTTCAAAATACTCTCAATCGCAAGTATCTTCTTCACGCCATTACCGGATCTTTAAAGAGGTTGGGAACGGATTATGTGGATATCGTTTATTGCCATCGGCCAGATCCCGATACACCCATTGAAGAAACGGTCATGGCTATGCATGATATGATTCAACGCGGTTACGCCCTTTACTGGGGTACAAGCGAATGGGGTGCTGATGAACTTGAACAGGCTTATGACTTTGCTGTCACCAATGGCTTCCATCGCCCGATTGTCGAGCAGCCTCAGTACAATATGGTTCATCGGAAAAAAGTGGAATCTGAATTTAACCCTTTGTATGACAAGATAGGCTTGGGCCTGACAACTTGGAGCCCGTTGGCCTCAGGGCTTTTAACAGGCAAATACTTAAACGGCATTCCCGAGAACTCCCGCCTAAACCTGCCAACCTTTGAGCGGTTTCAAGTGGCCTTAGAGGATCGCACGACTCAAAAAATCATTCAAGATCTCAAAAAACTTTCTGACGAATCGAAACTCTCGATGGCTCATTTAGCTTTAGGCTGGTGCACATTAAACCCAAATGTCAGCACCGTTATCTTGGGCGCAAGCCGCCTTGAGCAGCTCAAGGAAAACCTGAAGACGATTGCGCTACTGCCTCAAATTCGAGATCTAAAAATAGAACTGGATCGAATTGCCTCTCAAAGTGCCGAGTAAGAACTAATCTTCTAGCCGCAATCACTAGGGCAAAAAAATGACGGTAAAAATCCGTTAAAGATTCATAAGATAATTCGAATCGCGCCGTTATCGTCAAAAACTTGTTCAAAAAAAATAGAATTCTATTGCAGCTGATCCGTTGAACTTTTATTTTTTGACGATAAGTTCGACATCAAAAATTTTTATAATTTACGCTTTTTTCTTTCACTAAAGTCATTTCAAACACTTAGATTGTCTCAGTGTTGGACCAACACCCCAAAACAAAGATAATTTCAAGCACTTAGGGACTTGATTTTCTATTTTTACTTTAAGCCTTCAGAATGAATTTATCAGGTGAACACTAGTTGAATGAACGTACACCTGCAGGAGGATACTCGTATGAAAACCTCACGTATGAGCAAATTAATGATGGGCATCGGGCTTTTCGTCATGATGACGGCACTCAGCGCATGCGATAAATCAAGTGGTGGAATTTCGATTTTAACTTCGGAAGAGAATTTCAAATCCTCACTTTCAATGCAGCCGCGACCTGTGGACATTTTATGGGTGGTGGACAACTCAGGCTCCATGGAGTCTTCTCAGGCGAATCTGGCTGCGAACTTTAATTCCTTTATCCAAGACTTCGTCGCTCTCAAATACGACTTTAGAATGGCCGTGACCACTTCAGACGTATGGTACGAACAGTACAATAACAACCCCTTCTATAGCTCACGCTGGAGAACCGGCAACCGCGCCGATATCTTCAATCCCAGTTATGCGCCACAAGGGGCTCCCACTAACAGCGGTGTTTTTGTAATGGACAAGAACACTACTTCCATTAATTCGGTTTTTACAACTAACGTAAAAGTAGGAACCCAAGGTCATGGGGATGAAAGATCTTTAGCCAGCATGAGACGAGCTCTTTTAAATACGGCCAATAATGACTTCCGACGTAATGGCGCCTTCTTGGCGATTATTATTGTAAGTGACGAGGATGATTTTTCCAGAACAAGTAGCTCGGCCACTACAAACTACAGTGATTCTAGCTTGATTCCATTAAGTTCGTTTGTGGATTCTCTAGATACTTTAACCAACAGTAACGCTAACAATCGCCATGACAATTATCAGATCAATACGATTGGGATTTTGGATAACGCTTGTTTGAACTTGCTGAATGATTCAAGCCAAAGAAAAGCTATCCGTCTTGGTCAGATTTCTGATTTGACCGGTGGATCGAAAAACAGCCTTTGTGATCCCTTCAACACAGTTTTGGATAATATCAAGCAATCTGTGATAACAGCGGCTGCTGTCTTTAACTTGGATCGTCAGCCTAAGGAAGGCTCTATTATTGTGAAAATTGACGGAGCTGCCATTCCAGCTAGCGCTACAACTTGGGCTTACGATGCTGTCACAAACTCAGTGCGTTTCGCGTCCGAGTTGGCAGGTACCTTGTCAGCCGAATCGAATATTCAAATTACTTATGATCCAACAACACTGAAGTAAACATAACGCATTAAGGGTGGGCCATGAATTTAGCAAATATTAATCTGGAATTAAAAAATTGGTTTATACTTCGCGGAGACACTCAATACGGCCCCTACGATTACGCTGTCATGATCCGTATGGTTCAGAATAATGAAATCCAGGATTATAACTATGTCTGGGCTCCTCATCTCGAGGGATGGATGATGCTAGGCGAATGTCCTGACTTTTCAAAGGACCGCCTGGCTCTATTAATACGTGAAAATGAAACTTTACGAAACGAATTTTCCAAACGCGAAGCTTCCCGGAAAGATATCAAAACCCCCATCTTAGGTCATAACGGAACGACATTTTTTGATGGAGAATGCACCTCGATTTCAGAAAACGGGGCTTTAGTCCTGATCAATTCCCCGCTTCTACTTCCGCAAGATCAAGTGGTCCTACACTTTTGCGCGGGTGAGTCGTTCGACAAAGGTTTTAAAGTTTTGGCGCAAGTCGTCCGAAAAAACTTTACCAAACAAAGGCTTAACACTAAATCTGCTTTGCAATATGCCGTACGTTTCCTCCAGGTGCAATCAGATGGAATGAAACAGATTAAAAAGCTGTTTTAGATTTTTCAGAAGTTGTGGCAACTAAGGAGGAAACAAATGGGCGGCTTTCTAGAATTCATGTCAAGCGCCGGCTTTATGGGCTGGGTGATCGTACTAACAGGCTTTGGATCAATGGCTTTAACCATTGAGAGGGCCATTAAACTTTACTATGCTTATGGGATCAACGCCGACGAGTTCATGAACAAAATTCAGAACTTAATTTTGGCAAAAAAATTGGATGAAGCCATTGTGGTTTGTAACCAGATGGATTCCAAGCCCATGGCAAAAGCTTTTAAAACGATTTTAGAAAAAGCTGACCGGGATGATGAAACCATCTTCCAAGCCCACGATATTGCCATGAGTGAGGCCGTTCCGTTGTACACTAAACGCCTCCACTATCTTTCAATGCTGGCTAACGT
>CAZETK010000067.1:0-14369 GCA_964515195.1 uncultured Pseudobdellovibrionaceae bacterium
CAATATCATGGGTTTTAAAAAGTACTTTTTAAGGAGTTTTTAAAAATAAAGAGTCTCTAAACTATTCCTTATAAAGGCTATTCAAAAGCCGTAATCCCTCCTAAAAGAAGAGAAAAGCTCTCAGCATATCTCTGGAGATAACCAGAGGACAAACTCTTCGCACAAGCAAAATTAAGAACCCCAAAACCCTGTCCAGAAATAATTTTGCGTCATAAGAGAATTCTTAGCACTAGTGCAAGGTCACTGCATAAAGTTTAAACCACCGTTTTAAATAAACTTGGACTCCGCTTTGGATGATCTGCCCAGGATTCTGCAAGGCTGGTTGAGCTGCGCACCTTCCGCCGATCCATAGAGGATTTTCGTAATCAAGCCAGCTCGGACATAGGTCGGTCGGGATTTTATTCTGAAGCGGAAAGACGAAGTGAATTATTTTGAATTTATTTAGGACCCGTTTGGATTGGGTTTTGAGGCAGAATAATTTTGATTTACGATAACTTAAATCTGAACCGCTTTTGTAAAGATTCTAATGAAGCTTGCCGAAAAAGAAAGAGTGATAGTCTTCTTACTTGCACTATTTCTAAGCATTACATATGCGAAACCCTGTGACCTTAGAAGCAAATCTGATTTAAATCAAATTGATAACGATTTAATCATGCATATCGTGAATGGTCAGCGAACAGCTTACCAGGATGGGCCTAACTGCTTTAATGCAGTTTTGTTTGGTAAGGGCTATGTATCGGAACTCACTTTCGTGGATGGTCCTGAGTTTGTCTTCTATATCAATAAATTTTGCGGTCCCAGCACTCAACCTGAAGGTCCAGGCGATATCATTACATTAAAGTATCCTGACGGTACTTATGATCATGCGGCCTTAGCAATTAAAGGCGGGTTAATTTTTGAAAAATTATCCAATCAAGGCAGAAATTTATCTGTGCCACACCAACGAGTAGAAGATGTAATAACTCTGGCTCATATTAGGAAGAACCGGGAGAGATCAAGTGTTTACAAAATTAAAACTAAAGATGAATCGGAGCTTTTCAACGATCATGTAATGAATAAGGCCATAGGCTTACAGATACAAGTCTACAAATGCCGCGACTCTAGAAGCATTAAGGATGATCTTATAAGACTATCTTTAATCCCAGGAGTTCAAGAAATATTAAATATTAACAGAAAAGCTGAGGCATTAGTATTTTCTGAAAAACTTGAAGTAAACTGGCAGGAAAGTCTGGCCTCAGATATTTCTATCGCCGCAGAAACGGCAATGAAGTCCTCGACAAGCGATGATGATGGTCTTTTCTTGCTTGCAAAAATTAAATCGCTTGAAGGGCAATTGCTTCACCTAACTGAAATGGGTTTCTCGCCTGGCAACTCAAATTCTTCGAAGTTTCATGTGGCTTTCAGAAAACTACAGAAAGCTCGTGAAGTTTTAGAGACAAAACAAAAGCAGAACAAAAGCGGGTTAGCCAAAATTGTGCTTCGAGCTTTATCTCAAGCGCCCGCACGCTAGCTTATTTTGACTGCGCTATTTTAATGCACTTCGGTTAAACTCTTCAATTCTACGATTCAATTTGCATTCCGTATTCATATTGAACCCAGCCCTTTTGGTCACCCTGTCTAGTTTCTTGGCAGGGAAGTCAGATCAGATCCTCCTCAAGCCTATGATAATTGGCCTTAATCCTGCTATTTGGACTTGATGGATAATAGGAGTATTAAGATGAAACAAAGTTTAATCGTAGCTTTAGCTCTATCCTTATTGTTTCAACCTATGGCACAGGCCGGGTGGAGGGGGCAGGAAAAATCCCTTTCCTTCGGTGAGTTTATGTGTGGTGTGATCGGCGGTGTGGGCAGTGGAGCCATTGCTCATAAAGTAATAGGAAGTGACCCTTTGACTTTAGTGGCGGGCATTGTCGGAGGATTGGCCGGAGCCAATTACTGCGGCTACCTGCGCGATGAAGAGCAACAGACACTGCGCCGATTCTTAAAAGACGGGCTGGAGGGTCGAGTCGGTGACCAGCGGCGAGTGGATCTCAACGATTTTTTCGCCTTTGTGGAAATCCGAGGCATCGGTTATCGCATGAATGTGGGCAACAATGAGATGATGGAAGGCCCCGTTGAAAATATCTGTAAAAAATTTGAAATGAGTATTTATCGTCGACGTGGCGAATTTTTAGGTAAATCCACTGGCTGGGCCTGTAAGGATCGTAACGGCAGTTGGAATGTCGTGGATAAAGCGGGCGTTATTCCGACAAGGGAAGAGCCCAGCTCTTCATACTCTTACGACAATAACTATAATTCCGGTTACAACTCACCAGTTCCCTCTTATGGTGGTCCTGGTTCCATCGGAGTGGCTCCCGCTCCAGGTCATGGCGGCGGATCCGTTGATGTGAGTCCTTATCCAGGTCATGGAGGTGGATCCATCGATGTGAGTCCTTATCCTCCAGGCTACGCACCGGTACCCGCACCTGGGTCTCATGGATTTTTATTGAATTGGGATATTCGTCAGATTCCGCATATCGTTCAAGATGCGGGTTATCAGCGCCGTCTCCAACTTATGAATCGTCGCGGAGAAGTGGGCTTTCTGAAAAGCGTGTCACCTGATGGTCGAAGCATCCAACTTTACGTCAACAACGCAGGCTATGCCCCTTTTCATTCAGTTGACGATTTCGGCGTGGAGTGTGATGTCACCCCAGTTTGTCGCTCTTATGAGGTGACCACTCGGGATGGCGTATCGGGAACAATCCGATATCTCTTCCGAAACGGAGATGTGGGAATCGACAGCACTTATCACGGTTATGTAATTAGACCCTTGAACTCAATTTACTAGTGTCGGGAGAAATGATGAAAAAATCCATCTTAAGCCTTTTGGTCGTAACCATGGTGGGATCTACTTACCAGAGCGCCCATGCTGACAATTTCTGGGGTCGCCTAATAGGAGGTCTTGTCGGTGGAGCTCTTTGTGATGCCATGGAGTTAGGTAAAGGTAACGGTCGAACAGCCGCCGTGATTCTTTGCGCTGTAGGTGGATCTTTATTGGGAGCCGAAGTTCAAAAGCAAATGAATGAATCAGATGCCCGTGCCTATGAAGAGGCTCAGCAAAGATCCTTTGAGGGCGAAATGGGGCGCAATTATGATTGGGATGGAAGACGTTATGGCTCTCGTTCAGGCGTCCGCGGTCGATTAAGGCCGATTCATGCGGGCTACAACCGGCATACAATGGAAACCTGTCGTACTTACTATAGTGAGTCCTACTACAACAATCGAAGACACAGCACTGAGAGCATTGTCTGTCGTCGTTCCGATGGATCATTCTACTCTTTGGATAGGCGAGAAGATTATGTCAATGGTCGTTTGGTCGAAAGTGAAACCTATGAACGCCAAGGCCAAGTAGGACGCCCTGGTCATGCGGTTCCTCCGCCAGCTCCTATTCTAAATTCCAACCGACCAGCCCCATATCCCACTGCCCAATATGGTTGTAGCGGTTGGAATATGGGAAATTCTCTTCAAGTCGGAGATCAGGTGTGGACCCGTTCGGGAGAGTACGTGAGCTACCGAGGTTATAACTCTTTTAATAATTCCGCTTTGGTTTTAACCCAATTCAACCGTCAGATTATACTGCCATTGGCGGATATTGGGATTCGTGGCTGTCATTATGGCTTTAAAACGGGTGACGTCATTACCGCCGGCACCATTCGTGGGACTTTGCTTGCCATATTCCAGACGGGTGACTTGCTGGTCGATAGCCGTGGAAGAAAAATCGTAGTGCCAAGCTATCAGGTTCTGCGATAGGAACTGACTGTCTACTTGGAGCTGTCAGCCAGGTCTTTAAACTGGCTGTAGGATTTTTCTTGCCTGTTGATTTCTTTGTTCCAGCGGGAAATCTCGCCTTCATAGCCGCGCTTTTTATTTCGCCATTCGGTTTCTTGGGCCCTAACAGCCTTTAACCGATCATCCACTTTTTTATTCTGGGAGCTAAGCATCTGGCCTCGCTGTTCCCACACTTTCTTTTCTTCAGTGAGCTGGGTCAGTTGCACCTGATAGCCTTGGATGTTCTGGTCACGTTTGGCGCGATTATCTTGAAGCTGGGCGATCATAGCTTGAAGTTCCTGAATGCGAGCCTCTTCGCTTTTTGACTGGGATTGTTCATCTTTAATCAGCTTGTTGATCTCGCCTTCACTTTTCTGAAGACGGGTAATATTGGCTTGATTTTCCTTCAACTGGGCGCTGACTTGTTTCTTTTGAGCTTCTACCGATGACTTCGCCTTGCTGACTTCTTTGATGTTCTCTTCGACGATCTTCAAATTGTTTTTGTACTCTTGAAGATTTACTTTCGCATTTTCAAGATTATCTTTGATTTTGTTTAGACCGCCTTGGGCTGTGGACTGGGCTGATGCCACAGAAAACAAGTGAGCGGCTATAAAGACGATCAAGCTGGCAATGGTTGAGTTCATGTGTTTCATTGTATTCCTCTCTTTACTTAGCCGTTATCATCTGGCGGACATACACTTTTGAGTGAAGACCGGAAGTGGCCGATTTCATCTTCCCAAATTTCGCCTTTAAAGCTCCACTTCATAGCTTTGGCTTTGTCTACCTTTAACTCATCACGAGTCTCTTTACTGACTTCTCCACCAGCGGTTTGGTAACGGATATGTTCACCGGCACCCGCGTAAATTTCATATTGAAGGACTTCGTTCTGATCAATCAAGTTTTTTAGATCCTTAATCATCATATCAAAGCGTTTTCTTAGTGTATTGGCGGCCACGGCTCGAAGCGATTTTTTCTCGGCTTCAAGTTTTACGTTTGCAATATCACGGATCACCTTAACCTGGTTCCGCGCGCGATTGATATTGGAAGACTCATACTTTAAAGCCGACAATTTTCGGTTCAGTCGGACTTCCTCTTGTTTTAGAAGATCCTTGTTAGGAGTTTTAGAGTCCGTCAACTTTATGCGAGTATCGGAAAGGGACTTCGAAGTTTTAACTTGTTCGGCCAAGACGTCCTTTTCCCTTTGAATAAGATTCAAAGTGACTTTATTAAAGTTAGAAATCTCATCTTCATAAGTGTTGATGTTCTTCTGAATGTTAACGTAGCTAGGATGACGGGCCCACTCGACGATAAACGATCGGGGAAGGCCATCAACTTCTTTAAGATTAGGTGACTTCAGCCAACCCCGGACAGTGTCGTAGTAAGGGGCGGACTTATTTTTATTGCGGTCTTTGTAGGTTAAAAGCTTTCCGTAAATGGGAGCGTATTTACGACCCAGGTTTTGCAAGACGTTTTGGGCATCTCCAAACTGACATAGGTTCAAGTAAGCCACGGTTCTAACAACATAAGATTCCGCATTGTAAGCATTTTTAAAAAAGTCGGTGTGCAAAGGGAACATATTTCCAGCAGCGCCTTCGAAGTCTTTAAATAGAATTTGAGTCCAGGCTTGCTCCACCATGGCCTGTAACCAAAGCGGGTGAGATTTGTCCACCTCAAGATATGTGGTAAAGGCCTCTTTAAAGTTGTTCTTTTGAAAATGAATTCGAGCCAAAGTCAGGGCGGCCACTGTGCGAATCGGGTTGTCCTTAGCGATTTTTTTAAGGACTTGTTCAAGATCCTGCTGACCCTTGTTGATTTGACCGCGGCGGTAGTTGTAAAGAGCCGAGATAAAAAGGGCATCACCATGATATTCGGATTTTTCTGGGATTAGGGCCAAAGCGTCTTCCACCTGACCTAAATTACCCTCTTCCAGATAGTATTTAGCTCGATAAAAGTTATAGGCGTCATTGACACTGATATCGACATCGTATTTTTGTGTGAGAGGTTCAATGTCTTTAATATCCATAACATCTAGAATGCGAATATGTTTTGTAAGTTCCGCTGCCGCCGCTTTTCGAAGGCCTTGATCGCTGGCCTCTCTTGCCACTGTCAGGAGTGAGTTCCGAAACTCTTTAGGAAGTCCCAGTTTTCGTGCGGCTTCGGCGTAATGGAACATGGCTTCGTGCTTGAGGCTCTTATCTTTAAAAATTTCAGATAGAATCGGCAACGCCATGTCATTGTTGCCGTGGATTTGAAGAAAGATAAGACCTTCAATCAATTTGAAGTCGTTAGCTGTAAACTTGTAGAGGTCTTTGATAGTAGGATTCGAGTCTTTAAAAGTAGGCTCTGGAACCTCACTGAGTTCCTTGACGTCAGGGACTTTGGCGATAGTTTTCTCGGACACAAAAACCTTGGCGGGCTTCAACTTAGTAACCGGTGCTAGCTTAGTTCTTTTGATGGAAGAAAGAGGTTGCGCCTTTTTTACGCCTTGGAAAGTCGTAACTGGAGGAGCGGGCAGCGCAGAAAGATCGGATACTTGAGCTTGAACAGATCGTTCCTTGCCAATCCTTAATCGGGGAGTGGCAACCTTAGGATTAAAATTATAGGTGGGCACTCCGGAAGATTTAATTTTCATTCCCGATGATTTTGTCGCAGGTGAAGTCACAACAAGATCCGCCGCCAGGCTGACGCAAGAAATTCCGAGTATGAGAATAGTTAGAATATGTTTCATAGTTATATCACCTTATCAAGTGCGCCATTGTGGGTCTTACTTGCTTCTCCAGTCAAAAATCGTGATACCAAGTAAAAGAGACGTGTCGTTAATGTTCTTGGTGCCTGACTTTGCTCCACTGGTGTTTCCGTACTCAACAGTGTCTTGAGTCGAGAATGTGTTGTTGAACTCAATCCGCACAGCGGCTTTTTCGCTGAAGTAAAACTGCTGCATAACGCCGATACTGTAGCCCATTGTCGAGCTTGATTTCGCTTTTTCTGTATAGTTGGGATGTGGTGTAGTTGTGTATGGGTTGCTATAATTAATTTGAGTCAAACCAAATGTAAATCCCATATCGAAGTGAATGATTTTTCTATCAAACAAAGACATCTTTGCATAAATGGGAGTCCAAATCCCGTTGATACCAAAACGATTTTCAAACTCATTAGCTTTGGGGCCGCCACCCATTCGTAAGATTTCTTTAAAAGAACGACTTTTATCATAATTCGTCGTTTGATAAGTTCCTTCAAGACCCCATGATTCATTGAAGAAGTATCCAGCGGATACTCCAGTGTAAGTGCCGGAATAGTAAGGGTCGTTGATGGCGGATCCAAAATGCAGAGTTCCGAAGAAGCGTCCTTTTTTCTGGAAGGCGCGATTTTGTACAACACTGAAGTCATCATCCTTAGCGGCCCAGTATTTTTGCTCTAAAGCCTGGACATCCAGTTTGTCGCTTCCTGTTTGTGCCAGAACGGTGGAAGAAATAAAGAATAACGCGATCAGGGCGGTGATTCTTGATGATTTCATGTGGTTTCTCCTTCAAATTAATTCGTGCTCTTGAAGAGGAACGGGTAGGTGACAATCACCTTCGTGCCTCCGTTGGGAGCAGGAAATGTCCACTTGGCCACACGGTTCAAAATACATCCCTCCACCGTAGCATCCCTCATGGTTGATTCCGTGATGTTTTGCGTTTCCACGGAGCCTTGGGCTCCGATTGTAAACTTAACTGAAACTTTACCGCCCAAATCTTTCTTGGCGGCTAGGCGTCTGTCATAGCAAGCGAGGATATGGCCAATCTGGTTGCGGATATACTCGGCAATCACGTCGCGATCCAATCCACCTGAAACTTCGCCTTCATCTTCGATTAGGCCTACGTTGCCGGCTCCGGTTCGTCCGGCTGACAACCCACCGACTCCGGCAAGACTTCGGCCTGACCCTTTTCCGATCGTACCTACGGAAACACCCTGTCCGGAGCCTTCGACGCCCCAATCACGTCCAGAGGCGTTGCTGTTTCCCAACGCAGAAAGAGCCCGCCCTGATGGGGCGGTGCCCGCCTTTATGCCGTTCTGGACGACGATGTTTTTAGAAACGGCTTCACCAACGGAAACCTTTCCCACCAGATTTGAAATTCGGCCTGTATTCAGATTTTTAAGAAGTCCGGCAACTTTTCCACCCTTAGAGGTTTGTTTTTTCTTATCTTCTTTTTGAATTTCCTCCGCTTTAACCTGGGCGACCTTTCGCTTTTTAAGGCTCTCCATATTCACCACAATTCGCTGAGCTTCTCGAGGCTCCCAACGTGTGATTTCGTGCTGGGGTTTTGGAAGGAAGAATCCGACAAAAAGCAAAACCAAAGCGGCACTGAGTGCAATCACCATGGGCTTCTTCGTGTCTTCATCAATAAGTTCATTTTTGGGAATGGAGGCCAATGCTTTTAAATCTTCGACGTTGATAGTTTTTTGCTGTACCACGTAGTTTTCAAAAGTGTCTTGAACCCAACTGTCAGAGTTTTTGACTTGCACCTGGATGGCAGGATTGACCTCCACCAGACGAAACTGCCCTTTCAAATCAACCAGTTCGCTACGTACGAATTGATTGTTGTAAGTGACAATGAAAAGCTGCTGTTGGGCTCCACCTTGGACTGATGATGAGAAACTTTTAAAAGACTCTAGATGGTTGATATCTTTTTCATAGACATCAAACTCTAGTTGGCTGTCGTCAAAATTCAAACGTGAAGACATAGAAAGAAGGGTGGTCTTATTGTCCTCAACGTGGGAGGGACTCATATCGATGTACATCCAACCTTCATCAGTCAGCTGAAATACGCCTTCGAAAGGCGTGATCGTCGTGTCGATTGAGTTAATACCGCATACCCGCGCTGTACCGAAGGTACAAGGCGACTGGCGTGGCTTCACGCGCCAAACCTTCTGGACACCATCTTTTCTCAGTTGCTTAACGACCAATGTCTTCATACGCCCCTCGATGCCGCCTATTTAACGTAAAAACTAGAGTCCCGTATGCGCGCATCCATATCTTTTTTAACATCGTACAGAGGCAAAAATTTGATTCCGCGCTTCTGCACCAAGTATGCTCCATCGGGATTTCGGATGGTTCCCTTAAGACTCATTTCTGCGAAATTGACCTCTTGAACTTTGCGAATGGTGCGTTTTTTAGACTGAGCCTGAAGTTCAATGGTGAGTCCAAGAAGTACTATAAAAAGAAATACAGCGATGCTTTTTATGGCTCTCATAAAAGTGGATGCTCCTTCTTCAATATAGATTACGGCATATTTGAGACGCGACTAGAGTAAAAAATGAACACGGTAGCATATTGAGACACGGTAACGCTTGGAAATAATTGAATTTTTCGGTTTTTGACGAACTTTTAGCCAGGGGATTCGATATCTATTCGGAATTAATATAAAGCAGGACCTCGAGATCCCGCTTTATATTAAACAAATATGTATTTTAGATTACTTCTTCAGGTTGTTTAAATACTCGAGCTTTTTTTCTAGCCAACTTTTTTGTTCGGCACTTGTACTTAAGGCCAGGGCTTTTTTATAGGAATCCTGTGCGCGGCCTAGCTCTGGTTTATCGATTTCAAAGATCTTACCTAAGTAGAGCCAAGCATCCAGAGTGTTCTTAAGCTTGGAGTTTGAAATCACGCTAACGGCTTCATCTACGTTGCCAGTTCTATTCTGGGCTTCGGCGTACAAAACCACCAACTTGTACTTGTGAAGGGCGTCTTTTGAAAAGCCCGACAGAGCCTCCTTCGCCTTGCCCCAGTCACCCAGTTGGGCGTAGTGGAGTCCCTTCAGTGCACTGATTTCTTCTGTTCTGAAGTTCTTGCTGTTAAAGAGCTTTGCAAACTCTGGGAGGGCGGATTTCAAATTGTTTTGCACCTGACCCAAGGCTCTTGCCTTTTGGTATTGGAAAACCTCGTTGTCTTTTGACAGCTCTAAGGCCTTTTCTGTCAGCCAGAGAGATTTTTCCAGAAGATTTTGTTGTTCACTTAATAAAGCCAAATAGAAGAGGCCCCAAGCCCTATAGGTGGGCGTATCCGTTAGAGCCAGGGCCTCAGATTCAAACACTTTCCAATTTTTTGCTAAGAAGCAATCTGCCATCAACTCCGCGCGACCAGAAAAATCCTTATCCTTAGCAAAGGCGCCGGTCCGACATTTTGGTTTTCTATTGGTATGAAGATCCCAACCGCTTCCGGCTTTCCAAGAGTCAGGCAAAAAGGCTTTGATATCAGCAAGAGAGGGGCCGGTCGAACCAACAGGAACCGTCTCTTCAGGCCGCAGATCTGACCAATGGGTAACGTCCTCGCTAGCCGGTGCCCGCTTAAGAAGATCCGCCATGGCCATTTTGTTTTCTTTTAATTTCTCTTCAACGGGAAACGTGATTTTTTCAATTTCATCGCGAAGAGTTTTTATATCAGCCTCTGACAAAGAAGCTGGTAGCTCCATTTCGCGAAGAGAGGTGATGTAATTATTGTATACTCGCCCTACGCCTTCTAACACTTGCACCATCAGGGCAGGATCTTTGGTCATTTTAGAAGCAGAATTGTAGGCTGTCAGGGCCTTGTCCAGTTTTTCTGTCTTAATATTAAGAACCAAAGCTAGTCGGTCCTCTTTGCTAGTTTTGATACTTTGGTTGATAAGCTCATGTTCTAATATGCGAGCTTGAATGTATCGGGCTTCCGCTCGATGCTCCATAGCTGTATCACGGGCCATGGCTCGTGTGGCAGCTTGAAAGGCTTCGGGATATTTTTTATTCTCGAAATGTTGACGAGCTAAACGGGTTAAGTGCTGAGTGCTGTAGGGTTCTACACCTTGGTCAACTAATTGCTTTTCAAATTCCTTATATTCTTTTGAGGCTTTCTCATCCTCAGAAAAACTGGCCACCAAGCGGTCATGCAAGATTCTTTTATCCGAGCCAGAGGCCGATTTCATCATATCGCGAATCATCTGCCGGGCTTGGCTTTTTTTGCCTTCCAAAACGTAAAGGTCAATAATCGCATCTTGAAGTTTACGTTTATCAGATGGATTGGTTTTTAAAATATCACGATAAATTTCTAATGCCTTATCAATTCGGCCAGTTAATAAATAGGAGTTCGCACTTTCCCGTAGGGCATCAGCCGTGCGTTTGTCATCGGAGTATGTTTGGGAAAATTCAAAAGCCAAGTCGGCGCCACGAGTGGAATAGCCCTCGCTATACGCCAGGGAAAGCGCCTGCCATAGAGCCTCCTTTGAAAGCTTGGACTTAGGGTGCGTCTTTCGAAACTCGATCAGCATTTCCGCCACTTCAATTTTAGGCTTCTTTTTTAAAGCGTCTTGAACGTCCGCATAATGAGCCTCTTCGTAAATTTTTTGCAGAGAGGCTTTGCGTTCGGCCTGGTCACTTTCCTTCAAGTATTCAGAGGCCATAGCTTTGAGGGTAGGATAGTCTTTGCGGTGATTATAAATATCCAGCAAAAGATCCTGGGCCTTACGGCGTACGACAATGTTTTGCTTTTGCTGAGTCAAAGGTGTGAGATATTTTTCAGCCTCTTTATCATTATTGATTTCGTATTCAGCAATTGCCACTTGCAACTGCACGGGCAGGGCATGTTGTCCTTTAGGATGCTTTTCGATATAGTGTAGAGACAACTTTTTAAGACGCTCTTGAAGTTTTTTATCCTTACTCTTTTTGGCTTCGATCGCCTTTTGCATGGAGTAAAGGGCGGCATAGTTGGCGTCATGTACCATGGTGGCCTCTTGTGAGGTTGCGCCCACCATTTCGTAGTGCTGACTGGCCTCTTCGAAAATGCCCTGTTGAAATAGCAACTCAGCTAATCCATAGCGAGTCTTGTAATCAGGCTTTTTTTCGTCGTCACCGCGCAATACCAAGCGGAGCGATTTTTCCGTCAGCTTTGAAAACTCAGTGTGACTTTTGTTTTTAAGCCAAATGCCCCACCACTTGTCGGCGATTTCAAGACTGGTCTTACGAAAATCTTTTTGACAAGTTTCATCTCCCCACGCTGGCTCCTGTTTGGCGCGCCAGATGGCATTGGGCTCGCAAAGCTTACTGGCAGCATCTAGATGCTCCAAGACTTCGTCACGACGTTTAAGGGTCTCATTGGCCGTGACAAGAATCATATGGGCACGAACACGATAGCTGTGATTTTTCTGTTGATCCAAAAATTCATTTAAGAAAATGTGGATGTCTTTTTCACGGTTGTAGGTTTGGTAGAGCTTTGCCAGATTGATCATGGCTTCACCCAACTCGTCACCCACAGTGATTTTTTTGAAAAAAGAGTAAAGATTTGAGGCTTTTACAGAGTCGCCGACAAATACGACAAGATCCCGAAGGGCTTCGTTCCGTAAGTTGTAGCGTTTCATGGATTCAATTTTGAAGGGATTTTTTTGGACAACTTCAACAAGCTTATTGATCGCTTGATCGGATAATTTCAGGTTGTAGTAAGTCCAAGCCAACTTGTACAGACCATATGAATAAACACGAGCGTTGGGAAAGCGCTCAAGATCTTCAAGAATGGTACGAGCGTCTTTAAATCGGGCCTGGTCGTACAAGAGTTCTCCCAGGGCCATTAGTCCGTCGGGAACAAGTGAAGAGTTAGGAAATTTAGTAAGTAGACGCCGATAGAGGACCTCTGATCCCTTGATGTTGCCCACTTGCTGGTGGGCAAAGGCATTATTAAAAAGAACTCCATCCAACTCGCCAAATTTTGGATAGCGATTTTCAATATTATTATAGGTGGCGATGGCCTTTCGTAGCCAGTCCTTGCCCTTTTGCGGGGGGATTGGAAATGGGGACAGCTTTAGTGTTTTTGAATCTTGGTTGAGATCGAAAAAGCGTCCTGTCTTAGCTTTGCGCATATAAAGCTCGGCCAAGCGATATAGAAGGTCCGGCTCTTGCGCTGTGTTCTTATTTTTTTTAAGTAGAGCCTGCAGACTTGTAATGGCTTTATCCTCGGCACGGGAGATCATCAACTCGGAGCTGAGTTGTTTAATTTCGTTTTTATCCTCGTCCACTCCGTCCATTTTAAGCTCAGGTAGGAGACCTCGCTTGTCTTTATCCTCATCGGCGGCGGTTACTGTTAAGCTGCTAATCAATGTAAGTAAGAAGACGAGTTTTTTCATAGCTGTGTCTCTAATTGCCTACAACAGTGACAAGCTTAATACGAGGAAAGCCTGCCATACTGGCGGTGTACATCACCTTTCGTAGGGTTTGATAGGGAAGCTCTTGATCGGCTTGAAGCATGATTTGGTTTTTTTCATCCTGCTTAATTTCTGGGTTTTGAGCAACGGCTTGCAGCTCATCAAACAGGGGCTTAATAAAATTCGTATCTTGAGGGTCTATGTGCCGACCGGCAATTTCACGGTTCTGGACTTCCGCGACAATCTTATCGCCGACACGGATTTCTTTTGAGCTAACCGCGATCTGAATGGAAAGAACAGGGTTTTTATAGGTATTAGAGGCTGGAAGCCGCAATCCTTCTACCGGATCGACCTGAACTGTTGTGGCCGCGAAATTTTGCAATAGAAACACCAGCATCAGTGTAAACATATCAGTCATCGAGGTAATATTCAGACTGAACGTGGAATTCTGTTTAATATTAAGTTCGTGTTGACGACGGCGAGACATATTAACCTTCCATCATGTTGACGAAGACCACTTCTGGGAACATATATTCCGTGGTGGTATCTTTGCCGGTTGTTTCATCCCGTACAGGGAAGCGCACTGATAAGTCTCGGCTTCGACGGGCTTCATCCATAATAAAGACAACTTCTTTGTAAGAAACTTGTGAGTCGGGGGCCAGATCGAGTTTAAAAATGTCAGGATTTTGTTTCTTGATTTCCTGTAAAGAAGCATGAAGAGCCAGTAAATCCAATTGATTGTCCTTAGGAGGAACGACAAGAACGGATTTCTGACCATCATTATCCAGAGTCAAAGTGACTTTGCGATCAGAATCGACTTCCAGTAATAAGTTCTTTTTGTTTTCTTTTTCCTGCTTTTCAATGGCCTGGGTCACCGCTTGCGGAAGTTCTGTTTCAATCACCATGATCTGCATGAAAGCACTGGAAAGCAGAAGCACGGGAACCAACTTCATGATAACCGCTAACAATGATGCCAGGTCTAGTTCAAAATCTGATGAGTGCTGTATCTTAAGTTTTTTCATAGCCCACCCACATTTAACTTAATTCGCTGTTTCTTTCATTATGAGACTTTACTATTAGGAGGTGGAGGAGCAGATCCTGATCCCTTTGCGGCGACAGGCGCATCAGGAAAGATATTGGCCCGGTTTAATGTGGGGATATGTGAACCTGTTAAAAGCTCTGTCAGTTTTCCACATTTTTCTTGAAGCTGCTCAAGAAGTACGTTTTGTCGAGAGAACAAGAAAGAGTAAGTCACCATTACCGGAATTGCCACAGCCAAACCTAGTGCTGTTGTATAAAGTGAAACCGAGATACCAGTTGCAAGTAGTTGTTGTTTAGCGGCAGGGTCAGCCTGGGCCACCGCTTGGAACGAAAGGATCAGACCATAGATTGTACCTAATAGACCCAACTGAGTGGCCA
>CAZETK010000068.1:0-14101 GCA_964515195.1 uncultured Pseudobdellovibrionaceae bacterium
TATAAATATTGAGTGTGCTGTCTTGAGGATCTTGGGTATTTCCGTACCATACCGAATCGCCAGCTTTAACCCCTGGGTGTCTGGAGGACCGAATCACCCTCATTATTTCCGTTTGAGTGTCAGCACCGAAGGCTTGAAAGTTGACCTTTCCTAATAAGTGCAATTTGCCTTTTATAATCCGCTCGGGCTGATTGTATCCAGGACGAAACCTCAGAGTGTACTCTTGAAGGAGAGGATTTGAACCTGAGAGGCTCAGCTCCCCCGATTCGTTATTATTCCCAAAAACTTCACATGTAAAATTTTGAGCCTGGGCTAAGGCGCTGGCGCCATTCAAAAGCAGCAATGCCATCACAAAGATTTTTTTCATGATTGTCCCCCCTTAATAGGAAGGCAATTTACCCACTCTCACGAAAAGGTAAAATTAAAATAGCCTTGATGCTAATTAATTCAATAATGTCCAAAAAATTGTCACCAGGTTCTAACTAACGCGGCGACGTTTTTGAGGAGGGTCGACGAGGTTTCTGGTTCCCCCACTTTCTCTTTCTCCATTGGTTGGCTTTGAAAGCAATTTCCTTCATCCTCAAAGTCTGAACGTCACACTTGTCAGGTTGACGATTATTCAGCCACTGAACTCGGCCTTGGGTTTTCTGGTTATTTTTAATATCAATAATCAGTGTCAAATCGGGCAAAAATTGCTGTCTCAGACTTTTAACTTCGGGAATACACTCAAAGTATTCAAAGCTGGCCCGAACATGGGGAACGATGGCCTTACGAGAATCCGCAAAAAACAGCAGTTTCAAGGAACATTCCGATATTGGCTTATTGGCTTTATCAAAAATGGAGATATAGCCAGCACCCACCGCATCCAATCGCAAATGAGCTTTCAACTGATCATTGCTGATGTTGCAAGTTATAATATTCGAACTGGCGCCATAAGCTAAAACACCAACCATCAAGATAGCTGTGAAAACGAATAATCTCCTCATTTTGAACCTCGAGGCTTGCAGATGTACATCGTATTTGTGGAGCAATGAAGATTTCCATAACCGACATGGGCGTATTCGAAAGTGTCTACAAATTCGGTGTTGAGCCCTCGCTTTTGGTTTTCTTCGGCTGTGTATTTTTTAAAGGCGCCGACGTGAGGATCTGAATGAATCGACACATTATTAAGTGTGACGCCATTTGTAGAGTTAGGCATTAATGAAACCCCCATGCCATGACTCAGTTCCGACCGAACGCCACCTACACGAAGCGTATAACCTCCCACATATAGATCTGGAACTTCAAATATATCCACTTCACATTGTGGAAGTTTTTTTGCTAGCTTCGCTTTCATCTCGTTTTTGAGCTGATCTAACTCAGCCTGAATGGCATTTTGATAATCTCGGTAAGTTCCTACTTTATCAAATAGATCCGCAATTTCCCCATTGGTCATGTTTTCGCACTCTTCAATTGAGTCTGATTCTTCTGTAACGAAACCGCTAGCACGGGCCACCTTTATTAAAACATCATACCAATTTCGGCCATCACTCATGGTTTTAGAAGATTGCTGATCTTGTCGTTTTTGTTTTAAATACCGCTCACCCCTAAAGCTAAGAGCATCGCGACAAACCAAGCTTAAGGCCGAACTGCCCCTCACTTTATAACTAAATTCTTGATCAAGGCGTGGACTGCTAGATTTAAAATCAAAAAAGCTGCCCTTAGAATCCTTTCTCAATAACTCGATGGCCTTGCGAGGAGATGAAATGGCAATCGAAAAGTCGCAAGGTTTCTCTCGAGTTTTATTCGGTAAAACCTTTACGATTTCATCTGTATGACCCACATTAAGCCAATAAGTTGGAACTTTTATTTGATTTTCCTCACCAGGCTCGCAAATTTGATCTGCATACCGCTGCCAGTGGATCGGCTTCTGAGATCGACTGTCTAATGCATCGTCGCCAAGCAGACATATTCCCCCAGGCAAACCTTCAATATTCCCGCCGTAGTGGCCGCTTGTTAACTCACGCCCTTGGGACTGGGTTTTCAAAAGGGGGCCACTTTCAAATCCACATTTCCTTAGCTGTTTTGCGATCTTTCCGTGAATGTCCGACTGTCCACGATCCTCTTGGTAACCTTCCACTTTTCGTAGCTGGAGCTTACCACTCTTTGGGTTGATAAAGGGTTGCATCAAATCCTGTTGCCAAGTGTAGGAAGCATTTGAAATAGGAACAATTGATTTTAGCCATTTTTCTTTCTGATCGGGAGTGGCATCCATCGCCATTATTTCTTTCTTAACAGACTCTAAGGTTTCGGGAGCCACAGGCAGGATCAATAGTGGATTCTGATCCCCAGCATTACGCAAAACTTTTTTGACAACGTCAGCGGTAAACTCAGAGCTTCTTACTCCCCTGGTGGAAAAGTCAGAGACGACAATAGCACCCAGTGGGAATGATTCAGGAACCAACCCCCCTTCCGGACATTCAGGCAATTGACTTTGCCTTTCGCTTATCCATTCTGGACATGTAAAACTATACCCAATGGCCGGGGTGAGCAAAAATCCCAATATTAAACTCATAAAAAAACTAAGTTTCATTTCCATGATTCCTCTGTGCCTAGAATTTTCGCTCTCACCTGCCCCAAATGGCAAATGGCAAAATAGAACATCTTGTTTATGGCCGAAAACTCTTCTATAATGGTGTTTAGGACCTAAGGAGGGCCTTTACCCGATTGACTAAAGCCGCAAATCAAATCAAAGCAGCAGAACGAGCCATCGTGGTCGGCGTAGGCCTTAAGGCAGAGCCCCTCATCGAAATCAAAGAAAACTTAATGGAGTTAGAAGATCTGGTACGGGCGGCCGGTGGTGAAATCGTGGGATCTTTGATTCAAATTCTTCCTTCCTGGAACCCGGCCACTCTGATCGGAACCGGTAAAGTTCAGGAAGTGGCAGAGATGGTCTCGGATACCAAAGCTTCCGTCATTGTCGTGGATCATCAGCTAACGGGTGTTCAGACCCGAAACCTCGAACAAGCGACCCAAGCCCGAGTCATTGATCGCAATCAATTGATCTTAGATATTTTTGCCCGCCGAGCTCAAACATTTGAAGGGAAACTTCAAGTAGAGCTGGCACAACTTCTCGATCAAATGCCCCGTATGGTGGATGCGTGGATGGGCTCTTTGTCCCGCCAAGGTGGCGGAATCGGAACCAGGGGCCCAGGTGAAACCGCTCTAGAAAACGATCGCCGCCGCATTCGAGAGCGTGTCGCAATTATCAAAAAGAAACTGGAACAGGTTCGCAAAAATCGAGGTCAGTATCGACAGTCACGTAAGCGGCATGAGGTTCCCAGCTTTGCATTGATTGGTTACACAAACTCTGGAAAAAGTTCTCTTTTAAATCGCCTCACTGGGGCCCAGGTCTTAGTGAAGAACCAGGTGTTTGCCACCTTAGACCCGACAACCCGAAAGGTTTTTCTGCCTGATGGCCCCCCTGCTGTGGTGACTGATACGGTCGGGTTTATCCGCAAACTTCCCACGCAGTTGATTGAAGCCTTTAAAGCGACACTTGAAGAAAGTGCCGAAGCTGATGTATTACTTCATGTAGTGGATCTGTCATCGCCCAATATGCTTCGACAGATCGAAGTTGTGGAAAATATGATACGGGAATTCAACTGGGGAGATAAAAAAGTTCTACATGTCTTCAATAAAGTGGATCAAGCCCCCATCGAAAAGCAATTTCAGGTTCGACAGTATCCCCGAGTCTTTGTTAGCGCAGCTACAGGTCAAGGTATTGAGACTTTGAAAAAGGCCATGGTGGATATGATTCAGGACCTGCAAACCACAGTGGAGCTTTATTTCCCCCGCACAGAAGAGCACAAGATTTACGATTTGAATCGAGAAGCTAAACTTGTAAAGCGTGAAACAGCCACTGAAGGCAGCATCTGTTACGCCCAACTGACTCCGGCTCAAATCACCAAGTGGCGTGACTACCTGGTGAAGTGACGATAGAAGCCCATCCCGGAGTTCACATACTCTTCAATTCAATTTCGTCCCGAGTGATTTCAATCAAAGCATTTAGAGCGTCTGTTAAAGTAAATATTCCCAGAAATTCATCTTTTTCATCGTTGACGATGACACTGCCAATCTTATTTTTCGACATCAAAAAGGCCACATCCTCAAGACTATCGTTGGACCCTACGGTGATTGGATCCTTAATCATAATATCTGCGGCTCTCACCATAATCTTTTGATTTGAAGTCAGTCCATCGGCCACTTTTAAGTCCCGCTCACTGACAATGCCTACAACCTGACTTCCTCGGACTATCGGTAAATGGCGAATCCCATTTTCTTTCATAATAGACTGCAGCTGTTGGAGATCCAGCTCTTCTGATGCTGTTACGGGGTTGGGAGTTGTGTATTCCTCTACCGGTAAACGAAGCCGACTCATAGAAATTCCTCCTGGTGGCCTAGTTTAATCCACAGCTAACACTTTAAACAATAAAATCTCAACGACTGAACAACTCGCAGTGCCATATCACAGGAACCTAAGCCGACCTTGGCAACTGCGAGTCAATTTGTCTCAATTCGCTTTATTTCGAGTTCTTTAGTGTTAAGAATCGAAAGCAGCGCCTTTAATATTGAAAGCGCCTGCCTAAAAGTTTGAAAAAGGAGTCCCTTATGAAAGCGCTTTGGGCCATTGACCCTTTTCATCAAAATGCCGCCACCATCCAAAATATGCATCAACTTATGCGGCACTTGACCCAATCTGACCAGAACGTGGAATTGGGCTATGTGGTCACCCATCGCCCCTCTGAACTCGCGGCACCGCAAACCGCTCCTTTTGAAAAAGAATTTGAACCCGGCCCTTTAGAGATTCTTCAACATAAGCTTGAAGAAGCCGACGTTCAGATGCCTCCGGGTCATGTCCATATTATCAGTAACCCCACACTGTCTGTCACGGCTGTCGTGGACTCGCTATTACGCTTGGCACGCAATCAGAAGGCTGATGTGGTGGCACTCTATACTCAGGCTCGCGAAGGACTGGTCAATAAACTTTTAGGCAGCTTTGCCGAGACCGCCATGCATAGAAGTCGCATGGACTTGCTTTTGATGAATCCACACTCGGAATTTTCAGGGCGAATTCAGAAAGTCGCCTTTGCCTATGACTTCCAGAAAACTTCAAATAAGCATTTTTTTCGCGCCATTGAGTACTGTCAAAATTGGAAGGCCCACTTGATTGTGATTCACGCCGCCGAAATCATCTATCGGACTTCCTTGGATGAATCCAATCCTGAAATTCAAAAATACCGCCAAAGCATTGACCGAAAAAAAGAATGGATCGAAAATCAATGCCGTGAGCGCGGGATCACATTTGATATTGTCATCGAATCTCAGTTTGAATCCATTTCGGAAGCGATACTTAAAGAGTGCCAAAAACGAGAAGCCGACCTGATAGTCATTGGAACCAAATCAGGAAAACACTCGCCTCTGATGGGAGGCAGTGTAGCCCGCCAAATCGTACGAACAAGCCAGATCCCCACTCTGGTTTTACGGTCATGATTCAGGGCCCGAATTAAGAAGTCTCCAATTTGAAAGCAAAAATACCCAAGGCCAGGACTTTCAATTTGAAAGTTACTTCCAAAGGATCTCCACTCTCAGCTAAACTCTTCTTAGTCTTTGTATTTTTCTCGGCGCTTGAGTCGATCTTCCCGCCGAACTTGGGCTTCCCGATTGCGACGACGTTGCTCATTGGTTTCCAGCTCTAAGGGGGGAACCAAAGCTGGCTTCCCATTTGAACCGATGCACACAAAAGTCAGATAGGCCGAAGCCGTATGGAACTTTTCACCTGTCGTTGGGTTTTCACTTTCTACCTTCACTCCCACTTCCATTGAGGTGCGAGCGACAAAGTTGACACTGGCTCTAAGATTAACGACCCATCCTTTGTAGATCGGTGCAAGAAAATGAAGCTCATCAATGCTGGCTGTGACCACCTCACGTTGAGCGTGCCTTTGAGCAGCGATAGCGGCCGCTATATCGATCCACGACATAACTGTACCACCAAAAACTGTATCAAGGGAATTTGTATGGGTGGGTAAAACAAGTTGGGTCATGATCACCTCAGAAGCCGAAACTTTACGTGCCTCCATATGACCATGACCCTCCGTGGGCTGAATTGAATTCAGCCATGACAATCAGAATTTTCGTGGGTGAGTCTTCTTCACCCACGATCAGGGACGGAATTAGATTCCGCCGCCCATTCCAATATCAGAATTTCCATTATTACGATTGATTCCGGAGCCAGGCAGAGTCGTAACTGTTGAGCTGCCAGCAGGAATCGATTGAGTGTAAGAAGCTTGAGTCGCGGCTTGTGCAGCACTTGTCTCCACTCGGGCTTCGCTTTCCACGAAACCAAGGTGAGGTAAGCACCATACGATAAGCTGTGCGCGAGACTTAACATTCATCTTTTTATAGATGTTTGTTAGGTGAAATTTTACCGTCTTTTCTGTTACAAAAAGTTGGTTGGCCACTTCCTTGTTGGAGAGTCCTTTCGAAACTAGCTCCGCCACCTCGGCCTCTCGATTCGATAAACCCTTTTGAATCAGGACATCCCTGAGCATCCTTGCTCCTCCTGTAAATGTTGTTGTTGAACCCTATTAAACTTTTTTCTCTGCCTAGTCGTAAGTTTGACCCTTCTTAGGTCTCAGTCGGTTAATGTCTCGAACTTTTTTAAGAGTTGAACTCATTTTTCCGCCTTAAAACAAGACAGCACCACCTGACTCTAAGTCTGACAGATATTAGGCTTGAAAGGCAAGGGGGCAGTGCTTCAAGTTTTTTAAAACTAGACCGAAAAGCACTACGAAAGGAACCCTCCGCCCTACTTTGAGCGGGGGAATGAAATATTATGTTTCCTCCCAGCACACGTTTTCTAGTTGTCGATGATTTTGCGACAATGCGCAAGATAATCAAAAAAGTCCTCAATGAGCTAGGCTATTCCAATATCGTGGAGGCCGATGATGGTGCCACTGCCTGGCCCTTGATCGATGCATCCCATGGTAAGGGCGAGCCCATTGAGGTCGTGATCTCGGATTGGAATATGCCACAGATGCAAGGAATTGATCTCCTTAAGCATTGCCGAACGGACGCAAGATTTAAAGCTCTTCCCTTCATGCTAGTCACCGCTGAATCTGAACAGAAGCAAATTCTTGAGGCGGCCCAAGCGGGAGTCTCTAACTATGTAGTTAAACCATTTAACTCTGTTACTCTGAAACAAAAACTCGAACAAGTCTACGCCAAGCACCAGCCAAAGGCCGCTTGAGTCAGACTTAAATTGAAAGAGTCACCATGACGGCATCTCCTAAGCTCGAGGGCCATCCACTGCTAGATCGTCGAACAGTGGATGCCATCGCCATAAGCCTACAAGAAACCATCAAAGTGATGGCCTCCATTGAGGTCATTCCAGGTCGAGCCACGGTGGAAAACGAGTTTCAGTTCAAGGGGGACGTAAGTGCATTTGTCACTTTGAAGTCCCCGCCCCTAAGCGGACAATTAATCGTTTCGTTTTCTGAAAAAGGCCTGCTAGAGGTCTACAATCAGATGCTGGGAGAAACCCAATCCTCACTTACCGATGAAGTTCGAGAGTCAGCCGGCGAAATTGTGAATATGATTTATGGCGGCTTTAAAACACGTTTAAACCAATGTGGATTTCATTTTGCATTGGCCCTCCCCAAGATGATAGATAAAAACCGATCGGGCGGTACCGAGCTTGCCGGAGCAACACTCGTAATTCCTTTCACATCCGAATCACAATCAAATTTTTTTGTACAGATCACTATCAACTAAATAGCTTAACTCACCGACCTCATCATAATTGAAGGGATCAATCCATCACTATGAGCCAAGCTAGAAATGACACCGTTCTTTACATTCAGGCTCAAACAGACTTTCGATCCCAAGTGGAAAAGTGGACCGAGGGAATTTCCCACTTTTCACTAGTTCCATCACCGCCCCTTCTAACGCTGGCAGAAAGCCCACCTGCTGACCTCATCCCGTGTTTGATACTACTCGATGGACGACAAGAAGGCGCCGTAACTCTGGAATGGGCACAGAATCTGAAAATGATTTTTCAGTGTCCGATGATCGTTTTTTATGACAGTCAGTGGCCCCTCAATTTTATGGAACTCAAAAAAAATGGAGCTGACATTCTGTTGCATTTCTATTACGACGCTGAATTTGTCGTCGATAAAATTTTAGAGCTAGCTCCCTGGAGTGGCGACGGCCCTCCACCCTTATCAGTTCTTAACCCGATTTCATTAGAAGATATATCCTCTGAAGTCCATTTGAGCTTTGATCTATTTATTCATTTACCTGGCAATCAAAAAACGGTGCTAGTTCGTCGCGTTGGCGATCAGGTGGATGATAAAATCATTCATAAAGCCAGAGAAGCAAAACAAAATCTTTATTTTAAAAAATCAGAACTCAATCAGTTTCTTGAATACGCCCGCCATTCGAGCAAAAAAAATGATTCACCTCGAACCACAAGCTTCACGGATAGGATTATCCGATCCCGAAATCACATCCAAAAAATTATCACCACTTTTTCCGACCAAAGTAGCACCGACTTTCAAGTAGGCAGAAGTATTCTTGAAAGCTGCGAAAAAATTATCAAAGACTTCGGCATTACCGATTGGAAAAATCACGACGACGTTTTAAATGCACTCACCTTTTTTTCGGGACGACAACGAAGCTACTACAATGATGCCATTGCACTTTGTGTCCTTAGTGCTGGCTTCGGCTCTTTGACGAAAAAGCCACAAGAGATCGTTCTTGATCTTGCCTTGGCCGGACTTCTTCATAATGTCGGATTGGCCTCCCTTGAAAATCCTCAGTTGGCACCGAATCTAGAAAATCTGTCCGATGAAGAAAAAAAGCAGTACCAGTTTTATCCGGAAAAAAGTGTTCAACAAATCAAAGGAAAGCGCGTGCCGTTATCCCCTCGAGTGACAGACTTAATATTACAACATCGTGAAAGCGCTTCAGGCCAAGGCTTTCCCCACAAAACTCTGGCAGAGGATCATGATCCAAATTCCCGTATTATTCAGCTAGCCTTCGTGGTGATGGAGCAAACTCAACTTCAGAAAGATAAACCCGCTAATACTCTGACAGCCACCCTGCAAAAACTGGAAGAAGATGCGCTGTCCGGTCGCTCCGCTCATGATGCCACAACTATTTTAGCCCTGAAAAAAGCCATTAATGGCTGAAGACCAGAAAGTTAAAAAAGATTTTAGGCCTCAAAACCCATAAAATACGCTTTGGATCAATTTGAGGCATCTAGGTCCATTCAATTCTATTTATACAGGCCGATAAGTATTAGGAGCACAAGGAGTTTGTCATGTCTATCAAAAGTACGACGGCCTCAATCACCGCGATAGTGTTTCTACTTTCCATGATTCCCGATCTAGGCAGGGCCTCGGAACCCAAAACCACCGGAAAGCATCGTGCTATGGAATACATTCAGGCCGGAAAATCCATTGGCGCCACTAGAAATGTAGCCAGCTCCCAACAGTCCCCCAAAAAACACAAGGTAAAAGCTAAGAAAAAAAGCCACAGCGCTCATAAACAGAAGCTTAAGAAAGCTAAAGATCAGAAATCAAAAATTGCAAAATCGAAAAGCAAAAAAAAGCAAAATTCAAAAAAATCGAATTCTAAACGCAATCGCTCTCGAGGTTAAGTTTAAAGGGTCCCTAGCTTGCTTTGTTTGCGCAACCATTCTAAGGCTTGCTCAGATCGCGTCCAATCCTGGTTGAGCTGCTCAAGATACAAGATATCTAGAACTTGCCCCAGCTTCGGCCCTTGAAAAGTAGAAAGCAAATCGGCTCCTTTTATAAGAGCCGCAGGTAAGGGCCCTGCTTTCTGAAGTTTCTCGCATAACTCTTGCCACCGAGCTATAAGTTGTAAATCCGCCTTCAAATCCAAAGCAGCGGTGATAACCCACTCATTCAAAGGCTCGGCTGTCAAAAGGCGCTGCTCTCCCCAACTCATTTCCAACAAATCCGGCGCCCTCAAAAAGCAATTATAAGCCTTCAACAGGACCTGTTGCAGGGCTTTAGGAAGACGGTATTTCGGCAACGATTCCTTCCAATCAAAACCTGTCCACCAAAAAAAGAGAAAGTAGTGAGCCCAAACCTCCTCTACCGATTGTCGCCGCCACTTCCAAAATGTATCTGAAAATTCAGATGCTTTTTTGTCTTTCCAAAATACATCTACAAATGAAGCCAATCCACTTTCTAACCATTGATTGAAGGCTTGAGGCAGAAAGCTCCCCTTCCACATTTTGAAAGTTTCTTCCGTGATCCGCTCCCGACTGATCCTTTGCAGACCTTCAGGATTTTTCGTAACGGCTTGCCAAGTTTGAGATTCAATTTTAAAACCCAATTGCGACACAAATCGAAAAAGGCGAAGTCGTCTTAGTTCGTCTTCACAAAACCGCTTCATGGGATCTCCCACCGCGCGAAGCTGTCTTTGATTCAAATCTTCTAATCCGTTGACATCATCGTACAGAGTGTCCGTGATAATATCATAGAATAGAGCGTTGACAGTGAAGTCTCGTCGTTTGGCATCTTCTTCCCGCGAGGTGAAAGTCACAGATTCTGGCCGACGACCATCTTTATAAATCTGGTCCAATCGATAAGTGGCCACTTCAATGGAGTGACCTTGGTCAATAACTCGCACTACACCAAAAGCTTTCCCTACAGCCACTGTATTCGGAAACAGATCCTCCACCTGATCAGGCTCGGCGCTTGTGGCGATATCCAAATCCAAAGCCACCCGACCCAACAGGGCATCACGAACGGCGCCCCCTGCTATTAGGGCTTCAAAGCCGGCCTCTTGAAGTCTTTTCACAATCTTCAAAACAGAATTCCACTGAGGATGAGAGTGAAAATGGAGTTTTCGGCTCTTGTAATGGTCCATAGTCCTATTGTAACTTCAAAGGCCATGAATTGGGAAACCAAACTTCAAAATTGGTGCGATACTACAGGCGCAAGTCATGCCGGCGTGACATCTTTAAGTGAACCCAAGACATGGCCTTATTATGAAAAATGGCTTGAGCTTGGTTATCACGGCAAGATGGGCTATCTGAAAGATCATGCCCCTTACAAAAAATCCCCGCAAACTTGGATTCCCCTGGCTCAATCGGCGTTTGTTTTTGCATTTCCTTATGTCCCCCACCCCGAGGGAAAAAAGATCTTCCGCCAGGCCCGCACGTCCCTCTACTCTCATGGAAGAGACTATCACCACTGGATGAAAGAAAAGCTGGTGAAAATTATCGAACATTTATCCCAGGAGTTTCCAGAGCACAGTTTTTATGTTCACACTGACTCAAGCCCTATCTTAGAGCGAGACCTTGCCGCCAAAGCTGGACTTGGATGGTTCGGGAAAAATACATGTTTGATTCATCCTAAAAGAGGGAGCTTGTTTTTACTAGGAGAAATCATCAGCACCTTGAAGGTCGAAACCGTGCATACCCCTCTTCCAGACTTTTGTGGTCAGTGCACCCGCTGCCTTGACGTTTGTCCGACGGGAGCGTTGAAGTCTCCACGAATTTTGCAAGCCGATCTTTGCATCTCATACTGGACTATCGAATCCCGCGACCTTCCTCCTGAAAATTTACGCCCCTTATTCGGAGACTGGCTATTTGGATGTGATCTTTGTCAAACGGCCTGTCCGTGGAATCAAAAAGCCCATAAACCACTAACCTTGCAAGTTGAATCCAGACTTAAACTGTCTGATGAGGAACGCACATCTCTTGTCGAAGACTTAAAGCAAATTCTGACAGAATCGAACAACCAACTTCAAAAGCGACTGAAAGGAACTGCCCTAGCTCGAGCTGGCGCCAAAGGCCTCAAGCGAAACGCCCTAGTGGTAGCAGCCAATCAGAATTTGGTGGAACTTGTTCCGATTATTGAAGACTACACAGCTCACGAATACTTCGGCCCTCTGGCCCAATGGTCGTTAGAACAGTTAGAACTTTATAAAAAAACGAATTCTTAAATTTTGCTCCTGTCAGCCCCGTACTTAAGAAATGGCAAAAACAAAGAGACTTTAAAGACCGAGTTTTTTCAGTAGCGCATCGATTTCGTTTTGCTCCAACCTCTGGCCCGAGGCATTGGCTTTTCGATCGATCTCATCGAATTGAAAAGAAATCCATTTCAGTCTCTCCAAAAAGGCGGATGGAAATGTCTTTTTCAACGCTGATGCTTTTACGTCTAGCTTTCCCAAAAAGGTTTTCACCATCTCGATGGCGTCCAACAAAAGTGCGACGGTCACATTGTAAAGTTGATCGTTGTTTTGAATCTTGGCCCCTTGGTAACCGACGGATTTGCAGATTGCACAATAGTCCCCAATTAAATATAAAGCATGGTCGTTATCAAAACCCAGGGCAAGGCTTCGAGCGCCTCCCATGACTCTGTCGATTCGATTGGCAAAGTCGGCGAGCTTCTCGACCTCAGACGGGTTTTCTTCGGCGGACTCCAGAAGTTCATAACAGTCATCCATAAGAATGAGTGACTCTTTAACAAAATCATTTAAAATTGATGAGTGAGAATCTTGAGCTGCCATCACGTCTCCGGTTCAAAGTCAGCTACTAGATTAAACGTTAGAGGGCCGGCATGACAAATAGTTATATCTCGATTCGGGTTAGCACCTTACGCGGAGACCAAAAAATCAATTTCGACACTTATATAAAAATCAACGAGAAGATGATCCTGTACCTCCGTCGAGGTGACTCCTTCGAAGGCACGCGTTTAAGCCGCTTGAAAGAAAAAAAGCTTAAAAAGATGTTTATCCAGCCCGATGACGAAGGCCATTACCGTGAATATCTTCAGCGCAATATTGAAATGGCTTTTGATCCTAACTCTAAGGCCACCCTTCAAAGCCGAGCCGAAATCGCCCAAGGGCAACAAGAATGTCAGGCAGAAGATGTATTTGAAAATCCCGATGACGCCGAAGCCTACTTGCAGGCCAAAGATGCCACTGGCAAGTATGTTCAGTTTCTTGTTTCCAATAATGAGGCTGTTAAGTCTGTCCTTAATATGGACAATTCTGATAAAAGTATCACTCATCATGGGGTCTCTGTCGCCACTCTGAGCGTGCGGTTAGCGCAGGAACTGGGATACGAAGATCCTAAACAAATGCAAATTTTAGCTCTGGGCGCCACACTCCACGACTTCGGCCACTTCAACTCCCCCATTTATCCTCGCAAAAAAGTGGCCGACATGACTCCCGATGAGTTGACCCTTTATAAGACCCACCCTATGGAAGGCGCTCGAAAAATTCAAAGCATCAAGCACTTTGATCCCAAAATTGTTCATATCATGGCCGAACATGAAGAATGCCTAGATGGCTCGGGCTACCCACGAGGCCTTATCGAAGGCCAAATTGATCCCTTAAGTCTTATTGTGGGAGTTTGCAATGCCTTCGACCGCATGATCACCTTCGAGGGCCTGCCCCGAGATGAGGCCTGCAAAAAATTAATGACTGCCCATGTGGGCAAATACCCTTTAGATCATATCCAAAAAGTTATTGAGATTGTAAAGTCGCTTTAATAGGCTGACCTGGCACTGCGAAGATATCAGATAGACTAAAAGTCTTTCAAATGAGCTTCTGCCTCTTCGTACTGCCCAAGGGACAATAAGGCTGCGGACAAATTGAGCTCTCCAACCGAGCGCTGGTAATCAGTCAATTCGGTTGAGACAACGTATTTTCGGAGATGCGATAAGGCATCAGAATAATCCCATTTAGCCATCCCAATAAAAGCCCTGAGTAGGCGGCTTTCGGCATTGTCGCCCGCCTTGGCGGCACATTCTGTGGCCTCCTCGATCGCTCCCAGGTTTAGCAATGAGTTTGCGATCCGAGCCAAAGCCGGCAGAAATTCCGAGGAAATCTTATTCCTTGAAAGCTTTTTTAATTCATTAAGAACTTCCAATCTCTTTCCCTGCTTGGTGAGAAGGTCAAGTTCATTGATTTTCTCGCGAATGTCAGCGGTGTTAAATTTCATTATTGTGGCCTCTTAGCTACTTTGCTTCAAAGACAAAAATTTCGGCCCGGAATCCATCGTCTAGCCGAGGGTATC
>CAZETK010000069.1:0-1050 GCA_964515195.1 uncultured Pseudobdellovibrionaceae bacterium
GCGAAATTTTCCACTAATGTCACGCTTACAATGGGATTTTCAATGGGAGTTGTGGGCCTCCAATTCATGGCGCCGTAGAGGACAACGTGAAGTAAGAGTGAGGCGGCCCAGAAGCGAATCACAACTTATGTTTACTCTTTTAAAAAAAGATTTGCAAACCTGTCTTGACCCCACTTCTTTTTGTATCGATTTCAATATGATTTAGCTCATAAGTCTGTGTATCGTTGAACCAATTTCCGAACAAACGAAGCCCTTTAAAATCTAGAAACGGCCCTACTTCTATGAGAGATCCTCCGATTTTCCCCAAATTTTCGTGAGACTCAGGCTGATAGTGACGATAGAAGCCTTGGAGTCCAAAGTGCCGTGTCAGATAGATCTGCGCCGTGGCCTGCCCGAAAAGATTGCGAAAGGTCTCTTGCTCGATGACATGGACCTGACGTGTACGCTGGCCAATGTGCAAGGTTAGGGATGTGGTTTGAAGGGAATTTCCTAGAACACGGATGTTGAGTTGACCTGCAAGATCATTAAATTTTTCTTCCTGATTGTTTTCATACTCAAGGGTCAACCCGACAGATTGGGCATAAGCACCCAGGGCCACAAGAGAGCTGTTATAAGATTTTGATTCTGAATCGGGTGTTTTCAGCTTGTAAGAGTGAGAAGAACCTAAAATATAAAACTCAAACACCGAGGGCGAGTTCATCATTAGCCACTGGTCCATTAAGGCCATTCTCTCTTTTTGGGCCAACCAATCCTGTAATGTCCATCTTTGGCTTTCGCGTTTCTCGGCCCGCTGTCTCCAATTGTTGCCAAAGGTCGATCCACGTGACTGGGCATGGATCGACGGAGTTAGGATCAGAAGAAATATCAAAGCTATTAGGCTTGTTTTAATCTGAATCATGATCAATTCCCTTCTCTAGCTTCATTTTCTCAGAAACGCTGCGCAATACCGTCTTTTTTGTGGGCCAATCTCATTTTGAAAGGTTGCCTGAAGGACACACATTGGTAAGAATCACACACATGGTTCACAACTTAAGCCCATTTCTTCTAAAG
>CAZETK010000069.1:1060-2016 GCA_964515195.1 uncultured Pseudobdellovibrionaceae bacterium
TTCGGTATTCGCTGGTATGGACTTTCCTATCTGATTGGATTCTTACTGGCATACTTCATTATTTCTTGGCTGGCAGAAAGGCAGAATGCCGGATTGTCCCGTGCCTTAGCTGGAGATTTTATTACGGCGGCGGCGATTGGAACCCTTGTTGGAGGTCGTTTAGGCGACGTATTTTTTTACTCTCCCGATCTGTTGTTTAAATTCAAATCTGAACTTCCATTTTGGGGTGTACTGGCTGTCAACGAGGGCGGAATGGCCAGTCATGGCGGGATTATTGGGATCGTCGCAGCCTGTTTGATATTCGCCCGACGCTATCGTCTTAATTCACTGTATCTGTTTGATTTAGCCGCAGTGGCAAGCCCTCTTGGAATCTTTTTGGGTCGAATTGCCAACTTTATCAATGGTGAATTGGTGGGAAGACCGGCTCCGGAAGGTTTCCCATTGGGTGTTAAATTTCCGCAGGATATGTGGACCTGGCCGGCGCAAGAGCCCACGAAAGTTTTGGAATTAGCCGAGGCCGCAGAAAAGGTGGGAATCGGACGCGAGACGTGGTTGCAGTGGGCCAACACTAGCGCTCAAGACCCACAGGCCCGCCAAAATATCTATGATGCCATCAATCGCTTTATTCATGAAATTCAACAGGGTAACAGCGCCGTCCGCGATGCCGTTGCGCCCTACCTTGAGCTTCGGCATCCATCGCAGCTCTATGCCGCTTTCGGCGAAGGTCTTCTGATATTTTTGATTTTATTCTTTTTGTGGAGGAAGCCTAAAAAACCAGGATTTATCGCCGCAAGCTTTGTTTGTCTTTATGCCATCATTCGTATCTGCACCGAGATGTTCCGTACCCCTGACGCCCATATTGGGTTCCAAGCCTTAGGCCTGACCCGAGGGCAATGGTTGAGCATTGGAATGCTTTTGATCGGAGTTGTCTTGATGCTGATTTGGACAAGGGCGGG
>CAZETK010000069.1:2026-12428 GCA_964515195.1 uncultured Pseudobdellovibrionaceae bacterium
GTTCTTTACCAGTCAGTGGCTGGGGACGAGGCCAGTCGATCAAATTGCATCGCAAATAATTGTTAAGTGCCTATTCAATGAAGGGAAGTGATTTGAATAGGTTGTTTATGCGAGCTTTGGCTTTTCCCGGCGGCCGTCTAAAAGTTTATCAAATTTAAGTACAATCCCATTGTGATCATCTGTCAGGTGAAAATTCCACATTGATTTGAAATCGCGGTATTCTGAATGGGTCATGATGACCGCTACGTTGGGGCGATATTCATTGGTAGATATTATAGCTAGAGGTGGTATGGCTGAAGTTTATTTAGCCACAACCTCGGCGGATTCTCATTTGCGTAAGACTGTGGCGATCAAGCGTATTCTAAGGCAATATAGTCAGTCCAGTGAGTTTATCAAAATGTTCTATGATGAGGCCAAGGTGGCCTTGCAACTTAAACATAAGAATATTGTGACCGTTTATGATTTCGGAATCGATCGAGGCCATCCTTATCTTGTCATGGAGTATCTGCCTGGAAAAAGTCTGCAGTATCTGAAAACCCGTTTGCTGGAATCTCAAAAGCAAATACCAGTCGAGCATGTTCTGTTTCTTATGAAAGAAATTGCCAGTGGGTTATCTTATCTTCATCGTCTTGTGGACGAAGAAAGTGGATTGCCGATGAATCTCACCCACCGCGATGTGACCCCTCAAAATATTATTATAGGTTCGCATGGAGATATCAAAATCATTGATTTTGGGGTGGCCAAGTCGTCATTGAGTGAGTCGGTAACCCAGGTGGGTGTTATTAAGGGAAAATACGGATATCTAAGCCCCGAGCAGCTGCACTCTGCTCTCTTGGACGGGCGAAGCGATATTTACAGTTTAGGTGTGATCTTTTGGGAGTTATTACTGAATCGTCGACTTTTCAATTTTCAAAGTGAATTGGAATATGTCTCCCAGTTAAAGGATTTTCGCGCCAGTCCTGAGTTGGTTGCAGGTGAATGGATTGATGAGGACCTCAAACCGATTATTCTTCGCATGCTTCAGCCGCAACGGGAAGATCGATACCAATCCGCCCAAGAATTATTACAAGATTTAACAACGGTTTTAAATCAGAGACTCCCTGGCTATACAGAACTGCAATTTGCCCAATTTATTCGGGAATGGATTCCTTTCGAGCCATTGAGCATCAGTCAATCGGTTAAGACCCCTAGTGTGAGTTCTGAAATCAAAGTGGTCCGAAGGTACATTTTTAAAACACCTGTCAGTAATGGTCATACAGGAACCGAGAATTAAAAGGGGCAGGACCAATCAGGATTTTCCTGCCGAAAAGGGGAAAGCTAAGGAATTTGAGATGAAAATATTATGGAAGAAATTTAAATCTAAATGGAAGACCCGGTTCTCGAAAGTCTATTATCGGCTTTCTTACTCTTTAGAGCCTGACAAAAATCTGCTGCCTGAAATTGCGCTAGACTCGCGATTTCACGTGTCTTTGGCTATATGCCAAGAAGATTTTGAAGGGGCCTTTAAACTTATCCATGATGATACGGTTTACAAGGGGACCGCGCGACCTCTTCCTTCGGGTCTGCGATTGCACTTGCATCATGTTATGCCGCAGAACTCCACCATTGTCGTAAAGTATAAAGATATGATCGTGGCTACAGCCACTTTAATCCAAGATTCTCAATTGAATTTTCCCGCTGAAAAATATTATCAAAAGGAGGTTCAGTTTTTACGCCATGAATATCGAAATAGCATGGTTGAACTGACAACTATTACAATTGACCAGGCTTTTCGCTCTAACCAAGTCGCCATTTTTCATTTGATCTTAAAATATGCCATCAACTATTGCCGACGGCATCTGCGCTCCCGGATTCTGTTCCTGACGACAAATCCGGCTTTGGAGCCTTACTTTGAGAGATGCTGGGGGTTCAAATCGCTAGGTCCACGCCTTCAATACAGCTCAAACGCCCACACTAAAATTTGCCTGTTAACTTGTGATCTCAGCCCGGAGGCGCGCCGTCACCAACTCTATCGAGTCCCAACAAGAAACATACAACATAATATTTCTTTGTTCATCAAGCGCCGGGATAAACGCTTCGTTTATCCTTCTCGATCTGAAGGGCAAAGAATCAATCCTGTGATGACGGCTGGTATGGTTGAGTACTTTTGTATTAAACGGACTCATCTGTATGATGAATTGGACCAAGATTCACGGCAGGTGTTTTTGGAGATGTTCTTACAATTTTTTGGGCCTCAAGGTTTGAAAAATTTTATCCAAACCGAGACGGTCTTAACATTGAAGGAATTCCGGCTTCCTGTGGATACCCAAGTCGCTATAAAATGCGGAGAACAGTTTTTTGTGGGAGCCTTGCGGGACATCTCCCAAAGTGGCTGTTATGTGGAATTGCCCAACGAGCTTTTAACATCTGAACAGGTCGTCAGCCTTAATTTTTACTTGGGCGAGTCCGAGATGAAAGTTGATGGGAAGCCCATGTGGCGGAATTTGAATCGCAATTCCAAATATCGGCAAGGGTACGGATTTCGTTTTGAAAGACCGATTATGGACTTACAGCAGCAGATTGATGACTGGTCCACAACGCATCAGAAAACCCGATTCATCGCTTAAACAAGTCTTCTCAAACCTTGATACTACGGGTGACAAAATCGGATTTGCATCCATGAATTTTGCGGTTCAACGACGACGAAGTTCGGCTCGCAATTCTTTTTGCATCTTTTCTTGGATTTCTTGGGCAATATCATGAATCAATTCACGGTCTTGAATTTTAGTGTGTTTGTAGGGGAGAGTGATCGGCTCTAGAAATTTGATTTTCCATTTTGCAGGTAATGGAATGATATTCAAAGGGAGTGGAAGAATAGGGCCCCGTAAGAACTTGGTAAACTTAAGAGTGCTTAGGTTAATATGGGTTTCTTCGGCTCCGATAATCAGAGTGGGCACGATAACGGCATTTGTCTGGATGGCCATCCGAACAAATCCTCTTTTGAAATCTTGAAGTTGGTACATCTTGCTGGAAGGCTTGAAATTACCATGTTCTCCTTCCGGAAAAACCACAATGAGATTGTTCTTTTTAAGCTGCTTGATTCCGTTTTCATAGGTGGCTTCAACAAACCCTAATTTTTTGGCGGGGAGAGCCGTAGTGGGAGTCAAAAACCAGAGGTGATGAGTGAGTATGCGGGGTGTTCTGCGGGTTTCCCTTAAGATTGTGTGATCCAGCACGATAGCATCAAAGCCGCTAAAGCCAGAATGATTGGGGGCTATGATGACGGGTCCCTTTTTTGGGATGTTTTCGATTCCTTCCACTTCGAGCCGAAAATATTTACGAAGGATTTCGCCTAATAGGCGTGGAAAGACTCTATAGAGCAAGTTGTCATAATCTAGATTTTTGAGGTTAAAAACCTTCTCTTGAGTCTTTTTGATGACGCTCATTTCGCCTCGCAATAGTAAAAAACCCTCTATCCCGTTTGTGCAAAATAGATCATGATAGTGGCCATGGCAAACTACATCCTATCAATTGACCAAGGCACAACAAGTTCGCGCGTCGCTCTGATCAATTCACAAGGTGAATGGGTCGCAGAGGGGCAGCGCCCTTTTCAGCAGATTTTTCCTAAGCCTGGCTGGGTCGAACACGACCCTCAGGAAATTTGGCGCTCAGTTTTAGATTCTCTGCAAGAATGCCTGCAGAAGGCCCAGGTCAGCGCTGCTGCCATTGCCGCCATTGGTATTACAAACCAGCGTGAAACAATTGTTATGTGGGACAAAAAGACCGGCAAGCCTCTCCACAATGCCATTGTTTGGCAATGCCGACGAACACAGGATTTTTGTTATAAACTTAAGAAACAGAATAAAGAAAAGATTTTTAAAGCAAAGACCGGCTTGATCATTGATCCCTATTTTTCGGGTACGAAAATGAAGTGGTTGTTGGACCATGTTCCGGGGGCCCGTAAAATGGCGCAAGAGGGGCGGCTCGCTCTGGGGACCATCGACAGTTGGTTACTGTGGAAATTAACCTCGGGAAACAGCTTTAAAACAGATGTCACCAATGCCAGTCGCACGATGCTGATGAATATCAAATCTCTTCAGTGGGATCCGGAGTTGATGAAAATCCTGAATGTGCCGGCGTCAGTTTTACCCGAGATTGCACCTACAAATGCCTTATTCGGGGCCACGGATCATGTTATGGGACTACCTGACGGCATTCCCATTCACGGTATGATAGGTGATCAACAATCAGCTTTATTTGGTCAGAATTGTTTTAAACCTGGTGAGGCTAAATGTACATTCGGAACTGGTAGCTTCTTACTGTTAAACATTGGTAACAAACCCAAGCCTTCTAAATCAGGCTGCTTGACGACTGTGGCTTGGCAACTCACTGGGCAGGCGCCGACTTATGCTTATGAAGGAAGCGCCTTTATCAGCGGCGCGGCCGTTCAGTGGTTGCGAGATGGATTAGGGCTGATCGAATCTAGCGATGAGATAGAAGCCCTGGCGGCATCTGTGCCCCAAACCGACGGAGTGGAGTTTGTACCAGCCCTCACGGGATTGGGGGCTCCCCACTGGCGCCCAGGGGCTAGGGGAATTATCACCGGCCTAACTCGTGGGACGACAAAGGCCCATATTGCACGCGCTACTCTGGAAGCGATGGCCCTTCAAAATGTGGATTTACTGGAAGCCATGAAGAAAGATATCGGAAGACCTCTTAAAATGATGAAAGTGGATGGGGGAGCTTCAAGAAATAACCTGTTGATGCAGCTTCAATCTGACTTCCTCAATTTGAAAGTGATTCGCCCGGAAATTTTTGAAACTACAGCCTTAGGAGCGGCCCTTATGGCGGGTTTAGGCGTCGGTCTTTTCAAGGATTTAAAATCAATCGAACAGATTTGGCGAAAGGAAGCGGAATTTAAACCGAAAATGAAAACCACTGATCGCAAAAAACGTTTAGCTCAATGGTTGGAAGCCGTGAAGCGCGCATGAGACGGCAGATTTTTAAGAAGATTGCCCTCAGTGAAAAAAAGCATCTTTTCCAAGAAGGTGCCAAGAAGCGTATTACTTTTCACGCCAAGGGCGACGGTGATGAACTCATTACTTTGATACTGACCGAATTTGATAATGAGCATGTTTTGACATTGGAGTATGCGGCCTCTTCACCCAAGCTTTTGGCTCCACAAAATGTTATTTTTAACTTTTCCCATGAGGATGATCGCTATTTTTTCCAAACACAGGTGGACGTCTATCAAGAAAAAGTGATGATACCCGCTCGTATTGATATTTTTATTCTTCAGAGACGAAAAGCCCCTCGTTTAGATCTCCCGACGGAGTTTCCCGCTGGATTTAATATTATTGAATTGAAAAACAAAAGCTGCATGTACGAATGCCAGGTACTTGATTTCAGCAGTGGTGGATGTCGAGTTCAATACTCCGGACATTTACCGATCTTTAAAGTGGGGGATCAACTAAAAGGCGTTCTTCACCTATCTCATCGACGCCCTATGGAATTGAGTTGTGAAATCAAGCACCATGTCTTGGACAAGGATAAGGGTTTGCAAGTTTTTGGGGTTCAATTTTTAATCAAGTCGTCCCTGCTGGAAAATCGGCTTCTCGTTCTGTTCATGGATCTCCAGCGCGAACTCTTTACGAAGTATTTAACTTAGGTGGATTTAATTTTTTGATTCATTCCCTTAAGTCGCTCCATAAATGAGCGAAGCATGCTGGCTGCCCATACAGGAATTTCTTCCAGTAACTGCTGATAACCTTCTTCTGAGACTTTAACCAGTACGACATCAGTCAATGCTTTAGCGGAAGCAGAGCGAGGAGCATGGCGATCCAATAGCGCGAACTCACCGAAAGTTTCACCTTCACCGATTTCACAAATATTGACCCGTTGTCCGTCGCCCCTTTTTGTGAAAATTTGAACCTTACCAGTTTCAATTATGTAGAAGTGACTTTCACAATCACCTTCCAGAAAAATGAAATCTCCAGACTTATAGGCGACTTTCATAAGGGGAGTTTGTGGCTGCGTTGACATTATTCACCTTAGATCCTGAATGTTTTTGATATATATGATCTCAGAATCTCTTGAAAGCTTCAAATCCTTCAAGTGTTTTTTGTTCGCGGCCGGGATGTAGTACTGTTTAAATCCCAACTTTTCAGCCTCCCGAATGCGGACATCGGCAAAAGGAACACCTCGAACTTCTCCGGTCAGGCCAACTTCGCCGAAGTAGACGGACGATCTGGACAAAGGGCTATTGGAAGCCGTACTGAGAAGGCTTGCCACCACGGCCAAATCACTAGCCGTTTCAACTAGCTTCAGTCCGCCTACGACATTAATGAAAATATCTTGATAGGCTAACTTAACATTCAAATGTCTGTCTAAAACCGCTGATAGCATATGAAGGCGGTTCGCGTCGATTCCCAAAGCTGTTCGTCGTGGATTCGCCATTTGCGTAGACAGGGTTAAAGCTTGAACTTCGCAGAGCAGAGGACGTGTCCCTTCCATCGAAGCAAAAACGGATGAGCCAACAAGCACTTGGCCACGCTCTTGCAAAAAAAGCTCACTTGGATTTTTAACTTCTTCCAAACCGATGCCGCTCATTTGAAAAACACCCAACTCTTGAGCTGGGCCAAAGCGGTTTTTCAAGCTTCGAAGAAGGCGATACTGGTAAGAGCTGTCACCTTCAAAAGACAAGACACAATCTACCATATGCTCGAGGACCTTTGGTCCGGCGATGGATCCTTCTTTTGTGATATGGCCCACCAATATGACCGCGACTTGGTCACGCTTGGCCAATTGAAGAAGCTGATTGGCGCATTCCCGAACTTGAGTCACGGATCCAGGCGCAGACTCCAAGTCCGGTAGATAGATCGTTTGAATAGAATCGATAACCACAGTTTTTGGTTTACGAGCTTCTATCAAATCTAAAATTTCTGGAAGGGAGTTGGAGCTAGCGATTTCAACATGAGAAGACTTCAGCCCCAATCTTTGGCCACGAGAGGCTGTCTGGGAAACACTTTCTTCTCCGGAAACATAAAGCAGTTTTTGTCCTTCATGGGCTAAACCAGCGGCCATTTGAAGCAAAAGGGTGGATTTTCCTATACCAGGGGCACCCCCAAGAAGAACAAAGCTTCCTTCGACTAAGCCGCCCCCTAGGACCCGATCCAGCTCTTCCATATGTGTAGAATGCCGAACAAGCGGAGAGTCTTCAGGACTTACATCGAGAGTGCTAATGTTCGGATGTGCGCTCCCTTGGTGTCGAACCCACCCACGACCTGCGGCGGGCTGGACATCCCGTTCCTCCACAAGAGAGTTCCAGGCGCCGCAATCAGAGCAGCGCCCCTCCCAGCGGGGCTTTTTGGCTCCGCATTCTTGACAGACATAAACTGTTTTAATCTTCGATTTTGCCATCATTTCTCGGTATCATGAGTTGCAAGAGCTTACAATGCAAAATCGGGAGTGCTATCGGACATGATCAAATGGATTTGTTTACTGTTAATCGCATCCTCAATCCGGACTTATGCGGCAAATGAGGAAAGTGAGTTTTTCTGGTTTAAAAAGGGATTGGAACAATTCCAAGACGAGTCTTACAACAAAGCCGTCGACAGTTTTTCGAATGCTCTTCAGAGGGCCGATAAACTCCAAGACTACTCGCGCTTTTATCGTGCAAAGTCTTATCTTCAACTGAAGAATTGGGAGTCAGCGCAGAAAGATCTATTGGATATTAGCGTCCAAGAATCCCACTATAAGCTGATCTTAGAATCACGGTTTTTATTGGCCCATGTGTATTTTGAACTAAAGCGTCCAGAGTTGGTAAAACCCTTATTCGCAAAAATATTTAGACGGATTCGCCGTACAGAAGATGAACCTCAAGTACTTTTGATGATGGCCAAATCAGAAAGGCTTTCTAAAAAGGGACGGGGTTGCCGATATTTACTTGAACTTTACAAACGCTTTCCCGCATTTCCCGAGGTCCGCCACTGGGATGCTGACTTGGACAAAAATGAATTTCTAGGCGAGCCGACAATCTGTCGTTATGATGTGGAAGATTTTCGTGATCGCATGAGGGCACTTCTTTGGGCAGGATTGGATCAAAAAGCCTATTCTGAAATGATTTTAGTGGCAGGCCGCCTTCAGGAATCTCAACCTGCGCTTTCGGATGTGATCCGTTCACAATTTCATTTGCAAGAAGGGGACGTGACAAAGGCCTATGACCTTTTAAAATCCCACCTTGAAACCAATCTAAAAGACCCGAATTTTCTATTGAACTTTGCTTCAGCGGCCTCACGTGCTGGTGATAGTTCTGCGGCGATGGGAGCCTATCTTCACGTTGCGAAAACCCAAGGCCGATCACGACAAGCTCAAAGGGCGCTTTTCTTGGCGGGGGTATTGAGCTATCAGTTTCAAGATTATGATGGAGCCGAGAAGCGATTCACCGAGTTTTTGAAGCGATACCGCCGCACTTCGCTAGTTAATGAGGTGAGATGGCATCTGGGATGGCTGGCCTATTTAAGAGGAGACTACGACACCTCCGCGTCTCGATTTCAAGAACTTGCGAAAAAGAATAAGCGCTATACGATCGCGGTTCAGCGCTATGAGTACTGGTTGGCCATGAGCTATTTAAGGCTTAAGAAATTTAATAAAGCCGAGCCTCTTCTTCGGAAACTTGTGCAGGACCCGTTGAAAAATTACTACCAGTTAGTGGCGCAGGCGCGGCTGAAAGACCTGGAAAGCGCTAAAGCGGCCGAGAAGCCTCCTATCTTGGCCGCGCGCTCGTCTTGGCCTTCCTACATGATCCCCTCTATGGAATCAGCAGCTCAAATTTATGATGATTATGATGAAGAGGAAAGCTACACCGCCTTCGTCATTGACGAAGACGAACGCGAGCAATTGGTCGAAGAAACCGAGGGGGTTGTTCAGACGGAAGTTGAAGCCGCCGAGATATCGGAAATCACAGCCCCTAAATTAGCACGACGGTTTGAGACGGCTCAAGCTCTACAATCTGTCAATCTGAACGAGTGGGCGAAGTGGGAACAGTACACCATTGAGCGCAATACTCGAAATAAAGACTATCTGCGAATTTTATTAAATGAATACCAGAAATTAGAGCAGTTCCATCGCTCCGTCCAAATTGCCCACTTCAACTTTTCAGACGAGCGAAAGAAACAGGGGCTTAAGGGGGCAAAACTCTATTGGGAAGCGGCTTATCCGAAAGCCTTTGATGACCATGTGAAGAGAGCCAGCTCTAAAGAATCTATCCCGGCGGAACTCATTTGGGGAATCATGAAGCAAGAGTCGCAATTTAAAAAAGAAGCGATCTCTCCGGTGGGGGCCTTAGGCCTGATGCAGGTGATGCCGATGACGGGATATCGTCTTAGTCGACTTATCGGAGATGATGATTTTACACCTCAGCAGTTGTTAACACCTAGCTCGGCCATCCGCATGGGATCAGCCTATTTAAATCGTCTATCTAAGAAGTTCAGCCATGAATATGCTTTAGTGGCAGCCGCCTATAATGCAGGTCCGCATCGTGTCGATCTTTGGGTATCTTCATTCGGCCACCTCCCTGCCGATGAGTTTATTGAGCATATTCCTTTTGCCGAGACTCGTAACTATGTCAAAAAAGTTTTGTCCAACATGCAGATTTATCGGGACCTTTACACGGGACAAGATCGACCGATCGCGGAGTTGAACAAACCATTTAATTATAAAATTAAGGGGCCTATTAGTCACAAAGAAGAGTGGGAGACACCCTGAGACTGCTAGGTGTTTTTGTTCTGTCAGTCGCATTCAGTTTTGCTCTGTCGTTTTTTTTAGTGAAAGCGATGCCGGGTGACTTTGCCCAAGACGAGAGTCAACTAGCACCAGTTTTTTCTGAATCATATCAATTGGATTTCTCTAGCGTAGCTGTAAGCTATCTCAAAGGGAATTGGGGAAACTCCTGGTCGGTTTCAGATCAAAGTGTGATCACACTGATTGCGGATTCTCTGTCATCCACACTCTATCTTCAGATTTTATCCTTTATAATAATTGTGGTTTTATCATTTTTGTTAAGTTACTTGAGTTTACAGTCGTCTAGCTTTGCTAGTGGTGTCGAGTCGTTTACTCGATTGGGTGTGGCCTTTCCCACTTTATTCTTAGCTCCTGTTTTAATTTATCTACTTAGCATCCAGTTAGGATGGGCGCCATTACGTTTCGAGGGGACCTGGGCCAGCTATTGCCTTCCAGTAATTTGCCTAAGCCTGCGTCCGTTGTCTTTTTCAACACAAATATTGCTTAACACATGGAAAAATTCTGAGTTCCAAGATTATTTTCAAGTGGCTCGCGCAAAAGGTCTTTCGCGGGAGCAGGCTTTTTTGCTACACGGCCTTAAAAATTCTGCCATTGGTTATCTTACACAATTAGGCCAGATCTT
>CAZETK010000069.1:12438-14034 GCA_964515195.1 uncultured Pseudobdellovibrionaceae bacterium
GATCTTGGGGCAACTTCTAACAGGTTCTGTCTTGGTTGAGACCCTCTTTTCATTTCCTGGCTTGGGAACTTTGTTTGTCGAAAGCTTGCAGCACAGAGATTTGCCTCTGCTCCTGGGAGTCGTTTTTGTTTTCTGCCTGATTTACATTTTGATTCAAATTGGAGTTGAAAGATTACAATTTTGGCTTGAGCCGCGGGCTGGGAGAAGTTTGTTATGAGTCGCTGGGCCGTGCTAAAAGCCTGGACTCCTCTTGTCGCATTTGGAAGTTTGGTCACTCTGTCCATGGGCAGCTATTACTTTTATCCAGACGCTTTTTTGCCGACTCGTGCCGATGCTACTTTACTAGGACCCTCACTCCAGCATTGGTTAGGGACTGATTCCCTGGGGCGAGATTATTTGTTACGCCTCATTTTAGGAACTCGAACTTCTTTGATTGTGGCCTTGGGCAGCACTTCGATTTCGTTGGTCATGGGAATCATGATCGCATCTTTTATTTCGCAGGCCTCTTGGGTTAATCGATTCTTATACAGCCGCTTTGTCGATATCTTAAGTGGGCTTCCCAGTTTTATGTTGATTGCGGTTATCATGCAGATCCTGCAATCCCATAGCTTGTGGATGTTAATGATTCTAATGGGAGCCTTTCACTGGATGGGGCTTGCGCGCCTCACGCAGGCTGAAGTTTTGAAAGTGACGTCAGAGCCTTACATTGAAGCGGCTCGAGCCTTAGGAGCAAGTCGAGTTTATTTATTCTACAAGCATATCTGGCCCGCCTGCTATGGAATTTGGTTTGCATGGTTCTTGTTTCATCTGCCAGCTGAAATTATGTTTGAAAGCTCACTTAGCTTTTTAGGCTTTGGGGTTCAGGCACCCGATGTCAGTTTAGGAATTCTTGTGCAAGAGGCGTGGAATTATCTAAGCGTGAAGCCTTATTTTCTACTAGCGCCATCGACAATTATTTTCATTCTTGTTCTAAGCTTATACCAAATAAAATGGCGTCGCTGATTCTGGGACAGGGGGCAGGATGGATTATTGGGAGATAAGATGAAAAGAGCAGGTTATTATTGAATCCAAATTCCCGAGTCAAAGATCTTCCAGTCCTCTTCATAGTCCAAAAGTTAATATTCAGTTTCCGGGAGGCAATGGGTTTCCCACTCGAAGTATTCAAATCGATGTTTCGCCCAATGCGTATAAGGAATTGAAGGGCGGACAAAAGGTTTGGATTCTAAAGGATCCTAATCGTGACGAAGCCGTCCTAAGGGATTATCTTCCACCCGGAATTTATGGATTGCTATTCACAGTTTTCTTAGGTGTCATGATGATTGTTTCTCCTTATATTAAGATTAAGTAGCAATGAATCGGACAACTAATGGTTTTTCGAAGCTACAGATGAAATCAAAATATTTTCTCAGGCTTCAGCCTCACGTTGATTCAGGAGTTGAAGCTGATTCAGGAACCGGAATTTGAGTTACTCTTTTGAAGAGTCAGGATTCCGATGAAGATATTTTGCCAGCGTTTAGAGTTTAAATTCGATAAATTTTCCAATGACGCAAAATTATTTCTGGACAGGGTTTTGGGGTTCTTAATTTTGCTTATGCG
>CAZETK010000070.1:0-13519 GCA_964515195.1 uncultured Pseudobdellovibrionaceae bacterium
CCATGCAGGGCTCAATTGATATGGGAACCAATTCCATTACCAATGCCACTAATATGGCTAGTACCAATGTTTCCACCCGAAATGTAGTCTTAAACGATGACGATAATTCTAATACGATTACATTAAGGGCTCCGACCAACGTCTCTAGTAACTACACTCTGACTCTCCCACCTGCCAAAGGAGTCAGTGGACAAGTACTAGCCCTGGATGGGTTGGGAAATTTTGAATGGACCACTCCCGGTGCTGGCGGTGGCTCTGTGACTCAAGTCACCTCGGCAAATTCTTATCTAACTGTGGCTAACACCACCACGACTCCAGAGATCACTGCCAATGTCGGAACTACTGCTAACACTCTTGCCGCTGGAGATGATGCCAGAATCGTAGGAGCTCTTCAAAAAACTGAATATTACGAAGATCTAGCAGATGTAGATACTTGTACATCGGTTCAAAAGCCCTCTTGGAACACAGTTAGTGATAAATGGGAGTGTGTGGCTATTGGTACAGTGCCGGAATCTGTAGACTTTACTGGTAACTTGGCAGGAGATGTGACAGGCACTCAAGGGGCCACAGTTGTGGAAAAGATTCGTGGCACCAATGTGGTCTCGACTGCTCCAACAAATGGACAAGTGTTAAAATTTGATGGCACCAACTGGGTTCCATCAGCTGATAGTGGTTTAACTTCAGAAACTGATCCCAATGTTCAAGCTTGGGCTAAGCAAGCTCCTGCAGCAAGATTTATCACTACAGGGGACACTTTGGATCTTGCCACTCGAGTCCCTTTTGCTTCAGCTGATCCAGCTGTTGGACAAGATGGTCAGACTCTAAGATGGGATAATAGTACAAGCACTTGGGTGTGGTTTACTCCAGGGGTAGCTGGAAGTGGGCTGCAATCTTTAGGTGGGCAAACTGGAAATACTCAAACCTTTGCCTCCAGTGTGGATAATACAAAGACAGCTCCTGAGATTAGTTCCGCTAGTGATGTACATACTTTCAGATATCCTATGGCCTCTACTAACGGAGTGACTGCGGGACTTATCTCAAAGACTGAGTATGACTCTTTTGTAGCCAAACTTACCTCTCCTTTAACGACTAAAGGAGATATGCTAAGCCATGATGGAACTGACCATGTACGTCTTCCTGTAGGAACCGATGGACAAGTGCTGGCCGCTGACTCTTCTGAGGCTAGCGGTCTTAAGTGGATTACTCCCACGACTGGCACTGTGACAGAAGTCACCTCTGCTAATGCTTACCTTTCAGTGGCTAATACAACCACTACTCCTGAAATCACAGCTAATGTGGGAACAACGGCTAACACTGTAGCTGCTGGAGATGATGCTCGTATCGTAGGTGCTCTTCAAGCCGCCGATTATGCTACAGACCTTGAAGACGTTGATACTTGCACTAACACGCAAACAGTTTACTGGAATACAGTGGCTGATAAGTGGACTTGCCAAAATATTGACTTTAGCGCTAGCGGCGCTTTTATTGATGGCGGAAATTCTTTCGGTGCCGACGCTACCCTTGGAACTAATGACCCTTATCCCCTGTTTTTTGAAACTGATGGTTCTCCTCGAATGACGATTACAAATGACGGACGGGTAGGAATTGGAACTACAAATCCTATTTTTGACGGACTTGAAATTAGAAAAAACAACGTACCTAATATGGGGATCGCGATTGTGAATGATGATTCAAATTCACAAGCTCGTTATCCGGCTATGCTCATTCAAAATCATATCGGAGCAGCATTGGCCGGCGGATACCCCATCATCACTCTTGCGAATTCACGTGGTTCTGCATCATCTCCAGCGTCGATAAACAATGGTGATACTCTTGGCAGGTTTGAAGCCCATGGACGTGGAAACTCCGGCTCTTCGCTTGCCGCATCGATTGCGTTTAAGGCGAATCAACCCTTTAATTCTGGTGGCTATGGGACAGACATTATTTTCTCAACCGTGCCTCTTAACACACTCACTGAGAAACCAATTCTTAGATTAACTGGCCAATACGCAGGCGGAACGGCTCTGGGATTGGTTAAAATAGAGCCCGATTCAGCTCTCATTCTTGGACCCAACTACGGTACGAATGACAGTTGGTATCAACTCGAGCCAGGTGCTATGTGGTTCAATTCTACAGAAAATGTTGTGAAGTATAGCGATGGCTCTAATGTAAGATCAATTGCATCTCAAAATGCTTCGAATACGTTTACTGCACTAAATACATTTCAAAGTGAAGTGGAGTTTCAAAACGGCCTAAGGGTTGGTTCACCTGGTTCAAAAATGGAATCATTTGCGACCTGTTCAGATGCAGAACTTATTACAAGTTTATCAGCCCATACTCAAACTACGATAACTTTAATGAATTGTCCAGATTTTCAAATTGGAATGATTCCGCAATGTGTATTTGATGAATTATCGGAAACTAATGCCAGCAATCTAATGATTCAAGAGTTAGTAACAAATACACCCGGAGAAGTTCGACTCAAAATTATTAATTTTAGCCCAAACTCCTTTTCAGCAAAAACAATTGCCTTTGAATGTACAGGAATTAAGGCAAGCCTCTAACCCATAGCCTGGAGCAATTTTCCGTAAATTCCGTCGAAGCCGCCGTTGGACATGATTAGAACCATGTCCCCCTTCTTTGCGCCTTTGACCAGGTCTTCGACGATTTGATCAACACGACTATAAACTTTGGCCTGTTGACCGCTTGCTTTTAAATCTTGAACCAGTTCCGCCGAAGAAAATCTTTCGGTCTCTTGGATCTTACTTTGATCAAAGGCTTCGGCAATTATGACCTCGTCCGCAAGGGCGAAGGCGCTTCCGTAATCCTTTTGAAAGATTTTACGCCTCGAGGTCGCACTTCTCGGCTCAAACACCGCCCATAGTTTTCGCTGGGGGTATTTCATCTTCACACCTTTAATGGTCTCTCGAACGGCGGTGGGGTGGTGGGCAAAGTCTTCGATAATCAACACGCCTCGAGGTTCCCCTAAAATTTCCTGGCGCCGCTTGATGCCTTCAAAGCTTTGAAAGGCCTCTTTAACTTTGTCTTGAGAGTACTGAAGGATTTTGGAAACCGTGACAACGGCCAATGCATTCAAGACATTGTACTCCCCGGACATCTCCATTTTGTAGGTTCCGATATCTTCACCACGATACCGAACTGAAAATTCCGTGCCTGCCTCTGAAGTGCTAAGAATATGGGCCTGCACATCGCCCGAGTTGATTCCGTAAGTCGTAACAGAGCACTTAGCTTTTTTCTGAAGCTCTTGAATATTGGCATCGTCGGCCCAACAAATCAGATGACCATCGGGTGGCAGCAATTCGATCAAGCGCGCAAAAGCCCTCTTCACATCGTCCAGGTCCTTGTAAATATCGGCATGATCGAACTCGACACTGGTCAAGATGGCGTACTTGGGCTTGTAGTGAACAAACTTGGGGACTTTATCAAAAAAAGCGGTGTCGTATTCGTCCCCTTCGATGACAAACAAATTTCCTTGGGGATTTTTAAAGCTTTGCGAAAAGTTTTTTGCAATCCCCCCGATCATAAATCCCGGTTTCTGGCCGCAGATTTCGGCCACCCAAGCCATTAACGAAGTGGTGGTGGTTTTCCCGTGGGTTCCGGAAATACAAATGCAGTCACGATCCTCAATGATAAAATCTCCCATGGCCTTGGGTAGCGAGGTGTAGGGAATTTGAAGCCGCATCAGCTCTTGGGCCTCTTCGTTGTTTCTAGAAATCACATTGCCAACGATTACAAAATCAGGTCGAGGGTTCAGATTACTAGCCTTGTAACCTTTTTGAATGGAGATCCCTAGAGATTCAATCTGGGTGGACATGGGCGGATAAGGATTGGAGTCCGAGCCCGTAATATGAAATCCCCGGTCCTTTAATAGCCCGGCCAGACTGGCCATGGCGGTTCCGCAAATTCCCATCATGTGAATATGTGCACCACTTTTCAGTTCCATTTTCCATCCTTTGTCAGGTTCCTAACCTTGGACCTAACCACTATACCTACTGAGTTTCCCTAGGCTGACTTCTTAAGCCCTTCCACGAGCCAGTTATGAATCTGGGGGCGTAAATCTTTAAATCGATTGTTTTCCCGTCCATACACCAAGCGATTGCTTAAAATACAAACGGCCAAATCCACCTTCGGATCATACCAGACACTTGTGCCGGTAAATCCTGTGTGCCCGATGGAAGACAAATCAAAATAATGTCCGCAACTGCTGCTACCGGGAGTTGGCATCATATAACCAAGAGCCCACTCGCCCCGCCCCTCCACAACTGCACGCTTGGAAAACAGCACAGCGGTTTTTTGTTTCACTTCATAACGGGCGATCCCCAGAAGTTGTGATCGCAAATGCAAAGCATACCAGCCTAGATCATCAATGCTTCCGAACAGTCCGGCATGGGAGCTGATGCCTCCGAAGGACCATGTGTTTTCATCGTGGACTTCACCCCGAAGAAGGCGTTGACGCCAAGGGCACTCTTCGGTCGGTGCATACAAAGACGGACTATAGATCGGCTTATTATCAAGATGAAAGTCCATGGTGGTGCCACCGTAAAAAAGATCTTTGGTTTCTTTCCAAACTTCCACCAGATCTTTTTCATAAAGACTTTCCAGAACATAGCCCAACAAAATAAAATTGACATCGGAGTACACACACTTATCAAAACTTTTTAAAGGATTCACTTCCATCAAGATACTTTGAAGTTGCTTTCGTTTTTCAGAAATACTTTGATCCAGATTGATCTGTTTATAAAAAGGAATCCAAGCCTCAAAGCCCGTAAAATGACAAAGAAGATTCTGTATAGGAGTATGGAAGCGATACCAAGGAAGTTTTTCTTTCACCAGCGTCTTCAAGTTCCAAAGTCCTCGATCGTAGGCCAACATCATGGCTTGGACCGTAAAAATAATTTTAGTCAGACTGGCCAAATCGTAATAAGGCGAAGTTTCTCCCAGAGCGATATCACAAACAATACGACCGTTCTGAAAGGCCCGTACCTGCACTCCGGGCGTCACATCCCGTAATTGCGGTAATATCATGGCCGAGAGATTTCTTTCCATTGTCGTTAACTTCATTTCTTAACTCCTGTGGGCACGGTCAGAGTCGCGGTTCCGGAAGGGTTCAACTTCAAGGTGGCGCGGGTTCCTAAAGGTAAAACTCGTTGGACAACATCATGGCCGCAGGGAAGCCCCTTCAGAACAGGAAAGCTTTGTTGTCCGGCCCAATTTTCCAGAACCCAGGGGATCGTCGAGGCTTTTCCCTCGGGTTCATCGCCATGGGTGAAGCTTCCAAAAACGACCGCTTTACAGTTTTTGAAAGCCCGTGCTTCCTGCAAATGAAAAAGCATACGGTCCACGCGATAGCCGCGCTCTCCGATCTCTTCAAACATCACCATACGATCGTCCAGCTTAAGGGCCTCACGGGTTCCAACATGACTTTCGATGACCTTGAGATTTCCTCCCACCAGGACAGCTTGAATATTTTTTTGTTTATGGGCGGCCTCATTAAGCGGGACCAAATCCTGAAATACCACTTCTTTTCGCTCACCTCGCACCACTTTTAAAAGTTCCGCTTCCACTTCTTCAGGAACCTGGCCCTTCCCCAACCGATCCAACAGACTTCCGTGAAGTGTATTCCAGCCCCATCTCTGAATAAAAAAACTATGCAAGGAGGTGATGTCACTGATTCCAATCGTCATCTTGGGACGGGGCTTGGTTCTGATTTTACGAAGATAGGAAAGAAGTTTGTTGCTCCCGTAGCCTCCTCGCAAAAACCAGATGGCTTTTGAATCGGGTGCCGTAAGAGCCTCGATCAATTGCTGGGCTCGTTTTTCATCAGTGTTGGAGTGAATGGGGCAATCCCCGAACATATCCTGGGGCACCCGTGGTCGAAAGCCCTGGCGTTGCAAATAGGCTAGACCCAGTTCCAAATCCTCGCGGCTGCAACCAAATCCAGGGGCTACGATCTCGACAATATCGTTTTTCTTGAGAGCTTTCAGGGGCATCCCATTATTGTGCAAGGTCTTGCTTTATTTCTCAAGTGTTCACTCGTGTGGGATACTTTTCGTCAAAACAGGCGGCACAAAACCGATCTGGCCTCTCGGCCAGGCTTTGAAAAAGCCCCTCAATGGACAAGTAGGCCAAAGAGTCCGCTCCTATAAATTGCCGGATCTCTTCGAGACTTTTTTGCGCGGCGATGAGTTCTGATTTCTGAGGCGTGTCGACCCCATAGTAGCAAGGACTCATGGTCGCAGGACAGGCAATCCGCAAATGCACTTCTTTGGCGCCAGCCTCGCGGACCAATTGAATGATCTTTTTAGAGGTGGTTCCCCGCACAAGAGAGTCATCAATGATCACCACTCGCTTGCCTTTAAGAAGGGCTGGTTGCGGATTGAGCTTAATCTTTACTCCGAAGTCGCGGGAATTCTGCACAGGCTGAATAAAAGTGCGTCCCACATAATTGTTGCGAGTAATCCCCCACTCAAACGGAATCCTGGACTTATGGGAATACCCTAAAGCCGCCGCCACTCCGCTATCAGGAACAGGCACCACCATATCCGCCTCGACAGGGCTTTCCTCCGCCAATCGCTCACCAAATTTTTTGCGGGCTTCGTAAACATTATGACCAAAAACCTGAGAGTCACTGCGGGAAAAGTAAATCAATTCAAAGACACAGGCGGCACGTCGGGTGTTTTCCTTGAAGTGTGCGCTCTGCAACCCCTCTTGATTGAAGGTGACGATTTCGCCGGGCTCCACTTCCCGTAGATATTCGGCGCCGATCAAATCAAAGGCGCAGGATTCAGAGGCCACAACATAGCCTCCGCCCGGAAGAGTTCCAATCACCAGAGGCCGAAAACCCATAGGGTCTCGCATGGCCACCATGCGATCTAACCCTAACCAAACAAGACTGTAGGCCCCCTTCACCCACTCAAGGGCCTGGGGAAGACTTTTTGCCCAATCTTTTCCGCCAATTTTTGAAAGAAGGTGAAGAAAGATTTCTGTATCGGAAGTCCCTTGAAAAAGAGAACCTTGTTTTTGCAATTGATCCCGTAACTCGTCGGAATTCACAAGGTTTCCATTATGGGCCACGGCCAAGGGGCGACCTCTCACATCGGCCTTTAAGGGTTGCGCATTGGCCAGAAGATTTTCACCCGTGGTGGAGTAACGGACATGACCAATGGCACTTTGACCTGGAAGCTTTTGCGAAAAGGGAAAGCCCTCAAAGACTTCTTGAACAAGACCTAAATTTTTATGGATATAAAGTTGGTTTCCATCGCTGGCCACGATACCAGCGGACTCTTGTCCCCGATGTTGCATGGCGAAGAGACCCAAATAACTCAATTCGGAAGCTTGGGGGTGATTCCAGATTCCAAAAACTCCACATTCTTCCCGCCATGAATTTTTCATTGAATTAAATCCCCCAGTGGCTTTTAAACCGATTTTCAAGTTCTATCATGGAAAAGGAAGAAGGCGTGGCCCGGGTGCGTCCCAACGATTTGAGGGGCAACTTGAGATCTATCCGTTTAAGAGAATTCCAGAAGGTAGCAGACGCCTCCAGAACCACACTATAAAGTTGTGGCTTAACTTGTGATTGTAAAGCCTTAAAATCCTGTTGCGAGTCACACTCGAAACCCTGGGTGCTCATCAAATTCAAAGTGTGAATCAAACCTTTTTCTGTAACTAAGCGAGCGGCCGTAACTTCTCCTTTTCGAAGCTCATTAAAAAGCATTTTAGCTTTTTCCACAATAGCTTCTGGGTTGAATTCTTCATCTAACCCTTGAAGAGTAAGAAGTCCGATCTCAGCTCCGGCCCTGCAGAATACATCTTGGATAATGGGAAAATCTTTTTCACGTAAACCCACCACGCCCACCGCTGGAGTGGAGATAATATTGCGATTTTCAGTCTCGTTATAAAAGCTCACATTTCCGCTGATCACGGGCGCATCCCAGAGCTTTGCGGAATGGGCCAAAGCTTCCACGCTGGCTACAAATTCTGACATGATTTCGGGTTTTTCAGGATTTCCAAAATTCAAACAATCCGTGATAGCCACCGGCCACGCCCCCGCACAAAGCATTTTTAAAGCGGGTTCAAAGACGGAATCATAGGCTCCGACTACGGCATCTTGTTTCATCAACTGCGGACGACATCCTAAAGCAATGGACAAGGCTCGCTCAGAGGGCAATCGGATTAAGGCCACTTGATGGCCAGCGGATCTTTCGGTTCGAAGCCCTACCCGCTGATCATACTGGCGATAAATCCATTTTTTAGAGTCTAGTTTTTCAGGTGGCGTTTGCAGTATGGCTTCTAAACCCCTTAAGGGCTTGGCTTTTAAAACATTGTAAGGACGATCATAACGAGGCGCTTGCTCGACGATAAGATCAGGGTCAATTTCCGTCAGCAGTTCTTGATTCCACATCAAGCGCACTTTTCGCTCCGAGATCACTTCACCAATAACGGTGGCTTCAAGCCCCCAATGATGAAAGACCTTTTCAATGGCTTTTAGATTTTTAGGCTCACACACCAAAAGCATACGCTCTTGGCTTTCAGAAAGAAGAATCTCTTCAGGCCCGAGACTGGAATCCCGTAAGGGCACACGATCCAAGTGCAAGTTGAAGCCGATTTTTCCTTTGCTGGCCATTTCAAAGGAAGACGACGTCAACCCGGCCGCTCCCATATCCTGCATGGCTACGACCAAATCTTTTTCCAAGACCTCAAGGCAAGCTTCAATCAGAAGTTTTTCATAAAAAGGGTCGCCAATCTGAACCGTGGGCCGTTTGGATTCCATATTTTCATCAAAGGCTTCGCTGGCCATGGAGGCTCCATGCACTCCATCGGAGCCGGTTTTAGCCCCCGCATAGACCACTAAGTTTCCAGCGCCTTGAGCCTTGGACACGGTGATCTTCTGGCCTTTTTCAAAAAGCCCTAAAGCAAAGGCGTTCACAAGAATATTGTCATTGTACTCAGGAAGACTGTAAGTGGCTCCGGTGACGGTGGGAACACCGACACAATTTCCGTAGTAAGAAATCCCCTTCACCACTTGTTTCATCAAGTAAGGCATCCGTGGCGCCTGGCTTTCACCAAAACAAAGATAGTTGGCCAAAGCTATGGGTCGTGCCCCCATGGTGAAGATATCGCGAAGAATCCCCCCGACACCAGTGGCGGCTCCGTGAAAGGGTTCGATAAAGCTAGGATGATTGTGGCTTTCCATTTTGAAGGCAATACTTTCGCCTTCGCCCAAATCCACGACTCCGGCATTTTCGCCTTCTTCTGTGAGGATTCGTGGATGGTCAAATTTAAATTTTCGTAGATGCAGTCGAGAGCTTTTATAACTGCAATGCTCACTCCACAGGGCTGAAAACAAAGCCCATTCCACCCCCTGGGGTTCCCGTTTTAGGAGTTCGCGAATTCTTTGGTGCTCTTCAGGTCTTAGCCGATATTTTTTGAGCTTTGCTTGTAACTCTTGATTCTGATTTAAATCCAAAACTTCCACCCGTCGACTCCTCCCATCCAATCGCGATAGGCTCGCTCTGGATGAGGCATTAATCCTTTTACGTTTCCTGCTTCATTGGTGACTCCGGCAATAAGATCCACAGAGCCGTTGATATTTTCTGAATAGCGCCACCAGATTTGACCGCGATCCTCGATTTTCTTTTTATCTTCGTTCGAAATAAAATAGCGGCCGTCCCCGTGAGCCACAGGTAATCGAACTTGCTTGCTCTGGTCCGACCCTGAGATCAGAGTTGCCCAATCATCAATAAAAAGGCCGGATTCGTTTGGCATCAAAGCACCGGGCAAAAGTCCCGTCTCGCATAAGATCTGAAAACCATTACAAATCCCCAAAACAGGTTTTCCGCTTTGGGCCAGTTCTTTCACACTTTGAATCACCCGACTACGAGCCGCCACCGCTCCAGATCTGAGGTAATCACCGAAACTAAAACCGCCTGGAATCACCAGGGCTTCTATATCTTGCGGAGAAAACAAATCATCGTGCCACAACCACTTGGGAGAATGTCCCTGATCCTGGATCCACTTGTAGACATCGCGGTCGCAGTTGGTTCCGGGAAACTGCACAACCCCTACTTTCATGACCGAGCCCCTTCGACTTCAGCCACTTCGATCAAGGGGTTGTAGAGGCCTGCTTTCAGCGCCTTGGCCAGGATGTCATTAGTATTCTGAATATTGTCTGGCAACTCCAGCTCGATCAACTTTCCCACTCGGACTTTTTCAAAAGGAAGCTCTTGGTTTTTTAACATTTGTAAAACCGTGCGCCCCTGCACATCCAACACTTCAGGCTTCGGTAAAATTCTTATGTAACACTTCTTCATCGTAAAATCCCTTTTTATGGACGGTCGTTTTAACTTAAATTTGTTTGCCCAGCATGGCTCTTTGTTGACTCTACCTCACTCCACCCCTAACCGTTGGGCGATTTGGTGGTAGGCTTGGGCGACGTCTCCCAAATCCCGCCGGAAGACATCCTTATCTAATTTTTCTCCGGTTTTTTGATCCCAAAGTCGGCAGCTGTCCGGAGTGATTTCATCGGCCAGGATTAAATTTTGATCTTTATCCATTCCAATCTCAATTTTGAAATCGATTAAATCTACGCCAATTGCGTTCAATATCTCAAGCAATCCTTTATTCACTTTTTGCGCAAGCTCCTTAGATTTTTGCATCTGATAAGGCGTTAGAATCTCTAAAACCAATATCTGCTCCTCGGTCAAAAGAGGGTCTCCAAGTTCATCCTTTTTAAAGTAAAATTCAACAAGTGGCCGTTTAAGTGAAAATCCTTCTTGAATTCCCAACCGTTTACTTAAAGAGCCCGCCACCTTGTTGCGAACCACGACTTCGACCGGAAGCATTTTCAGTCGTTTCACCCGAACGCGAGAGCCATCTAGAATCTCAACGAAATGATTCTCAACCCCTTGCTTTTGAAGAAGATCAAAAATCTTGGTTGTGAACTTTAAGTTCAGCGAGCCTTTCCCTTCAAAGGATCCGACCTTTTGGGCGTTGAAGGCTGTTAAAGAATCTTTGAATTCCATAACAACAGTTTCATTTCCGTCTTCATAAATACGTTTGGCTTTTCCTTCATAAATCATTTTCATTTTTTCCGCCTTGGCAGTTCTGGCAGTTTTTTCAGCCGATCTTTAATGGACTTCAAATACCGTTTGGCCTGAAAAAGATCTTCGATTTCTTGAGGCCGTAAAAGCTTTTTGATTTCAGCATCTTTTAAAAGAGCTTTTTTCAAGTGATCCCCCACCCCCAAAGAGTGAGAAAGCCTTTGAACATGAAAATAGGCCTCTTCCCGAGTCAGGCCCTTTTCGACCAAACGAAGTAATAAATGCGAGCTATAAACCAAACCTTGCGTGGCTTCGAGGTTTTCAAGCATACGCTTATTGTTCACATGAAGCCCTTCTAAAACTGACTTCATTCGGTTAAGGGCGTAATCCACCAGAATAAAAGCATCGGGAAAAATCACCCTTTCCACGCTGGAGTGACTGATGTCACGTTCATGCCACAAAGGAATGTTTTCAAAGCTGCTTACCATATATCCCCGCAGAAGGCGCGAAAGCCCCGTGATATTTTCACTGCTGATGGGATTTTTTTTATGAGGCATTGCCGAAGAACCTTTTTGACCCCGTGAAAATCCTTCGATGACTTCGCTCACCTCGGTACGCTGCAAGTGGCGCAGTTCCACAGCTAATCGCTCTAAGGCCCCCATGATAAAAGCCAAAGCCGTTATCACCTGGGCATGGCGGTCTCGGGGGATCACTTGCGTTGCGAAGGACTCTGATTTTAACTCAAGCTCGACAGCAACTTTGCGCTCTAGCTCTTCAGGAAGACTGGAAAAAGTTCCCACGGCCCCACTCAATTTACAGATGCGATTGGCTTCCAGGGCCGCCAGCCATCTTTCCTCACAACGAATCAGTTCAGAGTAAAATCCGGCAAGCTTATAACCGAAAGTTGTGGGCTCTGCCGCCATTCCATGAGTTCTTCCCAAGCATAAGGTCCCGGCGTGTTCCCGAATCATCCGTTTTAAAGTTCTTTGTAAATCGTGAAGATCCGACAGGATCAGCCGACCTGCCTGCTGAATCTGAAGGCTTAGGGCCGTGTCTAAAACATCCGAACTGGTCAATCCAAAGTGAATGTACTTGCCATGCTCGGGACCGACGTTTTCCATCAAGTTTTGTACGAAGGCGGCCACATCATGCTTACTTACGGCCTCTAACTCCCGAATTCGCGTAACTTTAAAGCGGGATTTTTTTTCTATACTCAAAGCTGCCGCCCGGGGGATAATTCTCATCCGAGCCTGCACTTTGGCCACCGCCACTTCGACTTTTTTCATGGTTCCAAAGCGGTTTTCTTCATCCCAAATGCGTCCCATTTCGACACGCGTATAACGTTCAATCATTTTTGATCCTCACTTTTAGCCTTTCGCCACTCCACCAATATTTGATCGAAAATTCTTTTTTGATTATTCACCATATGACTGGAAGAGTACTGCTCCCAAACTTCGGGCCCATCCAGAAACAAAGTTTTGCGACGGAAATCCCTAAGTCTCATATTCTGCGGATATTGCACGAAGGGTCTAGGGCCAAGCTCCTTCGAAGTGTAAGTCATTTCCTGAGGCTCGTGTAGTAAGCGGATTTCAAGGCTTGGCAAGCGATTTTGCAGCCGACCGATGACCATTTCTTTCATCGACACCAAGTAGTTTTGATGAAATCTTTTGGCATCAGGGATTCGAATCCAGATATCAAACTGATCATCTAAAATTGTGCGATGAAGAATGAAAAAATCCTCGTGAGTCAAAGGCGCCCCTAAGGATTCCACGACTGCCATATAAAGAGGCCAGTTTAGGGTTTCTTCTTTTGGACCGATCTGAAGCCGGTAGCGAATCCAGGCCCAATCAGGACGACGCACGTCAGAGCCGAAAATTTTCTCACGAACCCGGTAGCTGATATGGTCCGTCTCTAAAGAGGTCAACCCCCAAACCACAGAGCGCGCTTTAATCACACCGTTAACAGGACCTTTCACTTCAAAGCCCACAACAGAATCTAAACCTTGAACGGCTCCATCAAGAATCTCGACATCACCCCAGTAAGCTACACCTTGGGACTTAATCCATTCGCGACGTTTTTCTAAGCCGGCTCGAGTGGGGAACCGAATGCTCATGGGCGCCGCTAAAGGGACTCGACTTTTCTGAATCGGGTGATAGGACCATTCTAAGAATCGCGTGCTGTGTAAAGAGTAAGAAAGCCAGGGCAGCACTAGATTTTCAAAAGAATCCTGTGTGTTCAAGTCCGACTCAGGCGTCTTCCAATTTCGTGCGGCCAATTGATGGGCGGCCAAAGGACCCCGCAAAGAAACCGGGCCTCGTTGCGTCCACAGGACAAACCCATCGGGACAAGAAACTCCCAAGTCTCCTTGAAGTAAGGTTTCTCCCCAAGCGCCAATTGGCTTTTCAATGTAAAATTCGGCAAATGGGCCTTCTCGATCCTCAAGAGGCCAGGTTCCAAGC
>CAZETK010000071.1:0-13373 GCA_964515195.1 uncultured Pseudobdellovibrionaceae bacterium
CGGATACTGGCAGTCGCCAGCATGACGGACTTCAAACCAGAGCCGCAAACCTTATTAATCGTCATACAAGGAGTGGAAACGTTAAGTCCTGCCCCCAAAGCGGCTTGACGGGCGGGAGCCTGGCCGGTGCCAGCGGTCAGAACGTTTCCCATTATACATTCATTAATTTCTTCTACGGAAAGGCCAATACGGTTAGCAGCTTCTCGGATGGCGATTGATCCAAGTTTCGGGGCTGTAACAGAAGAAAGGGCTCCTTGAAAAGAACCAACGGGGGTGCGGACACTTGATACAATCACGACTTTTTCCATAGATATCTCCTTGTGTGGAAAGGCAAAAAAACAACTCATTTTGCCGAAGTCTCAAAACCTGTCAACGCGGACCGAGTTAGAGGTTTTTGAAGAGACTCCATCGCTCCATGAAAAGGTGTTGACAGCGAGACCTAAATATTACAACCGTGAAAGCCTATGGGAAAAACTAAGGCAAAAAGCAAAAAAGCAAAAATAACACAAAAAGCCAAAACGGCGAGCAAAAGTCGTGATAAGGCTCCAAAGAGATCTAAAGCGGCTGCCAAGAAAGGTTCAGCCCCTAAACGAAAAAGCGGCGCTGCGGCAAAAGCCCAACCTCCCGTTTCGGCTAAAAATAAAATTCCTCAAAAACAATCGCCAATTCCAGCGAAACCAAAGGCCGATTCTAAAAAGTCCAAAGTTGCTAAAAAGGATACTAAGAACCGGAACGAGGAATTGGAGTTGTTCGATGATGAAGATATCTCTGAAAGTGAAGAGCTTTTAGAGTATCAAGAGGACCTCGAGTTATCCGAGGCCGAGGATGAGTCAGAAGAGCCGCAGGATGATGCCGATGACTCGGATGATTCTGATGCAGTAGAAGCCGATGGACTGGTTGCCACTTCGCCTTCGGAAGAGGATGAAGACTTTTATCTGACGGATGCTGAAGGAAATCGATATTGCCGCGCTAAGGATTGCGACCAGATCGCCATTGTGGACGGTTATTGTCGTTACCATTACCTTATGTATTGGAAGCGGATTCAGATCCGAAAAGAAATTCTTCAAGATGGGAAACTCGAAAAATATGTTGAAGATTTGACTTCTCGTTATCCCGATAAGTTCTTAGAAATGTTGCGAAAAGATCTTCGCTCAACCAAGGATTTTATGGCGGCTATTGCTGAACTGGAAATCGATGAATCAAGCGGTGAAAATGAATTTGAAGAGGATACCCAGACCTATATTGATGAGGTTCGTGGGATTTCGGATGCAGCGAGCTCCAGCTTGGAAGATGACGAATTCTAAAGATCTGGGGTGATGTTGATCTGTACGGTAAAAATCTTGTCATCAAATTTCGCCGATCTGATCTTTTCCGCTGTCGCAGAATAGCGAGAAACATGGGGTTCTCGCTGCTGGGCCTCGCGAGCGTAGTGGGCAGCTTGATCGCGATTTTGATTTTTCCACTCAATGTAAGCCAAATAATAGGGGCCTAGCCCCATCTGAGGGTATTGAACACGTAATCGATCCGCTAACATCCGAGCCTGATCAGGGCTTTCTTGGAGCATATAAAATAGTCGAAGTTCATATGTTTCCCAATCCTCGGGGTTAAGTTGGGTGGCGGCATTCAAGTAATGCTTGAGATTTTCAAAAGCCTCTTCTCGTGCTGGGCCTTCTGATGTTTCATACTTGTTTCCGTAATAGACAGCCAGGCCCTTCTTCAAGGAGGCTTGGTTGCTTTCGCGGCTGTCGAGTTCATGCAACACTTGGCCAAATTTCTCCATGTCAACAGGGGGAGAGGAAAGGATTTCCATCACCCGTGCAATGAGCTGAGCAAAAGTCATCGAATTGAGATCGTCTCGTCTGACGCCCTCAAGCAGCAAATTGGATTTCATGAGCATAAGGGCCAGGCCGCAATCGTCACGCCGAGATCTGTTGGAGGCTGATGACGCAGTTCCCGATTCGGACGAATCGGTTTTTGTGAGAGGTAGGCAAGAGGCCAGCTTATCATGAATCACACCAGCCATTGGGCTATCAGGGCCAGGGCAGTTTTTCGGAATTTTATCAGGGTTGTTGAGAACTTCTTCAAGTAATTGGGAAAACAATGAGCCTCGGATATGGTCTAAGAATTCGCGGCAACTCAGGTCCGCTTTTTCTGTTAGTGGAACATAGTTTTCCATATCATAGCCAGGTAAAGGCTTTTCCAAGGTGGACCTTATTAAAGATCCAGAGTCGGAAACTGTTGTTGACGGAGGTTGTGAGTTGCGAGAAATCGGCTCTTGTTTCTCTTCAAAAATCAAAGAAATGGCCATAAAAATGATAACAACGATCATTGTATTCAGGAGAACCCATCTTTTTTTCATGAAATCACCTTTCCGCTAAAAGAATCTTTCAATGCAAACGCCGGTTTGAGTCATCGTCAGGATCATCATCGTCATCGTCATCGTCATCGTCATCTAAGTCTTGATCATCGTCTTCTTCAAATTCCTGTTCTTCTTCAGCCTCGATCTCGATTTCTTCGTCCTCAATATCATCATCGGACTCTTCACCCACATCTTCAGCTTCTTCGACTTCTCCTTGAACAAGCCCTTCATTCCACTCACCCAGAAGTTCATTGGCCTGCTTTTCCAGCTGGGTGTTAGTTGTCGAAAATTGAAGCCAAACTTTTTTGCCTTCAAAGGGGTACTCAGCCCAACTGTAGGGAAGTTCTAAGGTCCCATCGGACTCAAAATGATCAGCCATCAAGGCGGCGGCCGCATCTACGCAAATATACAGGGTATTGAGTGCAGAATCCTGCTGGGTCAGCTTATACTCCATGGAAATTTCAAAATTATTTTGGACGAGTCGGCCCTTTTCTAAGTAGCCAACGCGAAGCAAAATCTCTTGCTTGTAAATGCGGCCATCCACGACGATTTCAGCATTTGCGAGTTCTTTTTGAAAATTTTGCTTAAATAGATCACGTATTTGTGCGGTGATGTCAGGCGGGAGCTGGGTCCACTTCACGGACGATTTAAGTCGCGGTTCCATTATGTAATTCTCCATTGAATTGGCCCTAAAAGGACGTTTACAAATCCGTCATTACATTGACACGGGAAAGTCTGGATTCTATAACCAAAATCCTTCTATGACACAACGAGAAAACAACCCCACTACTAGCGAAGAAATTCAATTTCACAACCAGGCAACTCCTGTTAACCATGATATCGGCCGCGGGCGGGGTGTTTTTATCAGCACCTATGGCTGCCAAATGAACGTCAATGACTCTGAACGAATGTATGCGCTTTTGGAAATGTCCAACTTTATGCCTGTTGATAAGCCCGATAATGCAAGCCTTATCATCATCAACTCTTGCTCTATCCGCGAAAAGCCTGTTCACAAGGTTTACTCTGAAGTGGGCACCTATCGAGAATTTAAAAAAGCCAATCCTGATTTGCTTATCGGCGTTGGTGGCTGCGTCGGTCAGCAAGAAAAAGACAAGTTGATGAAAAAGCAACCGTTGATTGATTTTGTTTTCGGAACAGACGCAATTGATGAGCTACCGGAAGTCCTGCAAGGTTTGATTGGCAGTGATAAAAAAGAAAAAGTGGTCAAGGCCCAGTTTCACCATAAAGAACCTTACCATGTTGACACTTTAGTGCGAAACCCAGGGGTTTCCACTTTCGTTAACATCACTAAAGGTTGTGATAACTTTTGCAGCTTCTGCGTGGTGCCTTTCACCCGTGGTCGTGAAAAGTCCCGACCTTTGCGCCATGTGCTGATGGATATCCGCTCCTTGGTTAAACGAGGCGTAAAGGAAGTCACGCTTTTAGGGCAAAATGTGAACTCCTATGAAAGCGAATGTGGTGCCGATTTTGCTGATTTGCTAAAGGTGATAGCCTCAGAGACAGACGTTCAGCGTATTCGCTTCACCACGTCTCACCCGAAAGATTTTGATTTGAAGTTGATGAAGGTGATGGCCGATCATCAAGACAAAATTTGTGAATATATTCACCTGCCGTTTCAAAGCGGGAACTCACGAATTCTAGAACGTATGAACCGCGGATACTCCCGTGAAGAATACCTGGAAAAAATCCGGATGATCAAAGAGACTATTCCCAATGTGGTTCTTTCCACCGATATTATTGTGGGTTTCCCTGGTGAAACAGATGAGGAGTTTGAAGACACTCTTTCAATGGTGAAAGAGGTGGGTTTCGAAACTATTTTTGCTTTTATGTACTCTCCAAGACCAAACACCAAGGCGGCGCAATTCGAAGACCAGGTTGCGGAAGCGGTCAAGTCAGAGCGGCTTAACCGGTTGTTTAAAGAACATAACGAACTCGCCTTCGAGATGGTCAAGCGGTACGAGGGCCAGATACTGGAAGTCCTTGTCGAGAAGGCGGAAAGCGGAGAAGGAAAACTTTCAGGACGTAGCACTCAAAATAAGCTAGTTCACTTCTTAGGCTCAGAAAATTTAATTGGCAAAACAGTTCCCGTGAAAATCACAAAAGCTTTCCCAGCGGTATTCCGCGGAGAAATTGTGACAACAGAGGAGAATTTGGCGTGATCAAAAACGGCTTTGTAGATCTACAAAGTGTGCTTCACGGTGAGATGGTCTTTGAAGTCTCGGACTCTGAAGAAGAGGTTTTTCATCAGTCTGATTTGATCCAGCTCTTTCCCTATGGACTTTCTGTTGTGCCCGATGCCAATCGGCCGTTCTTGATCATGAGAGATCATGATGGTGAGTTCACACTGCCGGTCTTCTTGAATCCCTTAGAGGCGGGAGTCGCCCTGACTCAATCCAACAAGTCCATCGCACCGGTGACTCCCCACAAGTTTGTGGTAGAGCTTTTGAAATCTCTGGACATCCGTGTTCTGCAATGTGTGTTTGTCCAAATCAAAGGTCCCCACCAATACGTTCGAGTTTATTTGCAGGGGCATCCGGCTATGAACTCGCTCAAGTTGCGGGCGGATGAAGTGATGTCCTTTGTTTTGCAGCTCGGCATCCCTGTTTTTGCGACCAAGGCCTTTATTAATAAATCGAAGCTTTTGAGCGCGCATATTGAAGGTCTAAACCGCACGATGCTGAAGCAAAATCGGCTTTTACAAAAGAGTCAGCCTTTTATTCAATGACAGTAGGGCGGGGATAACCTTGAGGCTTGATCCCCCTTAAAAATCTGACAGACTTATAACTTGAAGCCGTCTTTTCTCATGTTAGGAGTGAGATATGTCAGGTCCCCTGTTTGAAGCTCGAGAAAAATCCCCAGTGTTACATAAGAATTCATGGGTGGCCCCTACGGCCGCTATTATCGGTGATGTCACTTTGGATGAAGGAGTCAGTGTTTGGTTTCATGCGGTTTTGAGGGGTGATGTGATGCCAATCAGGATAGGTCGTGATTCGAACATTCAAGACAACACTGTCATCCACGGAACCTTTCAAAAGTATGGGACTGTGGTTGAGGAACGCGTAACCATCGGGCACTCTTGCATTTTACACGGGACTCATATTGAAAAAGAGTGTTTAATTGGAATGGGAAGCATCCTGATGGATGGATCCCGAATTGGAGCTCGCTCCATTGTGGGGGCGGGAAGTCTGGTTACAGAGGGATCTGTTTTTCCAGAAGGGGTTTTGATATTGGGTCGTCCCGCGAAGGTCGCGCGCCCCTTAAAGCCCGAAGAGACAGCATTTCTGTCTCAAAGCGCTGATAATTATAAACATTATCAGACTTGGTATAAAAAATAACGAAGGAGTGTAATTGTGGATATGGAAAATGTGGCTCTCACGTTTGACGATATTCTATTGGTGCCTCAGTATTCAGAGGTCATTCCCAGTGAAGTGCAGCCCAAAAGTTTTTTTGCTCGAGGCTTGCATCTGAATATGCCTATCATCTCGGCCGCCATGGACACCGTTACGGAAAACAAATTGGCTCGAGTTATGGCGCAGAATGGCGGCTTGGGGGTTGTTCATAAAAATATGAGCATTGAACATCAGGCATTTGAAGTCGAGAAGGTCAAAAAATACGAAAGTGGTATGATTCAAGATCCCATTACTTTGGGACCCGATAGGCTTGTACGAGAGGCTCTGGATGTGATGGCTCGCTACTCCATTTCGGGAGTGCCCGTCACCGTCAATAAAAAACTGGTGGGAATTTTAACCAATCGAGACCTGCGTTTTGAAACCAATGTGGATCAGCCAATTTCTAATATTATGACCAAAGAAAATCTGGTGACGGCGGAAGAGGGGACTACTCTTGAACAAGCTAAAAAGATTTTACAGAAATGCAGAATTGAAAAACTACCTGTTTTGGATAAAAACGGAAACCTCAAAGGACTGATCACTATCAAGGATATTGAAAAAGCTCAAGCCTATCCCTTTGCCACGAAGGATCCGAAAGGACGATTGATGGTAGCTGCGGCCGTGGGTGTGGGAGCTGAAGCCTATGATCGCATTCAGGCTCTAGTTCAGGCTCATGTCGACGTCATCTGCGTGGACACCGCCCACGGACATTCGAAGAATGTTATGGAGATCGTAAAGTACATTGCCAGTCATCATTCGAATGTCATGATCGTGGCTGGGAATATTGTAACAGCAGAAGCCACTGAAGCTTTAATTAAAGCCGGAGCTGATGTGGTGAAGGTCGGAGTCGGCCCTGGTAGCATTTGCACCACGCGGGTCGTAGCAGGCGTGGGAATGCCGCAGATATCCGCTATTCAAGAATGCTCAGCTACAGCCCGTAAGTTAGGTAAAACTATTATCGCTGACGGCGGCATTAAGTATTCAGGAGATATTACAAAAGCTCTCGCTCTGGGTGCTAACACTGTTATGGTGGGGAATTTGTTGGCCGGAAGTGATGAGGCTCCGGGTGAGACCATTTTATATCAAGGTCGTACTTATAAGGTCTATCGGGGCATGGGCAGTTTGGGGGCAATGGCTGAAGGCTCAAAAGACCGTTACGCCCAGGCAGATATTTCAGATCTCAACAAACTTGTGCCCGAGGGAATTGAAGGAAAGGTTCCTTATAAGGGAAGTGCGTCCGCTGTTCTTCATCAGTTGATCGGGGGTATGAAATCGGGGATGGGTTATTTGGGAGCTTCCAATATTGAAGAGTTGCAAAAGCGAGCCAAGTTTGTTCGCATCAGTCCTCAAGGACTTCGTGAGTCTCACGTTCATGATGTCAGCATTACCAAGGAAGCGCCTAACTACAGACTGGAGTCTTAACGGCCATGCGCGGATTTTTGATTCTTGATTTTGGTTCTCAGTACACTCAAATCATTGCTCGTCGACTACGGGATTTGGGCTTTTATTCTGAAATTTCATCCTACGATATTCCCCTTGAAGAGATTAAAAAGAAAAATCCTTATGGAGTGATCCTCAGTGGTGGTCCACAATCGGTTTATGACGAGACGTCTCCCAAACGTGACGTCCTTGAACTAGAGGCGAACTTTCCCTTGCTGGGAATTTGCTATGGCTTTCAATTAATGGTCCATCAAAATGGGGGGCGGGTCGAGCCTTCCCCTTACCGTGAATATGGTCGGAAAGCCCTTCACTGGAAAAAACATTTCCGCGGCTTACCCCAGATACAGAAGGTTTGGATGAGCCACGGCGATGTGGCTTTGGCAGTCCCTGATATTTTTGAAGTCTTGGCTGAGACTGAACATCACCCGGCCGTTATTAAATCCTCCAGCAAAAAAATGTTAGGGGTGCAATTTCATCCTGAAGTTTTTCATACGGAAAATGGCGAAGAAATTTTTCGTGAATTTACAGAGATGTGCTTGGCCAAGCCAGAATGGAATTCCAATTCCATGTTGGCTGAGATTGAAAAATTCGTCCACACTCAGGTAAAGCCTGATGAAAAAGTCTTGTGCGCCCTAAGCGGAGGTGTGGACTCCACGGTGGTGGCAACACTGTTACATAAGGTTCTGAGGCCTCAGCAGCTGCAATGTGTTTTTGTGGATACCGGTTTGATGCGTGATCGCGAGACCGATGAGGTGATGGGCGCTTATAAAACACTGGGTCTACCTGTGATAAAAGCTGATGCCGCGGCCGATTTTCTAACGACCCTTAAAGGCATTAGTGAGCCTGAAAAGAAACGAAAAATAATTGGTTCTAAATTTATTGAAGTGTTTGATAAAACTGTTCAAGAGCTAGGAAGCCAGTTTACTTGGCTAGCGCAAGGAACACTTTACCCAGATGTCATCGAATCCGTGAGTCTTCATGGAACGGGCGTTACCATTAAGTCTCACCACAATGTGGGGGGGCTGCCTGAAAAAATGAATCTCAAGGTTTTAGAACCTGTTCGTTATCTCTTCAAGGATGAGGTTCGAAAAATAGGAGAGGCCTTGAATATCCCTCACGGATTTCTTTACCGACATCCGTTTCCAGGGCCTGGATTAGCCATTCGTTTATTGGGAGAAATCACCCCCGAGCGTTTAGAGACCCTACGCCAAGCCGATCGTGTCTATATTGATTTTCTAAAAGAAAAAAAGATTTATGATGAAATCTGGCAAGCTTTCTGTGTGTTGCTGCCGGTGCAGTCAGTGGGAGTGCAGGGGGATGCACGGACTTACGATTCGGTTCTGGCCCTGCGAGCGGTGACCAGTCGGGATGGTATGACAGCGGATTGGTATGATTTTTCTGGAGAGTCTTTAAGAGAGGTTTCGAATCGAATTACCAATCGGGTAAAAGGTATCAACCGAGTGGTCTACGATGTAACGTCGAAACCTCCTGCTACAATCGAGTGGGAGTAGTCGAAGCTAGCGGAGCAATCATAACGGACTCTGTAGATTGTTTAGGGCTATCCCAATTTTGTCACGGATACGGGCTGTAAAACCCCATTAGTTTTAATCTGAATTTTGAAAATATCACAATGACCATTGTCCAAAGTTTCTACATCACTTTTCCAAATCCCTATGTTAGTCATCTTTGTGTTTAGGGGGCCATTTTATGAAAAACAGGTTGGCTTTATTGAGAGGACTCAACACAGAACCAATTCTTCTCGCCATTATTTTGGCTCTGTTCACAATAGGTTGTGGGCAAAATGGAGAGATTCAGAAAGACGGAAAGTTAAAAACATCAGCTTCTGCAACTACCACGGCTCCCCATAGTCCCACCCCTACTGATACAGCCATTCCAGATACTCAAGGCAGCACAAAGGAGATTGTTCCCAAATCACTTCTGGTGACAGTGATTGATACCATGGTCACGGATATTCTTCTGGTCATCGATAACTCGGGTTCAATGCGATATGAACAGGCCAATATGGCTGAACGCTTTAATAATCTGCTTCGTGAAATAAAGGGTTTGGACTGGCGCTTGGCCATTATCACCACAGATGTGGTGGAAGGAGATAAACCCACGCAAGACGGGCGACTATTAGAGTTTGTCGGAATGCCGGGTCGTTTTTATCTTTCCAGTGAAATGCCAGAGGACCAAGTTTTAGAAGCTTTTGCAAGAACCATTCAACGGCCTCCTCGAGAAGGAAGCGCCAACGAACAGGGCTTGCGTGCAATCTGGCGTTCGTTAGAGCGCGATTCCAGTTGGATGCGGGAATTTGGCTCATTTAATGCTGTCGTCGTATCAGATGCGGATGAGTCACCTCCAAAAGGATGGCAGCCTAATAAGATGAACGACCCTGAATCTCTACTGGGATTTGTGAAGACTACTTTTCCGAAAAAGCCTTTTTATTTCCACTCGATCATTGTGAAAAACGGAGATGTAAAGTGTTTAAAAGACCCCAAGTCCGATAATGAAGATTATGGACGTCTTTATGAATGGCTGTCGAATAAAACGGGCGGGTACATTGGAGATGTTTGTGCTTCTGATTACGCCAATCAACTGAAGATGATGGGCCAGCACGTCAGCCAAAAAGTCAAAACTGTCGAACTCGAGTGTGAACCCCTACCGGGAAGCGTAAAGGGACGGAATGATCAAAACTTGCCATTTCCTGACTTTGAAGTAGTCGGAAAAACCATCAATTTCCAAGAGCCTCTTCCCAGTGGGCACAACATAATCAATTACAAATGTGAACAGTAGAGGGGGCCCATCCTCCCGCCTCGAACGCAAGTTCCACAGCGAAAGATAAGCCCTTCGGCGCAAGCCAGCACCAAACTCCCAAGAGCGAGGACTGTCCGAAGATTTTGAGATAGGGGCAGGATGACCAGCAGATCGAGGTACTACCACAGGATCTGCCCCGAACGGACGGAGCAGGCGAATATATTGCATAAGCATTCAGCCTAGAAATTAATTTGTTTTTTCAAAGATGTGGAATTGATAAACGGCTGTGCCGTCGTGGCGGCGGGCCGCTTCGGATTCGCCTAGTAGGTGTTTCCAACCGGAAGTGGCAATTTCCTGCGGAGCCTTCATAAAAGATCGGATGACCACCCGAGCGCCTGGTGCCGTCTGGGGATGAAGGTTCTGAAGAACATTGGTGGCCTCATTGACGGGAAGATAAGAGATTGTATCAGAGAGTGAAATAAAATCGTAGGCGCGGGCGGGGAGATGGTCCAAGAGATTTCCGCAATGATAATGAAGTTTGGTTTTAGAAGACTTAACCTGATTAAAAATATTTTCGTGGGCTTCGAAGGGAAGGCCCTCTTCGTGGCGGATACTTCCAAGAAATAATGTTTGCATAAAATAGTTTTTGCGTGCCAATTGAGTCGTAAATACTCTTTCGAACTCTTCAGTCACCAACTGGTAAGGAGGACGTTTATCCGTTCTGTTCTCTGAGGTGCCGCTGAAATGTCCTTTATATAGATACTTATTAAAGACGTATTCACTAGCGAGAATCCTCAAAAAGGATTTCCATCTTTTGTGTGGCCACCCTTGATGGTAAAGATCAATCTGCTCTTGAAGACTTTGGGCTTGAAAGATTTCGGAAAAATCGCACTGTAAATAGTCTCGAAAAATCATTCCTAATTTTTGAAAATGCCGTTCCCAGCGGCCAAGGAGAACAAAACCACGGGCTTTCCACCCATCCTTTCTTTCAGTCCAGTAATTGTAGGTCTCTGAAGAAAGTTTGATCTTTTCAAACAACTCCAAACGGGAGTCTTCTGTCAGATTTCCATTCTGCAATCCGCCGCGGTAACCCATAAAGAAAAGCCACTCATCATAACTTAGGGCTTGAACGGCTTGATATCGTAGCTCGCATAAATGAATTTGGGCTGGACTCATGTCGACGATATGAATTTCGGCTGGGTTTTTCGCAATCAGAGGCAAACAGCGGGCCCCAGAACCTGCGATACTGAAGACGGTTTCGACTTTATCAGGGAGTAAGTTGAATTCAATCTGAGTGTCCTCGTTGGACAGTGTGTAGTTGAGATCCGAAAAGTATTCTCTCGCCATGGGGTCCCCGCGAAAAGTGAAGTTCTACTCAGAATCATAATGACAGTAAGTAGAGTTTTTATATACTAGGCCAATGAGTTTACTATATAAGCTGGAGAACGTTGAGTACAGCTATGTATGGAATCAACAAAACGTTCCTGTACTAAAGGGTGTTAACCTCGAGATCAATCCGTCTTCATTCATTTGTTTGGTGGGACCCAGTGGTGTCGGGAAAACAACGCTTCTTAATTTAATTGGATTTATTGAAAACCCCACCAAGGGCCAGGTTCATTTTGGGGAAACTCTTATCGGTCAATTAAGTGAAACTGAAAAAGAGGTTTTACGCCTCAAGAATATTGGTTTCGTTTTTCAGGCTTTTTATTTAATTCCCACTTTAACGGTGCTCGAGAATGCATCCTATTTTTTACCTTCTTTAGGCTATAAAAAAGCAGAAGCCGAAAAGTGGACTCTTCAGATTCTGGACCTATTGGGTTTGGCCGACCACAGAAATAAAAAACCTTTAGAGCTTTCCGGGGGTCAGCGCCAGCGTGTGGCGATTGCGCGAGCCATGGTGAAGAAACCTCAAGTGATCTTAGCTGACGAGCCCACTGCAAATTTGGATTCCGTCACAGCTGATAAGATCATTTCCGCCTTTCAGGAATTGCAAAGCGCCGAAGGGACTAGTTTTATCTTTGCCACCCATGATAGCCATCTCATGAAATTTGCAAAACGTGTGATTCATATGAAGGATGGTCAAATCTATGAGTGACCTGCTGAAATTATCCTGGAGAAATTTATTTCGCAATCCGCGGCGGACTTTCGCAAGTCTTATCACTGTGGCTTTTGGGACGGCCGGCTTACTTGTATTTCAAGGGTTCAACACGGGGATCATGAATCAGTATCGTGAGAATACGATTAGGGGCTATTACGGTTACGGGCAGGTCTTTACCGAAGGCTACTACGGAAAAGTGAGTGAAAATCCTTGGCAGAGTTGGATCTCCGACTGGCAAGCGGTAGATCAAAAATTAAAATCTCAGGCTAATATTTTGGAAACCTTTCCGAGGCTCTCATTCTATGCGTTTTTGAATGTGAATGGTGTCAACCTGGCAGGTCGAGGGGAGGGCGTTTTAGCTGAAAGAGAAAACGATTTCTTCAATCAACTGAATTTCATCAAGGGCGGCAATATTCAAAAAGATGACGATATCATCTTAGGGAAGGGACTTGCGGATAGCTTGGGAGCCAAGGTCGGAGACGGCATCACTGTTTTAACACAAACAGTACATGGGCAAGTCAACGCCACAGATTTAGAGGTGGCAGGTATTTTTCATATGGGAATCAAAGCCATTGATGATCAGTATTTTCGATTAGCTTTATCACAAGCCCAAAGCTTAATGGACACAGATCGAGTGGAATTATTTTCTTTAAAAACCAGTGGAGTTGATGAGTGGCCACTTGTCGAACGTCAGGTCAAAGAAGCCACTCCGGGGCTTGAGGCGATCCGCTTTGAAGTTTTGGATAAGGTATATTACCAAAACTCAGTGGACTTTTTGGCAGCACAGTTTGCCTTTATTCGAATGATCATATTTTTAATTGTGGCATTGGGTATTTTTAACACAATCGCCGTGGGGCTTTTAGAACGAGGCGGAGAAATCGGAGCTTTAAGAGCCAACGGTGAAACTCGAAAACGATTATTCCAGATCCTAAGCCTTGAAAGTGGATTGATCGGAATACTAGGCGGAGTCTTGGGAGTGATCCTGGCTTTAGTGGCGTGGTTAGGGCTAGCTGGTGGAATTCCCATGCCTCCTGGCCCAGGGATTACTCGCCAATATTTAATTTATCTGGAAATTATGCCGTCTCATATGATTCAGGCCATTACGCTTCCTATTTTGGCAACTCTCGCCGCTAGCTACTTTCCGATCCGTAAACTATTGCGAAAAACAATCCCCGATCTCCTTCGTTCCACTTAGCTCTCGGATCAATTCCAAGGGGTCCCCTCCCTCAAACGCTGCGGACAGTCCTCGCTCTAGTGAGCTGGTTGCTGGCTTGTGCCGAGGGGTTTATCTTTCGCTGTGGAACTTGCG
>CAZETK010000072.1:0-12813 GCA_964515195.1 uncultured Pseudobdellovibrionaceae bacterium
CCGCCCCACCACCCCCCCCCCCCGGCCCCCCGGCCCCCCCCCCCGCCAAGGGCGGCACCATTCAATAGAGCAATGGGAGTGCCAGTCCCGACTTTGGGCCAAAGGGCCTAAATCTGAATTAATCGCAAGGTGGGGTGTCGATTATTCAAACAGTGCCGCCGAACGACGTCCTGTGGGAAATACAAAGCCCCTGCTTCACTATTGTAGTTTCAATTTGAGACTGCTATGAAACCACGATCATCCATCAAGTGAGGTGTACTATGAACATCAAGGCTTTTGTCGGAGTCTTACTAGCCGCACTAGCCCTTCACGCAAGGACTATTCCGGGCCTGGAGAGAAAGATTCTGGACTTTTATGGTCCCACCCTGGCTTCTCCGTTTAAAGCAGAAGCTTTGATCTCAACCCATATCCCTTCTTATTTGCGGATACTGATTGATGGGTCACAAGGGGTTGCCGAAGTGCGTGCGCTTCAGGATAATGGTGGAAAATGGGTAGAGTCCCACTTTTGCGGAACCAAGGATATTCAATGGGTGGCGCCGACCTTTTCGACTTTGAAGGGACTTGCAATTAAGTGTATGAAGGACGGAGAGTCGTATTCGTTTTCAGTTCCAGACGCCACCCGGGAAAAACCTGTTGGAAATCGGTTTTTTCTGGCAGGGATACGAGAGGGCAAACGGCAAGGCTTGCAGGAGTGGTTTTGGATTTCGGCTGAATTCAAAATTCATAACCGCCCATAGATCTTTCCATTCCAAGGAGGGTTAAGAATGGATATTCGATCTGTCGACTTTTATTGTGAAAGAATTTCTGCGGATTTTTGGGCTGAGCCTGTCAATGCCTTAACCAACATCGCTTTTATCTTAGTGGGTCTATGGGCGTTGCGCAGAGCTTATCAAATCCAAGCGAGACCCATCATTAAATTCATGGCCTTTATGATAATTCTCGTGGGGATTGGTAGCTTCCTTTTTCACACATTCGCTACAAACTTAACTCAATGGGGTGATCTCATTCCCATTTTTATCTTCACAAGCGTTTATCTTTATCATTCACTGCGAACATTTATACATTGGCCTAAGATCCGTTCAATAGTCGGCATGATTTTGTTTATTGCCAGTATGGTGGGCATTCAGCTACTGGTTCCCAGTCGCATCCTTAATGGATCTCTTCTTTACTTGCCGCCGCTTCTCATGCTTTTTTATGTAAGCTTATCCATGCGAAAAAAAATATCAATGCAATGGGCGCGGACTTATTTAGGGGGAGCTTTTGTTTTTTTTCTGAGTCTCATAATGCGAACACTCGATTCCGTTATCTGTGAGATATTCCCCTTGGGAACGCATTTTTTATGGCACACTTTTAATGGCATCTGTTTAGGCCTGTTAATTTATGTGGCCTTGGCATATGACAAGGAAGCTGGACCAAAATCCTTAGAAAAAAGCATTTGAACTTTGCAGACTTGGCGATTTAATCTCTTTCAGACACAATAAATTCATGAGCTTGAAGTCATTTGCAGCGGTCTTATTTTCCGTTCCGGTTATTCTGATAACCTTAGCGTCCTGCAATGATTTGGTCGTAAATTCAAACTCCTATGACGACTTAAGGTTCAGCCTTTCAGGGCTTCAGGGCGGAGCCAACTTTAAACTGGCAGTTCCCGCTATTGTTGGGAAGTGCGCCTCCTGCCACACCCATGCCGCATGGCTGACCTTTAATGAGGAAGATTACCAAGCGGAAGGTTTGGTTATCCCCTCGGATTACGCCAATTCGCCTCTTTACTATCGTCTCTCTAACTCGGCAGAGGGGCCGGGGCCTAAAAATATGCCTCAAGCCGGAGAGCCCGCTTTTACAGATGAGGAAGTGGAGCTTCTCAAGAATTGGATTAACAATTTTGGAAGCTGACAAGTGAACGGTTCAGATTCGATTGATGATATCTTAAATTACTACTCCACTAATCAAGAGTCGCAGAGGCATCAAACTCAGCAGTTGGAATTTGCGATCATGGAAAAAGTGATCCAGACTTACCTGTCGCAAAAACCTTTAAAAATTCTTGAGATCGGAGCCGGCGCTGGATATTACACTCAGAAGTTGGCGCAGATGGGCCACCAGGTCGTCGCAGTTGAACCGGTACCTGTGTTGATCCAGCAAAATGAAGAGAGCTGTCGAAAGCTTTCCCTGGAAAATCAAGTCCGCTGGGTCCAATGTGATGCGCGGAACCTTACAAACCATCTCGATGAAAAATTCGATTTAATCATGAACATGGGTCCCTTTTATCATCTAACAAAAGCGGAAGATCGACTGACCGTATTGGACCAGTCTCATCAGCTGCTGGATGAACAAGGCCTGATGATGTCAGTGTTTTTATCTCGAGTAGGTTACCTTAGCTATGTTTTAGCCCATCAACCCGAGGCCGTTGCCTATGATCCTGATGGATTTAAAAATATTATGATGGAAGGCCATGATAAAAGTCACCCGCGTGATGGCACCTTCCGGGGCTACTTTTCTGAGTTAGACGAGTTGGCCCCCTTTCATCAATCCAAAGGCTTCAAAATCCAGAAGCTCCATGTTCTGGATCCTTGCATTGGAGGCCTGGATGATGTTTTTAATCGACTCTCAGATGACCTTAAACAAGTTTGGGTGGATATCTTATTCGCTTTCAGTCAAGACCCGCACTATTGGAATACGGGTCGGACTTGGTTAGTCTTAGCAACCCGTTAAGTCTATAGAATGAATAACAAGAGAGCCCAGCCCGGTTAAGGTTGAGCCCCACCATTAACCCAAATTCTGACAAGATCAATTTTATAAGCGCCAGTGGTCCCATTGAGAATGCCCGATGGAGGCATAGGATCATTAGTGTTGGTCATCAGACGCAAGATAAGGCTGGCCGCGTTTCGAGCTTGCGTTACGTTGGTAATGTTAAAGCTACCTTGGGCGTTGGCACTGGAGTGACAGCTTGTGCAATTCTGCCGGAAAACTCCAAGGTTCGCGTCATTGCTTAGTAACTGGGTCAGCGTTACACTCGCTGGCAAAGGAGGCAAAGTCGTGTTACCGCCGCCACCATTGCCTGGATCCGTGATGATGCTACCGCCATCAGAATTTCGAATTTCACCGAACTCGATCGCAAATGTGTCGTTAGCGTTAACAGAGTCTCGAACTGCTAAGGCAAAACTGGTGTTGGGAGATATATTTGTATCTGTGGTCGAGTTAACACTCACATCAATGTAACTGTAGGTACTGACATCTAGCATCTTCTCGTTATTAATATGAAGATGCATCGACATTAATCGCCAAGGGCCTTGATAACCTTCCTTGATTTTGACCATTGGGTTACGAAATTCATAGCCTCTTCGTTCTGCAGCGATGACCGCCACCCGAGCCTCAATACTAGCGATCAAAGGGACCTTACTTCTTAAATTCATGTCCGCAGCTTCGGTAAAAAGGTCCCATTCAAGACGGGTCCATGTGTTGGTGCCAGCTCTTTGTAAGATGAGACCATTGGCCTTGGGTGTCGTCACTAAACCAATTCCACTTTTTCCCATACAAGAATTGTAGTCGGCTTCCGCTTTTTCCCAGCCTGGCGTGAAATTCGTCACCACCGGAATATGCTGTGTTCCGGTAAAGGGTGGTTGATGGGCGGGGTTGACAATATTACGTTCAACCCTAGCTCGAGTCAGGCCCCGAAAAGAACTATAAGCCGTCATAATGTCAGGGTGTGAGAAGTTTCCAGTTCCAGGACCAGCGGTATGGCAGCTTCCGCACTGTTGCTGCAAGAACGGGTGATAAGTTTGAGAGAAGTGACTCATAAGAGGGCCGTCACAAACGGGATTGAAACTGTTTGTATCGAACGAGAAACCTCCGCTTCCGGTGCTTGCAAAAGGCATTTCAAAAACAGGTGACTCAAATACCTGCCCGCAGTTTTGAAACATTGTGATCATAAGCGGAGCGCCAATAAGCGTAGCCGCCAGTGCCCACCGGGATGAAAAGATCTTACCCAAATTTCACCACCTTAAGAAGATCCGGAGTGCTTAAACTATTCCGTGTCAGAACCGTATTGAACAGATCCATTCTATTGTTAAATTTTAAATAGTTGGCAAAGACAGCCTGTGAAGCCAGTTCCGGATTGTTGCCGGTGATGAATGTATCATCTGCTGCCTGGCCGTCGGTAAACTGGCCAATCTGAAAGCCGCTCGTTTGAGGTCGACCACTCGGATGATAAGCCAAGATGTACATCAGTCCTGCAGATCCGCGGTCAGATGTAAACTGGGCATCGCGAGCGTCTGAAATAGCGGAACCGACGGCGCCGTCAGAGGTGACAACCAAGTAAACAGGTTTTTGCAGAGCATGGGCCGTTTGCAAAATTCGACCCATAATCACACCCGCGTTTCTATCCGCATTGTTTGTGTTGCCTCGGTTGTTACCGTGGTAATCATATCCACCTTTGTTAAGGGAACTGGAGCCTGCATTACCCAGCAAAGTATTGTAAACCATAGAGCTGAACACATAGGACTCGCTGGCTCTGTTCGTGTTGCGACTGATGTTCCAGATTCCAGCAATGTCTGTATTGGCAGCAGGGTCTACGGCACTTGTGCCTTCCTGCACTAGCTCATTATTTTTGATTCCTGCACATTCGATGACCTTCTGAAGTTCGGCCCCATCACTTATAGAGGCCAGCTTTCGCGCCTGTGAAGAGTTGAGGTCTGAAACCAGTTTTGTCAGTTTCTCTTTCTGAATCTGACTTAAGCTGCCAAGTGCTGCCGTATAACTGAGAGAGTTCGCGATATCATTATAACTGCGTACGACAAGAGGTGATGGTGGCACAATCATCGCGGGCCGTTGCGTGATTCCTGACACAGTGTCGCGACTTCCTAAATTAGGAAGCTTTGTTCCCACTAAGCCGGCCTTATGAACCATTCCGTTTAGCGCAAAAAAGTTTTCACTGGAGTCATCACGGGAGCGGACACACACACCTACAAAAGCCGTTCTGGCTAGAGCTTCGGGAGTGGCGGCGGCTCGAATTCCCTCTAGAACTTTACTGATGAGTGATCCGTTGTTCATCCCCGCAAAAGGAACATTTCCAAACTCCCGCTCAATCGGTACACCGGAGTTTCCGAGACCCATTCTATCGTAGCTGGCAAGGGTGCTGCCTTGAGCGTTCATGGGGACAAAGTTCGCCATGAGGCCGGCGCCACCTGCAAGGTTAAGCTGAACAAAAGGTATTAAAGAACCTTGTGGGGCAGGGCAGCCAACCTGGGCTAATGCCTCATTGGGGGCTAAAAGTTTAAGCCAGTTAGGAAGAAAGGTAGTTGCGGCAAATGGAATAATCCCATGAGCAAGGAACTCTCTTCGTGTGACAGGTTTTTTGTGACCGGTTAAGGCCCATTGTGGAATCTGTTTTTTATTTTGATTCGACATATTATCCCCTAATTATATTCTAATACTCTCTCAAGATTTGATTGTTCAGTATGTGAAAACATCAAACGCACTCAAAATTCCAGCACAGGTGGCGACAACCAGACCATTGACGGATCTGGTTTGCGTTGTATTTCCAGCTGCTACAAAGTCTGTGCGAAAAGACGTAAATGCCGCGAGTTCTTCAGAGCTTGGTGCCCGTCCCCAGAATGAATTTGTCAGATTAGAAACAAGTTGATTGTACTGGTCTGGCGTCACATCCGAAGCAAGCCCATTTAAGTTGATGGACCTTAGATATTGGCGTTCAGTATCCGTGAGGTTTTTTTCTTTTGTAAGAAGTCCATTGCAAACTTCGCCAGCGTAAGATGTTAAGGCCAGCAGCATGGGAGCGTTCACAGTCGTGAGATCAGAACTCACTGGAAAGGCTCCTTCTCGTCTCGTAAACTCTTGTACCTGAGTATTTGAAATATCAGAACTGCTCAGGCCAGCTAAGTTGGACATGGATTCATAAACTTGAAGACTTGTTAAAACTGCGTTTGGTTTAGTGGGTGTTGTATCCCAAGTAGGTCCCTGCGGAAATGCAAACGAATAAGGGTCTCCACTCGAAGCATTATCGGCAATATGAAATGCAGGTGGTGCGCAGTTAAATCCATAAAAGCTTAGAGCTCCGAACAGGCCAACCAGAATAGCTACATTTTTTATTGTTCTTTTTGTTTCATACTTAAATATCATAATTCCCCCTCTTTGTTTTTACCCGGTCCCCTGGCTCTATTTGCATCGGGGATGCAGGGCCGCGAGTTGGAATAAGCGTTTTAAATTATAGTTCATTCCTTCAAATTGAGTTCCCATGGCTTTGAAGACTCCCAAATCTTCAGGCCCTAGACTTTTTCGACAAACAGCTTCGAAGACACGTTTGGACATACAGGTTGAAAAACGCTGTGAGTTCGCGACTAATCGCCCGAAGGAGTTCACACCTTTTCCCTCGGAAGCTGGGCTGCGGCCATCAAGTCCGCGCCATCCAAAAGTGGTGGCGTTAGTTCCAAGAACAGCGTTGTTCACCCAAGACTCATCACGCGTCACGTAGCCACCGGGATAAACACTGCTGTTTTGATTCATCTTATTCATCACACGAGTTGTGGAATTGGCACCACTTCCATTTACCAGGGACATGATCATCGTATTGTTACGGAAATCCCATCTTGCCCAGGCTCCCCGGAATCCATCCATTCCAGTATGGCAGGCTTTACATGTAGTTTGAAATTTTACGTGTTCACCGCCAGGAAAACGGTCCACATCACGGCCGATACGAATGTCAGAGGCAGTGGCGTCCGCCCATTGTTCAATCGGAATGCACAGGAATTCCCTGAAAGTATACTCAACAGGTCGTCGATTGGTGCCAGCAACAGCGTGGGCCTCAATCCAGGTCCGTGAGGTCAGAACCCCTGCAGGGTCCGGATTGTCCACAAGCACTTCGAGTGCCTCATCGCTTCGAAAACTTTGCACAACTTTTTGTCCGTTTACACGAGTCAAGACAGAGCCAAAGTCAATTCGGCCATCATCGAGATTTTCATAATGGCTGTTGGATATCAAAAAGTTAGAATACAAGTTGGATGGGATTGTTTTACCATTCACACTGTCCGGACCACGGTAGTAGAAATTTCCGTACAGAAGTTCACGAGCGTCCGTTTCATCTCGTGTGACCCCGATAATCGCGGCTGTAAAATCATTTAATGGAAGCCGGATTGTTTCTTCACGAGTGGACATTTGCAGTCCAAAATTTTTGACAGTTACATTCAAGAACTGCGGTTGCTGTACAGCCAAAGCAGTCACGCCGACACGATCGCCATTGGCAATCATTTGGGCGGCCTTCTGGACCAATGGACTGGTAGCGGGCCACTTGACTCCTGTTATCCTCTCTAACAAAAATCGTGCATCGTCACTTTGGATTTGGGTTTGAGCCTGCGCAAGCCCCACAAGGGTCAAGCAACTCAATATACATAGCCCCAAGATTCTCATAATTCCCCCTTTTGAGAACCGGACCGTATCAGGCGACGTCAAGCGGTCTTCTATTTGTAAACTCGTTCTAAGCTCCAAATGATTCTAAATAACAAGTTAACATGACGGATTTGAAGTTAAAGGAAATACAAGACTTTAGCTCATAATGAGATTGACCCTGTCAAAGAATGCGACATACTTTCTAAAAGTGAGACAAGACGTTAGAAAAATATCATCAATCTTTTTGACGGTTGCATACATCCTATTCTTTTCTTCAATGGCAACCGCTTATCCGGATTTTATATCCTATGGTTACCGAAGTTGTGTGACCTGCCATTTTAACGGCAGTGGTGGAGGCGGTCTTAATGATTACGGCCGAGCTGTCTGGGCTTCTGAACTGGTTTCTAAAAAACTATTTCATAAAAAAATGACAGATGAGCAAATGGGCGAAGCCTCGGGCTTTCCTCTTCTCAAAGAATCAATACCGTGGTGGCTACGTCCGGGTGTTAAATATAGAGGACTTCAGTTAATTCGAGATCCTGGCAGTAAAGATGCGATCGAACAATGGATCAATATGCAGGCCGAAGCCAATGCGGCCGCTTTTTTAGATAAAGAACAAAAGATTATGCTTTATGGGTCCTATGGTTATCGGCCTTTGCCACCACGTTATAAGGGTTCCACCGGAGATAAACCTGAGGAGTGGATCACGCGGGAGCACTATGTGCGTTGGATGGCCCGAGAAGATCTGCATCTATATGCTGGTCTCATGGACAAGGTTTTTGGAATTAAACATCCAGATCATACATCATTTAATAGAACCCGCACGCAACTGACGATGGATGATCAGAGCCATGGAGTGCTCGCTCACTGGATCAAAGAGGATTATGAACTGACCGGCCAATACTTTCTTGGAAATCTCCAGCAAAAAGAAAAACTGCGCCATTCGGGGTTTAATGTCCATTTTGATAAGGCCATCAGTGAAAGACGGGCATGGGGAGTTTCTTATCTCAACTCCCAGAATGATTTCTCTCAACGCCAAATGATGTCAGGACAAATTCGCCTTGGTCTTCGAAATCCTGGAAACAGCTTTTTAGGTGAGGCCGGCCTCGTGGAAGAAAAGCCAAAGGGAGGCAAAGCTGCCACGGGAATGTACACGTTCTTTCAAAGTTCAAATAGAGTGACACGGGGATATTACGGCATAATGCGATTTGAGACTTGGAAGTCAGATATTAGTAAAAATTCGGGAGAAACTTATCGCTACGGGTTTGGGTTGCTCTCATTTCCGTGGATGCGCACGGAGATCAGAGTCGACATCTATAATCAAAGAACAATTGTACCAGGACAGGCCAATGAAGATACTTGGGTGGCCGCTGGTCAGATTCATCTATCCATCTAGCAGAAAGAGAGGATAAGCGTGAGAAATTATTTGAATCTCTCGATTTTAATTCTTGTCCTACTTCTGGGAGAGCTTGGTTTAGCCCAAACGACAAGACGAAGGACAACCCCAAAGCGGGAACGGTCCCGAGTACAAGCTCCCGCTGAAAATGTCAGCACAGCTGCCAAGCGTGTGACTACAAGAAGACGGCCTACTCGAAGAACATTAAAATTTCTCTACCTTAGCGGCTATTACACTTCGTTTGCGGACCAAGTCTTTGTAAGAACACCCGCAGGAAAAGAAAAGGCACGTTCCGTATTTTCAAGCTATGGAATTGGATTTGATTACACTTTCTATAACTACCGCTATGTTTATGGCTGGACTTTGGGCCTATTGTCCGGAAGCGTGGATGTCCAACGTGTCCAAAACATAATGCACCCTCGACGAAGTTTTGTTGGCCTTCAATCGGGTCCAGAGGTGGGATACCGAGTGAACTCAGACTTGGATCTTTCCTATAGTCTGGGTCTTCTTTACCGTGACATCCAATCTGTGGGCTCCTCGTTAGCATTATCAAATCAAATTAATATAAAATTTCGTTTTAGCCCTCGTCTTACCTTCTTCCAGAATTTCGGTAACTACGGTAAGCCAACTGCCTATTCATATAGTATAGGCCTGAGATGGTTGCTTTAATCATCAATTAAAGTTTAAATGGTAGAGATAAAGCGACATCTTAGGAGGTACATTTCATGTCCACACTCTATCGCAATCTACTATTTATGGCTCTAAGCTTTAGCTTGGTGGCTCCTCAATTTGCCTACTCACAAGTGGACATCGCTCAAGTCGAAGCAGAAGAAGCAAAGGCTGATGCCGAACGTGCGAGAGCGGAGGCTTTAGAGGCTAAAAGACGGGCTGAAGAGGAACGAAAGAGGTACGAAAAAATAAAAGCCGAGGCTGAAAAGGCGATTGCTCAGGCTCGTAAGCTGGAAGCAGAAGCTAAAAACGAACAGGCCGATGCTGAAAAAGTTAGTGCCCAAATGAAGCGTGACATCGCAGATCAAGAAAAACAACAAGCCATGGCCGAGGCCCAAACAAAAGAAGCACAAGAGAAAATAAAACTCGCTCAAGAAAAAAAGAAGGCCTCCATTAAGTTACGGGATCAGGCTGTTGAAAAGCGCAAAAAATCGGAAGACTCTTTGAAGGCCACTCTTGAAAAAATGCGCCAAGCTGAAAAAGAGGCAGAATCTCATCAAGCTGAAGCGGCTAAGACCCAGAAAGAAGCTGACCAAGCCGTATTGGAATCCAAACAGGGTGAACAAAAACTGGCACAAGCCCGTCTTAATTCTCAAAAGGAACTGGCTCAGTTGAAGTCAACTCAAGCAAAAGCCGAGCAGACCCATGCGAAAGTGAAAAAGGAGATTGCGGCCCAACAAAAGGAGCAGTCACTCCTGAAAGCAGAGGAAGAAAAACAACGAGCCTCATTGACTCAGACTTTAGCTGAAATTAAGAAGATGGAAGAAGAGCTAAGCAACTTGCAAAAGCAAACAGAAAGTCAGCGTAAGTCTCATCGAGATACCAAGAAAGCCCAGGAAAAAGCTGTTTCTCAGCTAGAAAAAACAAGATCTCAATATATTAAAGAGAAGGCTGAAAAGGAAAAGGAGCTGGGTCAGATTCGCTTGGAAATTGCAAAATTCCAGCGTGAAGAAAAAGAGGCCGAAACGGCCAGTCAGACAATGCTGGAAGAAAACAAGCAACTTAGCCGTGATATTGAAACCGCTAAGAAACAACGAGCCAAGCTTGAAAAAGAATTGCAAAACAAAAAGGCTACGTTAGATGATATCAAATTCAAGAATGAAACATTGAAGACCGAACTCGAGACAGAAAAGACTCGTCTTGAAACTGTTAAGATCCGCTTAGGAACATAACTCTTAATACATATTATCCACCTGCTGAAATTTGGGGCCTTTAGGGGCCCCTTTCCTATTTCAGAGTTGCGTCTATCACTTTAATCTTTCTTCATTATGAAAAAAATACTTTGTCTGTTCATCAATTCATGTCCCCGTCGGTATCAAATCTGACTAAATGAATCTGGCGGTGGAATGCCGCGTGCAAATTGTGGTTCTCGTTGAACGTAACGAGGAGGAAAAATGAAATATATCATTCCAGCTCTGTTGTTGGGCTGTAGTATCACCTATGCAGAAATCAATAAATCTGGCGCCAAAGCGGCCACATCACGTAAAGAATTCTGTACAAACACCAAAAACAAAGACTACTTCAAAAGTCTTCTTTATTCTCGGGACAACCAGATTGCCTTCACAAACCGCGGTGGTTTGATGAATGGTGGTGTGTGTTGGTGGCACTCATTACTCACTAGATCGGCCCAGTATTTGACTGTTTACAAGCCCGAGTTGCCAAGACCGAATAGTGATCAGGTACAAAGAATCCTGACTCAAATTTCGGCAGCTAAAGGCGTGGTAGAAGTACCGGGTTACCGAAATTTTAACGAGTTCACAAGAGACAATGCCCAAGCTGTACAAACATATCTTGAGGCAGGACAAATCGTGGACGGTGGTTTTGCGTTTGGCTGGATTCGAGGTATCAGTGGTGCTTACGAAGTCGAGCCAGAAGTTTTGTCAAAAATGATGGATGAGACCTATAAATCGGTCAAATCCCAGAAGCAGATTGCTTATCAGAAGTTGCAGATCCAAGGGGTTGAGTCGCACGCTTGGCTTGTCTTGGACATGACAAAGACCCACGATGGTTATGAACTAGACGTGGTTGATAGCAACTATAGAGGAGTAAGGAAAGCCAGTTTCCGTCATGGCATGAGGCAGCTTCCTGCCTACAGGTCGGTTCCTTATACAAGTCGCAATGCGGGTCATTACCGAAACTTTGATTGGGCCATCAATCAATATTGTAAATACGGACGAACTGCTGAAGACCTAGACACTAGTAGTCAGGTTCTCTACTAATTCAAGACGTTGAAGGCGGAGATGCGGGTGAGGGCGCGGGCGACTAGGAGTCCGCGCCTGGATTTTACCAAAAGTAGGTGAGGACAAAAATTCCGAAGAGGATGCGATAAACCCCGAAGCCCGTAAATCCACGTGTGCTGACAATCTTGATAAATCCCTTGATGGCAATAATGCCAACTATGAAGCTCATCAACCAGCCCATGCCTAGAAGTTTGATATTCTCTGAATCGAGGTGAGGGATCACATCTTTAAATTTAAGGACAGAAGCTCCTAATAATGTAGGAACTCCCAGAAAGAATGAAAACTCTGTGGCTTCGGGTTTTTTCAGGCCTAGGTAAAGGCCTCCCACTATTGAGGCTCCACTTCTTGAGGTTCCTGGGATCATAGCTAGGCACTGGAACAGACCTATCAATAGGCAGTCGCGCACACTCATCTGATCGACGGTCTTTTGGTTTTTACCAAATATATCCCTTCGTTCCATCCAAACCAAAAAAAATCCACCAAGAACCATGGTTACCGCTGAAACAATCAGACTTTCTAAAAGGCTGTCGATCATATTTTTAAGTAACAGGCCGATAACCGCAGCCGGTATAAAAGCCCAAAATATTCTTTTGTAGAACTCCAGGTTGAACTTCTTGAAGAATCGATCTTTATAAACAATGAGAACTGACAAGATGGCGCCGGATTGGATTACGACTTCAAAGCTTGTTAGATAAGCCGATGACTCGAGGCCTAAAAAATGGGAGCCGATAATTAAATGTCCAGTGGATGAGACAGGTAAGTATTCGGTGAGTCCTTCAATAATTCCTAAGATAAGAGCATCTAAGAGCGTCACTTCGTTCATCTTTGTCAAAACATTGAGAATTGTGGAGCAGTTTAAAAATTTAACGCGTAGAGGAATTTTTATTGTTTTTTTAATTTTTGTTAAGAATTCCCTTCTCAATGCCCAAAAAGCCGTCATACGATTTTCACAACCACGGAGGGAATTATGAAAACAATGGTTATATTGTTGTCATTTGCCATAGGGATCCAGGCATATGCGGCAGAGTTTTTGGTGAAGTACCGATATCACACGGG
>CAZETK010000073.1:0-12789 GCA_964515195.1 uncultured Pseudobdellovibrionaceae bacterium
TCTGTGGCTCTAAATTTCAATTGCAGCTGGATCATATCCAACCTCGTTGGGCTGGCGGGACGGATGAAGTTCATAATCTTCAGCTTCTTTGCTCTACCCATAATAGGCAGAAGTATGAACGGGAAGCTGGGATCAAAAGGCTTTGACCGGCTCAAATCTTAAGATGACGGTGAGTCAGATTATCAATTAATGAAATCCCCTAAACATTATCTGCCAGAAGAAATGGTAACTACAATCTGAACAACAACCTACACTCCTTTACGGGTACCTCTTGCCGACTTTAGTTCTGGTTGGCTCTTACAAAAATAATGAACTCGGCCTTCTGTCCACGTAAAGCCTGAAGCAAAGTGGCGGCTGACCCTTCCAGCACAGTCTCGCTATCTAACGAGATATCCAAAGCCAAAATACATTTTCGTTTAGGGAGGTGGCGTGTAAGGTCTTCTAGTGTTTTGGTTAGACGGTAAGGCGTGTCCATTACTACCAGGGCTCGTTTTTCTTGAGCCAAATCTCGCCAACGATTCTCTCGAGCTTCACTTTCCGCAGGCACAAATCCGACAAACAGGAATTCACTGGTCTTAACGCCACTGATACTTAAAAGTGCGGCCAGGGAAGAGGGGCCAGGAATGATTTTCGTATCTATACCCCGGTGGCGACAGGCTTGAACTAGATCAGCCCCCGGATCACAGAATCCGGGTGTGCCGCAGTCACTCACCAAAGCACAGCTTTGGGCTTTGCAAAGCTCGATCAGTTTTGGCAATTCGTCCTGCTTAGTATGTTCATCTAAAACTTCGTACTTTTTACCCGTGATGCCGTGATGACGTAACAGTTTTGAAGTTTCCTTGGTGCTTTCGCAAATAACCACTTCACACTCTTTTAAAATTTTAAGTGCGCGAAGAGAAATATCATCGGGATGTCCAAGTGGAGTGGCGACAATGTAAAGCACAGATCATCTCCAAAGAAAGTTAGGAATTTTAAGCCAATTTTCATGGGGTTCGGCTCGGCCGGAGTGAGTGGTTTGCATAAAAAAGATTTCAACGTCCGGATGGTTTTTCATCACATTATGCAGAATAATAGGCTCGTTTTCGAAGAAGATTTGGCGTGAATATCCATGAGACTTTATCATTTCAAACCAGCTGGCTTTGTATTCGGCATCATCGGAACCGGCTACAGGTTTCATGGATAGAATGATGTCTTTATTGTCGGGCTCGGGGAAATTCCATTTTTTCAAGGTTTCGACGGTACCGGGCCCCATGCGGCCCCAATCACGGCCAGTCAAATAGGCAATCTGAACTCCCAAGGCGTGGAGATGGTTCACAAAATCCACGGCTCCCTCGACGGGATGGTCAAAATGAAGATATTCATTAGAAAAGAAATTTCGAGCCCAGAAATCCCGAGCCATCTTCTGAAACTCTCTCTGGGGCGGATTATCTTTGAAGACACGGCTTAAGGCGGCCTTTATTCCCCAGTCGCTTCGCTGTGTTTTAACTTGTTTAAGTAGCGGAATTGTCTCGGGAAATTTAAGGACAAGTTCGGGGTGTTCTTGTAAATCCTCTAGAATCTTTTGAATTCGAGGGCTGACGTCAAAAAGGGTGGAATCCAAATCAAAAACTGACAAAACTTTACGCCCTTGAGAGGCTTCTTTCTCGAGGGACTTTATCAGCGTTTTCAAGTCTTTATAGTCATGCGTCATATTTTCACACACCGACATGAAAGGACTCTAATTCGAAGACTTTCCTTGGCCCTCATTGTGTTTTTTGTTAATTTCACGCGGTTCTCAAAAGGTGAAGGATAGCACATTTTTGGAGTCTTAGCTTAAGACTTTTTGAATCTCGAGGGGGTTCTATGAAAAATGCAGTGGCTTTAGGGCTTATTTTGATAGCTTGGGTTATGGCGGGCTGTACCGGCTCCCGAGGCGAGTTAGGGACCTCTTCTAACCCTGTAAAACTTTACTTTGTTCCTTCAGTAGATGCCAAAGTCATCGAGGATAATTCTAAGAAGTTCAAAGTATTTCTAGAGCAGACCACCCCTTATAAATTTGAGGTGCAAATTCCCCAGTCTTTTGTGGCCGTGGTGGAAGCTTTCGGGACCAAGCGTGCAGATGTGGCCGCCATGAACACATTTGGCTATGCTTTGGCCAATAAGAAGTATGGAGCTGAAGCGCGCCTTACGGTTCTTCGTCACGGATCTCCGACGTACCAAGCGCAGTTTATTGCTCGCGCTGACAGTCAGATCCAAAAGATCGAAGATTTGGAAGGCAAAAAGGTGGCCTTTGTAGATCCGGCTTCTACTTCTGGTTATTTGATTCCCTTAAAAACTTTGAAAGAGCGAAACGTAAAGCCTAAAGAAACCGTTTTCGCTATGAAACACGATTCTGTTGTATCTATGGTCTATCAAGGACAGGTGGATGCAGGAGCAACCTTTTACTCTCCTCCCAGCGAGGGTAAGATGGAAGATGCGCGACGATTAGTTCTGACTCAATATCCGGATGTAGAAAAGAAAGTGAAGATTGTAGAACTATCACAACCTGTTCCCAATGACCCAATCGTTTTTCGTAAGGATCTTCCTGAGCAAATGAAAAAAGATATTGCTGAAGCTTTCAAAAAGTTCGTGGATACGGAAGAAGGCAAAACAGCCTTTCGAGAAATCTACGGTGTAACAGCGTTGAAGGATGCCACTGACATGGATTACGTGGCCACTCTCAAGATTTACGATGATCTGGGGGTTAATCTCAATGAAATGGCGGGTCCTAAAAACTAATTTCTTTAAAGGGCAAATATGAGTTCCTCGATTCTCTCGGTTCGAAATTTAACAAAGACCTACGAAAACGGTACCCAAGCTTTGAAGGGTGTTTCTTTTGATGTGAAAAAGGGAGAGTTCCTGGTGATCATCGGCTTAAGCGGTTCCGGGAAATCCACACTTCTTCGCTGTATCAACCGGCTGCACGATCCGACTTCAGGTGAAATTCTGTTTAACAATCAAGACATTGCAAAAGTTCAAGGGCAAGAGATGCGGGAAGTGCGTAAAAAAATCGGAATGATCTTTCAGCATTTCAACCTCATTCCCCGACATACGGTTCTTTCCAACGTGCTGATGGGACGCCTTGGCTCTATGGGAACATGGAAAAGTCTTATGGGTCTTTTTTCCGAGGGCGATAAGGCCAAAGCGGCCGAATATCTACAACTCGTGGGAATCAAAGAAAAGGCCAACTTGCGGGCTGATAATCTTTCCGGTGGGCAGCAGCAGCGCGTGGCCATTGCAAGAGCGTTGACTCAAGGTCCAGATGTTCTTTTAGCGGACGAGCCCGTAGCTTCGTTAGATCCGGCGACCTGTCACACGGTCATGGACTATCTTAAAAAGGTAAATCAAGAGCTTGGAATCACCATTATTTGCAATCTCCACTTTTTAAGCCTAGTCAGACAATATGCGACTCGCGTGATTGCTTTAAAGGGCGGGGAGATTGTTTACCAAGGTAGCCCTCAAGATATCACGGAAGAATGGTTTGAAAAAATTTACGGCCAAGGCGCTAAAGAAGTTCATATCAACTAGGGATAAAAAGCATGCAGAACAAGTCCTTCAATACAAAAGCAATAGTTTTCGACGGCGTCACATTTGCCTTTCTATTTCTGGTTTTGATCAGTGTTATTGTGAGTCCCACCGAAGAGCAGATGCTCAACCTAGGATTCAACTCCCTTTTGACCTTGGGCTGTTTCATCGTGGGAGCTGCCTTAAGTCTGATTTTGAATCGCATCGGCGTTCGCACATGGGGAGAACAGATATTTTTACCACCTCACAAAAAAGCTAAAGACCAGCATCAGGTCATGGTGAGGACCTTCTGGGGCTGGCAGGCCTTGATTGTTCTAATCCTTACTTTTGTGGTTGGCATGGTTAAAACAAAATTTTCTTTATATGAACTGACAAACCCGGATGGATTTGCCGGTGCCATGCGGTTGTTCAAAGGGATTTTCAACCCGGATTGGTCCATTTTGCCAAAAGCCGTATTGAATATCATTGAAACGATATTTATGGCCTTTATCGCCACGTCTTTAGCGATCCCAGTCGCCTTTGTACTGAGCTTTTTAGCGGCGAAAAACGTCATGCGTGGACCCATTTCATTTATCTTTTATCATATTATTCGAACGATCTTGAATGTGACCCGCTCTGTGGAAGCCCTAATCTGGGCCATTATCTTTTCTGTTTGGGTGGGGATTGGTCCTTTCGCTGGAATGCTAGCCTTGATGATTCACTCCGTGGCCTCCCTAGCAAAACAATATTCAGAAATGGTGGAGTCTGTAGACGATGGGCCTATCGAGGGGATTCTTTCAACCGGTGCCAACAAAATGCAGATGGTTTGGTATGCGATTGTGCCCCAAGTGATTTTGCCTTACATCGCTTTTACGGTATATCGATGGGATATCAACGTCCGTATGGCCACCATCATCGGTCTGGTTGGCGGCGGTGGTATTGGAACTTTGCTGATCCAGTACCAGGGGCAAGCGATGTGGCCGCAAGTGGGTTGCATCATTGTCGTGATTGCCGTTGTGGTGTGGTTGCTGGACCAGGCCTCCGCGTACCTGCGAGAGGCCTTGAAATAATGGAAACCGACACTCAGCAAGGAGGCGAGAAAAGCCCTCTTTTCTTTTATGAGCTGATGATTCGGGAACATCATTTGGATTCCTATGGTCATGTGAATAACGCCACCTACGTGCAGATCTTGGAAGAGGCCCGCTGGGAGTACATCACTCAAAAGGGATTTGGCTTTCAAGAAGTGCAAAGACGAAAGCAAGGTCCCGTGATTTTGGAAATTGATGTGAAGTTCAGAAGTGAACTCACACTACGGGAAAAAATTCGCATTTCCGTTCAATCCGAGCCGATGCGAGGTAAAATCGGTGTGATGAATCAGCAAATTTTGAAAGAGAACGGAACGGTGGCGACCGAGGCCCGAATCGTCTATGGAATGTTTGATTTAGCGGCCCGCAAGCTTATTCCACCCCCTGAGGATTGGTTAAAGGCCGTTTTTAAGTAGAGCTTTATCTATCCGCCTACTGTTGGGCCGAACATGATTTGAAATAGCCTCATGGTCTAAAGTCGAAGTCTGGACTATTTTCGTGCCCAAATTCGAGGGCTTATTGATGCTTAAGTCGGCTTTGTTTAAGATCAACTCATGAAGTTAACACAGTCTTTATTCTTCCGATTAAGCCTTGTTATTGTGGTCGCAGCGGTTTCTTTCAGTTTAGGATACTTTCTTAAATCTGGTGGCGCCAAGCCGGAAGGGGATCAGCTTTACGCCATAGCGAATGGTGAAAAGATCTTTGGTCGGGACGTCATTTCTGACCTGACTGATGAGCTGGCGGATTTACAACGAGCCCAATACAATCTTAAGAAGTCCGCAGTTATGAGTCTTATCGAGCGAAAAGCGATGGAAAAATTGAAAGATCAAGGCGAAGAGTCCGAGCCGGATTTTAACCAAGAAGAATTTGATAAGTTTCTTAAGGACCGGAACCTGAATCTGGCCAAGATGAACGATCGACAGAAGGAAGATATCCGTGGAAACTTTCGGATGCATAAAATTATGCTGGCTCGTAAGGAAAAAACCCAGCAGGCGATTCAGAGTCAATCCATCCAATGGTTTATTCCCATTATGCACCTAGGAAGTCCCCTCGAAGTGGATTCTGGAAGCTTACCGAATATCGGAGGCTCTGGTGGAAAGGGAACTTTAGTTGTCTTTGGAAATTATCACTGCCCTTATTGCAATCAGATTCCGCGAAAAGTCGCCGAACTTCAAAAACTGTACGACAACAATTTGAAGGTGCATTTCCGATTCTCCATGGCCGAGCCCCAGCAGTCCGTTGTCTTTCAAAGTGCGGTCTTAGCTTACTGTGCCCATCAGCAAAATAAATTCCCTGAAGTCCATAAGGCTTTATTTGAAAAACCGCCCCTTTCTGCACAAGATCTTCAAGACTTTGTAAGCAGCAGTGGGCTGGATCGGGAAAAATTCAGTTCATGTGTGCAGAGTGATAAAACAATTCAGACTGTTATGGCGGATACCGAATTTGCAACGGCCCATAGCTTCAATGGAGAGGCTGTTATTTTCACGAATGGTTATAAGATTCCTGTCCAAGAGACATTGGATGTTTTTGAGTCTGTATTAAATCGGCCTTGAGATTTACGGACAAGTGATGGTTCCGTTATTCACAACGGCTCCCGCCGAGTAGGAGCCTCCAGTACAAAGCAGGGTGCCTCCAGCCTCTACAGTCAACGTATCATTGACGTTAAGTTGGTAACCATTGAGATTCAATATACTGCCGTTTTTAACCGTTACATCTTGGCCTGATGCAGATAATGATACATTCGTGATGAGGTCCAGAGAAGCTCCTCCGGCCTTTTCAACAATCAGCTCACTGCTCAAACGACTTCCGGAACCAACATGGCTATAGGTCGCATTGGTGGAGCCCTTAGCGGTGAGTATGGCAGTTCCAAGTTTGCCATAGGTTGTATAGCCAATGTTGCCATAGGCGTGAATATCACCGTTAGTAATCGAACCTTTATCGTTAGAACCATCTGCCAAAGTTAAGGGCCCATTGACGACAAGTGTACTTCCATTTAAATCGAAAGAAGATTTGGCGCCACTAAGAAGAACTTCGTAAAGGGGATCCGGCCCAGATTTTAGGTTCCATGTCCCAGTTCCCGCATCAAATCGAGCCGTAGAGGTGCTAGAATCAATAGTCCCACTGTGATAAACGTAATTTCCGGAAAACCGAAAATACCCTGAATAGGTGACAGTGCCACCTGTGGATTGGACTTCAAAGTTGGGGACATAAGTATTAGAGCCTTCTCCGGTTATAAGCTGGTCTGAATTGCCAACAACTTTGATGGTGCCTGAACCTATTTTTCCCCTTGATGCAAATTGAACAGGGCCATGGGACAGTATCGTTCCGTTGTCAATTCCGCCACTACTAACATCGGTATCGACGATCCGAGTGATACCCATGACCGTAAGACTTCCATCCAAGTCATAATCTGTACGAGCGCCCCCAAAGGTTACGTTGTAATAAGTGCCTGGGCCTGGTCTGATATAATTGGAAGAACTACTATACCCTACAAATTGAACCGTGGAAGTGCCCGCGTCCAATACCCCTGAAGTAAAAATATAGTTCTTTCGAAAGTATAAGGTGCCAACATAATGGACGGTGCCCCCAGAAGCTATTTCGATGCTTGGAATGCTCGCGCCAGCTTCTCCTGTAATTGTCTGATCTCCTTCTCCAACAAGTTGAATAAGAACATCGCCACTGACGCCCGCACTGGAGACTGAAATATCACCGTAAGATTTTATAATTCCATTATTGATGGGGCGAGGTGGGTTTATACCACACCAGCTACCAACGGCCAGTATCAAGGTTCCGCCGATATGTAAGGTTCCTTCATTAAGATCCCAGGAGGGACAGGCTGTAACTGAAGGAAAATACACATCATGATAAACCACATCACTCGGAATAATGGAATGGGCCCCTCGCCCCGAAAATGAAAGCGTAGATCCTGCTGTATGGATTGTGCCGACAGATTGGACAATGTAGTTCTGGTAGATCGAGATATAGGTGTCGAAGATTACGTCGTGAGTGCCAGTATCGATAACTAAACTGGGAATCCATGCGGTTGTACTGCTGCTGCTAGATACAGTCTGTCCGGCAGGGTTTCCAGTTAATACAATATTGGCGGTACCACGAAATCCTTTACCTTGGGCGAGGACATTTCCTGAGACATGAAAATTTCCGTTATCCATGTACGAAACAGAACTGCACCAGCTTGAAATTAAAGTGAGATTACCGGCAACGGTCATCGTCCCGCCGTTCAAATCATAGTTGTAGCAGGCGGCCTTATTCGGAAATACGACATCATTGTAGGTAACAGTACCCGGCGTAATAGTAATCGAAGAGGTATTGGTGAACTCTAAAGTGGAAGTCCCCGCAATAAAGGTTGGGGACCCTGTAACTGTAAAATCTCGAAATACTTTTATTGTATTGCTGGGAGCTGAAAAACTTCCCCCGCTTAAAGTGAAGGGGCCATTGATTGTCATGACGGAAGTGCCGCCGACAAAGACCCCACCGGCTTGAGACCACCCGTTGCTGGAAGTAGTGATTGTATGTCCTGTGCTTTGCGTGAAGGTCCCGGGATAAGTGGATTGGAGTTCGATTCCCCTCACGCTAATACTACTGGTTGTATTTGCATTGCAATTGGCCCCCAAGCAGGAATCATTGAAGATGGCATGATCAGACGTGCTCGGCACGGTGTTGTTGGTCCAGTTACCAGCGGTACTCCATAAGTTATTCCCCGCTTGCCCTGTCCATGTGATTCCAACGCTAGAGCCGCAGGAGACTTCACCTAACACAATAGTATTGGCGGCTGTAGCGGTTCCACCATTACATATCAGCTTACCATCGGCCTTGATGTGAAGAGTATCCCCAACGGTCAGATTAAATCCCACCAGATCGACAATTCCTTTTTCGATAGTGAAATTTTGCCCGGCGTTGTTGAAAGTCATGTCAGAGGCGGCAAAGACGGTTCCCGAGTTTTTGTTGACAATGATATCACCGGCAATATTGTCGGTACCGCTCCCGGTTCGAATATAAGTTTGATCAGTTGTTCCGTTAAACGTGATCGTGGCTGTTCCAGCCCCGATGCGTTTACCAGCAGTGAAGTTACCCGCCACATAAATGTTTCCACCATCGACTGAAATCGCGCCGGTACCTCCATTCGTGTTACTGATAGAAAGATCACCCGTGGCATACAGAGTCGGATCCGCTCCGGCAAAGCTCCAGGTTGTCTTCCATACAGACCCACTTGTACCACCTCCGAAAGTAAGGTGATTTGTAGTCAGAGAGTAGGGGAGGGTAATGGTGAAAACTTGGTGGCTTCCACCAAAGTTCAGATTTGAAAAATTAAGACTACCCCCATTATCAGTGTAAGTTGTTCCTGGCTGAACCGTGAAATTTCCAGCAGCTATGAAAGTTCCGGGTGGAGCTGTAAACGAGCCCCCCGTGAGCGTAAATTGCTGGGCAAGTAAGTTGGTTGTGCCGGCAGTTGGGGTAACCGTGCCACTGGGCTTGTCAATAATCAGGTGAGGGGCCCAGCCATCGGAGCTTGTAGATTCGTAAGTTTGATCACCGGTACCGTTGAAGATAAGACTTGTGGGAGTCGAAAGGCCATAGCCTTCAGCACTTGGACCCACAATAAGATTGCCTTTTAAATAAATTGTGCCATGAGAGGCATGGACGCGAAAGTAAGTAGCTCCTCCTGTTTTACCTATTTGAAATTGGTTTTGGACGTCGAAGCTGCCTGAGTTGATTTGGATCCTGTAATATCCACTGGATGAATGGTTTCCAGAGTATTGAAGGTTATAGAGCTCCACGTTTCCTGCAAGATTAACTTGAGCTATGCTATTGATAGGTAAAATATTGTTATTATCAAATCTCAGTAATCCGTTGTTGTGATGGAAAGCTCCGGCTGTAAGATCAAAGCCAGAAGTTACAAGCATTTGAGCCGAGGTAGCGGTAAAATCTCCGCCGTTGAGAGTAAAGACGCCATTTATCGTGATATTGCTGTCACCACCTGTAAAGGTGCCGTTGGCTTGAATCCAGCCAGACTCTCCAATGGTGATAGTGGCCCCAGTAGACTGCGTGATCGTGCCGGCATAGTCAGAGTCAATATCGATTCCAGCTAACGTAATGGAACTTGGTATTGTGGCATTACATTCGGCTCCGGTACAGGCCGAGCCTTTAAAGTAAGCGATATCATTGTATTCGGGAACAAAATAGGTCGACCAATTGAGGGCATTGTTCCAGTTGCCATCGCCGGCAGTGCCCACCCAAATAAAGGGATCCGTGGGGCGTTGAGGCAGAAGATGATAGAACATATGTTGGGCAGAGCTAAAGGTTCCCAGAAAAAGGATGATGAAAATAAATCTAATTCGACGTGAAAACCAATTATCAGCCAACATTCCGCATCCTAGAAAAGAAGATCATCCATAGCTTTGGTTTGATCGTCAGTTAAATCATTATTGGAAACCAGACGACCAGGTAATATAACAGTCCCAGTTAGCTCCTTTTTTGACCGTTAAGAGCCCATAAACAGTACGAGTGCCATCCTGTGTGGGACCATTAACAGGTTTAAAATAAGAATTTGTACAGCCACTGAACGTGTAGGTTCTTGAGGTCGTATCTTCAATAACGATGTTGTAAAGACCTCCATCAGCCGGGTTGTTGATGGTAATAGTAGTACCTCCGACACTGGCCAAAGTATGGGTGTTGGAAGTGGCTAAGTTGATGGTGGCACCAGTTGCGATGGGATTTGTTACAACCGCGATAGAGCGAGTGGCTGTGATAACAGTGCCATTATCAGAAAGGCCCGAATCACCAAGTGTATCCGTGTCAGTAAATCGAGGAATGGCATTCGTGGTTCCTGATCCATATGTAAAACCAGTGATTGCTGTACACTCCCATTTATCGGATGTGCCATTCCAATAGGGTTTTTCATCACCGTCACAGCTGGCGGCACCAGCTAAATCTGTCGCATAGTCTGCCGCTTGCAAAGCTCCTACAATCCGCGCATCGTTTCCTGCGGCTAAAGTGTTAGCAGCGGTCCCGACATTAGCTGTGATTTCAGGAGTCGTTGTGCCATTGGCAATCGAGATATAGGAATTGGCAGAGGTGACTCCTGTTACGGTGCCAGAAGTTACATCACTCCAAGACACGGCTGAACCATCGGTTGTTAAGAATTTACCGCCATTGCCGGTTTGAGCTGGGAAGATGTTGGTTAAGCTAGATCCATCAAGAGCTGGAAGCTTTCCTCCAGTTTGCACTTGCACGATCTTTCCATCAGTAGTGCCCACATCAACAGCGATATCGTCAGCATTAACAACGATACCAGTGCCGGCACCTACTGCTAATGTAGCATTGCCGCTTGATGCGCCACCTGTAAGACCAGCACCTGCGGTGACATCGGTGATATCACCCACCCCCGAAGCAGAGGTCAGAACATCGGCGTAAGCCCCACCGTTTTGAGAGATTTTAAAAGTATTCGAAGTGGAATCAAAGTAAATGCGGCCTTGTCCGGCAGGAGAAAGAGCCGGGGCTGCCATACCTCGCTGGGTGATCGCGCCATCGATATCCAGTTTTGTGCTTGGAGTGATACTACCTAGCCCCATATCTCCATTCTTAAGTAGCATTAAGGCGTTGGATGGTGAGCCAACACTTGGACCATTTCCAATCACAAAGAGGGGATCAGTTGCAACCCACGTTGTTGCGTTTTCAGCTCCTGAAGAAACATTATAGTGACCGATTGTAACTTGAGCAAGAGCATCGGCTTTTGTACCTCGCCCTGTTGTGAAGGAATAATTTCCAGCTGCTGTGGTTTGGCCTCCCGTAGCGGTGGAGCGTTGTCCACTTGCTAAAGTCTTATCACCCATGGCAGTCGAAGAGTGGCCGGTCGCATCAGTATCGTTACCAAAAGCCACTGCATAAACTCCTGAAGCGGTAGGTCCATACCCTAAGGCGATGGAGGCAGAGCCAGTAGCATTAGCAGCACTCCCCATCGCAACGGAGTAATCATCAGCAACTGTGCCATTACCCATAGCGATGGAGCTTACGCCGGCTTGAGCATTATTACCCATAGCAACTGAGTTGTTTCCAATGTTTGCATCATCCCATTGAGTACCATTCACCGTACCCGCTCTGAAAGCTCCCTTTTTCGCATACCAAATCATGCGGCGACCAGCACCAGCCGCTGTTAAAGAATCACCTGTGCCAATAGCTCCGTAACCCCTGGCAATAATGGATCCATCTTTTGCTGAGCCATCACCGACAGATAGGGGCATGTCAGGACTTGCAGTTCCGATTCCGACCTTGCCATCATTGAGAATCGTCATCTGAGTTGCGTTGTTTGTTTTAAAATTTAAAGCGTAGTTATCGTTAGTTCCCAAGATGGCATTAGCACCGAAAGAATTTCCGCCATTCACAAATGCCCCACTAGCGCTAAAGTCAATATTTTGGCAAGCCCACTTTTCAGATACTGAATTCCAGTAAACGGTCTGTGTGTTAGTGCAAGTATCAACGTCTTCAAGGTCAGTAGCATAGTCAGCTGCTTGCAAGGCCCCTACGATTCTGGCATCATCACCAGCAGCTAAAGTATTAGCAGTAGTTCCCACATTGGCTGTGATTTCTGGAGTAGTTGTGCCATCTGTAATTGATATATAGGAATTAGCAGAGGTCACCTCAGTGACAGTACCACTTGTAATGGCCTGCCAAGAAGTATTTGTGCCATCTGTTTGCAGCACCTTACCGGCGTGGGTGGCTTGAGTGGGAAGTAAAGCATTAAGGGCATCATTAGCCGTACCTTGTCCAGTACCACCTCTAGCAATTGGTAAAACTCCTGAGGCAATATCACCAGCATCAAGATTAGTTAAGTCAGAGCCATCAAGGGCTGGAAGTTTTCCACCGGTTTGAACTTGTACGATCTTGCCATCAGTCGTCCCGACGTCTACTGCAATATCATCAGCATTAACAACGATGCCAGTACCTGCTCCTACATTAAGAGTCACTGAGCCTGATGTGCCACCATCTGTGAGGCCATTTCCAGCCACGACCTCTGTGATATCCCCACTTTGAGGAGTAACCCACTTAAGACCACTGGCCTCAGAAGAGTCAGCAGCTAGCACTTGTCCATCGGTACCTACAGGGAGTCTGACATGGTCAGTTCCATCATGGCTTAGCATATCTCCTTTAGTTGTTAAAGGAGAGG
>CAZETK010000074.1:0-11824 GCA_964515195.1 uncultured Pseudobdellovibrionaceae bacterium
TGGTTTATGTAGGCATTAAATCGCTACCTTCACGGCCCCTTCTTATCAAAACTCATTGAAATCCTATTCAGCCCCAGCCCCACTCCCCACACCGCCTGACTCTCCGATAGGGGTTAGGTAATAACCGACAGATTCCTTTGGTCGCAGATCCAGGTATTTCCCGGTTGTGGAGATGGATTCATGGCCTAAAGATCTTTGCACCACGTGAATGGGAGCCCCGGCTTCGATGGCATGGGTGGCACTTGTGTGCCGAAGCCAGTGAGGAGAAGGCGCTACACTTAATTTAGCCCGTTCGGCCGCCCGCTTGACGATTCTGAAAATCTGGCAGGTGCTTAAAGGTTTATAAACTCCGAAAGTGTTCTTTTGATTGGTAAACAGAAAGTCGGATGGCAGATTTGGCAGATATTGATATATCTCTCCACTCAAGTGGGCCGGCAAATGGATGGAGCGCACTTTTCTCCCCTTACCCTCCACCATCATGACGGTCCCGCTTTCAAACTGTTGAAATGAAGTCTTTCGAAGCTTGCTGACCTCCTCAACCCGCACGCCGGTAAAATATAGGATCTTTAGAATCATTTGATTGCGGAAATCAGGTTCTTTTAAAATCATCTGCTCGCCCTGGTCCCGGCTTAGAACTTTTGAATAAATCTTGTCAGCCGTTTTAAGAGACTCTAAAGCGAGAGCCGGATTTTTTTCGATATATCCCGTCTTGGTGGCAAAAGTAAAAAGCGATGAGAGCGCATTTTTATAGGTATTCCGTGTGGCATCCGAATGCTCACCATAGACCCTTAAAAACAGGGCTAAATGGGTGATCTGCGTGGTTTTAATCGTAAGACCTGGGAAATAATGAAAGAAATCCCGAACCACACGGCGATAGTAGCGCTGGGTTTTCTTGCCCTTTTGATAGAGCCAAGAGCCCAGAACGGCGACGTCTTCTATGTTCTTGGAAATAATGATTTCGTTCACGCTTAAAATCCCTTTTAAGAGTTAAATAACCGAGGACAATGACCTATTTCATTGTCAATATTTTTCAATCATATCGTCCAGCGCCATTTATGCAAGAATAGTTAGCTAATCATTCACTGGAAACTGGACCATTGGCCAGTGGTATTTTCTGGCAGTTTTGGCAGAATTTGAGCATGAAAAAATTAATGATAAATTCGTTAGATTACCCCCTAGTTCTTCGAAGGGTCCTAAACGACCTGGTGATATCAGTTCCCGACCTGGGGTTCTGGAAAACAGTCCCACTGCAAGCGGAAACTACGATCGAAAATACTGCCAAATCTGCCAATGTGCCAAAAGCGGCAGAGGTTTTAGAATCAGAGATTTTGCTTAGCCCCGAATTAATGTCGAAAATTTCCGATGCTATTAAACATGCGTGGGTTTATGTCGAAGATCATAAACAAAATAAGATTTGGATACCGACACCTTCGACATTCCGGCAATCAATAGAAAAACCCGATCATGAAGATTTCACCCTGCCTGAATTCACAAAGCGCCTTAATGAGTATATGAATATTTCTGAAAACACAATCCGCCGCGAAATCAAAAGAGGCGCAATTAAATGTTATCAGACCGAGGGGGGCCATCGGCGCATCCCCTATCAAGAACTGGAGCTTTACTTAAACCGCAAAAACATTTTAAAAGACGGCCCTGGCGAAATCTCCAGTTCGCAGACTGAAGACCCATCCCATTAAAATAAATTTTTCGCCGGGAAAATTTGTAGGATAATCCTAGTTGTACGAGTCAGTAAGGAAATCCGGGCCCGTATAAGGCGGATCTGACAGACTAAGGTCAAAGTAGAAAATTTCGCCATCTTTTTCATAGGAAAAACAACCATTTTTGTTGGCGCTAATATTAAAGCCCGCGCCCCAATACCGATAGCCTTCTAATCCATTTGCCGTATTGGCATTGCTCTCAGGATTTTGAAGGAATTCGAGTTCTCGGCTAGCATTGTTTTGTCCGACCAGATTGCGGGTTTTAAATCTCCACTCGTGAGTGGGACTTAAAGGCTGATTATTCTTGTCCACAAGCTGGAGTTGTTCAGCTGTATGGTACAGGATTTTCAATGAGGGCTCCTGAAAAAATAGCTCGTAAGTGTGATGCATACTTCCGGTTGGAATATCTTTATATTTTTGATCAAAGACATCCTGTGGGATCAAAAAATGGGAGTGTCCCATATCTGGGAAAAAGACAGCATCAATAACTTTTCTTTTGAAACCTTCTTCCACGTGGGTGGCGACATGAGCCGCAAAATCAAGGGTCAACGGAACGTCGGTCGGATTTAGGGAATGGGTCAGAGGAATCTTAAAGTTCTGAGAACTGGCGTCGTAATAGGCTCGATGCATGAGTCGTTTTTCGGAGCCATACATTTCAACAAACTTTGTCAGCATTTCAGGAAGTCCATAACCCCATTTGTAGTCTTGAGCGTAAATAAAGGCACCATTCGGATCTTCTTTCACGCAATGATCATACTGAACCCTGATGGCAAAAGATTGTAGGCTGAAGGTCAGAAGAATTAAATAAAGGATAGCTATGGTTTTGTTCATGGGCTCGTTTTATTCCGTTTCTAATGGGATGGCTTATTAAAAATCCTTATGAGTAACAAAAGCTCGATCCTGTTCGTTTTGGCAAGAACTTTCCTGTAGGAATTTCAAAATCTACTCGGAGCGAAGGGCCTCAATGGGAGAAAGTTTCTCAGCACGCAACGCGGGAGTGAGACCACTGAAAATGCCAACCGCCACAATCGCCACAGTGGAAAGTAAGACGGCCTGCAGGTCAAAAACCCATTGGAACTCAAATTTAGGGATCACTTTTGATCCTCCCCAGATAATGGTTTCATAGCCAATAAAGCCTACTCCAAGACCCACAAATCCTGCCAACCCGCAAAGTAAAAGTGATTCCAACAAAAATTGATAGCGTATGCTTTTGTTTGTCGCACCGATCGCCTTTCTTAAACCAATTTCACGATAGCGTTCTGAAACAGAAACCAGCATCATATTGGCGATTCCGATTCCTCCAACGGCTAGGCAAGTTAAAGCAATGGACCCTAAAAGCACGCTGAAAATATTGAGAAATCGATTCATTTGCCCGATCAAGATGCTATCGGCATCAACACGAAAGCGACCGGATTTACCATATTTCCGTTCAAAAAAACCTTGAATAGCACGCCCTGTTTTTTCCACGTCGTAGCCATCGTGGATTTCCAATACCAAATCTCGGATCATCATGTCCCACCAATGATCCGTGTTCACTTGGTAGAAGGTGTAGGGAAGGTAAACCTCCAGATCAGGCCTCCGTCCCTCGTGGCGAGATTTTAAGCTGGCGGCGACGCCAATAATTCGGCAGCCAAATTGACGGTTGTCATTGGAGACCCGTAGAATTTCACTTAAAGGTTCGACATTAGAAAACAGCTTTTCTGCGATCTCAGATCCGACAATGCAAACTGGCAGCTTGTTGTCCACATCTATTCTTGAAAGGCTCCGTCCTCGGGCCAATTGACGCTTCACAATGGCGAAGTGTTGCTCGTTGCTGCCGATAATCCGGACATCTTGATCAATGGTTTTTCCTCCGAAATCCACCTGACTGCGCCAAGACGTCATGACGGGACTGATACGCTGGATTTCCGGAAAGATGGTCAACAGAGGTTCGATATCTTTTTCCCAGGAAAACCCATTAAAGGGGATATCCACTCGATCTTGGGCGCGCAAATTCCAATTTCGGTTTCCCCAAAAATTTAGAGTTTGAATTCCCATTTCCGCATATCCGTTTAGAATCTTGTCTTTGGCAAAGGTCCCAAGAGTGATAGTCATAAGAACCGCTGCTACCCCGATGCTAATTCCAATCATAGTCAGAGCCGATCGGATTTTATTACGAAAGATATTACTTCGAGCTGTCGGAATGAGCTTTTTTAAAAAATTAAAATAATTTGGGATCCAAATCTGAGGTCTTAGAATCTGAGAATTGATTTTGGAACCTGCGACGGATCCAGTCTGCTCTATGACTAGACCATCCTGAATTCGGATCGTTCGATCCGCTTGCGCGGCAATATCTTTATCGTGGGTGATTAACACAATGGTTTTACCTTGTTGCTTGAGATTACGAAGCTCCTCTATCACAAGCTTGGCATTTTGAGTGTCCAGATTTCCTGTTGGTTCGTCCGCCAGGATCAGGAAAGGTTCGTTGAGCAAAGCTCTGGCAATGGCGACCCGTTGTTGCTGGCCTCCGGATAATTCTTGTGAACCATGGTGAAGGCGATCGCCTAAACCCAAACGTACGGCCCATCGTTTGGCGCTGGAAAGGGCCAGATCTGGGTTTTGTTCCCACTCCACAGGGTAGTGGGAGGGCAGAAGAATATTTTCAAGAACTGTAGCTTTGGCAAGCAGGTGGAACTGCTGAAAGATAAATCCAATATTGCGATTGCGAAAGGCCGCCAACTCCGAGTCTGACATGGTGGAAAGATCATGCCCCCCTATTAAGACTCGTCCTCCACTGGGAGGATTTAGGCCTCCCAGAACATACAAGAGAGTGGATTTGCCTGATCCTGATGGCCCCTGAATGGCTACAAACTCACCTGGATAAATTTCAAAATTGATCCCATGAAGAATGGGGATCCAATTTTTTCCCATTCTGTATGAAAACATCAAATTTTGAACTTGCACCAAAGGTTTCATGGAATTCCTATTGTAAACTCATGAAGTCAACTTTGCGGATTTTTTCACCCTCTTGTAATCCACTGATGATTTCGGCGTATTCTTCATTTTGGGATCCCACCTCAATATTTCGACGTTTACCACTCATGAGGTGAACAAAGTACTGATCACGGTCCCTGGCGATAAACTCATGCCTCAAGATTACAACATCGGTTTTTTTCAGAGTGACAATATCCACAATGACACTCATCCCTGGTTGAAGACGTTCATCAAAATCCAGTATTTCAAGACGCATTGGAAATTCCACGGCCGTCGAGCGCCCCCACCGATCCACTTCGCGAGCGGCCAGACTTAAATCTCGAACAACCGCCTTGTAGGTACGATCCAAGATTGCTGAAGCTCGCACTTCCGCATCTAAACCAATTTTCATTTTCACGCGATCTAGTTCAGGAACATTGGAATCCACAAACAGCTGGCTTAGATCATCAATTCTGACGATAAAGTCTGTAGAATCCGAAGCCTTTACAAATTCTCCGTCGGCCTTGTTCACCTGAACCACTTTCCCTTTAAAGGGAACCCGTAAGGGAAAAACCGGCTCTGACGAAAGCAGGGTCTGGCTGACGCTGGCGATGGGGTCTCCCCGTTCGACGTCTTGTCCAAGTTTAACAAAAATTTCGCGAATATATCCCTGATAAGGGGCCGTCACAATCGTCTTTCGAAGGGGAGTCACCACTCCTGAAATCGTGGATCTTTGAATCATCTCACCTCTTTTAACTGTCGCCGATTGCAGAGTCTTAGTTGTTTTGCTCGCTTGTGAGTTCCACCCCCAATAGACGAGTCCTAAAACTCCCATCAACAACAACGGGATTTTGACTCTACTCAAAAGCTGTCTTTTCATCCAATATCCCCTTATGGTATTTCCAACTCAAATAAAGATCCGCCTGGCTCAACTGGGTTTGCAAAAATCGTGACTGCGCATCTAATAGGTTGGACAAACCTGTAATAAGCTCCAGATAACTTGTGAGCCCGGATTTATAATCACGCTCCAAGGCCTGGAAAGTTTCTAACTCTGTCTTTTGAAGATCAGAAGCTAGATTGTAAGACTCTTGGGCCTGATCAATATTAAATTTCAAATCTTCCACTTCCTTCTGGGCTCGCAGCAACTCAAGGCGAACAGCTTGTTCTTCTGAATGTCTTTGAACCTGGGTGATTCGGATATTCCGTTGTCTCACTCCCCAATCAATCAAATTGAATTTCAAGTTCAAAAAAAGGCCCCAATGAGTTTGATCATTATCGGACCAGCGACGCCCTGTATCCACATATTCAGAACTACCATACTGAGCTGAGGCGACAAGATTGAGTTCTGGCCAGTAGCGCCGTCTAGAGAGCTCAACTTCATACTCGCTGATTCTCTTGACGAGTCTAAGAATTCTTTCGTCATAAAGATCCTGTGGAGAGATAGACCAACTGCTTTTTGTTGGCGGCAAAAGCATGGGTGTGGCTTTGACAATATGGTAATGGGTGGACCCCTCCTCACCCATCTCGGCAAGTAATTGGGAGTGGGCCTCTTTTACTGCTTGCTGCGCTCGCAACACTTCCAAACGGGATCGCTGGGCTCGGGTTTTAAAACTTAGCATTTCCTTACGCTTTTTCAGACCCTGGTGGTATTGCTCCCGGACCATTTTTTCCAGTCGATCGATTTCTGCAAAATTCTTTTTCACGAATTCCAAATCCTGTTCGGCAACGAGTAGTCGGTAGTAAGCTAGAATAACCCGCCTGATGATTTGGGCCTTTATTTTATGATGCTGAAGCCGGGCCCTTTCCCATTTCAGTTTAAAAATTTCGTAACGCTTGTAAGTTTCCCCGTTGTCATAAAGATTCTCGGTCAAAACTAAAGCGGCTTCACTTCTCCAACGAGTCTGCCTCGTGATGCCGTCTGGATCAGGTTCATAGTCACGCAAGCCATGAGTTGCAGTAAGGTCCAAAGTCGGAAAAAAAGCTGAAAAAGTATTACGAGACTCCAGTTCGGCCTGTTCCAGATTATTTTTCGTTTGAAAATATTCCGGAGAATTGCCAAGGGTTTTCCTCACGGCCTCTTGAAGACTCAGCTGCGTTGTACTGCTGGCCTCAGCCATCTGAAACACCAGCAGGGGGATGATTAAGAGACTAGAAGAATAATAAAACCATCTCACCCAAAAAAGATTAACCAAGATCATTCTGAGCTGCAAATCAAAGACTCAATGGAGCTAGGATCATCGGAATATGCTGCGGCGCTATAGCAATCTAGGAGTTCAAATTGCTTTTATCTTCATGATAGCATTCTACTATGAAAATTGAATTTCTTGGCGCCGCCGGAACTGTGACAGGCTCTCGTTATTTACTGACTACGGGCTCAAAACGAATTCTTATCGATGCAGGACTTTTTCAGGGATTTAAAAACCTTCGCCTTAAAAACTGGGGTGAGTTTCCTGTAGACCCTACGAGTATCGATGCTGTTTTTTTAACCCATGCCCACTTAGATCATAGCGGATATCTGCCTCGCTTGATCCGAGAAGGTTATCGGGGTCCCGTTTACGCCACTGAACCCACCTTGGATCTCTGTAAAATTCTTTTACCCGACTCTGGTTATTTACAGGAAGAGGAAGCTCGCTTCGCTAATAAAAAAGGGTTTTCAAAACACAATCCTGCGTTGCCGCTTTATACCTATCAGGATGCTCAGGATAGTTTGCGACACTTCCAACCTGTCGCCTGGGAAAAAGTCTACGAACTTCCCGGAAATGGAAGCCATCTGACTTTTCAATTTTTTCCAGCCGGTCATCTGTTGGGGGCCGCCAGTATTTTGATCCAGGCCGAAGGTCAATCCATTGCCTTTTCGGGAGATCTGGGCCGTTACACCGACCCTCTTATTCGAGCACCCGCTTTTACTCTTGGCGCAGATAATCTTGTGGTAGAATCCACCTATGGTGATCGCAATCATCCTCATATTGACCCTGAAGATCAACTGAAGGAAATCATTCAGCGAACATATGATCGCAACGGGATTCTTTTGATACCTTCTTTTGCTATTGGCCGGGCACAACTGCTTTTATTCTATCTATTCCGATTACGACAAAAAAAGCAAATTCCTCGGGATCTGCCGATTTACCTGAACAGTCCAATGGCTCAACAGGCGAATCGCGCCTTTATCGCTCATGCTGATGAGCTGCGAATTGATCTGGCTGAGTTTGGTCAGGATATGGCACATGCTTTGAGGGTTGTCAGCTCTGCGGAAGAGTCAATTGCTCTCAATGAAAAGACCGATCCTGCCATCATTATTGCTGCTAGTGGGATGGCCACTGGGGGGCGCGTATTGCATCACTTAAAAAATGTGGCGCCTAACCCTAATAATACTATTCTTTTTGTAGGCTTTCAGGCTGGAGGAACCCGTGGCGATTTAATGGTTCGAGGTGCCACCGAAATTAAAATTCACGGCCAATACTGGCCAGTTAAAGCCGAGATCATCAATATGGAAACTCTTTCGGCCCATGCCGACGCCACTGAGTTGTTGAACTGGGTCACAAACCTAGAGAGACAACCCAAGCAGATCTTCATCACTCATGGCGAGCCCGAAGCTGCGGATGCTTTCCGCCGCAAACTCGATGAGAAATTGGGCCTACAGGCCACTGTTCCTGAACACGGCCAGAGTTTTGATTTGGTTTAGAAGGAATTAGCAGGTAAAATTTGGTCGACCCTAGTGGACTCGAACCACTGACCTCTCCCATGTCAAGGGAACGCGCTACCAACTACGCCAAGGGTCGATCTTGAATAGCTTAATGTTTTAAGATACTAGAACAGGAATGAGCAAGTGGTTTTTTAACTAGAAACCACTTCCTTTGTGAAATAGTCCCATAACTCTGCCTATTAATGGCAACTTTCGCGAAATTCCTGAATCTGGGGGCTTGAGTCCATTCTTTCTGCTAGGAAAAAGCTATAATTGGGATCGACATTGTAGCCTAGAATTCGACCGAGTTTGTCATAAAAGGCTTACCAGCTGTCTGGTTTCAGAGAATAGGGACAAAGAAAACATTTTTCACACCAGATCACCATATATAGCTAAGCCGAGTCTGAACACGCTTTTCTTTTGTAACTCGTTTGAAGCCTGGCGAAATTGAGCCGTCTCTTTTAACTTCAATATAGGCTAGCTCTACGGCCCAAGATTTTCCCAAGGCCTTTCGAATGAAAAGTGTGGCTTCTTGAACTCCATCTTCCTGGCGAAACTGAGTGGTTTTATGATCATCATAACGATGGGCAAAACCGGATCCTTGAACACGGCTGTCGCGATATTTCACGCCCGCGGTCCAGCCTTTATATCCTACTTGTGCCCGAAGTTGGCGACTCCACCCGGTTCCGTAATAGTAGCCGCGCTTTTTCATCACGGAAAGTAATCCATCACGATTGCCACGAGTCGCTTCGAATTGCTCTAAAGCATAGGACGAGACCATGACATAATCGCCATGTACCTTCATTTCCAACTCAAACCGCAACCCGTGGTAATACCCCACCGCTCGCACGGTTGTGCCTAGAATATGGCCGCGGGCCCAAAAATCCTTCCCGGGCGACTGAGACTCTTCGAAAGACAATAGACCTGCACGCTTTTGATCCCATTCAAAACCACTGCTAAGTCCAATCAAAAATTCGTAGCCGTTTAAATTACTGCCTTCACCTTGGATATTCTTGTTGTAGTAAGCGGCAAGAACAGCTTGCGCAACAAGTTTAAAATCCTCTGTTCCGAAAGGCCCACGAGTGGTTTCCAGTTCCATTTCGGCAATTGGGGTTTCTAAAACCAATCTTATGTCTTCTCCAGGTTTACCATAACCGGGAATATTGACCACCTCACCTTTGAAGCTCAGACCAAAAGCTTTGGATTTGGATTCCTTATCAAAAGTCTGCACACCGCCAACAACCGACAGTTCAAACTTTGACCACTGAGTGGTGTCTAAATCCCCAACCCTGACACGCCGGGATTCATAACCCATCCAGCTGTTCCACTTATCATTGACAACACCCATTGGATTTAAGGCCCCTGCCATTATACGGGAAGGAAAGCTACTAGATTTGTTTTGTAGAGCGCGCGCCATTTGATAGAAAACCTCTCCAATGACGGCTCCGGTCCAGCTGGTAAAAATCATGTCATTGATGCTCATAATTTCTTTGTATTCGAGAACATACTCCCATGCGGCGGATGCCGCGACAGTGACTAATGTAGACTCGATAAAGTTAAGACCATTATTGCGAGCAGCCCCAAAATAGAGCCAGCCTGCAAAGGCGTGCCCCACATTGGCCCCCGTGTTGTTATCATCTTCTTTCGCGGCTTCACCACGAATCTTTTTCCCGAAAGTACTCCAGAACGAAGTGTAATCATGATCTTCTTTCATGGAAGCGATATTGCGATAATAGATAAAAAGTCCAAACCCCAAAAGACTGGTCACCTGCACAGCTGTTCGCAAATATTGACGATGACGAGGGCTTTCAGATGCAAAACTTTCGTAAGCCTCTCTCCAAGTCATCGGAGAGTAGGTCAAAGTATCCACCAATTCGCCTTTTGAGTTGAGAGCCACGGTTTTAGACTCTGGAAGCGCGGACTCCAATATCTGCGCTTTAAATAGAAATCGGTAAGTTCTGTACGCAGCCCATCCTTCACTGAATTTTTCAATCTTTTGCAATAGCTCTTCCGGTTTTTCGGCCGTAATTTTAAAACGAGTGGACTCAAAATCGGTGTCATCATCACGCTGCCATTGAGTGGTCACAATTTCAGCGGATATTTCACTGTATCGATAAATACGAAGATGGGTGTGGTAGCGCCCAGAGCTGCGTAAGGACTTCAATCGGCTGTCAACCACTGTGCCCTGCGGAGTTATAAAACAACTTACATTTTCCCGGCGTACGGATTGAATGGACTCAAATGCTTTTTCACAGACCCTCTTAGCCCAGGTATCGCCCTGTCCCTGATAATCTTGAACAGAAACTAAAGTGTCCGCAGAAGCGGACGTTGTTACAAAAGAAGTCACCAAAAGGAGAAAGAATATGAATTTCTGCATTCTTTCATACTTATTCAAATTAAAGGCTAGCTCAAATGTATGGAGATTTGAAAAGAGGTTCAGTAACTGTCAAATTCTTGCTCAACAAGCAAAAATGCGCACACCACCTCGTGAAAAATAATTGTAAATCTAAGGAGTTTTCACAGTAGTGACTGGCCTTATCATAGTGGACTTGCGAAAGTCCGCAGGATATCACACCCTTGAAAAGCTGAAGGTCATTATCTATATTCAGCGCTAATCCATGCTGGGAAATCCCATTTTTCACCTGGACTCCACAAAATCCAATTTTCCCCCGTGCTGTCCAAAGCCCTACGGGACTCCAGTTAAGGTGGGCGGGAACCCCTAATTCTTGCAGAGCCACTTCGGAAGATCGTAGCAGAATCTCAACAAAACGCTTCACCCCCCAACCCTTCGATCGCAGATTTAATATGGGATAAATAAGAAGTTGTCCCGGAGAATGAAGCGTAGTTTCACCCCCGCGACGAGTTCGGACTGATGGCCACTGCGAGTTCAGGACTGCCGATTCTTTTCCGCGCAACCCATGGGTTACAATCAAATCAACAGTGCCGCCAAGGATCAGTCCAGGGTGACCTTGTTGGACTTTTTCCCAAGCCAAGGCCTGCAACTCGTCCGCATTCTGATAATCAATGTGCCCCCAATACAGAGGCTCAATACAATTGAACTCGGTCATTTTCCTTAAACCCGCCGCCCGAGTGAATAATGGCAACAGCGCCATCATGACCGAAGTAGCTGACTACTTCCAGGGTACCCTTTACCGCACCGGGAGCTTTGCCAATGGCAGTTCCCATTTCAGGATCGTAAATTTCAGGGCCTTCATCAAACACTCGAAGCAAGTCTCCAACTTGAACGCCGCTAAGACTTCCTACGTTCAGATAAATTTTTTGACCTTGGATAGCGGCGATCCGGCCCTCCCAATTCATTCTTCCTAAGACATTTTGAATCTGTGGGATATACTCTAGAAAACCTTCAACAATAATTTTTTCCATCATATCGGGGCTGACAGTGACAGTCTCGCCAGTTTCACGTTCGCCGATCCGGCGGCCCTCAATCGTGTAGGTAACAGTTTTATCTGTA
>CAZETK010000075.1:0-11712 GCA_964515195.1 uncultured Pseudobdellovibrionaceae bacterium
ACCTTCAATATTCCTGACAAGCCCAGGACCGTTGGTCCATTTGTAGAAAAGGACCATTGGCGTGAGTGGGGCGTCCAAATCTTAAAGGATAACGATCCGGCCTATCAGGATCCCAATTATAAAAAGGCGGTTCTCTGGGCATCGAAACTAGGAACTGTAAGCTTTTACAGCCATGGACCTCTGTCTTCGGAATTTTCCCGCCTTTATAGTGCTTATAAAAGACATTTTGAACGGACTGATTCCTATGGCCCAGAGATCCTGCGGTTTACGAATTCGGGGACAGAAGCCAATAATATGCTTTATGAATTTGCCGAATACGCCTTTCATCAACGAACTGGAAAAAAGGCCCAGAGAGCCAATTTACTTTATTTTGGAAACCCTTATGGAGGCACATTTGGGCGGATTGCTGAAATCGGTGTTCGTTATCAGACGGATCCAGCAATAGCCGCTCGACTTCAAATTCCTACGCCACACACGCGTCGGTTCAGTGCCCACTCACCCGAAGAGGCCGCGCGCTTGGATTTGATCGAGAAAGAAGCTTTGAGTTTCATTCGGAAGCAAGTCCAAAATGACGACCTGGAAATTGGCGGAATCTTTTTAGAGCCAATTACGACAACAAAAGGTTTGCATATGTTCCGCCCTCAATTTTTAGCTGAGTTGCGAAAACTCGCAGACGAGCTCAATGTTCCGATCATGGCTGATGAGATATTCACGGGGGGTGGGCGCACGGGCGAGTTTTGGGCCGTGGCTCACTATGGTGATTTCCGCCCTGACCTTTTTACCTTTGGGAAAGGATTGGGAGTCTCTGGAGTGGCTTCATTTTCTAGCTACAAAGTAGTGAAGGACCAGCGCCAACTAAAGTGGAGATGGCCTTCCTATGAAAACACAGAGCATCAGAAAGATGGCCTGTACACTTATCCGGATGCAGTATTGGATAATACTTCCCGTGTTCATCCATTAGCTCTAGTTCAAAGCCTTAAGATCATAACACGGGTTCTTGATGATAATCTGACAGAACACGCTAAACGAGAAGGTGCGGAAGCTCTTGCGCTGATGAAAGAGAAAGCCAAGCGTCTTGGCTTTGAAGATGAGATTTTTGGAATTGGGCTTTTGTTTGATCTGGGCTCTCATACCCCAGAGCTTCTGAGAAGTGTGAGTCATTATAATGGGCGTCTCTCGCCCCCCATTACCGTCACTGCCGATGACTTTACAATTCTGTTAAGCGAAGCAGTGCGGTGAAATTGCTAACGTAGGCCTTCCGATCATCAGCAAGATCCGATTGAATTCGGTCTCCGTCTTGCAAACACACAAAGTTATGAAAATACGATCGCCCTATGGGCGAAATCAGCAGCGAGATCACAACCATTTTAGCATTTGGACTGTCCATGCCTTGATCGTATGTATGCTCATTTCCGTTCCGTTTCATTTTGAGACAGAACAAGGTGACCTTAAATTAAAGGCACAGGCGGCGGCCGCTCAGAACTCCTGTGTGAAGGTCTTACGGATAATTGAAAGCCAAAAATCTCGGTCCGCTGTGAACACACCATCAGAATCTTTCGGATACAGGCGGGTTCACAGTGATATTATCCCAGATAGTTTTTTGGCAGAGGAGTCATCAGACGCTCAATATGCTTCGAAGCCGACTGTTATGACTTTGGAGCCAGTTATCAGCCAAGAGAGTCGCGAGTTGATTCCGGCAAAAAAAACCGGGGAGTACTGGTTTTCCAAATACAAAATGGAAGACAACGATATTCAGGGAGATTTGCGATCTGTGCGCGTCATGTTTGGTCCGCAACTTAGCTATTATTTAGGCTATCGGATGATAGCGCCTGATACGCTTACGATACCAAGAGTGAGAGATCTAATGGCTAATATCAAGTTGCTGAATCATGATCTTCTTGAACAAGGTGTCGAGCCTATTAGCTTAAGCTTTTACGAAATTCAAAATGAGGTTGTCAGCAGTTATGCTTTTTTAAAGCGTTTTGGTGAAGAAAAAGCTTATCCTATTGGCCGTGATCAACATGTTGGACTGCATGATCACTCCTACCATGTCCCAAGCTTGATTGTGCCCAATCAGCTTCTTGATGTCGCTGCTCGAACTGTTAAGTTCTACTTGAAGCTTCACAATTATCTTTTACGTGATGCAGGCTTAAGTGAGTATGAAATTCAAATTCTGTCACCAGTTCTTGAAGATATAACTGAAATCGTGGGAAAATCAGTTGATTACGGCATGGGAAATTTGACCCCTGTGATTCTTCATCTTTTAACCCAGGGCTACGACACGAAAGATCTTTCTAAGATGACTCATCCCCTCAATTACCTTTCTTTAAGAAGTTTGCAGGATGATCTTGTCCTTGAAGTTGAAAAGTTTCGTGTTTTGGGCTATTTGCTCAGGATCAAAGATGCAGATGGAGAAGCTCTCAAACCAAATGTTAAGTCCCAACTGTTAAGGAAATACGGAGAGGTCATCAATCAGTTTTACGATCGGTTTGAATCAGAACTTCCTCAAGCCAAAGATTTTATGAACGGTCAAGACGTTATGGTTAAGGTAGAACAAAAGCTTCGACACTTGCATCTAGCGGCCTCTAAACTCAATTCACCTCTCTGAGGTTCTGATATATGCAACATGGCTATCTAGAAAGATCAGTTGGATTGAGGCCTCTTCTGTAGCGAGTTCGAGTAGCTAAGATACGACGAAGGTTATCGTCATCATCTTCATCGTAAATGTCGCCCACGATTTCTTCGATAATATCTTCGATCGTGACAATTCCAAGGTGATTTCCGCTTGGAGAGAAAACAATGCACATATGACTTCGTTTATCCTGCATTAAAGTGAGGGCACGAAGGGCAGAATCTGTCGGTAGGATTCTTAACGCTGGCCGTACGATGCCGGGCCAGGAGGTTTCACCAGTTTCTTTAAAGGCCATGAATTCCTTTGTATGAAGAATGCCTAAAATATGACCCTTCTCTATGACAGGCAGGCGAGTGTGCCCTGAGCTGAGAACCATTTGTTTCACATGCTCAAGGCTATCCGAAGTGTTGATGAAATTAACTTCAGGCCATGGGATCATAATGTCTTTAATCAGACGGCGTTCGATACCAGCCAGATTCAGCATCAGAACTCGATGCGTTGGCGACATAATATCCAGCTCAATGGTCTCTTGATTTGTGGTGTCCTTAAAGCGGGCGCGCTTATGAAAAAGCCAAAGGATTCGTTTTGTCGACCATTCTAGAATTGTAACAATTGGCGAAAGAATCCGATCTGCAAAGAATAAGACAGGGGCCCCCGCGAGTACAATTCGCAAAGGCATTCGTATAGCCAGCGTTTTTGGAACAAGCTCACCGATGACAACGCTTAAATATGTGATCGGAGCGACTGCGATAAGAACCGATAAAACCTCTGCGGAGGCTTGCCCTAGCCCCAAGCTTTGCATAAAAACTGGTTTAAGATTTTCCGTGGGTCGGGCGCCTCCGACAGGTGCTGCGAAAGCAGCCACTACAGTGATACCAATTTGAATGACCGAAAGTGTTCGTTCAGGGTTACTTTTGAGAGCCAAAATTTTTTGAGCCGTTTGATGGCCCTTTCTTGCAGCTGATCGTAGCTCGGGGCGGGAAATCGACACGAACGCCATTTCATAGGCCGCGAAAAGAGCATTCAAGAATAGGCAAATGCCAATGGTGAAAAGTTTTTCCATTTGAAGAACTCAACTTAATCTTCGAAATGGAGAATGGCAACTCAGGTTGCCTGACATCCAAAGTATTTGTTACAGGACGTGAATGATGAATCTCGAATTGTGGAATGTATTTTGCTGTCTTCTTCGATAACAAGGAGGCATCTATGCGAGTTCAAGAAGTAATGACAAAGAATCTTGAGATTTTACCGCCAGAAAGCACTGTGTTTGATGCGGCAAAAAAAATGAAAGAGCTAGACGTGGGAGTTTTGCCCATTGGCGATAAGGAAAGAGTCATCGGAGTTTTAACAGATCGAGATATCACTCTGGGAGTTGTAGCTTCTGATAAAGATGCCCGTGACTGCAAGGTCCAGGATATCATGTCAAAAGACGTAGAAACAATCTCAAGCGATTCGGATATTGATGAAGCAACGGAAAAAATGTCCGCTCAACAAATTCGCCGTCTGGTGGTGATCGATAAGGATCAGCGTCCTGTTGGCATCGTTTCTTTAGGCGATTTAGCAACAAAAAGCAGTGAAGCTCGTGCTGGAAAAGCGTTAGGGGATATTTCCGAGCCCAGTCGCCCATCACATTGATCTAAAAATATAAACAATTTTCACCTTTAAAAAGGATCTGGACCTATGTCGCAGATCCTTTTTTTTCAGGCCTCTAGATATCGCCGCATTCTGCCGATTGAAATTTGTCATCAATCGACAGGAGAATCAACATGGACGCGGCATTCACGGCAAATAGAACATTCACTCTGGTTTTTTTTCTGGCCTTTTTTCTTCAAGCCTGCGCTCCTTCTTCCATAGAAAAACTGCCTGATGATCCTGCCAATGAACCGGCTCCAATTACCAGAGAGGATGAGGGAGCTAAAGAACATTTTGATGAACCTCCTATGGCCGAGACGCCACCTATGACTGAGTTACCGCCCGTTACAGAAGAGCCTCCAACGGTTCAGCTGCCTCAAGACCCAACAGTTCCCGAAACCTACGAAGAGCGGGTTTTGAGATTATACGATCATTTGGACCCTGAAAGGGTTGTGCCCACTCAAGCCTTAAAAGAGGCGGTTCTCTACTTTCATGAAAACAAAAGCAAGTTCACGAACCAGAAAGTGTTGTCCATTCTTGATTTTAATCAGAGTTCAGTTAAAAAACGTTGGCATTTTGTCTATTTGGGCACTGGCGAAGTATGGAGCTTACATGTTTCCCATGGGAAGGGTTCGGACAGCAATCATGATGGCTATGCTGAAAAGTTCAGTAATGTCTCAGGATCAAATGCGACCTCTTTGGGATTTTACCGCACAGCCGAAACCTATACCGGAAGCAATGGCTATTCTCTGCGTTTAGACGGCCTTTCTTCGACAAACTCGAAAGCCCGCGCGCGTGCCATCGTTGTTCATGGTGCCAGTTATGTTCAGGATCGAAATGTTATTCAAGGTCGCAGTTGGGGGTGTCCTGCCGTTTCGATGACTCATCATAGAAAAGTCATTGATCTTATCAAGGGCGGCAGCTTGATATATGCTGTCGGTGGTGAATCACAAGCGCAACTCCTGGGACAGCTGTAGTACGTTAGACGCTATGAAAACCCTCGATTGCTGTTTCAAAGAAGGCTGGGGACATCTGCTTAAATCAAAAATTTAGGTTTTCTCAAAGCCCGATCCATAGCGAAACTACAGTTAATTAAACCCACATGGCTGTAACATTGCGGGAAGTTTCCCCATTGGCTTTCAGATTCAATTTCGAAGTCTTCAGACATTAAGCCTAATTCGTTTTGGGCCTTCAATATTTTTGGTAAAAGGGCCTGTGCTTCATCGACGAAATCAAGATGAAGAAGTGCCTCAATAAACCAGAAACTACAGATCAGAAAGGCGGATCTTTGATTGCCAAAATCATCGCTGTGTTTATAGCGAAGTAAAAATCCGGGAGCAATTTCAAGTTCCTTTTGAATCGTGCGAAGGTGATGAATAGCTCTTTCGCGGGGCTTGTCATCGAAATAACCTAAGGTGATCATCTGCAGAAGACTGGAATCGAGATCAACAGATCCTTCATATTGAGTGTAAGCCTTTAAGTCAGGGTTATAACATTTCTCTATTAGCTCTGAAGATTCCTCGATAACTTTCTGAGCTTTCTCGGCCAAGTTTTTGTCGCCTGAGCGAAGGGCGATTTTTCGACAGGCATATCCGCCGGCCCAATGAAACAGTAATGAATAAGCATGAACGGATTTGCGCCCTCGGAACTCCCAAATTCCATTGTCAGGTTCATTAATTGTTTTTTGAATGCGATTGAGAAGTGTTTTGACCAGCACCGTGGATCGTTCCTGATTATAGTGTAAAATCCTGGCATCCGTATAGAGATCGTAAAGAGCTAACAATATCTGCCCGTAAGCATCGTTCTGAACTTGTTTGGCGGCGTCATTTCCCACGCGAACAGGTTTATTTCCAAAATACCCGGCGAGAGGCATTTCAACCTCTTGCATTTGGGGCCGACCATCAATGCAGTATACGGGTTGTACTCGTTCCAAAGAAGCGATATTGAGGTTTTCAATATAGTGCGCGTACTTTTCAGCCTCGTCAAAATGTCCTAAGGAATTCAAAGCGGCAAGCGTATAGTAAGTATCTCGCAGCCAGCAATAGCGGTAATCCCAGTTTCGCCCTTCGCCCGGAATCTCTGGTAAGCTTGTCGTGAAACTTGCGACAATGCCGCCGGTGTCTTCAAACTGATGCAACTTTAAAGCTAAAGCTGATCGTATCACTTCTTCCTGAAAAACCTTGGGAAGCGCACACTGGCGCACCCAGTTCTGCCAGTATTTTTCAGTGCGTGTATAGAAGTGCTCGTAAGTGGTTTTAAGTGGAGCCTCCAGAGGTATACCCCAAGAGAGAACAAGATAAAGGTCCTCACTCAAAGAAAAATCCCGATTCTGCTCAATCATTGTCATCGAGGCATTTGTGGTCAGTCGAACCGGGGCCTCAAGTCCCAAGTATCGGATGTGATTACTGCCTTGGTAAACTTCAGGTTTAAGTTCTCCATATTGGCCAACCGGAGCACACTTAATACGAATCCTGGGATAACCTGACAGCTTGCGCACCTTGCGCATTAACAAATGGGGCTTGTGATAACGTTCGAACTCTAGAAAGCGTGGTGCGAAGTCAATCACTTCAAATTCTCCATCGGCTGCTTTGAAGCGCGTGACGAGAATATTGGTATTACTTATGTAAGACTGATGGCTTTCATAATCAGCAAGAGCCGGGCGAATCGAAAATTCTCCGCCTTTTTCTTTGTCAAGGAGTGAGCCAAAAATAAAACTCGAGTCAAACCTTGGCCAGCACAACCAGGCTATGTTAGCGTCAACGTCAACCAACGCCGAGTAACTGCAGTTTCCGATCAGGCCCATTTTGTACTTATGAGTAGGAAGGGTAGAATTGTTCAACATACTTTAAAATATAAGGGAGATCGATGGATTTGACAAAACCAAAACGTATTTTTGTGTCGAACAGGCTGCCTTATGCGTTGAATGCGAAAACGCAGGAATTGGTCAGAGGAAGTGGTGGTTTGGTCTCAGCTCTGATGGGAGTGAGTCTTGAAGAACCGTTTTCCTGGTTTGGTTTTGAAACTCAAGTCCTGAATGTGGAAGATTTTAAACGGCGGTGTCGTAAAGAAAAACCGAATCTCGATATATTTCCAGTTCTTCTAGATAAAAAGATCTACGACAGTTATTATGATCACTTTGCCAATGACGTCTTGTGGCCACTTTTTCACTACGAAAGTCAAAATGCTATTTTTGTTCGGTCTCACTGGGAAAATTATGTTCAAGCCAATCAAATAATGGCCGATGCGATCTTAAAAGAGGCCGGGGCTAAGGATACAATTTGGGTTCATGACTTTCATTTCCTTTTATTGCCGAAAATGCTCAAAGACAAAAACCCCAACCTTAAAGTAGGTCTGTTTCTACATGTGCCTTTTCCCAGTTCTGAGATCTTCCGTCAGTTGCCAGTGCGAAAAGAAATTCTGGAAGGAATGGTTCGCTCGGACCTCCTTGGCTTTCATGAGCATTCCTATTTACGTCATTTTACAACTGCTGCCAAATCTCATTTGGGAGTGGAGGCTTCATTCTTCAAAGCCCAAATCGGCGCTCACAGGCTGAAGTTGGGTGTTTACCCCATCAGTATCGATGTGGAAGGGTTAAAAGCCCGAGCACAAAAATCAGAAGTGATTGAGCAAACTCAAAAATATCATGAGTTAATCAAGTCTAAATTTTTAGTATTGGGCGTAGATCGCCTTGATTACTCGAAAGGGATCGAACTTAAGCTGCGAGGGCTTCGCCGAGCCTTCCAGAAGTATCCTGAATTGAAGGGCAATATGAGTCTACTTCAAGTGGCGGTTCCCACCCGTACAAATGTTCCTTCCTATATTCGATTGAAACGGGATGTGGATCGTTTAGTCGGAACGATCAATGGGGAATTTGGACAACCTGGATATGCACCTGTTCAATACATATTTAATTCAGTCAAAGAAAGGCAACTTCTAGCCCTTTACCGGCGAGCCAATTGTGTCCTGGTCACAAGCAAGCGGGATGGAATGAATCTTGTGACGATGGAATACGTTATCTCACAATCTTTGGATGATGCCGGGATAGTTATCTTGAGTGAATTTGCAGGGGTGGCTTCTTTACTAGGTGAGGCCCTTATCATTAATCCTTGGGATGAGGATATGATCGCGGATGCCCTCTACCAGGCCTATCAAATGCCTTTGGCAGAACGTAAAGAGCGGCTGGAGGGGCTTCAAACAATTCTTTCTAAGTATTCGGCTACTCAATGGGCCGAATCTTTTTTAGGCGATCTTGAAACAGAAAGACCAGCTCGAAAAGAAGCCCCGGTGATGCAGTTGTCAGTTCCGCCCGCGCGATGGCCTGAGGAGCTTTACGAGAAGATCAATCGTGCCCGCAAAATTCGATTAGTCTTGGACTATGATGGTACTCTCGTACGAATTCATAAGAAACCTGGACTGGCGGTATTACCCTCTAATATGGGGCTTCTGCTACATGAGTTACACGAAAAAATTGAAATTTTTATTGTCAGCGGTCGATCCAAAAAGTTTCTTGATCAGCAGTTTCCAGATGCTGACTTTCTTTTAGCGGCCGAACATGGAGCTTTTTGGAAATTACCTCATGAAGAGTGGAAATCAAAAATGGCATCAGATCTGCAATCATGGTTTCCAGAAGTGGAAAAGGTGATGCAAGCTTACTCGGATCGCGTACCTCTGTCCTTTGTTGAACGGAAAGACGCTTCTTTGGTGTGGCATTTCCGAGAATCCCCCCAAGATTTTGCCAATTTTCAGGCGCGAAAACTTGATGAAGAACTTCAAGTGGGATTAGCTAACCATCCGGTATCAGTTGTTTACGGAAATAAAATTGTCGAGGTTAAGGCCATCGAATGCAATAAGGGAAGTTTTCTTCGCTCGCTTATTCAAGAAGACCATGAAGAAGGAACATTCCATATTTGTATAGGTGATGATAAAACCGATGAAGATATGTTTCGAGCTGTCGGTAGCAATGGAGTCTCCATTAAAATCGGTCCTGAAAGCACATCTGCTCAGTTTCGTATCTTATCACAGGAAGAGGTTATCCTCTTTTTGAGAGAGTTGCTTCATGTCGTTCAGGAGAAAGAAAAAGTGCCTTCTACCATAAAGGTTAAAAACACAGAACCCGCCTAGTTGTCTCTACGCCACCGATGGGAAAACTCGAAATCTCCATGTTAAACTCGAGAGGTCCAGGCGTAAAAAAATGCCATAAACGGAAACTTGGGGTTAGTATAAGCCATGGACAAAAATAATAACCAATTGATAAGACTTGAACGGTTACGAAAGTTTGCCCGGTTACTCGATTCCCAGTATCAGCTTCCGGGTGGAATCAAAATAGGGTGGGATTCCATTCTTACCTGGGTTCCCGGGGTGGGGGATCTGGTGACGAACTTCTTGTCCCTTTATATAATCTATCAAGGGATTCTCATGGGAGTCCCTCCCTCTGTCGTTCTTCGGATGGGACTCAATCTGTTAATCGATAATTTGATTGATGTTATACCCATATTAGGAAATGTCTTCGATATTTTTTGGAAGGCCAATAATAAGAATGTTGTATTACTTGAAGATTACTTTCGGAACCCCGAAAGAACCCAAAACATTTCTCGTATTGTCACCGGAGTGAGTCTGTTTTTGTTGTTGATGATCATGGCAGGGGCTATCGCTTTAGTACTGACGGCCGTCATGTGGTCGCTTCATTTTCTATCTAAGAATTTTTGAGGCGGGGCAATATGCCTCGGTTTTCTACACCTATCCTCTTCAGATGATTCGTATTAATGAGTTGAGCCAGTATAACCCTGGCACCCCTGTTGCTGGAAGTTTTGTAGTTGCTGAGACTAACAAGGAGAAACAGTATGGGTATTATTTCAACAATTGTTATTGGTCTGATTGTAGGTTTACTAGCGCGCTTCTTTATGCCTGGGCGCGATGCCATGGGCTTTGTGTTAACAGCCATATTGGGTATTGTGGGTGCGGCCTTAGGGGGATGGTTGGGTCAGGTTCTTGGAATGTATCGTCAAGGCGAACCTGCCGGATGGATTATGGCTGTCATTGGTGCGATGGTAGTGCTCTTTGTTTACCGTCTAATTGTCGGTCGCCCAGAAGCCACGCCGAGAGTTTAATGAGTTATAGAGTGGCGCCTTTTCCAAACTGTTGGGGAGCCTGGTTGTAAAGAGCCTGAGCTTCAGGTAGCCACTCTTTTAGTTTTTCACGTCGGCGCGAATCTGATGGATGGGTTGAAATGAACTCTGGCGGCTCCATACCTTTTTTAGCTGCACTCATGCGTTCCCATAAAAGAATAGATTCACCAGGCGCGTAGCCCGCCTTGGCCATATAGAGTTGGCCTCGGCGATCGGCTTCTGTTTCATCTTCCCGTGAAAATTTGCGGTCTAAGAAAGTGATCGCAAAGCCAGCCGCCACACCGCCTATTTGCGCCATCTTTTTACAAGTATCAGTTTTGCATAAAAGTTCGCCACCAATAATGGAGGCTCCTGCTGCAAGAAGACCCCAATAATTGTTCTGTTTGGCCCGCGCATACCTTTCCATCCCATGCCGTAGGGTTGCATGTGCCACCTCATGCCCCATGACGGCGGCTAGGGCGGCCTCTGTTTTTACTACGGGAATAATTCCAGTATAGACAGCCATCTTACCGCCAGGCATACACCAGGCATTAACCTCAGGACTATCGATTAGAACCACTTCCCATTGAAAATCCTCGTTTGAAGAATCAGCGATTCGTTTTGCAACTCGATTAACAATGGCAGTCCATTCCCTGTTTTGAGATATTTTCGAAGTGGCTTTTATTTCAGCGTAGGCCTTCGCGGCCTCCGCATTGATCTCACTTTCATTAATTCCCTTTTTAATTGAACTCGAACAGCCTAGAAGAGTTAAGCACAATGAGGTGGCGAACAAATACTTGAAATAAAAAAATATTTTCATATTGCCAGTGTATGCTCTTTAAAATTCGAAAATCAATATCCGGCTTTTTGAGATTGTGATTTTACAAGTCTTGTCAATTTTGGACCGACTTGTTTTGTTTGGGAGCGGGGGGCATAGCGGACGAGCGCTTGAGCAGTTTGCAGTCTCGCTCAATTCCGCCCAGTGTGGCGCGGTTTTCGGGGTGGCTGACATAGCTTAATAATTCCGGCATCTCTTGATGGGCGGGAACTCGTTTGTGGGTGATATAGCTTCGGCAAAGCTTCGGCGTAATTTTATAACGAACCTTATCTCGAGCTTCTGGGTCAAGAGTCGAAAATGAGACGACTTCAAATGGCTGGCAACTTCGATTGAGTCGGGTTAAGAGAATTTCATTTTCACGCTTTTGTTCCGCGATTGCGACTAGGCGTCCGCGATTCAAATAAAAAGTTTTAAACTGTTGTTTGTAAATTGTTGTGTAATGATCTCTTTGTGTATTGAGAACTTCATCCTCTACAAGATATTGTGAAATAGCATCATACTGATAT
>CAZETK010000076.1:0-11225 GCA_964515195.1 uncultured Pseudobdellovibrionaceae bacterium
ATTATGAGGTTTAGCATCCCGAGTAGGCTTAAAGATCCAGAGTTTTATATTAAGATGACCGTCGTCTTTTTGTTAGCGCAGTGGGTGGTACTCATAACGACAGCTATTAATATTCCCCTTTCCGATGAGTGGGAATATTTAAGGCCGGACGCTTTTTTATCAGGATTTAGTTGGAAACATGTCTTCTCTTTTCATAATGAACACAGAAACGTTTTTTCGAATTTATGGAATTATCTGTTTCTCCATCTGACAGGTTGGAACTTAAAAATCCAGGCTGTGGTAAACTATTTTTTCTTTTGCGCACTGGTCTTCTTTATCATGCGGATGCAAAACCGTTTAATTCAAAAAACACATGTTGGACTTTGGATCATTACTTTTTTCTTAACCTCCCCCTTTATGTATGAAAATCACGTCAGCTCTTTTCAGTCCGCCTTTCATTTCTTTTTGATTTCTGGAATCGCGGGCATTTACTTGGCCACACAGATGGAACTTAAGAGTTGGCATTATTTAGCGGCCAGTCTGTGTGGACTGATTTCAATCTACTCCTTCGGCGGGGGATGGTTTTTCGGACTGACGGTATTTCTCATTTTATTTTACCGATTGATCACACAGCCAGAAAAAATTTTTTCGACTATCACTATAAGGATTTTGGTGCTTTTACTGCTGGTAGGGGGCATGGCTCTTTGGTTTGTGAACTACCCCCAAAACAATGCTCATCCTGCATTTGCCTGGCCTCATACACCAGAGTTCTGGAGATTTTATACCAACTTGATGTCCTTTGGCTTTGGTTACAAATCCAAGAATGATTTTTTCGCTATTGTGGCTTTTGGATTTTGCCTCTATTTGATGATCAAGAATTTCAAAGAGGCTTTTCGATTTCGCCAGCACTACGTCTCGATTGCATTTTTTGGAACTTTGGCGATTCTAGGTGTGTTGGCGTCCATCGCCCTTTCGCGTACGGGGTTTGGATTAGGACAATCGAAAGTGCCCCGTTACGGTGAGATTGCGATATTCCTTGCCATATTTTTAGGATGGTTAGGATGGCGACAAGTGCAAGAGTCTGCAAGGTTCCGTAAGGCTTTCAAATTTTACGTTGGCTTTGCTACTATAGGCTTTTTAAGTTCTTATTCTTATTCAGGCTACTTCACAGTCGCTAAAGTTCGCAAAGCCGGTGTGAAGTGCATACAAGAGTACTATCAAACTCGAGAGCCCGATAAGATCTGCCCGACTCTGTATCCACGACCTATTTCACAATTTTTAGAAAATGCCGAAAAACTAGATCTTTCTTGGGTGCCGGATCAGGAGTGATAAATTTTTAAAATCTCGGAAAGGATTTTTTCCTGAGAAAAGCAGCCAACAGCCATTTGACGAGACTCCTGTCCCATTTTCTGTCGCAGTTGAGGATCAAGAATAAGTTTTTCAAGGGCTCGGGCCAGAAGCGTCCCGTCCCGTGGGGGGACAAGATACCCATTTCTTTCATTCTGAACTGTAACCCGACAGCCTGGTGCGTCTGTGGTGACGATGGGTTTACCAGCGGCCATGGCCTCTAAAAGTGACATGGGAACGCCTTCTCGGTAAGAGGGAAGACAGGCAATATCAACTGAGTTCAAAAGACTTACCATGTCTTGCTGAAAACCTAAAAAAGTCGCCAGGTCCGATTGTCGCCAGGCCTGAATTTGTTCTTCTGAAACGCTTCCGGGATTTCCCGGATCAGAGTTGCCCGCAACTAGAGCTTCAAACTGCAAGCCCTTGGCTTTTAAAATTTGGACGGCTTCCATAAATTCGAAAATCCCCTTTTCGACCAATAAACGGGCCGCTAAAAGGATTCTTGGCACTCGGGTTTGCAAGTCTGTCGGTGGTGTAAATTTTTGAATATCAACACCTGAACCCTCCACAAGAAAAGCCTGGTTTCGTTGAAGGATCCCATTTTGAATAAAAAAATCAAAATCATCCTGATTCTGAAAGATCACTTTAACTTTTGGGCTTGCAAAGCACAGACGATAGAGATGTCGAATTAACCAACCCAGCACCTTGGCCTGAGAAGATTTCGCAGTAAAGACATAGCCCATCCCCGTAATGGTGTTCACAATTCGCGGAACCCCCGCCCATCGGGCCGCCAGCGTTCCATAGATAACGGGCTTTATAGTAAAATGATGGACCAACTCAGGCTGATCACGCCTGTAATATCGATAAAAAGCCAAAATGGTGAGGAATTCTTGGAAAGGGTGGACGCCCTTGCGACTAAGAGCAATTTTTAACCAGGATGCAGGCGGGAGGTCTTTGTGAACAACCTTGGGGTCCTCGGAGTCAGGTAAAATCACCTCCACATCGTGCTTTTCCTTAAGCTTTAAATACAAGGCGCGTCGATGGGATAGGAACGAGCTGAATGTATTTACCGCGAGGATGATTTTCATAGGAATTTAGGTGTAGTTTGATATAGTTTTGGGGTCAATTCAAGATAATGGTGCTCGTTCTAAGAGAGCGGATTTCGTTAAAAAAGACCGACAAACTTATCGAGAAATAATTTAGGTGCGATAAGGGGGATAGATGAAGGCTGTGATTTTGGCCGGGGGACTGGGAACTCGAATCAGCGAAGAAAGTGTGCTTCGACCCAAGCCCATGATTGAAATTGGAGGAAAGCCCATTCTTTGGCACATCATGAAGCTGTATGCCTCCCATGGGGTTCATGATTTTATCATCTGCTGTGGTTACAAAGGCTACATGATCAAAGAATACTTTGCGAATTACTTTATTCACAATTCCGATATCACCTTTGATTTAAAAAGTAATAAAATGGAAATCCATCAAAACAGCACGGAGCCCTGGAAAGTCACGGTTGTAGATACAGGTGAAGAAACCATGACGGGTGGGCGGTTAAAGCGAATCAAATCCTATTTAGAACCAGGTGAAAATTTCTGTTTCACTTATGGGGACGGAGTCAGTGATGTTAATATTCGTGAAACTATCGAGTTTCATAAATCGCACGGGAAGCTTTCGAGCATTACAGCGGTTCAACCTCCAGGTCGATACGGAGCCCTTATGATGAGGGGTTCTAGGGTGGAAAGCTTTTTAGAAAAGCCGAAAGGGGATGGCGGATATATCAATGGCGGCTTTTTTATTTTGAATAGCCAAGTTGTGAACTATGTTGAAAGTGACAGCACGATTTGGGAAAAGGAGCCCATGGAAAAATTGGCCGCGGAAGGGCAGATGGAGGCCTATGTCCACAATGGGTTTTGGCAGGCGATGGACACACTTCGTGACAAAAAGTATCTTGAGGAGCTTTGGAGTTCGGGAAAGGCACCTTGGAAATTATGGTAGTGAATGCAAATTTTTGGAAATCAAAACGAGTTTTTGTAACAGGCCATACAGGGTTTAAGGGCAGTTGGTTAATGACTTGGCTTATAAGCATGGGTGCCAAGGCTACAGGTTATGCCTTAGCGCCTGATACCAACCCCAGCCTTTTTAAAAATCTACATGAAAAATTAGATATGAATTCGATTATCGGAGACATCCGAAATTTAGAAACACTTAGTGAAAGCCTGCGAGCCGCTGATCCTGAAATTGTATTTCATTTAGCGGCACAGCCGTTAGTGCGTTACTCCTATGATAATCCGCTTGAAACTTTTCAAACTAATATTATCGGAACAGCCAATCTTCTACTGTCCTGTCGATCCTTAAAAAATTTAAAAGCCGTTGTCATTGTTACAACCGACAAGGTTTATGAAAATGAAGAATGGGTTTGGGCGTACCGAGAAAACGATCGATTGGGTGGTTATGATCCATATTCAGGCAGCAAGGCCTGTACAGAAATTGTAACGGCTTCATTGCGCCGCTCATTTTTCGCAGAACCTGATCAGGCCGCCGTGGCATCGGCGCGGGCGGGAAATGTGATCGGCGGAGGTGATTGGTCCTTAGATCGGATTGTTCCCGATGTGATCAGAGCCTGTCAGAATCATGAGGTTGTAAAACTCCGACACCCAAAAGCTGTTCGACCCTGGCAACATGTCCTAGAACCATTAAGCGGCTACCTGCTCTTAGCGCAGTCTCTTTACCAGGCAACAAGCCAGAATAAAGACCTTTTTAGCTCGGCCTGGAATTTTGGTCCTGACGCTCAGAATGCTGTAACAGTTGAAGAGTTAGTGAAACTGTTAGCCAAGCAGGAGCCAACGCTTAAGTGGGAGGTCGATAACGGAAAGCACCCCCATGAGGCCGCCTATTTAAAACTTGAAAGCTCAAAAGCTAAACACCACTTGAATTGGGCTCCACGCTGGGACGCACTGACTACCGCTCAAATGACTATGGAATGGTATCGTGAATTTTATAATAACAAGGCCAGTGCATTGGACCTTTGCCTTCAGCAGATCAACGAATATTTGAGGAATTAATTATGTTGCCATCCGACGAAAAAGAAGCACGAGAACATATAAAAAAACTCGTCGCAGAATATTATCACAAGTTTCACGAAATTCAGCAAACAGCCGAATTCGTTCCTGGCACATCACGTGTTAACTACGCGGGGCGAGTTTTTGATGAAAAAGAAATGTTAAATCTCACCGATGCCACTTTGGATTTTTGGCTGACATCAGGACGATATTGCAATGCTTTTGAAAAGCGACTGGCGCAAATCCTAGGCGTCAAATTTTCTCTGTTAGTTAACTCGGGCTCTTCAGCGAACCTAGTGGCCTTTAACGCTTTGACCTCAAGCCTTTTAAAGGATCGGCGAATTCAAAAAGGTGATGAGGTTATAACTGTGGCAGCGGGTTTTCCGACAACCGTAAATCCCATTCTACAATTTGGGGCTGTTCCGGTATTTGTGGATATTTGTGTTGAAGACGGGACCTACAATATTGATGTATCAAAATTAGAGGAAGCCCGCAGCGAAAAAACCAAGGCTGTCATGATCGCCCATACCTTAGGAAACCCATTTGACCTCGAGGCCGTCACCGCCTTTTGCAATAAGTATAATCTATGGCTTGTGGAAGACAATTGTGACGCTTTGGGTTCTCGCTATAAGGGACAATACACTGGAACTTTCGGTGATATCGCCACCAGTAGCTTTTACCCACCTCATCATTTGACCATGGGTGAGGGAGGTGCCGTTTACACTTCCCAACCTTTGCTTAAGCGGAGTGCCGAATCTTTTCGAGATTGGGGGCGGGACTGTTGGTGTGCTTCGGGAAAAGATAATACTTGTAAAAAACGATTCGGTTGGGATCTAGGCGAACTTCCCCATGGCTATGATCATAAATATATTTATAGCCATTTCGGATACAATTTGAAAGTTACAGAAATGCAGGCTTCGGTAGGATTAGCGCAACTGGATAAGCTGGAAGCTTTCAGTGAGAAGCGCCGTCAAAACTTCAGATTTTTAAAAGAGTCCCTAATGGATCTTTCAGACACTTTCATACTTCCGAATGCTACGCCTGATTCCGATCCCAGCTGGTTTGGATTTCTGATGACTATTCGTGAGCAAGCGGGATTCACGCGAAATGATATTGTTCGCTATCTTGAAGATAAAAAGATTCAAACTCGAATGCTTTTTGCGGGGAATATGATTCGACAACCCATGTTTGATTCGATTCGTAATACTTCCGCCTATCGCGTAGTGGGCGAGTTAGCAGAAACAGACAGGGCAATGACAGATACTTTCTGGGTCGGTGTCTACCCTGGTATGCGGCCCGAGGCTTTAGAGTACACGACTCAAATGATCCATGACTTTGTGGGGTCACAGTAGGATGCGAGCTTTATTGACTGGCGTCACAGGCTTTATCGGGCAAAATCTGCATCGACATCTTGAAGGGCTAGGGTGGGCGGTAGATTTTGTGACTCGTCATGATTCGGTCCATGATATGAATCGAAAAATCCAGGCCTTAAAGCCAGACGTGGCCATTCATCTGGCGACACATTATTTGGCAGAGCACAAGAGTTCAGACATTTCCGATCTGATTCAAAGTAACATCAGTTTTGGAACAACTGTCGCCGAAGCTTTAGTTCAAAACGGTGTCTGCAAGTTCGTGAACGCAGGGACTTCGTGGCAGTATTATGATGGGCAACGAGATATTCCAGCCAACCTCTATGCGGCAACAAAATCGGCATTCGAAGACATTTTAAGGTTTTATGCCTCGGCTCATTCACTTCAGGTCATCACCCTGATGCTTTCGGATACTTATGGCGCTTGTGACCCACGACCTAAAATTCTACCAAAGCTTTTAAGTCTAGCCGGTAGCCAAGAAAGATTAGCTTTGTCCTCTGGTGAGCAGCGGATCGAGTGGACCTATATCAGTGATGTCGTAAAAGCTTTCGAAATTGCAGCTCTTAGGCTTGTGACCCGCATCGAGACCCAACCGTTTGTGAAGTACGCCGTGGGATCTAATGAGATCTATTCGCTGAAAGAAGTCGTTGCTATTTGTGAACAGATTACGGGGCAGAAAATTTTAGCTGACTTTGGCATGCGGCCGGATCGGCAGCGGGAGGTTCGAGCACCTGTTAAACTCGATCCCACCTTACCAAACTGGAGGGCGCAGGTAAATTTTGAAGAAGGAATAAGGAAGTGCCTTAACGATGGACCTATTTGAAGATACAGATATCAAAGATTGTTACATTTTTAAAAGCCATCTTTTTAAAGATAACCGGGGTTCATTTTCAAAGATCTTTTCGACAAAAATTTTTAAAGAATTGGGCTACGATATTCCGGTGGCGGAAGTGTTTTTTTCAAACTCATTCAAAAATGTCATTCGCGGAATGCACTTTCAAGCTCCGCCTCACGATCAAGTCAAGGTGGTCAGTTGCTTAAACGGACGTATCTTGGACGTGGTTCTAGACTTGCGCTCTAGTTCGCCTTCCTATGGAAAATCTATCGGTATAGAGCTAACTGCGACTAACGAGACCACGTTGATTATTCCTAAAGGCTGTGCCCATGGGTTCTATACCTACGAAGACAACAGTATTGTGGGCTATGTGGTCGAAACCGCCCATAATAAACAGGCGGATCAGGGAATTTTATGGAACTCTTTTGGGTTTAAATGGCCCAGTGAAAATCCCATTCTTTCATCACGGGATAGTGAATTTTTAAGTTTTTCTAGTTCTAAGAATCTCTTTAAATGAAGAACTGAGGTTAAGGCGTGAGGATTCTGGTTTTAAGCAAGTATTCACGAAAAGGAGCTTCTAGCCGCTACCGTATGTTTCAATACTATGCCAGTTTAGAAGCTCGAAACCACCAGATACGAACGGAACCGCTTTTGGAAGATAGCTATTTAGATCGCCTTTCCTCTGGTAGAGGTCGACTCTTTAGCGTCATAAAAGGATATTTCAACCGGTTCAAGGTTTTGATCCAAGCCAAAGGTTATGATGTCCTATGGATCGAAAAAGAACTATTCCCTTGGACTCCCTGGGTGGTTGAAAAGTGGCTGTTAAAGCGACTTAGAACTCCTTTTATCGTTGACTACGATGATGCCATTTTTCATCAATATGATCAGCATCAATGGACTTGGGTTCGAAAAGTACTAGGCCAAAAATGTGATAAGGTTATGAGGGCTGCCCAATGCGTGGTCGCGGGTAATCGATATCTGGGGCAGCGAGCGCAGTGCGCAGGAGCTCGGAATATAGTTATTGTACCCACGGTGGTTTCGCAAAAAGTCTTCTTCCCTGCAAATCCACAGAACCCAGTGCCTGTCATTGGGTGGATTGGGTCAAAGTCCACAGCTTCATATCTTGAAAAGCTGCGCCCTACTCTTCAAAAATTAGCACTGCACTATCAGTTTAAATTTCAAGTTATTGGAGCCACTGTTGATTGGCCCGAGTTTCCAGTAGAAATAATTCCATGGAATGAAAAAGAAGAGTCTCGGTTGGTTCAGGGATTAGATATTGGTGTGATGCCCTTATTAGACTCACCTTGGGAACAAGGTAAGTGCGGATTTAAATTGATTCAGTATATGGCTTGCGGAAAGCCGGTAGTGGCTGATCCAGTTGGCGTGAATTCTGAAATTGTACAACATGGCGTGAATGGGTATTTAATATCTGAAAGCTGGAATTGGTACCAGGCCCTAGAAGCCCTATTGGTGAGTGCAGATCAACGCCTGAAAATGGGGCAGCAAAGCCATAAAATGTTTTTGCAGAATTACTCTCTCGAGAAGTGGCAGGATAAAATTTATGAATTGATTGAAAGCTGTGGCCACCGATGAGCTTCATCCAGAAATTACTCCGACATGGGAAGAGTTCATGGGTTTACAGCATGGTTTCCATTTTTAACGTGAGCATAGGCCTTTTGGTAACGGCCCTGATTTGGAGCCGATATTCAGCTAGTCGAGAATCCGATATCTTGCTGCTAGCAATTTCCTTGATGGGTATTTTATCGCAATTGTCTTCGATGGCCGTCGAGCAAGTTTTGTATTTCTACGCTGATGAGCGAGCAAAAAACGCAGAAGAAGGTTCCCAGTTTTTTAAGCTGACTTTTACATGGGCTCTGATCAGCGGACTTGGGTTTGTTGTATTATTCCTTGTGATTTCAAGATTTTTTGTGGGCTGGGTGGCTACGGGGTTTTCACAAGAAAGCCAAAATCTAGTCCATCAATTGATGTTGTGCTTTACGCCTCAACTAATTCTAAGTCCGTGCCTGCATGTCATACGCGCCAAGTGGTCTGTAGAAGAGCGATTCGGACGCGCTTATCTATTGTCATCATTGAATTCTTGTATTTTGCTGGCTTGCCTTATTGTGATGCTAGTGTTGGGTATTTCTGATCTGGTCAATTTTGGGAAGATGGTTCTTGGGGGTTACAGCTTATTTTTAATTCTATTCGTGTATTTGAGTCGATTTGCGATTGTCAGGCCTACGCTTTCATCTTGGCATCGGATTAAATTTCTTTTTCGGCAAAGTATGGCCATAAAATGGGCCCATGCCGTTCACAGCTTTTTAGTTCAAGCTTTGATAAATAGCCTGTTATCCCAGCTTCCAACGGGGTCTATCTCGGTATTTCAGTATGCTAAAAAGCTAGCAGATGGTGTTTTCGCTATCACAGCTGGCCCTCAGGTTATGATTTACCATTCACGTTGTGCCCAAATTATGTCGCAAAAGACTTTCAGCAAACTTCGCCATAGCGCCGCCCATTTTTTAAAGACCTTTTTAAGTTTATTCATTTTTATGGCCCTATTGGTGTTTATTTTGACGCCGCCAGTCTTATCTTTTATAGCCCAGCAGTTTACGCCCGAAGTCATTGGCTCTATACGGGGAGCCTATACCTTTATCGTTTTGTGGTATTTTTTAATCGGTATCGAGACCCTGGCAGTTGGAATAGTTTTATCCGTTGGACACAGTTTAGCCCTATTGAGTATTAATCTGTTCTTTATAACCTTGTTGTATACTTGGAGTCGTCTCCATAGTATTGGAACCGTGAACGAGTTAATTCTAACTGTGGTTGTGTTACAGCTTCTGAGTTTTGCCTTGTTCAGCGGCACGGCCGCCAGGATTATAAAACGCAGGAGCGAGGGTGCGCGTTAGTATTGTCATTCCCACTTATAATCGGGCGGTTTATTTAGAGTCCGCTATCTACAGCGCCTTGGCCCAGGATTATCCCGATCTGGAAGTGATTATTTCTGACAACGCTTCGACCGATAATACGGAATATGTGGCCAGATCCTTTGCCGATGATAAACGAGTTCACTACTTTCGAAACCCAGAAAATATCGGCATGGTCGCTAACTGGCGCAAAGCTGTTTTTGAAAGGGCCACAGGTGACTGGTTTCTTGTGCTCTCGGATGATGATGCTCTCACAAATCGTCATTATATCACTTCAGCCGTAAAACTTATTGAATCCTATCCGAACATCAAGATTGTTTACAGCAGCAGCTATATCTATGACGAGACCCTTAACACTGTCGGCGAACTTAAGCTGCCTTTTGCTGAGGTCGAGCCGGGGTTAAGAATCTTTTCCAAGCGTGGAACCATCTATCCCCAAGACTTTGCCTTATGCAATGTGCTTTTTAACAGATCGGTCTCTAAGGACCTTGAGGCCTTTCGAAACCCCTACAATCTATCATGTGACACTGAACTTTTTCTGCGCCTTTGTTTGCGCGGGGATGTGGGAGTCATTCAAGAGCATTCCAGTCTTTATCGCATTCATTCAAGAAATTTATTAAAATCTGCGAGCCAGGATATAAATTTAGTCATTGGCAGTTTAGATGCTTTAGTTAACCCTCTGCTGGAGGCTGAGAAAAAGCAAATAGACCAAAACCTAATTCAGGACTTTATTGTCAACTCGGGCCTCAAGAAGGAAGTTTTTGTAAGTCTTCTAAAGGCCAGCATGATCGAAAAGGGAAAAGCCGACTGGCTGTATAAAAAACTTCAGAAGACCTTAGGAAAAATGTCGGGGTCGGTGCTTCCACCGAAATGGATACTCGGAATCATGAAGGGTGCGGCCCCCTTGTTAGTACCGCTGTTTAAACTAAGACGCCAATTTCTGTTTTGGCAGAGCTCGATTCAGCGCACGATCTTTGGGAATTTGATTTACTTTGATCCGCTGAAGAAGAAAGTATATTTCATAGGATAAATAGGAAGACTGGGAATCATGGCAAAAATAGACAGTGAAAAATCAGACGAGCCTATGGTGGGCATTGTTCTTGCCACATATAACCCCTGCCTTTCTTATTTAATTGACCAGGTCAACTCATTAAAAAATCAAACTTATAAAAACTGGAAATGCATCGTTGTTGATGACTGCTCATCGGAAGAAAAATTTCGCAATATTAGGTGCATTCTTTCCGGTGATGCCAGATTTGAACTTCATAGAAATACAAAAAATCAGGGAAGTTTTAAAACCTTTGAAACAGGCCTATGCCTGCTACCTAAAGAGGCCAAGTTCGTCTGCTACTGTGATCAAGACGACATTTGGGCTCCGACAAAACTGGCAGAACAGCTAAAAGCTTTTAAGGATGAATCGGTCTACTTGGTCCATACTGACCAAATGCTGATTAATGAAGATAACCAAGTTTTTATTAAGTCCTGTTGGGAATTAGAAGGTCGTAACGTTTACGAAGCCTCAACGGACCTGTTGATGTTTCGTAATCTAATAACGGGATGCACAACTATGTTCAGGCGGGAAGTTCTTAATACGGCTCTCCCATTTTACCCGCCCCGCCCTTCTCATATCATGTACCATCATGATATGTGGGTGGCGATGCATGCCTGTGTTCACGGTCGGGTTATCGGGCTTAAAAATCCCCTTGTGATGTAT
>CAZETK010000077.1:0-10959 GCA_964515195.1 uncultured Pseudobdellovibrionaceae bacterium
ATTAATAAGGTTTGCGGCTCTGGTTTGAAGGCCGTCATGCTGGCGACTGACAGTATCCGCCTGGGTCACTCTCAAACCGTCGTGGCAGGCGGTCAGGAAAATATGTCTTTAGCCCCCCACCTCATGGAAAACTCTAGGGTGGGTTATCGAATGGGTCATGTTCAACTCACAGATTCAATGTTGATGGATGGCCTTTGGGATCCCTATAACAACTGGCACATGGGAAATGCCGCCGAGCTTTGTGCCCGCGAATACAAACTCACCCGCGAAGCCCAAGATGAATTTGCTATAAACTCCTATAAGAAAGCCCAAAAGGCCCTAGAGTCTGGTGCTTTTGATAAGGAAATAGTGGCTGTCACCATCGAGGGAAAGACCAGCGTAACCGTAGCGAAAGATGAAGAACCAGGTCGCGCACGTTTTGACAAAATGCCCTCCCTACGTCCCGCCTTTGAAAAGGAAGGCACAATCACAGCGGCCAATGCCTCTAAGATTAACGATGGAGCCGCTGCCCACATTTTAATGGCAGAGTCCAAAGCCTTGGCTTTGGGACTCAAGCCTTTGGCTCGCGTTATCGGCCAAGGCACGTTTGCTCAAGACCCCAAGTGGTTCACCACTGCACCCGCCGGAGCCATGAAACGCGCGCTTCAAAGCGCCTCCCTTGAGGCCAAAAATATCGACCTCTGGGAGATCAATGAGGCCTTTGCGAACGTGACCATGGCGGCCGCGAAGGATCTTTCCATTCCCTACGAAAACATCAATGTTCATGGCGGTGCCATTGCTATCGGTCACCCCATTGGGGCCTCAGGTGCCCGTATATTGGCGACTTTGGTGCATGCCCTTCACACGCACAATAAAAAACGTGGCGTTGCTTCGCTTTGCATAGGTGGCGGCGAAGGTGTGGCCTTAGTTATCGAACGTATTTAATAGGAAGGGGTAATTCACAGTGAAGCAAAAAGTTTTTCCTGATGCGATCTCGGCTCTTCGTGGCATTCAAGATAATATGACCATTGTCGTAGGTGGATTTGGCCTTTGTGGAATCCCTGAAAATTCCATCATGGCTCTTAAAGAGTCCGGCGTTAAGGGACTTACCTGCGTTTCAAACAATGCCGGAGTGGATGATTTTGGTTTGGGACTTTTGCTCCACTCCCACCAAATTAAAAAAATGATTTCCTCTTATGTCGGCGAAAACGCCACTTTCGAAAAACAAGTGATGAACGGTGAGTTGGAAGTGGAACTTTGCCCTCAGGGAACACTCGCGGAAAGAATCCGCGCTGGCGGAGCCGGAATCCCAGCTTTTTACACACCCACCGGTGTTGGCACAAAAGTCGCCGAGGGAAAAGAAACCAAAGTCTTCGATGGTCGCGACTACATATTGGAGCGAGCTATTGTCGGTGACTTTGCTTTTGTGAAGGCTTGGAAAGGTGACAAGTTCGGAAATCTGATTTTCCGAAAAACTGCCCGGAACTTTAATCCGATGATTGCGACAGCTGGTAAAATTACAGTGGCCGAAGTGGAGGAGCTGGTTGAAATCGGAGAGTTGGATCCAGATCAAGTTCACACCCCCGGAATTTTTGTTCAGCGGATATTCCAGGGTCGAAACTACCAAAAACGAATTGAACAACTGACTGTGAGAAAGGGTTAACGCCGATGCCATTAACTCGTGAGCAACTTGCACAAAGAATATCCCAAGAAGTAGAAGATGGTTTTGTCGTCAATTTGGGGATTGGAATTCCCACTTTAGTGGCTAATTATATTCCGGACTCAAAATTTGTTATGATACAGAGTGAAAATGGGCTGTTAGGAATGGGCCCTTTTCCCACAGAAAATCAAGTCGATCCTGATCTTATCAACGCCGGTAAACAAACCGTTACGGCTGCAAAAGGCGCTTCCTTTTTCTCGAGTGCCGACAGCTTTGGAATGATCCGCGGTGGCCATGTGGACTTAACTGTTTTAGGCGCCATGGAAGTGGATGAAAAAGGTGATATCGCCAACTGGATGATCCCCGGAAAAATGATCAAAGGAATGGGCGGAGCCATGGATCTGGTGGCGGGGGCTCGACGGGTCATCGTGGCCATGCAACACACTGACAAAGCCGGAAACTCTAAACTTCGTAAGAAGTGTACATTGCCGTTAACAGGCAAAAACTGTGTGAATCGAATTGTTAGTGATTTCGGAGTTATGGAAATAACTCCTCAAGGGTTTTTGTTACTTGAATACGCCCCTGACATGACGCCTGAACAAGTGGTGAAAGCCACTGAAGGCGCGATGACAGTGGCACCCAACTGCAAACCCATTCAGCTCTAGAAAGTCGCAAACTGCAAGATTGACGATTGCCCAGCTTAACTTAAAAGCCTGCGCTAACACGTACATAAGTTTGAAACAAAGCTCCGGCTCAACGGAGCCCATAAAAAGTTGAAAAGCAACATGCCCCCTAGACTTAAGGCAATTGCTCATCCTGGATCCCTATGCCATTCTAAATGCATGCGCTGCTCGCTTAATTTTTCCATGGGGATAAGTTTAGGCGGATAGTACCCTCGATCATTCACAAGGACGGGCAATGGCAGAAGGTCGTAAAATCGGTCGTGACATCTACTTATTTCGAGAAGGCGATGCTCCAGACGCCATGTATATCTTAAAGACCGGTGAACTGACTATCACCAAAACAAAAGGAACGACTGAAATCGTCTTGGCCACTCTTAACCCCGGGGGAATGGTCGGCGAAATGGCCATCTTCGATATGAAGCCCCGATCCGCCAATGTGAAGGCGACAAAAGACTCGGAAGTCATTGTTCTTCCCTACGATGCTTTAACAAAACAAATGGAAGCCTTACCAGTTTGGGTTAAGGCCATCATGAAGACGATGAATGAAAACATTCGCGAGGCCAATAAAAAGATCAAACTATTAGAAAATGCCAACCCCAATGCCGAGCGCTTTCCTCCCCATGTAATCAATAAACTTTTGACGATCTTTAACATGGTGGCCACCATGTTCGGCCAGAAAGAAGGAGACGGCATCATCGTCCCTCAAAACCGACTTCGTAACTTCACGATTCAAATTTTTCAAGAACCCACCAATAAGATGCAAAGCCTGTTACAGGCTCTTAAAGATTTAAAGTACGCCGAAATCACGGATTTGGGAGAAGGACAGCAAAAGATCGTAAGCCTCAACCCACCTTTTTTAATAAAATTCGTGGATTGGCATAACGAGTGGCTCTTTAAACAAGAAAAAGACAAGGTTGTCGTCAGTGACACCGAAGTTAAAATTCTTGAAGCTGTGATCTACTATGGCAAAAAAGCGCCTGACGATCCTAAAGGCGGTCGCAAAATCAATCTTAACGATGTTCAGAACGATTCCATGAGAGACCTGGGACAGGTCATACGGCAGGAAGATTTCAACTCCATTATCGAAAAAAAGTTAGTCTCAGAAAAAACTATGGAAGAAGGTGGGGTCTTTATTCGAGTTAATCTGGCCGAACTCGAACCCATTGCTTTAAACTGGAAGTTCCTACACGATCTAAAAAAATGTCTCCGATAGAGTTTTGAAGGTGTAATAGTGTTGGGTAGCTCCGCGAGCTCCCCTTTTCGCCCTCCCTTTCCCCTCAAAAGCAAGTTCCACAGCGAAAGACTCAACTCCAGCGCACGCCACCAATAAGCTCCCAAGAGCGAGGAGTGGCCGCAGCTTTTGAGGGGAAAGGGTGGGCGAAAAGGGGATGGTTGTGGTACATAGCCTTAGGTGATGAGGGGAAGCTTTTGACATCGTAGCGGAATCTGCGAGTCATCCAGTTTTTGCTCTCCCTCGGCGCCCACTACATGCACAAACAAAGCGTTTGTTTTAACTCCCGTTTCGATCGGTTGCCCCATCGTTAAAATAATGCGATCGCCCGTACGGGCCAAACCGTAATTGACTAGAATTCGGTCGACTTGAACCAAAATTTCTTCCATGTTTTTATAAGACTGAATCCAAAATGTCTGAATTCCCCATATCAGCTCCAAACGATTCAAAACATCAAAGCGATCTGTAACCGCAATTACCTTGGCCTGGGGCCTGAAACTGGTGATGATGTTCACAGTCTTGCCGGTTGTCGTTAAGCACACAATGGCTTTAGCGCTCAACTTAAGAGCTGACAAACAAGCGCTGGCGCCGATGGCAGCCGGAATGCTTAAAAATTCTTGCTCCATGGAGATTTTGTAATACCGCTCATTCGAACGTTCCACTTCGGTGATAATGTCATGCATGGTGCGAATACAAATAAATGGATACATACCACTGGCTGATTCAGCACTAAGCATGAGGGCATCCGAGCCGTCTAATACGGCATTGGCCACGTCGGTGATTTCAGCCCTCGTTGGCCTTGGATTTTCCACCATAGAGTCTAACATCTGCGTGGCTGTGATCACCGGTTTTTGCATCTGATTGGATAATTTAATGATCCGCTTTTGAAATCCTGGCAATCGAGAAGAGCCCACTTCGACTGCCAGATCACCCCGTGCCACCATGACGGCATCGCTCAGACGGATAATCTCTTCGAGATTATCCAAAGCCTCTACCATTTCAATTTTGGCTACGACTCGGGCTTGAGAATTATGATTTTCTAGAATTTCCCGAAGGACCCGTATATCCTGTCCCCGCCTTACAAAACTTAAAGCGATAAAATCCACTTGATTCTCAATACCAAAATCCAAATCGCGCCGGTCTTTTTCCGTGAGGCAATCCACTGGCAACGAGACTCCAGGCAGATTCATGCCTTTGCGGTCTTTTAATACACCACCATAGAGGACCTTTGCTTGCAGCTCTCGTTCACCTGATTTAATGACCTCAAGTTCCATCAACCCGTCATCTAAAAGTATACGAACTCCAGGAATAGCCACCTGGGTGATCTCTTTAAAATCGCTGGGTATCAAACCCTCTTCACCTAACACTTGATCGATAGTCACGGTGACAACTTGACCCTGTTTCAACTCAATATAACCATTTTTGAAGCGTCCAACGCGTACTTTAGGGCCCTGTAAATCTTGAAGAATGCTTACGGGGGCCTGGAGTTTTTGAGATAGCTCACGTAATGTTTTTATGACCTTGAGATGTTGTTCATGTGTTCCATGAGAAAAATTAAGGCGAGCTACATTCATCCCCGCTTTAATCGCCTTTTCAAGAGCTTCCGGCGATTGAGTGGAGGGACCAATAGTGGCCACAATTTTTGCACGCCTCTCCGCTAACATATCAATTAGGCCTTCCTATTATAGTGATTCATTTTAACAGCCAGATCCCGAAGTTCCTGTTGATGCTGCTTTTGAACCTTCTTGAGTTGTTCATCATGATGCTCTTGTATCATAGCCAGTTTCGATTCATAGCGCATCTCTACAGAATCTTTCTCTGTCCGATGCCCTTTTTCCTTGTCGTCCAGCATAAGCTTTGTTGTGGCCTGCAAGCGTCGTACGTCTTTTTCGTGCTGATCTCGCATTTCTTGAATTTTGGCTTCATACTGCTCAACAGCGTTAGCCAACCGCTCATTGTACTTCTTTTCAAGTTTTCGGAACCGCTCTTGCATCGCGCGCTGGCTTTCTCCCTGCAATGCGATATTGCGATCCCGTTGTTCAACTATTTTTTGATTGAAATTTTCACGAGTTAAATCCATCGAGGTATCATAATATTCCGCCATCCGTTTATTATTGAGATCGGACACTCGACGGATTTTTTCAATGCTTTGATCAGAACGATTTTCCAGCCGATCAACATCAGCCAAATGATTTTGCTCTAGGGTGGCCACATGTTCACGATAACGAGCGCGATCAATTTGGCTCTTGGCTCTGTGATCGTTAATGGCATGCCTTAATACATCTTCACTTTGCTTCTTCATGTTTTGAATTCGATTTTTAGTAAGCTCCTGCATGCTTTCTTTTATCTCGACTTTTTGCCCTTCAAGGTCAGAGATTTTTTCTTCATAGTGATCTTGAAGATTGCTTCGTTCACTCTCACGAAGTTTACGATCATTAGCGATATGATTGTTCAGTTTGTTTTGAAGTGAGTAGATCCTGCTGTCACGGGATTTGACCTGATTGTTGACTCTGTCAGTAACGGATTCGTGAAATGCGGCATTGCTTTTATCAATCGCATCGGTCTTTTTCTCAAGAGCTCGATCATAGCGTTTTCGCAAATCCTTGAGCTCGGCCTCTAAAACCTGGGACCTTGAATCACTACCTTCTTCCCCGTATTCATCGCGATGACGGTACAAATCCGTGTATTTTTGTCTCCATGTCGTGTTTTCGTATTCTCTCTGACGCTTTTCCGCGCCCAAGCGATCCTCATAAGCTTTGCGCATATTAGCCTTATCAGTTTCGCTACCTTCCTTCAAAGAGTCTCTCTCTTTGCGAAGAGTTACAATTTCCTTCTGGTGCGCCTGTCGAAGCCTTTTTGAGCTGGCGTCAATGGCCTCCTTCATTTTGCCATGCACCTTTTCGTTGATGGAACTCAGCTTTTGATCCCGTCTTTGGATTTCATCCTGCTGTTTTTGCATCAGGTCTCGGCGTTGGCTTTCTGAAATTGTCTTTTGATGATCAAGTTCGGACTCATAAGTGTTTCGCATGGCTGTTCGCTCTGAACTTTGACTTTCCATTTTTTTTTGCATTTGCGATAAGTAGTTCGAACGTAAATCTGAAAGCTCAGTCTCATGATCCTGTTCTCGCTCAATTAGAGTTTCCTTTTGACGGGATCTCAAAGAGCTTAATTGATTCTTATAAGCATCGTTCAATCTTTGAATTTCTTTTTGATGACGTTGTTGCGCGCGCTTGATCTCTTCATTCTTGCGCTTTGTAATTTTAGCTTCGCGCTCTTCCGCTTCTTCCCGCGTTTTTGATAATCGGTTATTATATCGGGCTCTATCGGCTGCCGAAATTGACATGGTCAACTCCTTGAAATCTATCCTATTTTGAGAATATCACAAAGTGATTAAGAACTCCCCCAGAGAACTAGGGTTTCATTCGCATTTCAAGACTTATTGATAGTCCTATCGACCAAAGACTCTTTCAAATAGAAGCTTACGATTGGCTTCGCGACGCTCTAATTCTTTACGTCGCTGCCTAAGCTTTTCAGCCTTCTTGGCCTCCACAGAGGCAATCTGCCGCTGAACCAGACGTTTGTAATACTGCGAAGCCATTTCTTCCCGAGGTCCCCATCGGACTTTGAACGCTTTTAAAAGGGCTTGCAGATCTGTTGCTGATCCCTTCCACAGGGAGCTTAAAACTTCCACATGAGGACCCATTGCTACGGGTTGGATCATACCCATTCGATTTTTCCGATTCTTCCCAACTTCTGAAAACCAAAATTCAAAACCCATGGGAACTTCAACAGTCCGTCCGTCTTTCAAATGAACCTTAAGTTGTCCCAGATGATTCACAACCAAAATTTTATTGTCTTTTTGGTGAATAAAAAAGTCTGCATTCTGGCCCAGAACCTCGCCATAAACCGTTTGAATTTGAATTTCATCAAAGTTTTGAATCCAATGGCATCCGTCTAAAAGCTTATTGCGCTCCAGCCAACTATCTTGACAAGAGACAATCCGAGGCGGTGTTTGCGCTGAAGCCTTAAGCTTCACCTCGACAGAAAAAACGAAGAAAAAGGAAAGCAGCCAAAGCCCCCACATTTTTACTCCAACCGCGCCACAGATTCACGAGCTTGGCGTCGTAAAATCGGCTCTGAAAAGTACTGGCCCACCATACGGTATATTTCTAGGGCCTCTGCCGCTTGACCATGCATTTCATGCACTTGGGCTAGACGCAAGAGCTGAAACCCGGTCAAAGAGTTTTCAGGGAAGAGCTCCGCCATCTGAGCCACACAGGCTGTACTCGATTTAAAATCCCGCACCTGGAAATAGACTTCGCACATGTAGTAATAGGATTCAGTAATCCATCTTGATTGGGGAAACGAATCTACGATTTTTTGAAATTCATTAAGTGCCGATTCCCACTTGTTTTGTTTAAATAGTTTTCGTCCCTTTTCAAATAACGAAACCGAAAGATCAAGGGGCGCTACAGAGGCAGGCCAGCGATAATCCCGAGATCGAGCCTCCGGCCAATGAAGAGCCGCATTCTGGCGGAAGTCCTCAAACTGGTAGGTCAGTTGAGCTTTTTCTTTTTTTAATTGGGCGATTTCATTTTCTAACTGCACAACTCGATAGGAATCCATGGGCGACGAAGCGAAATGAGTCCGAAATGTACCATAAGCCCACACGAGGGCCGTGGTGAGGGACCATGCAAACGTGATAAATATCCAATTTCGTCGACTCTTCACAAGAGACTTTTCGGAAGAATTCGCTTCGAAGTTTAGACCTGGTGGGGTTACATTTGTTCTGGAGATTCGATATTCAACAAACCTAGACCTTCCTCCAGCACTCGTCGGGAAAGATCCACCAAATGTAGACGGCGATTTTCAACGGCAGCATCCTCACCCAGTATTCGATTCAAGTGATAAAAGTGGCTGAAGTCCGAGCAAACATTCAATAAGTATTGGGCCAGAATATTCGGTTTGAAGTGAAGATAGCTATTTTTGACAACATCCTGAAACTGCAAAAGTGAGAATATCAGCTTTACTTCACTATCCGTCCAGTCCCCCTCCGGCACTCCGCCCCTCCATTGGAACTGGGCTTTCCGAAGAACGCTCTTGCAACGGACGGCGGTGTATTGAACATAAGGACCGCTGTCGCCTTCAATACTCATGGCACGATCCAGATCAAACTCCACATTCTTGACCCGGTCGTTAACCAAATCGTTGAAGATCACAGCCCCCACGGCGATTTGCTGAATTACCCTGTCTTTATCGACCAGATCCGGATTCTTTTCGTTCACGGTTTCTGTGACATAATCGACAGCTGCTTGAATGACATCTTCCAGATGAACCACCCGACCCTTCCGAGTCGACATCTTGCCCTCTTTAAAGCGGTACAGACCGAAGCTCAAATGATGACAATTTTTAAACCAATCATAGCCTAACAGTTCAAGCACCTTGAATATCTGCTTGAAGTGGAGTGACTGATCAGCACCGACAACATAAAGAAACTCATCACCCTTTAAAACATCACGGCGGTAAAAAAGTGCCGCCAGATCTCGGGTGGCGTATAACGAAGCCCCATCGCTTTTTTGAATTAGGCATGGCGGCATGTTATCTTTTTCATCAAACATTACGACCCGCGCACCTTCGCTGGTGACTAATAAGTTTTTGTCTTCAAGGCGCTTGATAACATCGTCTAATCTATTATTGTAAAAGGATTCACCCTGAATGAGATCATGTTTAACCTTCAGAAGCTGATACATTCGATCATAATCTTGAATGGAAACCTCAACGATACGTTTCCAAATCTTCGTGATCTCTTCGTCCCCCTGCTCGAGTCTTAAAAAAGTTTCCGCACCATGCTGCTCAATTTGGGGGTTCTTTTCAGCTTCCTCGTGGAACCGGACATATAACTCGAGCAAACCGTCGATAGTCCAGGCGCGTGCGCCTAACTCCTGACCCCATTCTTGAAGGGCCCAAGCTAATTTACCAAACTGTGTCCCCCAGTCTCCGATGTGATTGATCCCAATCACTTTGAACCCAGATGCTTGTGCCAAGTTACGAATGGCCTGCCCTATGATGGTGGCCCGTAAGTGTCCCACATGCATTTTTTTAGCCACGTTCGGAGATGAGTAATCCACAATGATCGTCTTTCCTTCACCGATTTGTGAAGTGCCTAATTTTAGCTGAGTCGCACTGTCAAAAAGTGTTTTGGCTAAGGCTGAAGACTTGAATTTAAAATTGAGGAATCCCCCGACGGCGACGACACTTTCAAGTTCCGTCAGGGCTCCACTGAGTTCCTTTTGTAATCGCGCACCAACGTCTTGAGGAATTTTATTTTGCGATTTCGCATAGGCGAATACGGGCCAGCTTAGGTGTCCATGATCATAAACTTTGGGAATTTCTAGAGACTTTAAAATGTCAAGATCCCGCAACTGAGTCTTTTCAGAAATCTTTTGCGCCAGTTGATTTTTCAGGTGTGCAAGCATGTCAAAACCTTAGCGGGTCCTTGACCGAAGGGCAAGAGCCATTTAGCTTCAATCTCCCAAATTCCTGGTAACTCTTGAGGGGATGGTGCCGGAGAAATGAATAAGGCTGAATTTATCGAAAAACTGTCTGAAAAATTGAAAACCTCAAAGGCCCATACGGAAGATATTCTAGAGGCCACGCTCGAACTCATTCAAAAAACAGTTTCAAAAGGCGAAGAGGTCAAACTTGTGGGCTTCGGCTCCTTCACGCGCGCCCAACGCAAAGCCCGACCGGGACGCAACCCTAAAACTGGTGCACCGGCCGAAATCCCTGGCATCGCCGTTCCCCGCTTCAAGCCAGGTAAGGAATTTCGGACACGCGTATCTAAAAAAAATCATTGAGACTTGATCCTCAAAAATTTCTTTAGTTGGCCATCCGAGAATTTCTTGAAAAATGACCAACTATTTGACTGTCGAAGCGTCGTCTCAGAATGGAAATTCAAAACACGAAAAGCTATCAGAGCCTTTTAAAACCCGCCTATGAATTTGCGGATAGGGGAAATTCAAAAAGGCCATAGAGATTCCCATTGTTATGTATACAATAAAACTTAGACGTTGGAGATTCGCAATGGGAGCTATTAAAAAGGCTCAAAGAGACGATACTTTTTTTGATGAGTTGACTAAGGTGATTGAAGATGAAATGGAGACTGAGCCTGTCGATCTTCAATCAAAAGTGATCAATTTCCAATCCAAAAGGAACTCAAAGCGTGAACTGATTAGTGGAATGGCCGTAATCTTTGATGTGCGAGAGCGCATTTTAGCCCGAGCCGAACTTAAGAACCTAAGCCTGGACGGTGCCAGCTTTGAAATTGCCCCTGCAAAGCTTCACAAATCAGATCAAGTTTTCTTAAATTTTACGAACGGACCCAATATCGGTCTTGTCCTATGCAC
>CAZETK010000078.1:0-8428 GCA_964515195.1 uncultured Pseudobdellovibrionaceae bacterium
GCTTAAATACGAATTGTCTTTTTCCGGATACCGGGATTAAAAAAAACAACAAAGCGCAAATTTTCAGGAAGAAGGGTCGGTGCCCAAAAAATAGGGGTCGCCCAAAAACCCAATTGAAGCAGCCCCCCTATAACCTGCGCAAGATCACGGTAAAAAACCACAATGGAACTTGTAAACCAAGACAGAGAAAGCACTAAAGCACACAAGCACAAAGCATAATATGGAATTTGCACCCAATAGATATCCACCCAAAACCCATAAGCCAAAAACATCAGCAGCATGACAATGGATAAAAAAATAAAAGGCAAAAAAGCCGCAATAATCTTAATCAATGGAAGCAGTTCGACTTGGAATACCACTTTTTTGACTAAGAACGATTTTTCAAGAATAGAATTACTTGCTGACAAGACTGATTCGGAAAAAAAAGCCCAGGGAAACATCCCTGTCACCAGCCAGAGTATAAAAGGAACACCTTCTTGTGGACTTGCGCGAAAACCATATTGGAATGCAAACCACATAATCGCCAAGTTAACCATTGGAAGAATAAAAGCCCACAAGATCCCTAGTGCAGACCCCAAATAGCGATTTTGAAAATCATTTTTCGCCAGGCTCCAAATAATTTTCCTATAAGAAATCAATGCCTTAATTAAAGCAACCATGACAGGTTACAATATATTTCCAATTTCGTACTTACTAGCAGAAAAGTTCGATAATGCCAGGCATATATAGACGAGCCTGGCTTTATCATAAAGCCACAGCTTTTTATAAGGGATAAACTCCAAAAGCTTTCAATATTTACCTCTCCCCGGCCAATAACTTTATTGCAAAACTACTCAAATCTACATTAAGTATTGGGATATTAAAAACGAGGTTTTCATGAATAAGGTATCAATTATTGGTGGATGTGGGCATGTAGGCCTTCCCCTGGGGTTAGCGTTAGCCAGTGTGGGACACAATGTTAATCTGGTCGACATTAACCCTAAAGCCGTCGAAATGATCAATTCAGGTAAACTTCCCTTTCAGGAGGAAGGCGCTGAAGAGGTTTTAACCAAAGTTAGGAATAAAAATCTCCGAGCCACCTTAGACCCGAAGGTCGTGAAGGATAGTAAGGTCGTATTTTTCGTCACCGGCACCCCTGTGGATGAACACCATAATCCTAAAATTCATGATGTTTTAAGCGTAATAAAGACTTATATGGACTATCTGACGCCAGACACTTTAATTATTTTGCGCTCGACAGTTTATCCAGGTGTGATCGACATCGTTGAAAATATGCTCACAGAAAAGTGGGGACGCTGCCTTTTAGCTTTTTGTCCCGAACGAATTGTCCAAGGCAAAGGCATCGAAGAAATCTTTAAACTGCCCCAGATCGTATCTGGGACGACCCCCCAAGCCCTTGAAATGGCGGGATCTTTATTTTCATCAATCGCCCCTAAGATTATCCCCTTAAGACCTAAAGAAGCCGAGGTGGCTAAACTTATGACGAACTCTTGGCGCTACCTGGAGTTTGCCATTGCCAATCAGTTCTATATGATCGCCGAAAGCCAAGGTTTGGATTTTTTTAAAATCTTTAACAGCCTAAAAGAAGACTATCCGCGCGCCCAACACTTTGCTCGCCCGGGCCTGACAGCTGGCCCTTGCCTTTTTAAAGACACAATGCAGCTTTCAGCCTTTCATAAAAACAATTTTTTTCTAGGCCAAGCAGCTATGTTAATAAACGAAGGGCTTCCGGTATTCTTGGTCGAACAAATGGAAGAAAAGCTGGGATCCCTTAAAAATAAGAAGATCGCCATTCTAGGCATGACCTTCAAAGCCAATAATGACGACACCCGAGAAAGTTTAGCCTTTAAGCTTAAGAAAAACCTTGAAACCCGCATGGCAAAAGTATTGCCTTCCGATCCCTACATAAAGGACACTCTTCCATTGGAAGAAGCCCTCCATCAAGCTGATGGTGTTATTCTAGGGGCTCCCCACCGGGAATTTGCGAAACTAGAGATTAAAGTTCCCTTCGTTGACTGCTGGGGCGTTTGGAGAAAGGCATAATCATGAAAATCTTGGTCACTGGATCTGCAGGTTTTATTTGTGGATATTTAGTTGAGGACCTTTTAAATCAAGGGCACGAAGTCTATGGGATCGATAATTTTTCTAAATATGGAAAGCTACAAAAGTCTTATGACAAGCACCCAAGATATCACTTCGTTGAAGGTGATGCAAAAAATGTGGGCCTTCTAAAAGAACTGGCCACTGATTGTGATGCTGTCGTTGCGGCAGCGGCCATGATCGGCGGAATCTCTTACTTCCATGAATTTGCCTATGATCTTTTGGCAGAGAACGAGCGCATTACGGCCTCGACATTTGATGCCGCCATTTGGGCTTATAAAAATCGCAGTCTAAAAAAAATAAATGTTCTTAGCTCTAGCATGGTCTACGAATCTGCAACGGAGTTTCCCACCCGCGAGGGAGCCCAGCGTACAAGCCCACCACCCTTAAGCACTTATGGGTTTCAAAAGCTGGCTTGTGAGTACTTTGCCCAAGGAGCTTATGAGCAGTTTGGACTTCCCTACACAATCATTCGTCCCTTTAACTGCGTCGGAACAGGCGAAAAGCGCGCCCTTTGCGACAAAGAAATCCTTTCAGGAAACGTGCAGTTGGCCATGAGCCATGTTGTACCAGACCTTATCCAAAAGATCCTTAAGGGCCAAGACCCCCTTCATATACTGGGAAGTGGAAATCAAGTTCGTCACTACACGTATGCTGGTGATTTGGCCCGCGGAATTCGTATGTGTATTGAGAGTCCAAAGGCCATTAACGAAGATTTTAATATTTCAACCCCGGTTTCAACTAGCGTACTAGAACTGGCCGAAATCATCTGGAAGCATTTAAAGCCCAATGAGCCTTTCCGCTATGTCAGCGACGAGCCTTTCAAGTACGATGTCCAAAAAAGAGTACCCGATGTTTCAAAGGCGAAGAAAATTCTGGGTTTCGAGGCCAAAACAGATTTGAACACAATTCTGGATGAAGTCGTCCCATGGATCCAAAAGCAGATAGAATTGGGCGGAATTTAATAATGTCCACTGTGGATATTGTAATCCCCGTCTATAATGAAGGCGAAAATATCGTCACAGCCCTAAAGCGGATCAAGTCTGAGGTGACACACCCTTATCGGGTGATGGTCATTTATGATTTGGATTCTGATTCGACCCTACCTGCTCTTGAAGAGGGAAAAACCCAAGGTCTTTTTGACGGCATGAATATCACTCCAGTTAAGAATAAATATGGACGTGGCGCTTTGAATGCCATCAAGACAGGACTTGAAACAGCAAGCTCTGATTATATTGTGGTGACCATGGCTGATCTTTCAGATCCTCCGAGTGTCATAAATAAAATGATGGAAAAAGCCCTTTATGGAGATGCGGATATTGTCTGTGCATCTCGTTACATGAAAGGTGGCAAGCAAATTGGCGGCCCCCCTTTAAAGTGTGCATTGTCCCGGTTAGCTGGCGTTTCGCTTCGATACCTTATCAACTTTCCTACTCATGATGTGACCAATAGCTTTAAGCTTTATCGAAAGAGTGCCCTTCAAGCCATTCAGATTGAAAGCACAGGGGGCTTTGAACTGGGAATGGAAATTGTTGTTAAAGCCTGGAGCATGGGATTTAACGTGACCGAAGTCCCCACTGTATGGGAAGATCGGACCGCCGGGGAGTCTCGATTTAAACTGTTTAAGTGGCTTCCTTGTTACTTAAAATGGTACATCACGGCCTTCCGCCAAAAACTGAAAAGTTTGGGATAACTGATTGCCGCCAGGAGCCAGAAAGGCACCTTGCCATTCTTTGATAAGATTTTGTTAATGGGGCCTATGACAGGAAGTTTTTCTTTATATTCAGATCAACAAATGGTGGCTCAGGTTCAGTTCAATCCTCCGGACAATCCTGACAAACTAATCCATTATCAAGCCGACAAGGCTAAAAATTATAATTTAAAATTCTATTCTGATTTTTATGCCCAAAAAGACAATCCCCTAAAGGCCACTCGAGAGATTCAATTTTTCCAATTGATAAAACTTCTTAAGACCCATATTCCAAACGAAAGAACTCCCCACTTACTGGATATTGGTTGCGGACAAGGTGATTTTGTCCGTTTTTTAGAAAATGCTAAAACCCTTTCGATCCAAGCCTATGGAATCGAGCCCTCACTCAGCAACGAGTCCACCAATATAAAGCGGCGTCTGCTTCAGGAAGTCGCTAGCAGTCATGATATGCCTCAATCCTATGATATTATCAGCCTTTTAGATGTCTTCGAACACTTTCCTGATACCAACGAGGCGCTCACCCAAATTCATTCACGTTTAAAGCCTCAGGGCCTTTTGCTTTTAAAAGTGCCCAATAAAGGCTCTCTTCTATATAGAATTGCATAGGTGCTTACTTCACTATCGCCATACTTGGCCACTAAGGTTTTTAACCGACTTTATCAGGTACATTACCCCCCGCCACATTATTACTATTTTAATGCCGCTTCGTTGACGAACCTTATATCTTCGCATTTTGAAATTTTAAAAATCCAATATCTATCTGAATGTCCCATCGGCGGCCTTCGAACTCGTTTTTGGGGTATCCCTTTTTATTTGAAACCGTTTGCAATGGTGGCCGGTTTTACTTATCGCCTATTTTCATTGGGATCCTTAAACGATTCTGTTGTCATCTTAGCTCGAAAAAAGAGGCCCTGAGCCATGAAAATTTCTATTGTGATACCAGCCTATAAGTGCAAAGGGCATATTTTAAGTGTGCTCGGAAAAATTCCCCAAAATGTTTCGCAAGTTTACGTTGTGGATGATGCCTGCCCTGAAAAAACCGGTGAATTCGTAAGTCAGAATTGCTCTGACTCAAGGGTAAAAGTCCTTTTTAGATTCCAAAATGGCGGAGTCGGAGCCGCTATGAAAACAGGCTATGAACAAGCCTTACAAGAAGGCTTCGATATTGTCATAAAGGTCGATGGCGATGACCAAATGGATCTTGGCCTTTTGCCGAAATTAGTAGACCCCATCATTAAAGGGTATGCGGATTATACAAAGGGAAATCGTTTCTTTTACCCTCGATCCATCACACGGATGCCAAAGCTTAGAATATTCGGCAACGCCGTGTTGGGTTTTTTAACAAAGTTGTCTTCCGGTTATTATTCAGTTTTTGACCCAACAAATGGGTATACGGCTATTCATATCAATACACTGAAAGAAATTGAGCTTGAAAAGCTACATGATCGTTATTTTTTTGAATCTGATCTTTTGTTCCGGTTAAATTTATCAAAAGCGCGTGTAATGGATATTCCCATGCGGCCCATTTATGGAAATGAAAAAAGCAGCCTTAACGAGCTTCGTGTTATTCCGACATTTCTACTTGGCCATTGTCGAAATTTCTACAAGCGTATTATCTATAATTATTTTTTACGCGACTTTTCGATTGGATCAGTGTTTTTAGCAATGGGGATGCTGCTGTCGGTCTTTGGTGTTATCTGGAGTGGGCTTCACTGGTACCAATCCTTTAAAACCTTGCAGCCAGCCACAACCGGGACCGTTATGATAGGAGTTTTGGCCATCGTCTTGGGTTTTCAGTTACTGCTGTCTTTTATCATTAATGATATTTCCAGTGAACCGAAGCCTCGAAATTGACGAAAAATCATTCCATAAATTCACTATGATGACTTTTGAAGTATAAACACAGCTTCATCGGCAATGGCCACACAAGTCACGACTTTCAGAGGCATTTTATAGGCCAAAATGAACTTTTCTAAAAAATCTAGGAATTCATTTTTAGACCAAACATGAAAATGAATACTGTAGCGGTTCTGCTGAAGAAAAGTGGCTTGATCTTCGAGGTTGATCTCTTTGGGGCCAAAATACTGCACCCACTCTTCGTAGTGCTTTTCCCTAGAGGTCAGCACCCCCTGTGTATGATCCTGAACTAAGTGCTCAAACGAAGTGGACGACCTGTGCTTATCAAAAGTAAGATGCTTATCGGGTACAGCCAGATAAATAATCCCTTTATTGCGAAGCTTTCCAGAAAAATTCTTTAAAGTTTGAATCGGGTCTTCACAATGTTCAATAAAATGATTCGCTATAATAAAATCAAGTGAATCGGCCGGCACCTTCGATAGCACTTCTGCATTGTCTATAATATTAGGTTCCACTAGTTTTAGATTTGAAAGCTCTGGATACTCTTTCATTAAGTCTGCGGTGGACATTCGATCAACGTATTTAGCTTTGGCAAAAGGCCCTATAAAAACAGGATTGTGTAGCGCGCCAATTTCTATTCCTGAACCACGCAGATATTTCATAGCCAAAGTTGACCGCGGAATCCCTTTTTTTAAGCGAAAATATTCCGCCACCATTTTTTTTGTGGCTTTATTTTTGAAAAAAGTCAGCTTCATCACCGATAAATCTATAAACGCCAACCTTGATATTCAAGTGCATTTCAAGCTTGAATATCAGATCTTATAACCTATAATCATTCTAACAAGTGCCAGGCTTCAGCTGATACAACTTGCTGACCCGGGATGGGGTACTTGTGAAGCTGTGGGGCACCCTAGTACGATGGATAGAAGATCAGAATCATTGCAGTACGGATATCAGAAACGCTTTGCTGCCACTACAGATTATCGTAAAGCTGTTTGGCACATCCTGTGTCGTGATTTTTTCGCTCAATACATTCAACCGAATCATACGATTTTAGACCTTGGTGCCGGTTGGGGTGAGTTCACAAAAAACATTGTGGCAAGCAAAAAATATGCAATGGATCTAAACCCGGATTGTGGTCGAAATGTTGCTGGATTTGCAGATTTCATTCAACAGGACTGCTCAAAACAATGGCCCTTGCCGGATGCCTCACTTGATGTGGTGTTTACAAGTAACTTTCTTGAACACTTACCAAGTAAAAGCGCCATCGATGCGACCCTGAAAGAGGCCTATCGGTGCTTGAAGCCCGGCGGTAAAATAATCTGCATGGGACCTAATATTCGTTATCTGCCAGGAGCCTATTGGGACTATTGGGATCATTTTATTCCGATCACCGAGGCCTCTATGGCCGAAGCTCTTTTGCTTCAGAGGTTTCGGGTAGAGCAAAATTTACCGAAGTTCATACCCTACACGATGTCTGGCAGAAATAATCCTCCACCTCTCGCCGTTAAGGCTTATTTAAAAATGCCATTTTTCTGGCGATTTTTCGGAAAACAGTTTTTGGTTGTGGCCGTAAAAGAATCCTAATCCTTCCAACGCAGGCCTTCGTAGAGCCCCTGGGTAAGGGCGGCTAGCTTCGCTCGCCTCTTTGACTCGAAAAGTACCAACTTGGCCAGATCCTTGGCGGCGGATCTTAAATCCATCCAAAACCAAGGCTCACGGAACATTCCATAGCGCTTATACAGCACAATTCGATTTCTCATCATGTAGTAACGGCGGGTTGGTGGGTAGCTTTGTAGAAAAAATGTTTTTCCCAAAAAAGTGTTAATTTTGGCTTCACCGAACTTATGCAGTAAAGTTGCCGTGTTCACCCGCAAGCAACGCCCGCCTTTTTGGCGCAGCCTTAAGCAATAGTCGTGATCAACATGGTCAATAAAAAGATTCTCATCATACATTCCCGTGTGTTCGACAACTTGGCGACTTAACAAAGTTCCGGAAGAAATCAAAAGTGGAATTTCCTGAACGTCCCCTTGGGTATCAATGGGAATCTTGCGATAGAAGTCCTCATGACGAGGCCCCACAATCACTTTTCGTAGATCCGGTTGCAACTCGCTTATGCGAATCAGTTCTGGGACCATCCCATTTGTCACACGACTGTCCTGATCCAACAATAAGAACCACTTGTAATCATTTTGAAGGCCCCAAATAATCCCCTGATTAAAACCAGCGGCCACACCACGATTAGAGCTATTAAAGATGAACTCAACCCTTTCGGTATCCAATTGGGATAATATTTTCTTGGCTGATGGCTCGCTGCCATTATCAATGATGATAACTTTCGAAACCTGATTCAACGTGGAATAAATATTATTAAGAAGATCTTTGGGCGGATTATAGCTGACAATAATTCCTAAAACCTGCGGCATGGTGTTTAAGCTTTCTTAGTCTGAACAGTCAACTTGCCGGTTAAATAGAAATGAAGATAGCCCACACCCAGCATTATCCAAGTTCTAAAGAAAAGCGGATGGTGCCAAACGAAATCAAAACCCTTTCTTATAAGTGCCCAGGGTCTATCCAAATAAGACAAGCTACGGCGCTGAAGGGCACAGGTTTTTCTGTCAAATCGTTCTAGGGAGTCCAAAAAATCTTGGCGCAAGCCCCATCTTTCGCGAAAGGCCTGTCCGGCCCGAAGCGCTAGATTTCGAAATACCAGCTTCTTACGTAGCGTGGCGACTCCCACTAAATTAGCACCATGCTGAC
>CAZETK010000079.1:0-8259 GCA_964515195.1 uncultured Pseudobdellovibrionaceae bacterium
TATAATCTTTCGCTGTGGAACTCGCCTTTTAAGAAGGGACAATTCGGAGACTGTGAATGTTTTTTTGGGTTACAAATTGAGGCTTTGTGTTGTCTGACATTGCGATTGAAGTCTGGGCACAGATCATCGGAAAAATTCGGCTTTGTCTTGAGCCTTGGACGAACCATTCATGGGCTTCCACCACGCAAAACTCAACTTCCCTTACGGAGCGAAAGTGTTGCAGATTTTTTTGCTCGAGTGATGACGGTATTGACGGATTGGCAGATCGAAGTTAACTTTGATCCGCGGCCAAACGAATTGCCAGGTCGCACGCCTTTCGCCTTGGATGTTGACCACCGGGTCTATAACCCAGACCATATGCAGACAATGTGGCAGGCATTTGTTCATACGAACAATGTGTTTAAAAAATTTCGCTCAAAGTTTGTTGGCAAATGCAGTCTCTCACACCTTTTTTGGGGTAGCTTTGATCTAGCCGTAACACGATTCTCGGGTCGGAGAGCACCGGAGCACCCCGGTGGCATTCCGAATTTACCCGACAAAGTGGCTCGCGAGGCCTACTCGCACGAGGTCAGCAGTTGCGGCTTTTGGTTTGGCGATGAGCGACTTCCTGAGGCTTCGTTTTATAGCTACGCCTACCTGGCACCTGCTGGTTACATGGAATTTCCGGTATTGCCCGAAGGTGCTTATTTTCACAAAACGCTCGGCGAGTTTATTTTGCCTTATGAGATTATGCGAACCTCATTGAACCCTGAGAAAACTTTAATAAACTTTTTGGAGAGCACCTATCAGGCGGCGGCTGATCTTGGACGGTGGGATCGGGAGTTACTTGAGGTGAGCCCTTATCTTACTTTGTGTCAAAGAATGTTTGAGGGGAAAACTTCTGTGGCGGTGAGTATTTGAATCCAAGAAAAATACGCATAGGTTAGAAAACAATACGGGGTGCGAGATTTGAGCAAAAAGTGGAATCGCGTCACCTGAAGGCTCACCAAAGAAGAGCGACAGAAGATCAAGCTGTTTTATCGAAAAGGAATTAATGAAAACTAATAGCCGAGCCGTAGATTTTCGGTCTTCAATCACTGATTGATGGACAAAGTAGGACGTTAGTAGTCCCAGCCCAAGGCCGATACTAGCACCGATCCCTACTTCTTCGAGTGTCGGCTGTCGTCCTGAACCGCGCTCTCCTGCGTAGGTCGCAGCAGCTCCAGCTATGGCACCAGTGGCTACTCCAAGCCGAAATGATTGATCGAGTGTGCTGCACCCACTGGTGAGCATGGTAAAAATTGTGAGGCAATAAATGGCTCTCATTGTTTGCTTCCTCCTGTTTATTCTGTAGTGGAGGAGCGGATTGAGTTGGATGGGTTAAGTTGAAAAGTAACTAATCTAAGTTATATACCGAGTTTCAATTTTAGATCTTGAGTGGCCTTTTCCCGTTTCGCATCATTCATCTTCTGGACATTTTGAAACTTCCACTTGAGTGCTGGAAGATCTTCGATGTTGGGAATCTCTATTTGACTCCAGTCCGGCTTGCCTTCTTGGATCGAAACCAGAAACTGCTTTTCCTCCTTAGTTAAACGGCTGGACAGATGCTCGACCAGTTCGGCTCGGGTCGCTTCGAAATCTTTGTAAAGAAAAGGAATAGAAGTCATTCCTTCAAACTCTTTTTCGAACTCATCTCGCTTGTCTTGTAAAGTCGGCCGAATCACCTCGTGAATGGGTCGCGCGTGGCTTGCGAGGTAAACCACAAAGGCTTTTCGAATTTCGTCGCCAATTCCCTCATTTTCTAGCAGCAATTTAGCGTCAAATAAGTCTCGGGGATGTTGTCGATCCAGTGCCGCAACGAGCTTGCCGCCATAGAGGTCAGCAGATGACAGAACTTGAATACTGGCCTCCATGCCGAACAATTCTTCGATCTTAGGTACGGTGGTCATTTGGACACTGGGGTAAACAGAACCACGAATGACTGGATTAGGTTCAATTTTTATTTGCGCTCCTGGAATACTAATGAAGAGTTTTTCAACTTTCTGCGTAGATGAGTTTTTCGAAGGATTGACCCTAGAGCCCTTTATCGACTTTTGAATGTTAGCGGCAATCCTCTTAAGTGAGTCTTCAACATGCAAAATGGCGTCGTCCCAGGGGGCCAGTGGCAGATAAGCGAGATCAATATCAACACTGAGTCGAGGAAGATCTCGAATGAAAAGATTAATTGCAGTTCCGCCCTTTAGGGCGAAACAATCTTCTTTGGCAACCTCAGGAAGGCACCGAAGCAGTAGCTCAACTTGTTTGCGGTATGGAGTGTCGTTCATTGATTCACCTCTTGTGGGACTGTGATTCGATATTTGGGATCATAAACACCACCTTTCACAATTTGGCGGTCGCCTTTGCCCAGATCGATTTTGGAAAGGTCGATTCTCTTCAACCACGCGTGGCCTTGCTTCTCGGCCAGGTAAAGAAAGAGCCTTTTCACTTTAACCGAAGTGCAGACACTCAAAAGTTCCTGAAGCAACTTCGGACGCAATGTCGACAAGCTTTCTGCGATTAATGCGGCCTCATTAAATGTTTCAATCTGAGGAACGAGATCCAGGAACTCCAAGATAGCTCTTTCCGACGAAGACATACTGATTTCGAATGTTTTATAGCTTTGTCGTTGTAGGCCTATTCGTGCGTCACCTCCAAAGAGTGAACTCCTATGAAATTCGACTTTGCTGCCCCAATCGTATTTTACGAACCACGTGGGCAGTTTTGTCTTTTGGATACCGAAAAGCTGGATCTTACCCTGTGCGAGATTCACGAAATGAGCGAATCCGTGAATAGCCAGGGCTGTTTTTGCTCCCACATGGATTTTTAGACCTGCTTGCTCTTGAAGAGCATAGATAGCCCCTTGCCATGTAACTTCGTCGCCAGTCCGAACGACAGCGCCTTGGCCAATTGAAGCTATCCACCCGCTCTTTTTGTAAAGCCGTTGCAGGTCATATCCAATCCCACGCTTATTAAGATGTGAAGCCAGGCAGACGGTTCCCGGTGGCCATGTCGTTAGCAGCTTCTTTAGTTTTGTGTCTGTAAATCGATTCATAATCTATATTCTAGCACTTTCTTAAAGAAATTCATCTTGTTACTTTAGAAATAGACCTAAATATAGAGATAAAGTCTATATTTAGGAATATAACTAAAGAATCGATACTCGTTTGGTTCAAATTAACACAACCTAACCTATTGAAATAACGGCGGAAACCGGATCTTAAACACACTCGAAGCCCCATGAGGAGTGGCCCGTCCGTGAGCCACTAAAACCGCCCCGGTCCCTGTTGGCAGAGTCTTCAGCAGATCCGGTGAAGCTCGGAATTGGTGAGCGTCACGGGTGGTGCCTTCGCCGACGATCTCGGCTGCGTCGAGATCCTTTGTATTGGTAATCCGCTGAGTGGTTTTTTGAACCTGCTTTGTACCGAAAGATCTTGAAAAAAACTCGGCTGAGTCCGGATCATTAATCCTAAGGATGATCTTGGTGGCCGCATTATCGGTGATTCGATTAAGGAATCCGGGTGAGACTTCCATGACGTCTCCAATACTCTGATGCGAAAAGTGCAGAGCAAAACCCGCAGAGCGGGCCTTAGAAATCAAATCAGCGAACTCAGGACAAGCAAACGACGCAAACTCGTCGAAGTAAACTGGGACGAGTTTTCTGACATTTGCTTGCTCTTCGATTTGTCCCCTATGCGCCATTCCGGCCAAAAAATTTAAATGGCTAATGAGGAGTTTTGCGATAATGGAGACGATCTGTGGCGGCATGAGACTTTGTAATCGAAAGTAAATGACGGACCCTTCGGACCCCTTTGCCAAATCAATCTCCGATGTCTTCGGCGAAAGAGACGTCTTGAAGCACTCGAAGAAGCTTAACCTGAATTTCTGGTTTCAGATCACCGATTTCCTCGAAATAATTTGGAGGTGGCAGAGGGATTCGCACCCCCGTACACGCTTTTGCAGAGCGCTGCCTAACTCCTCGGCCATGCCACCTTCAACGAGCTATCGGCAAAAAATGAACGCCCAAAATACGCCAAAAAGCCTGCGCTCGTCAATTTATGCGATAAAACTCCACGATGCCGCGAAGCGATAGTGTCTTTCTTGATATCAAAAAAGTGCTTCATAACTCTTGACGGTCTGCTCATAAGCCTTAAGGAAGTGGGCTTTTGCCACTTGCGGTTGTGCTTCTAAATCCGCCAAAGTGCGAGCCCAGGCTACGCAGGCCTGTCGCCTTCTGACTGATGGAATTTCAAAGCTTTCCAAAAGTTTTCGCCAAATTAAGGCTTCCGCCGGATTCAGACTTGACTCGTTAAAATCACGATTGTGACTCCGCCCTTGTTCTCGTTGAAACGATTTGGCCCCGACGAGCCTTTTGCTTACTTCTTCAACCGACACTTGAGGTTTTTCCATCCGTTGATCAAAGTAAAAAAAACCATGGATTCGGTCCAACAAGGGACCTGAAAGCTTTTGTACCACAGATCGACAGCGCTTGTCGCTGTAATCACAGTCCCTGGATTTTCCCGGAGTCCACTTACCACAAGGGCAAAGGTTTGTCGCACCGATCAGTTGAAAGCTGGAAGGAAACTCGACACTTTTTAAACCTCGCGAAACGGTGACCTTTTGAGCCGACAAAGCCTCACGCAAGACTTCCAGAGTGGCAGGGCGAAACTCCATCATCTCATCTAAAAATAGAATTCCACCATGAGCACGAGTGATCTCTCCTGGACGTGGCGGCACTCCCCCACCCACCATAGATTGGGGAGTGATGGTGTGGTGGGGGCGCGCCACAGGTCTCCATTTTAAAGGCTGTCCGAAAACAGCTTCATGCCATTCCAAAAGCTCAGGCTCTGGCTTATCGATCACATGGGCTAAGACTTCACACATCAAAGTTTTACCGCTACCTTGAGCCCCCGCGAGAAGGACATGATGACCTCCCACCGCCGTGATCAGTAAAGCCTCGGCCTGTCGGGGTGTCAGCTTTACGACCGGCGACGGCGGTTGTTCGAGCTGCCATCGCCTTGTTTTATCAACAAACTCGGGATGTGACAGACCTCGAAGATCCTGCGCTTGGTATCCTTCTATGAATGACTCCATACCCTTTCCGCTTAAAATGGGCTTATTTCGATCGACATTAAAAAATTTTGAAACTTGCGGGAAGGAAATCTCACCGCCAAGACTGAGCTCTCCGAAAATTATATACTGAGCCGGATCCCAACTAGGGCCCTGATCCGTCATCTTTAAAAGGGCAACGGCTACAGCTAACTCAATACCTGCCGAAACTTTCTTAAAGTGACTGGGAGTGAGATTGACGATCACCTGATGGGCCTTGGGGAATTTAAAGCCACTCTGCCTAAAAGCGCTTTTTAGTCGAAAGGCGCTTTCTTTTAAACTGGAGTCAGCTCGCCCCAGAAAATGGATTTGAGGCAATCCAGGGATCAAGCTGACTTCCACTTGGATTGGTTCGTAGCGAGAGTTGATTTCGGTCAGAGATTGCACTTTCATACCTGAAGGTCGTTGCAAATCTCAGTACGGAATCGGCTCCCCGTAGGGGGGCTTCAATGAAAACTAAGATTCAAGCTTCGGACTCTTCTAATTGTGAGAGCGGATGATGCTCTTCCAGGGTGCTGTTCAGCTTTCCTTGGGATACTTGAGTGTAAATCTGCGTTGTCTGAAGACTGACGTGACCCAAAAGAACTTGTATCGATCTTAAGTCCGCACCATTTTCTAAAAGAGCCGTGGCGCAACCGTGACGGAATTGATGGGGGTGAACGGTTTCTTCAAAGCCCGCCCTCTTTGACCAGGCCGCTAACCATCTCCAAATATCCACCCGAGACGCACGATGGCCCTTATCGTTGACGATCAAGGTGGCTGATTTTTCCTTCAGTAAGTCTTCACGGTGTTTTCGTAAATAAGCTTGAAGAGCTGTAAATAAAGTGTCTGACAATGGAATCAATCTTTCTTTCGATCCTTTACCCAGCACTTTCACCCATCGCTCTGTAGCATTGATATCCGTGATGTCCAATTCAATGAGTTCAGAAACACGGCATCCTAGGCCATACAAAAACAAAAGACTTAAACGATTGCGAGCCGTCTTGTGTTTGTCTGGAACTTCGCAGGCTTCCATTAATTTCTGAAATTCTTCGGGCGTAATTGTTTTCGGAAGCTTTACCTTTACCTTCGGCGGCTTAAGCTCCCTTAGTTCCGCGGCCTCATGGCCACGGGATTCGACGAATTTGTAATAGGTGCGCAGAGATGAAATCACACGAGCCTGAGAGCGAGTGGAAAGTTTTTGCTTCTTCATGAATTCATAGAATCCAGAAACTGATTTCGAATTTTTACGATACTCGGCCCAAAGCTCGAGATCTCGCCGGTAAGCCATGACGGTATTAAAGGACCGCCCCCGCACATGTTGTAAATCTTCAAAGAACTCAACCCATAATGGCAAATTCAAAGGCGTGGTGTGTGTCATAGTCTCTATTATGAGAAAGAAAAAGCCCCGCTGTCAACGCGGGGCTAGAAAGAGAGCTCTTTCATCATGAAAGAGTGTTGTTTGATAATCTTAATTAAGGTTTAAAACCGAACTCCAATGCCATCTCCGCAGGTTGAGATCTGGCCAGGGGCGCCAACTACGGGATAGCCGGGGTAAGTGTAAGGCATCATGGCGGGACCATTTTGGCCTACCATTGTGGCTCCGAAACCACTAATAACGCCATTTCCATTGGTGAAAATCACACCTTGAGTCAAGGTCACAAGAGCGCGCACAGGGCCTATCAACTCGACACCATGGACTTCAAAAGTACCCATATTGTAGTAACCGGCTTGAAGGGTTTGAATATTATAAGAACCAACTGGAAGCTGGCACATGCCCAATTGGAGAGCCTGGGTCAGGTGCAACGTACCACCCACAGCTAGAACTCCTTGGTATAAAAACAAGGGGTTCATCTGGTAAGAGGACCACTGATTCATTTGATTGGCATCCCCGATCAGATTTAAAGTGAGTGTCCCCTGCGGAATTTGAGCGGCGACGTTTTGGCTGAAAGTGGAGCTGCCGAATCCACAATTCACACAGGCGTTGTAAGCGAGATGATGGTTGCTATTGTCAGAGCCTTTATTATCGGGGCAGCCTGCTAACATCGCCATTGTTGTTATTAGTATTAATGCTTTTTTCATAGTGACCTCTTAAAAATTTATTCCTTCTTTAAATTTTCAATTTACTAGTTCGCAAACGCTACCTGGCTTTTAACGCCGCTGAAAGTTCCTAGTAATCTGTAGGTTCCATCGCTGAAATCAGTGGAGCTTCTTTTCTGAGACATGTTAGCAGAGTGGCAAGCATAAGGGCCTGTGTAGATATACCAACATTTACGATAAGAGGACTGCGGATATTTCGCAGTGGCAAAATTTCGATAGTACACTCGCCCCTTCAGCAATGTGCTTCCCTGCCCATCACCTCCAAAGTCAGCCTGATCTTCCATAACTATAATCAAGGAACCATAAAGATCTTGAACATAGGCCATGAAGGTTCTTTTACCGTTAATCGTAGTCCAAAAATTGGGGGCGGCTTCATAAAGACCATTATCATAACAGTTCGAACACTTTTCATTTTTTCCATCACCCACCGTGAAGGATCCATAGTAGAACTTACTGCTGTCGGTGTATCCCAACTGAACTTTTCCATGATAAAAGCTTGTCCCTGCCACTTTACTAAACTGAATGTTCACCATCATATTAGAAGGATCATTCAAGGGACGAATCGCGACGTATTGATTAACCTCTTCCCATGAAGTCGGGTAGAATTTAACCGTATCGCCAGTGGTGGCGTAAGGCCAACTGACTTTTGTATTATCAACGCCTTGTCCGGGGTCAACGATACCGCCGTCTGAAGGCGGGGTAATAGGCACACCCTGACCGCTATTGTCAGCCAATTTCTTGCTGCCACCGCAACCGATAAACATTGTGGTCACTAAACCTAAAAATATTCCTTTGAAAATAGCCGTTCTCATAACGACCTCACTTTCTCTCTCTCTACCTGATGACATTGCATAGGCCGTACCAAGCCGCGCCAACAGACAAAGTCCCTGGAATTTCACGGGATTCTCACTATGAGACAGTTATTTTGAGATAGGGCCAAGGACCCGAAAACGGCCTTTGCCACTTTTGGGAGACACTCGTCAGGTCTCTAACACTTTAGTGCCTCTTTCTTCTTTTTGTTGAGTCTTCCTGGGACATTAGGTTTTGTTATAGAGC
>CAZETK010000080.1:0-8013 GCA_964515195.1 uncultured Pseudobdellovibrionaceae bacterium
GCTCTATAACAAAACCTAATGTCCCAGGAAGACTCAACAAAAAGAAGAAAGAGGCTTATAATCGAACAAATAGAAAGCCTGTCTAAAATATCGACATTTATTTAGGGCAGTATGTAAAGCCTTGCTACAGCGGCTTTGAGCTCAAATTCGAATAACTATGAATAGATGACTGGAACAACTTTCGCAACAGCTCACCGTGGTTTACCTAAGCCATGGCCGTCGGACGTAGGAGATTTTATGGGAAAAAAGTTGTTATTGATGAGTTTAGCATTAACAGTGACTTCCACCGCTTTTGCGGTACCTGATACCGCGATTCGTTCAGCACCTCGTTGTGAAGACCAATTAATGAAAAGCCTAGAATGGCAAGGCTTTTTAATGGTCGGTGGTGGCGCCTTGCTAGGGGCCGGCTACGGTGCGTCCGCCGGGGTGACAGCCTATGGGGGGATGATGGCAATAGAAAGCACTTCTGAAGCCCTGCTTCGGAAAGGGCGCCCCTATGTCCATAGCCAGATTCAGCTTAATGCGGTTTCAACAGGGACTGTGGTTGCGACTGCAGGCCTTGCCTCCGGCTTCTGGGAATACCGTTTGGTCGTAGATCAGGCCAAATCTGTCATTCAACTGATGCGGGATTTGAAGGTGGGTGCAGGTCCTCAACTTGAGCTGAGATTTTCTGCGATCTATTCTCTTCTTGAAAAACTGAATCAATCGGCATTTGAGAAAACAAATAAGTACTTGGCGAAGGACACTCTTAACAAGGACCTCTTAAGGGCCCACATGATGGAAAACTTTTATACGATCTTAAACTCTGAATTTTTGGATTGCACCGATATCGAATTGACCTCAATGACCTTAGACAGTTCTTTAATTGAGATGCATTTGCAAAGAACTAATCCGGGCGCTCAGATTAACTTTTTGAGATAACACTTTCATGCTGATTCGTAATCTTATTTTTTTCACGCTTGTTTTGACGCTCTCCTCAGCCCGTGCTGAACCCGAGCCGCAGATCGAATTCTTGATGGTGGGAAAGACAGTTCAAGCCGTGGAATCCTTTTTCGGTCATACGGCCCTGATGGTGATCCCCGCTGGTAAAAATTGGCAACAGGGTCAAGTTGTTCATTTTGCAGCTATGATTGGCCAAGACTCCCAAGGACAGCAGTACTTCAAGGGCCTTACTGGACAGTATGAATTCCGGCTCTTGGTTCAAACTCCAGAAATTTACTTCTATGAAAAACTCATCCAGGAAGGGCGAAGTGTAGATCGATACCCCCTTTTACTTTCAAAGGAAGTTAAGAACAGACTGCTACATTTGGTAAACTACTACCAAAAAAGACCTGAGGCTTTAGGTTCCTACTACTTCACAAGTCGCAACTGTGCCTCTATGATGGCCTGGCTGCTAAAGCAGGCGGGAGCCCCTATTCCGCTTCGTCAGATCAATCTTCAAACTATGACATCAATTGGATTTACGCCGGATGACCTCTTAATACGCCTGGATAACTCTCTGTTTTTGCCTTGGCCGGCCCAACATATGGAGTCCTTAAAGGCCCGCTACGAGAGAATTACAAAAAAATATAATCTGAATTTTGGATCTGAATACGACGATCAATCCAAAGCTTATAGCGCCTGGTCGAGTGAACAACTAGGGGCTTTTCAAAAGATGAGTCTTGAGGAGCTTCAGATTGTGATTCAGTCAGTGGACTACACTGACACAATCCGGTTTGAGATCTTGAATAAGATCATTCAATCTCGGAAAGTTCAAAATTTTCTGCCATCGTTAGATTGGATCAATTACAAAACCCTGGATCCAGCTCTTTACAATATTTGCTCTGATAAAGCCTGCATGGAGCAATCGTTAGAGGCCTACCAACGGAGTGGTGAGCGCGTGAAGGGTTCTGATGAGCGGAATAAGATTAATCGGCTGAAACTACGTAGGACAAAACAGCTACTCCTACCGATCGACCCGGCAATTCAACGTCATTGGGAATTCTATTAGGTATTTACACATTAAACCGGAAGAAAAGAACGTCCCCGTCTTTGACGACGTATTCTTTCCCTTCCAGGCGATACTTGCCGGCGTCTTTGACAGCCTGTTCGGATTTCAACTGGAAAAGATCTTCGCAGTGATAGGTTTCGGCTCGGATAAAGCCCTTTTCAAAGTCGGAGTGAATGACTCCTGCCGCCTGTGGGGCTTTCATGCCTTGTCGAATCGTCCAGGCGCGGACTTCTTTTTCGCCGGCGGTAAAGTAAGTGTAAAGCCCCAGCAGTTGATAAGCCTCACGGATCAAGCGGTGCAGGCCGGGCTCTTCCGCGTTCATCGCGGCCAAAAATTCCTTTTGTTCTTCGGTTGGAAGTTGTGCGATTTCAGCTTCCATGGCGGAACAAATCATGATGGTTTTGTTTCCTTCTTCTTGGGCCCGTTTTTCGACGGATCGAACCCAATCGTTTCCACCGGCTGCGAAATCGGAGTCCGATACGTTACAGGCGTAAAGGACGGGCTTCATAGAAAGAAGATGAAGTTCTCGAACTATTGGAAGCTCAAATGCTTCATCGAAACTGACAGAGCGAGCGGGCTTTGCAGCCCCTAAGGCCTCTTTCAATTTTTTGAGAACTTCGTATTCAGCTTTGATTTTCTTATCGGTTGTGGATTGTGCTGTCTTGGCAATCCGTTGATAGCGTTTGTCAACAGTGTCAAGATCCGCCAACATAAGTTCCATGTTGATTACTTCCATATCTCTTAACGGATCGACGCTGCCCGAGACGTGAACTATGTTTTCATCATCAAAACAGCGTACAACGTGAACAATGGCATCAGTTTGACGAATATGGGACAAGAACTGATTACCCAGACCCTCACCTTGACTGGCGCCTTTGACGATGCCGGCAATATCCACGAACTCAATTGTTGTGGGGACAACAGACTGTGGTTTTATAAATTGCGTGATCTTTTCTAGTCGTGGGTCAGGAACGGTGACGACGCCGACGTTGGGATCAATCGTACAGAACGGATAGTTGGCGGCTTCTGCTTTGGCTGAGGTCAGAGCATTAAATAAGGTGCTTTTGCCCACATTGGGAAGTCCCACGATACCGACTTGTAGTGCCATTTCCAGTCTCCTTAAAATCTTTTTTTGCTAAATTCAAATGTAATTACATCTAGTCCTTGAGGCTTCATTTTATTTACCGTTAAAAACTGTGGCGGCTTTTGCAAATCCCTCTAAGAGGATCATTTCCAAGGCGTCGCAACCCTTATGAAAAAAATCTGGAAGAGCCAGAAGCTCCTCTTTTGAAAAGTTTTGCAAAACGTAATCGGCGACGTTCATTTCTGGATTCGGCGGTCTTCCTACGCCCAAGCGTAATCTTGTATAATCACTGGATCCTAGAATCTGCGAAATGTGACGAATGCCGTTATGGCCCGCGTGTCCCCGATTTCTATGAATTTTGATTTGATTAAAGGGTTGGTCAATCTCGTCATGAATCACGATCAAATGCTCGCGCTCTACTTTATAAAAGGTCATCAGGCTTTGAACGGCCTGGCCTGATAAGTTCATATAAGTTTGAGGCTTTACGACTCCCACTTTTTTGCCTTCGAAATCAAAGGTCAAATACTCCGAATGGTGGTCGGACTTCCATCGTGGCGAGGCATTGCCAAGAGATTCCAGCCAGTAATCCAAAAACAAAAAACCCACATTATGACGGTTTAATTTATATTTAGGGCCTGGGTTGCCAAGGCCTACGATCAAATGCATGAAGATGTTCTAGCCCAAATCGGTAAAAGTGGGGAGCGAAAAAAAAGCGACTCTCAAGAGAGAGTCGCTTTTTAAAGATTCCGAGATGTGTTCGTAATAATTACTTCTTGGCGGCGCCAGCAGCAGGGGCAGCCGTCGCAGCGGTGCCAGCAGCCGGAGCAGCCGCCGCAGCAGCGGCAACTGGAGCCGCTTCAGGAGCAGCGGCTTCTTCTTCCTGTACGTTCACAACCGCGATCGTCAACTCCAGAGCTGAAATCACACGGATATTTTCAGGGATTTGTAAGTCAGAAACGTGAAGGGCATCGCCCACTCCCAAGTGAGAGATATCAGCTGTGAAGCTCTCAGGAATATCGCTTGGAAGAACTTCCACTTCGATTTGACGGTTAACGACGTTCAACAGACCGCCCTCAGCCAAACCGGCAGGTTTACCTTCCAATTTGATTTCCACGTTAACACGAACAGTTTTATTCATATCAAGTGCGAAAAAATCAACATGAAGAGGTTGGCGAGTTAAAGGGTGAACATCGACGTTCTTCATCAAGACCACTTTGTCGTTAGCTTGAGAGGTCGAGCTTTTTAAGTTGAAAAGAGCGTTCTCATAAGCGCGAACGTTGTAGCGAAGAACATCGTTTTGATTGACGAACACGTTTGTGTTTTCAATCGCGCCATAAATGACGGCGGGGATTTTTTTCTCTGAGCGAAGCTTGCGGCTGTTACCTTTTCCTGCTTCGCGGGGTTCTACGGATAAATCGATTCTTGTTTTCATAGGCCATGACCTCCTTTGGCTACTTCCTATTACTTTGGTTTTGAACGCTCTAATGGTTTATGGATAAGACAAAAACTTTAGTCAAAGAGCGAGCTGACTGAGTCGTTGCCGTGGATTCTCTTCATGGCTTCAGCCAGCACTGGTGCTACTGAAATCACCTCGATTTTTCCACTTTTTTTCGCAGCCTCGCTCAATGGGATTGAATCTGTCACAAGAACTTTCTCAATGGGACTTTCAACCAATCGAGCGACAGCGGGTCCGGATAAAACCGGGTGGCTGGCGACAGCGAACACTCGTTTTGCCCCATTCTTGATAAGGGTGTCAACAGCTTGTGTCAGGGTTCCGGCCGTATCGATCATATCGTCAATAATGACGGCTGTTTTATCCTTTACATCCCCAATTAAATGTAAGGCTTTGGCCTCATTCGGGCCCGAGCGGCGTTTGTCGATAATGGCCAGAGAGGCCTCGATACGTTTGGCAAAGGCTCTAGTTCGCTCTACACCCCCGGCATCTGGGCTGACCGCCACATATTCCTCACCGGTTCCAAACTTTTCGCGCCAGTAGCGAGCTAAAGTGGGAGTTGCAAAAAGGTGATCTACGGGAACATTAAAAAATCCTTGTATTTGGGCAGCGTGAAGATCCACGGACACAACCCGAGTCGCCCCTGAGGCTACCAGCAAATCAGCCACTAACTTAGCTGAAATAGGGGCACGGGGAGCCACTTTCCGATCCTGACGCGCATAGCCATAGTAGGGAACCACAGCCGTGATGGAACGGGCAGAGGCTCTTCGAAAGGCATCCAGCATGATAAAAAGTTCCATGGCATTCTGGTTTACTGGGGGGCAGGTGCTTTGGATGACAAAAACATCTTTTCCCCGCACACTTTCATGAACTTCCACTTGCACTTCGCCATCCGCAAAAGCACTGATTTTGGCGGGTCCTAAGGTGACCCCTAGGGCTTCAGCGACCTTTTTTGCAAGATCCGGGTTCGCATTCCCGGTGAAAATCTTAAGATTGCTATTGTCGAAATCTTGAGTTTTACCCATGCGATTGCTCCCGGTTTTGGATGCCAAATTTGTATCAAACATTCTGTTAATAAGCCAGAGACTAAGCAATAAATTGTGGGTCTGACTCAACACATAGAGATTCTTTGGACAAACTTCAAATGCATTGATCAAACCCTGTACACTGGCTCCACGAAGATTAAGGAAAGGCAATCCACGATCAAAGAAATCTAGAGGTGGGTTTTGAGTTTCTCAAGGAAGGCCTTAAAGGCCAAAGCGCGGTGGCTATGTCTGTTTTTAAAGAGAGGTTCAAGCTCCGCCAGCGTTTTGGTTTGGCCTTGGGGAATAAAAACGGGATCGTAACCAAAACCATGAATGCCTGCGACCTTTGTGGCGATTTGCCCTTTCATCTCGGCTTCAAAAGTCCATTCTTCCCCTTCAGGCGTGTAGACGACAAGGGCCGCTTTAAACCGGGCTGTGCGGTTTGAGATCTTCCGAATCTGCATCATCTTTAAAAGTTTGGCGATATTCTCGCTGTCACGGGCTTTGGGCCCCGCATATCGCGCAGAGTGAATCCCTGGCAAATTGTTGAGCCCTTCCACTTCTAGTCCCGAATCATCCGCCATAACCCAGTGTTGGTTTTTGATAGCCCGTAAAGCCTTTGCCTTCAGGCGGGCGTTGGCAAGAAAAGTTTCGCCATTTTCTTCAGGAGCGCTAAAACTGGAAATTTCGTTTTGAGAATGGACTTGAACCTGTGGGAGCTCATAAAGAAGATTTTGAAATTCCTTGAGCTTACCCGTATTGCTGGAGGCGATCCAAAGTTCCATGATTTATCCCAACTCAAAAAACGACCCGATGATTTCCGCCTGTGTCTTGAAAAGTGCCTGACAGCCTTGATCCGCCATTTCCATCATCGAGAGGAGTTCATTTTTTGTAAACGGCATGTCTTCGGCAGTGCCTTGAAGCTCTACAAACTCGCCCTTGTGAGTCATAACAAAGTTCATGTCGGTTCCAATAGCCGCATCCTCTTCGTAATTCAGGTCTAGAAGGATCTGGCCATTCTGAATTCCCACACTGACGGCCGCCACATAATTGATGAGGCCCAAATTTTTAATTTCACCCAATGTGTGAAGTTTTTTGAGAGCTAAAGCCATCGCTACGAATCCGCCGGTAATAGAAGCTGTGCGAGTGCCCCCATCGGCGTGAATAACGTCGCAGTCAACCATGATTTGACGTTCACCAATGGCTTTTGTGTCGACAGCGGCTCGCAGAGAACGCCCTATCAATCTTGAAATTTCTTGAGTGCGCCCGCTATTTGTCGCTTTATCCCGTTTGATACGTTGATGGGTCGAACGCGGGAGCATGCCGTATTCAGCGGTGATCCAGCCTTCACCAGAACCTTGCAGCCATTGCGGAGGTTTAGGATCATAACTGGCAGTGCACAGCACTTTTGTCTTTCCAAATTCTACCAAGGCAGAGCCTTCTGCGTATTCGGAAACATGAGGGGTAATTTTAATCGGTCTTAATTGATTGAGCGGTCGGCTATCTATACGCATGCAAGCAACTTAGACTGGGGATTGGGAGTAGGTCAATTGGAATGGATTACTTTGAGAATTTATTTAGAATTTAGGGATTTATTTTTGTAGGGGACCTATCGTGAAAGTAACGATGAATCGCATGCGCCAACAGCGAGCTATGATAATTGATAAACTCAGGATCTATCAGATTTTTTTGATCCACAGGGCTTGAAAGAAATCCCAACTCAATGAGAACTGCGGGAGACTGGGCGTGGCTCAGAATTTCAAAAGATCCCTGCTTCAACCGACCATTCCACTGCTGCTGGAGAAGTTGAGCCAATTCGTAGCTTTTCTTCATGCGGGCCTGTTTTTTCAAATCTTCCACAATTGTAGTGATATGGGCTTGTTTGCTGAAGGATTCTACAGATTTATCGGCCTTGGCTGATTTTAAGCGGAGAGTGTGGGTCCTTTCGGTTTCTTCGTGGGCCCACTCAAGCTTTTGATCCTCCCAATTAAGTGGATTCAGGATAAAGTATTCCACCCCCCGAATGCGGGGATCTAAAAAATAATTAGCGTGTAGGCTGATAACGAAATCAAATTGAGCGGCTTGCGCTTTTCGAATACGGTCATGGCGGGTGATGGGCCCCGCTTCGGCACGTGTCAATTCCACCTTGAGGCCTTTATCAATCAAATCACGTTTAAGTGCCAGAGCCCACTTCCAGACAATCTCGGATTCTTTAAAACCGCTGACATAGGCCCCTACGTCACGGCCGCCATGCCCAGGGTCAATTAGGATTTTGTAGTTTGTAGAAGCAATTGAAAGACGCCCCCATGACACGAGAACTAGGAGAATCCATATCCAATAACGGGGTCGTAAAGCCAGGGCATTAAAAAGGCGCATGATTAAGTGTAAGGCGAATGGGGGCAAAAAAAACGCGGCCAGGTTTAGGGGGGGGACCTGACCGCCATGGGGGGTACCATTCAAT
>CAZETK010000081.1:0-7492 GCA_964515195.1 uncultured Pseudobdellovibrionaceae bacterium
TGGAAGCTGGCCTTTTGCAAACTTTATCGCGCCATATAGACGTGACGGTCTTGGCCCCTAAAATGTCTCGTCATAATAAATATAATTTTATTTTAAAGCCTTACGAAGACTTAAAAGGGTTTGCGAAAGAATTAGAAACGCACTCATCTAATATCAAGGGAAAAAACACGCAAACATTTCGATTTGCGTCGACTTTAGGTTCTGTGCGACAAGCGACAGGGCAGATTCGAAAGTGGGTTGAGGCCGGGGTGCCGGCTTCCGCGATTGCAGTGGTCGCCCCTGATATTGAATCCTTATGGCCCGCTTTAAAGTATCATTTCGATCAAGAAGGTCTTTCCTACAATAAGGAAACTGTAGCGCCCTATCAGGCCCAAGTGGATGTTCAAATCTTTTTATCGCGATTGCGTACTTTGGCTAAAAATCTGTCTTTGCGAGATTTAGAGCTGTCCTATTACCACGATGTGGAAACACCAGATCTGATATATGAAAAATTTGAAGCTCTATTTAAAAACCTTTACGATGAACAAGACTACCAGCGCCATGTGACGGTTAAGCATGTTTTAGAGTCAGGATTCAATCTGCAAAAACCTCTCTCAGTGGATGAGTTTTTAGTTCATCTTATAGCAGTCTGGAATGACGCGGAAGTGCCTCAATGGCTTGAACTTCTTTTGCGTGAAATTTTGGGATCGTTCGATTCCCAGCTCCGTTTACCTTGGAAAGAATGGGTCCTTTTCTGTGAAACGTGCTTAGCCCAAAAAGAACAGGTCGAGCAGTATGCCAACCCTGACGGCGTTTTTGTGACGAATATCATGTCGGCGCATTTTTTAAAGTGCCGTAAACGTATTTTTCTTGAATTGAGTGAAGAGTGTTTAAAAAGTCATTCTCGGAAAGGCCTACCGGCTGAAACGAGCGCCAGGTTAGCTCAAGAGTTGGGATTCTGGTTGGAAAATTCTGATCAAAGCTCATTGGAATTTGAGCTAGAATGGTTGTTGCAGGATTTTTGTGAAGAAGATCATTTGTATTTTTCTGTGGCTCGCCTGAACGGCCAAACTCAAACCCCTTCCGCCTTGTGGCTTGAGCGCGCCGGCGTCGAAGGTCATGAAACACTCAAAATTCCTGAAACTACTGTGCATGATTCACGGTTGGCAGATTTTACTCCGGACAGAATGAACGCTCGTCTGTTGATAGAACTGGGACAAAGCCCTGAACGGCATCTTAAAACCAGGAATGAAAAAACTCTTTCACCTTCGGCCCTTGAAAATTTTTATAAGTGCCCGTTTATGTACTACGCCAATTACACTTTGGGTCTGAAAACCTACTCTGAGGTGGACCTCGATCAGGACCGAAGAGAACTGGGTCAAGTCACTCATAAATTATTTGAACGAATTTTAAAACAAGGGGTTCAAAACTGGTCGCCAGATCAGCTTGATGGATTATTGGAAGAGCTTAGGCCCACCTACTTTCCTCACTTGATGGAGGAATTTTGGGGGGCGCAGAAATCCAAGTTTAAGAAGTTGGCTCTCAGGTTTATCGAGTTTGAAAAGGACTGGAAGCAGCAGTTCCCCGCACCTTCACGGCATTATTTAGAGATGAAGTGGGAAGGCGAGCACAAAGGTGTGACCTTTAGAGGACAGATCGACCGCATTGATCAATCGTCAAATGGTCAGGTCGTGCTCATTGATTATAAATCCTCGCAGGGAAGTTTAAAAAGCTTTAAACATTGGTTAAAAGAGGGACAGCTACAGATGCTGTTCTATATCTACGCTCTTGAAAAGGGTTGGGTGAAGGGGGTCGAAGGAGAAGTCGTGGCGGCTCTTTATTATGTGGTCAGGAATTTCAGTCGAGATGTGGGGTTTGAAGTCAAGGGTGAGTGGCCAGGGTTTTATTCTAATACTACTCACTATAGTCAGATTGTTGCCCCCGAGCACAAGGATCAAGTCCTACAGGATTTTGAAAACTTTGTGGAAATCTTGGTGGATCGACTTAAGCAGGGGGAAATTGCACCGCAGCCCTCTGATGAAAAACACTGCGCCACTTGTGATTGGAGAAAGATATGTCGCTCGGCTCATCTCAATTAGACTCTTTGATTATTCAGGCGGGTGCAGGGGCCGGTAAAACCACTACGCTGGTGAAGACCTTTATTGAAAACGCCCACAAATTTAAAAAGTCGCACGGAAGATTTCCTAGAATCGTCGTAACGACCTTCACGCGAAAAGCGACCCAGGAACTCAAAGAAAGATTGTTCACAGAAGCCTATAAAAATGATGACCAAGAACTAGTGGAATATCTGAACCGCAAGTCTTGGGTTCATATTTCAACGATTCACGGAATTTTAGTGCCGTTTCTTTCCCGTTACGGTGTGAAGTCAGGCCTGAATCCCGAACTCAAGATGATCACGCAGTTAAATGCGGACCAGGCCCTGAAAAGGATGTGCAAGAAGGTTTTTCAAAGACAGCCGGATCTGGTCAACCTCTTAGAGGAGCTGAGCTGGAAAGATTTGGTCAAAGGGCTTAATAAATATATCGAATACCGATTGAGCTATGGAGAAGTGAAGCCGGATAGCTCGGAACTTATCCAAGCGCTTTCACAAAAAAAAATTGAAGAGCTAAAGTGGAAACATAAATCTCTTTGCTTTAAATTTAAAAAATTGGAATTGTCAGCGGCATGGAATCAGTATCTTGAGAATTTTGGATTAAATTTTAACACTTGGACGGAGCTCGAATATTGGAGCGAAACACTGGAAAAGCGCCCAGGCTTTTCCCAAAAGAAGCCGCCTTTTGATATCGATCTTTTTTATGATTTCAAATCTTTTCTTGATGAAGTGGATAACGAACTCGGCAACCGCCTGAATTTTCCTCATTATTGGGAAGACTTTGATAAGCTTCAAACTCAGTTTTTTAAGTTGTCTGAAATTTTGTTTCCAGAACATCTGCGATATAAGCTGGACACCGGCAATATCACTATGGCGGATTTGGAACTGCTAACTTTAGAAGTGCTTCGACGCAACCCCGGTGTCGGGGAGTTGTTTGCGGCAGAGTGGGATTATTGGATGATTGATGAATATCAAGACACTTCACCCATTCAAGTGAAGATTTTAAAATCTTTCGTTCGCGAAAAGCCACATTTTGTCGTCGGAGATCCTCAGCAAAGTATTTATTTATTTCGTGGCGCCCGAACAGAAGTTTTCCAAGAAAAGCTAGAGGAGATGAAACGGAACGGTCACAGGCTGGATAAGTTGGAAAAAAATTACCGCTCCCGCCATGAACTGGTTCGATTTTTCAATGATATATTTCCAAGGCTCAGCCCGCAATTTTCCGCAATGGAGGTGGGGTCTCCACGTACCGACGAAACCGTACCAGCGGCTGTTATCACAGTAGTACCTAAGACGTCACAGGAAAAACCTCAATTTTCATCTGAAATTCTGACGGTCTTAGCCCAAGTTCAAGAATTATTAAAACAAGGCGCCAAGCCTGAAAGCATTGCCATTCTTTCTCGTAAACGGAGCTTCTTAGCAGAATTTTTGGCCGCAGCTCAAAGTTACAGTATTCCGGTTCAATGTCCCACTTTGACTTCTTATTGGAGTCGACGGGAAATCTTGGATTTATTATTACTGACACATTTTCTATTAAACCCTCACAATAACGTAAACCTGATTGGCCTTCTTAGATCGCCCTGGTTCTGGGCGCCAGAAGATGCCGTTATTCAGATTCAAGATTCAAAATCATACTGGAGGCGAGGTTGGGAATTGGTGGATTCCCTGCCAGAGCTTCGTGGCCCTCTGGAAAAACTGTCAGAGCTGCGAAAGAAAGCCCAAAGTGACGGACTTAGTTCGGCTTTGAGGGAGTTTATCTCAGGGTCTGATTTTCTTGTATCAAGTCTTGTGATTGATTCCACTGGACGAAGAGAGGCTAATATATGGAAATTCATCACCGATCTGCGCAACCGGGAATCTGAACCTGGTGCTAATCTGATTGAATTTTTAGATGAAATCATGGAAGCCGAATCAACCGATGTGGACAACGACGAAGGAGAAGCTATTCCGGTTATAGAGCCGGATCGAATCAGTCTTTTGACGATTCATGCGTCAAAGGGGCTTCAATTTGATCATGTTTTTGTTGCGGGATTAGGACGTGGGCTGCTATCAGCTAAAACTCAACTCTACACGTTTGATGAAGAAAGCCGCGTTCTGTCTTTGTCTTTGAAAGATGAGTCAGGAAAGATGATGTCGTCCCCAACGGCTCAAAATGCTGTTGAGCGCTTAAAACGACGGGAACAAGAAGAAAGCCTCAGGGTTTTGTATGTGGCGATGACGCGGGCTAAGGAAACCTTATGGCTGTCAACCCATGAAGACGTTCGCGGTGATCAGCACTGGTGGGCCCAACTGCCCATTGCCAAAGAAGAAGGGCAGTATGAGTTCCTGGGCGGGTTTTATATAGTTCAGAAGTTATCACGAGAGCCTGAAGAGATGAGTGCGAGTCACTCCGCTTCTGTCCAGAAAGTACTGCCATTAGAGTCAAACACTCAGTCAGCGGCACTGAAGGTGTCAGTAACGGGTGTTTTAGGAAATCTCAAGTATCAAAAAGGCCCATCGGGATTTACCAAGGTCAAAGCCCTTGAAAAGGCACAACGGGGCACAGCGGCCCATCGTGTGTTTGAGGCATTGGCCCTTAGAAAGGGTCAAGCGTGGGAGGTGGGTGTCGAGTGGAAGGCAGCGCTTGAATTTATCAAGGGACTTAAAGCGCCTCCGATGGACGAAATTCTGAAAGTGGGATCTCCTGAATGGGGCTTTGCCGTTCAGATGGATGGGGTTGTTTTACAGGGCTCCATTGATCTTTGGGCCGAACTCGAGGAAGCGGTTTATATTGTCGATTATAAAACTGGAAGCCTAGCTCACGCTGACTCGGCCTTTGAACAGATGGAAATGTACTCCAAGGCTCTTAAAAAAATGGGGGCCTGTTCAGTGAACAAGCCCCATCAATTGGTGGCGATTTTTCCTTTTGAGGAAAGGGTTTTGGTTCGGGAGATTAAAGTCTCAACATAAACTTGAGCAGTAAGTCTTGTTGGGCTTTTGCCTCTTCCTTGTTGTTGAGGAAGTAGCGATAACGCTCTTTTGCAGCTTGAATCAAGGATTCAGTGTTAACAGGTTTATAACCCGCCAACAGCTGCTTTGCTGACTGATTCATAAAGCGTCTCTGGATTTCTTCCATTAAAGCTTTATTTTCCTGAAGAGCTTTCGCCTCTTCTTCTGTTTTAACGTTTCGAACTTCTGGCTGAGCTGTGACGAACTTCTGACTCATCTCCTGTACTTGATTGAGATTTTGGATCCCGACAACAATTTCAGGGAAGAAGAATCTAAGCTTCATAAACAGGCTTCTAATCGCGTCTTCATCTCCCCCTGTGTATTCGACGAGGACCTTATCCATATTGCCCACGTTTGTAAGGTAGTCTCCTATTCTGAACTTATCGGCCTCTTCTTGGGTTTTTGGAAGATTAAGTGCCCGTACGAGAGTTGCGAGTTTTTCAATTTCTTCATTAGTAGTTTCAAGAATCACATTGACCTTGATGAAGCTTTCAAGGGCCGATTGGGCGTAAATGGCTTTTGGTCCTGGCTCGAAAAACTCTCCACTGAGTAAGTTATGAACTCCCATCTTGTCCTCGATGACAGTACCTCCTACAGGAGTCATTCTTTCGATCGTAGCCTGGTAATTATTAGGGACTTGCATTCCCATATAGTTCAAGATCAGGCCCGTATGAAGAAGATTCTTCTCACTGGTAAAACGGTAGAAGGGAGAAGTTTTCAAAAATCTATCCGCAATTCCCGCCTGTTGAATTTTCTGTTGAACCTCTGGATAACGATACAGATTCCCGGGCGTTACACCGTGAATTGATCTTGTAAAGATCTGGTCAAGCCAAACTTGGCGGAAGTCAGGTTCATCCATAAAGGATGGGAAAAGGCCCATCTCAGCGCCACGTTGAGACCTTACGGTGCGAAGATTCAATAAAATCATAGACATCTGCCGAACGGGCTCTACGGAAACCTTATCGTAAGGGCTGATAAAGTGTAGAGTGTCGTAATCTGAATTTTCATTCTGATCATAACGGATGTTCGAAGTGCTGTAGCCGAACTCAGTTATGATCTTACTTTTACGTTCCGTTTGCATATATTGAGTAGCAGCCCCTTCTAGGCAGCTTCTAATGGAAGTGCGAGTTTTCGAGTAGACTTCGCTTTGAAGCTTGTCGAATTCCACTAAGTCCAATCCCTTAGTGGATTGAGATTCAATCACACAATAATGGTTAGGTAAGAATGCGTAATTCAATAGGAAGCTGTAAATTCGACCAGCTAAATCAGAGCCCCCTTCTTCGCGTCCCATCTTGTAGGTCTTGTAAATGGGGCCATAAACAGGGTCGGCCTTCATTTTTTCAAGGATCTTTTGGTATTCCTCGACTGTGGAAATGTCTGTTAAATAAACGTCTTGTTTATTCATAAACTCAGCCAACTTGGTTCGCCAGTAATTGTAGTGCACGATAAGTGGCTCTGAATGTACCATAAAGTAAGTACCAACTGTGTCGGCGTCGATATTTTTGGCGCGATCCCAACGGCTTGTCATGCGCGTAAAGCTTTCGTTGGTCATTTTCATGGCGTAGTTGACGGCCATTTCGGGAGTCCAGCCAACATCGTGTCTCATACATAGGGGATCGTTTTGTAAGTAAGCTTCTTCGTCACTACAAAACTTGTAAGCTTTTAACTTCGAAAGATCGCCCGCTAGATTTTCTTTTATACTCAATTGCGGATTGAGTTTCACAAACTGGCCATTTTTCAATTCAACAGAATGGGCATAACCATACCGAATAGCGGCCACATCATAGGGGCCTGGTTTTAATAAAAATTCATATTCAGTGGGAACATAATCCATCACAGAAGAGGTGGTGGATAAAGGCTTGTTATTGGCGTCCTTTGGAATATTCGCATAATCTGCAGATCCGGCAAAATTATGTCGAAGTCCAAAGTTGTGCCCCATTTCATGGACTGTTGTTGCAACAATTGATTTTACAAGTATCTTTTCGCTACACTTTTCAAGAGTTTCAATTTCACTCTCATTGTAGGAAGCTTTACTTGATTTAAGTGTATTGATGTAGCTAATCACCTCAGGGCAGAAATGTTTTATGTTTTGTGCAATATTATCCGTAACCCCTACAACCTGAGACTCCGCTGTATCACGAGCAAACGAATTATTTTGCAGTCGATTGTCCGCGATGTATTTAACCTTATCAGTCCATGAAGTGGACTTCAGTTGTTCACCGAACTTTTGTTTCCAAGCGGCCTGAAGCTTGGAAACTGCTCCCGCATAAGATTCACTCGAGTTTGAATAAAATTGTGGATAAGATCCGGTCTGAGCCATAATAAATTCTCGGATCGAGCTAATTAAGATTCGGCGATATGTGTGAACATGCAGGGTCGAGGTGGCGCTGATCACTTGACCCGTAAAAGGAT
>CAZETK010000082.1:0-7173 GCA_964515195.1 uncultured Pseudobdellovibrionaceae bacterium
ATTTGCATCATAAATTTTTTGTAGATTGTAAGAAAAAAAATCTGCTGAACTTGACAAAGCTTTGGCAGACCTCAGTGTTCTTCTCAGAAATAGAGAGCAAGCATAAACACTTTTCATTTGAGAGATATTTTAAGTGAGAGGAGATTATGACTTTTTCTAAAAGCAGGACAAGTTTATCACAACCCTCCATATCGCCTATCGCCTTCTCATTTTTCGAAGATTTTGAGCTTCCGTCCGTAACGGGAGAGGTCATTTTATCTTTTGTTAACTCAATAGAAAAACCTGAAAGGAGGATAGAATGTTTATGGATGACCGTTTTATAAAGTTCCAAGGATTCCACCCTTCGGATTTCACGCGTTCGTACTTGAACGACAAAATGAGCGCCATCTATGATGAAGCGCCTTATGGTTCGACGTTACGTGCGACCTTCACGAGGAAGGGCCCTTTGTTTAAAGGTGTTATTACTATTTATTCCTCAGCCGGTAAGTTCTTTGCCGTTGCAAGTGGCAACAAACTTAAGGAGGTCACGAATAAACTGATCGAGCAAATCAGAAAGCAGCTTGATCGTTGGAAGTCTCAACGCTTTCCGCGCGAGAGTTTGAGGAACATTGTTTTCAACGACAATAAGTCAAACAGGGAGGCCGGTTATGGCACTGACAGCGTGGCGTAATGTTGTCGAGGCCGTCCTTGAGGACAAGCTAAACAAAACGATCATTTCATGGTGATAGCTTGACAAAAACTTATAAAGACACATTTTTAATTATGGAAATACTAAACGAAAAAAGGAGGTAAGGCCATGAGAATGTTAACACCCTATTGGACGACTCGCAGTCTCGCTTCCGATCTTTTTGACGAAATGGATCGGTTCTTTGATGACTGGAACCGCGTCACCCCAGCAACAAAAGCCTACGATGAAAGGACTTTTGAACCTGCTTGCGAAGTTTCGGAATCGGATGAGCACTATTTGATGAGTCTTGACCTGCCAGGAATGAAGAAGGAGGATATCAAAATTGAAATGTCCGATAATTTGCTGACTATCTCAGGTGAGCGCAGACGCGAAAATGCGGAAAAGAATCAAAGGGTTCAGCGCTACGAAAAGTCGTACGGCTTTTTTAAACGCAGTTTCACTCTTCCGGCATCAGTAGAAGCCGATAAGGTTGAGGCGCGATATGAAGATGGAGTGCTTGAGTTGTATTTACCCAAGACCCATGCGGCAAAGCCTCGACAAATCGAGATCCAATCGGAAAAGGGCGGCATTTTTGGTAAGCTCCTAGGCTCGAAAAAAGGTCATCAGGAGTTCAAGGATGTCGCTTCAACCAAAGAAGTCTAAAGCCCCCCCCTCAACAACTGCGCCTCCGTGGAGATTTTATCCACGGAGGGTAGCGGGACAGATTTTACAGTCTATTCAGCAGTTGGCCTCAAGGTGACACCGAAAATTGCGGCGGCCAGAATTGTAGCTCGTCCGGACACACGGCCTGGCACTTTTCACCCTTTTCTTCCTTTTAAAACCCATAGATTAGGGAAAATTCGACTTCGTCATTTTGATCATAGATTGTGCTTTCAAGCCCTATCGCGAATCTTTTATTTAAACGGGAAGCAAGTTTAATGCTTATCTTATGATCAAGAGGCATATTTGAAAGAAAAATATTTGTTAAAGTTCCTTCTAGAGAAATAGAGTCGCTTAGCCAGTAATTTAGTTTCGTTAAAACCCCCAAATCAGCTTCAAATCCGTTTGAAAAATTGAAGTTGAAATACCGAAGACCCAAATATGGAATCACCCCTAAAGCTAAATCATCCCATTTAAGGGACAATCCTGACCCGTACCTTAAAACAGACTCTTTTGCTGATCTGTTTTTTTTATAATGGTGATTATAGAAGGAAAGATCTATCAGTCTATTAAAGGGTTCGTTGTAGTCCCCTTCGGGAATAAGGCTCTCGAGTTTGAAAATTGTGAATTGTTGAACCCTGATATTTTCTTTTTTATTAAAAGATATTTTACCTTTCATAATCTCCAGATACGAAGTTGAGAGCCCATCATTTAGCGCCGTATAAAAATCGCGCTGAGCAATTTTTCCTTCCAAAATAACTGATTGGGATTTTCCTCCATACCCAATTCGTAGATTCGCATCTCCATACACTTCGATAGGGTCATTTTTTATTAAAAACTTATTGTGTTGGTGCTTGGCTCTTAAGGGAACATCCATCAACTGTTTCTTTATACTAAAATATCGGGTTCTCTTTTCAGGCGATGGTTCTCGTGGGATTTTATAGATCAATGCTAAATCTAACCCTTTCCTTAGCCGCCAACTTTCATCAGTAAGAGGGTACGAGTATCCGTTTAAAATCTGGTAAACTTTGTTTTTTTCACCGGTATTGAGTGATTTAAAAAATCTAATAAGTTTGCTTTGGTCTGCCTCGACAAGGAATGGAGAGTTGTTTATGTAACCTTCTTTTTTTAACTCACGAATAGTATATTTAGGTAATGTGTAAATGGACCGTGATTCAAAGCCATCTCTAGTAATAGCATTTAAAATGTAAAAAGAGCAATTCTCGTTTATAAATGTGTATGGAAAGACTCGATTTTCAAGAGTTGATGAGATTGAGCTAAAAATTTGATGGTTCTGACCTTCTGACAGGCTTAATTCATAAATCCAAAGATTTCGATCTTCAAAATCATATTCTCTTTTTTTTAAAATAAATTTGTTCAAGCGAAATTCGCCGTCAATTTGAGTAAAAAGAGCGTTGAAGTACTGACTGAATTCGCCAGAAGTCTTGCCTAAAAACTCTATGGTGATGGCGTCAGGTTCTGGCGGCATTTCATTATGAACCACTAAAAACGTATGCCCAAACATAGAAACAGGGCTTTTTAGATTTTGACTTGCAAAAACAATTGATAGTCGCTTTTTAGTATAAAGCTCGCTTGCGTCAGGGGACCTGAGCCAATCAAATTTGGCGGACGCTTCTATACTGGTTATTAAAAATATCAGCGCCATCACTTTCATCATTGTGATGGCTCCAAAAACAAACTAGCAGCGCACGCATAGTCTTCGGGGGTATGATTTTCTTCTAATAACCTTCTTAAAGTTGTTATTGCGGACTGTTTACTGATTTCGCCCCTTGCCGCCAAGAGATAGCGAAGTAAGCGTCCATCTCCATCGGCAATTTCACCCATTAAGTGGTGGTAATTTAATAATAAGAAAGAATAGTAACCAGAGGCACAGTCCTGATTTAGTTTCCCTCCGAGGCCTTCTCTAAATCAATTTGCAAGGTTGCAGGGGCATATTTATACATTGCGCCTGTTGCTAAGTCTGTTGTTGATCCCAAAACACCACCGATAATGATGTTTCCCCAGAAAATGGATTCAATTTCGGTGTTTAGAGTGATTGTTTTTGATTCGTAACCACTCTTTTGAAGGGTTACAGTGGTGCTTTTTCCTCTTTTAAGTGGACCGTTGTAAGGGGTTGTCCCTATGGTGGCTCCATTCACAATAACTTCAGCGCCCTTTACATTTGAATTAATAGAAACGATCTGGCTAGTTCCTCCAACGATTGAAGCACAGCCAGCCAAGAATAAACCTAAACACATGATGGATACGATACCCAAGATACGCACTTTCATTATTAATTCCTTCCCGTCATAATTTTATTTAGTGGTGATTGAAAGCCCACAATTATAACAAGCTGTAACCATTTAAGATTTATGGCAAGTGAAAAGCGGGCATAGAACCGCAGAACCGTAGAACCCTAAATTTCGAACCGTAGAACCGTAGAACCTACTGCGCCGCAGCCGGAAACACGGCCTGGCACTTTTTTGGTGCGCGAGGGGGGACTTGAACCCCCACGCCTCTCGGCATATGCACCTCAAACATACGTGGCTACCATTACACCACCCGCGCACTTTTAGGCTTCTAGAAGGGCTTAAAATTGAGGTCCTAATCTTTTATACAAGCCCTCTGGGCTCGTCAATAAGATCCCTTTATTGCATAAATAAGTGGCACCCCGGGCCGCCTGTTTTCTAGCTAACCCAACATTCGTGGCCGAGGTTCTTACTCCATGAGAGCCACGGATGGCTCGAAGAACCGAAAGGGTGGCTAGGATGGCTGCCCTCAAGTTCGGGCGCTAAGGTGGGCGCGGAAAATGAGAAATACTTTTCAGGGTCGAAGGAAAGGAGGAGTCTGATGGAAGAATTTAGAGAGGTCCTACTGTTTTGCATGATCTACGCAGGAACTCTTGGAGCTGCCCTTGCTTACACGGTGAGACCAGGCAAGGTTCAGCGGATTCCAGTTCCGACTCCCCCCACACGGCGGCCTGAGACTGATATTTTTTAAATGTGTTTAGCTTTGATCAAGACCCCCTTGATCAAAATTCCTTGTGTTCTGTGACTTGTCTGGGTTTGGTGGTTCCCCGGACTAGGTCCCTGCCGAGTTGGTACTCCCAACTCGGCTTTTTTGTCCTTTTTTCATAGGAATTTTCATTCGGATTTAATCCGCTCTTACAAGTATCCTTTCTTGCTCTCTCGAGTAAGAAAGGCTAAGGTTCCCCATTCCTGATGATGACAACGGATAAGCCTTTTTCCATGACGGATCTTCATTTTGATTACCCCGAATCCTTAGTCGGACTGAAGCCTCAGTCCCCGGCGCGGGTGCTGTGGAGTGAGCCCGGTGTCACCTCTGAAATCTCCATAAAGGATCTTCTTAGAAAAATTCCCAGTGGGGATGTCGTGGTTTTGAATGACACTCAAGTTTTAAAAAGACGAGTTTTTGCCGGAAATTTAGAGATCCTTTTTCTGAACTCCGATCAGGAGAGGGTCTGTTGGGAGGTCCTGTTTCCTTCTCGTGACTTGAAAGTGGGAGATGAAATCCAACTGCCTGAAGGCGTGCGAATGACTTTGCTTCAAAAGGGCCGTCCTCAAAAAATAACGACGGATCGCCCTCTAGTAGAGGCCTACTTTGAAAAATGGGCCGAACTTCCTTTACCCCCGTATATTCAAAAGGCAAGGGGAGAGAGGCACAATCTAAATCAAGATATGGAGTGGTACCAAACAGCCTGGGCCCAGAAGCCCGGGAGTCTGGCGGCTCCCACGGCTTCGTTGCACTTTTCGGAAAATGATATCAATCAGTTGCGCAACCAGGATGTTCAGATTGAAAAGCTGACTCTTCATGTGGGACTTGGAACTTTTTTGCCTTTATCCGATGAAAACTTCGTTAAACGAGAGCTTCATGAAGAAAGAATCGAGATCGCCGTGCCCACCTGGGATCGGCTGCTAAAAGCCAGGCAAGAAGGGCGCAAGATTTGGGCCCTGGGGACGACAGTGACTCGTTCCTTAGAAGCCTGTGCACGGGGGCACTTGTCCCGTTCCGGTGACAGACTTGAGGGCACAACGAAACTCTTCATCCATCCGGGAGATGAATTCAAAATGGTGGATCGGCTGATGACCAATTTTCACCAACCGGGGTCTTCATTATTGGCATTGGTAATGGCCTTTGCCGGGATCGGTCGGGTCCAAGCCCATTACCGATGGGCCATCAATAAACAGTTCAAGCTTTTCAGTTACGGAGATTTTTCAGTATGGACCAGATGAAAACGGGCGACTTCAAAGTCCACCATCAAGTGGGGAATGCCCGTCGTGGGACTTTAATGACTGCCCACGGAGCCGTGCAGACTCCTGTTTTTATGGCGGTGGGAACAAAAGCCGCAGTGAAGGCTCTCACTGTGGAGGATTTGAAAGAAGCCAAAACCCAGGTGGTTTTGGGAAATACCTATCATCTGTGGGTTCGTCCGGGAGATGACCTGATTCAAGAGATGGGGGGGCTCCATCAGTTTATGCGATGGGATGGCCCGATACTGACCGATTCCGGGGGGTTTCAGGTTTTTTCTTTAAGTAAACTTCGAACTCTAAGTGAAGAGGGTGTGGAGTTTCGCTCCCACGTGGATGGTCAGAAGCTATTTCTAAGTCCCGAAAAAAGTATGCAGATCCAGATGAATCTAGGCTCCGATATCATTATGGCTTTCGATGAATGTCTTCAGCACCCCGCCACGGAAGAGCAGATTGAAAAATCCATGGCGCTGACCCATCGGTGGCTGATTCGATCAAAGGAAGCCATGACTCGAAAAGAGTCTCTGCTTTTTGGAATTGTGCAGGGCGGGCTTTCCCTTAAGCATCGCTTGAAGTCCATGGAGCAGATCTGCTCGGTTGAGCTTCCCGGTTATGCTCTGGGGGGATTCAGTGTGGGAGAACCTATCCATCTGATGCACGAAATGATGCCGCAAGTGGCGCCTCGGATGCCTTCTCATAAGCCTCGTTATTTGATGGGGGTGGGAACTCCTTTAGACCTGGTACTTTCAGTGGATGCCGGGATTGATATGTTTGACTGTGTCATGCCAACTCGCGTTGCTCGGAACGGGACATTGTATACGTGGTCAGGGAAAGTCAGTATTAAACGAAATGAATACCGAAATGATTCAAGCCCCTTAGACCTCGAGTGCGATTGCTATACTTGTAAGCACTATACGAAGGCCTACCTTCGCCATCTCTTCATGACAGGCGAGCTATTGGGCCATCGCCTTCATACCATTCACAATATTCATTTTTATATGAAGTTGATGGAGCGAATCCGTGAAGCTATTGAAAATGGCACATGGGAAGAATTCAGAGATCAATGCATTTCGCGTTTCGTCAAAAAGCCCACATAGCCTGTTCACGATTGAAATTCACCTGTGAATATGATGACTTGCTAGATGTTCTTTAACCTACGGAGGTATTTCCATGCAGCAGGCCGCTCAGCCCGGAATTTTAGAGATGATGGTTCCCTTCATCTTTATTTTTGTCATTTTCTATTTTCTGATTATTCGCCCTCAGGGTAAACGCCAACGAGAGCACCAAAGCTTTTTAAACGCCTTGAAGCGCGGGGATGAGGTTGTAACCGCTTCTGGAATTTTGGGTCGTATCGAAGGTCTCACCGATCAGTTTGTCACTCTTGAGGTGGCGGATGGTGTTCGTATTAAAGTGCTTCGAACTCAAGTCGCTTCAAGCGTAAAATCCTTGCAAGCACAGGCGCAAGCTCAGGCCCAAGGTAAGCAGGCTAGATCCGAAAAAAAATAAATTAAATTCAAATTATAGAGTTCATTAATACAAAAGGATTCGCAGCATGAGTTACTACAGGACACGTTTTGC
>CAZETK010000083.1:0-7125 GCA_964515195.1 uncultured Pseudobdellovibrionaceae bacterium
GTTGATGATGATCCCAGTAATTTGATGCTGCTGAAGGCCTATCTGGCGGGGCAGTCCCTGAAGGTACGCTACGCTAGTCACGGACAAAACGCCCTTGAAATGTGCCAACAAGAAAAGCCGGATGTGTTGGTGGCGGATCTGCAGATGCCAGAGATGGATGGATTTACACTAGTCAGAGAACTGCGTAAAAAGATTGAAGAGCCCCTGAAAGTCGTGATTCTGACAGCAGATGCTCAAGAAGAAACAATTCAAGAGGCCACAACTTTAGGTATTGAAGCTTATCTTACGAAGCCGATTCGTAAGGCTGAATTTTTGAAAGCATTGGTCGAAGTTTTAAACTAAGGAAAAATATGAATAACAGAACGAAAGGAAACGACATGAGAATACAGGAATTAAATGCGGACTCGAAGGTAGAGCTGATTGAAATTGGCTACTATATGAATCAATTGGGATTACCGAAGGATTTTATCGCCACATCCATTCACAAAGCTTTTGAAGTGAATGCAATTTGTGATTTGATTAAGCTTTGGTTTAGGGAGGCCGATGGATCTGTCCGGGAAAGACTAGTCGAAAATATTAAGGTGTTGTTGTGCCAGCCAGAGACTCCAAATCGAATTCGTTTTGACGATTTAGAGAAGATCTCTCAAAATATCCGACTGTTTAAAGATAACTTGCGGCTTAAAGTGGATCAATCGGGTGGCATTAAGCGCCTTGCAGAACTGACAGGTATTCCGCAACCTTCCTTGTCCCGGTTTTTCAGTACCGTCACTATGCCGCGACGAGCAACATTGCTGAAGATTTCACGGGCTCTCAATATGAGCTATGTGGAAGTTGTAACTGGCTGGCAATAAAGTCAGAAAACTGATTTCAAGTCTTTAAATTCGTGAACATATTGTTCATAATACAAGAAGGTCACAGTTCGCGTGGCCTTCTAACTTTTGGTGCAATATGGTTCTCAAAATTTTGAGTTACAATATTCATAAGGGCTTTAATCGCTGGGGATCTTCTTTTGTTCTGCCTCAGATAAGAGAGGCTATTCGATCTACCAATGCGGATCTTGTATTGCTTCAGGAGGTCGTGGGAGAGAATGCCAAACACGCTCGAAATGTAGAACTGTGGCCTGAAGAATCGCAATTCGAATTTCTGGCGGATCATATTTGGCCCCATTATTCCTATGGGAAAAACGCAGTCTACAGTGAACGCAACCATGGAAACGCCATTCTAAGCCGCTATCCTATTAAGTCTTGGTCTAAGATCAACCTCTCAACGCATCGGTGGGAGCAGCGGGGCTTACTGCATTGTGAAATCGAAATTGTTCCCCAGAACAAGTTGCTTCATGCCCTGAATGTCCATTTGGATCTTCTGCATTCAGGTCGGCTCAAGCAAATTCAACAGATTCTGGAATATGCTCAAACTTTACCTGACCTGGATCCGCTTGTTCTCGCAGGGGATTTCAACGATTGGGGTGGACAGCTGACAAAACCGCTTTGCCAACATTTGCAGATTCAAGAGTCCTTTGTTGAGCTTTACGGTAAACATGCCATCACATTTCCAAGCCCTAGACCTTTGTTAAGTTTGGATCGAATGTACTCGAGAGGTTTAGCGCCCCTCCAAGCAGAAGTATTAAAGGGTAGCCCTTGGGATTCTTTATCTGACCACTATCCGCTATTTGTAGAGTTCGAACTGTAAATGAAACTAGACCTTTAATCCGTCTTAGTTTGAACCGAAGTAGAAAGATGGCGGTTCAAACTCCTATGCAGCGGATTACTTTAGTCCTTATGATCTTGGTCTTGGTTGTCGGTTGTTACGATCTTAAAAAGTCACAACCAATTCCTGTCCCGGAAGGAAGTACAGAGACGCCCTCACTTCCTCCTCCCTCAACACCCCCAATCGAAGGTTCTGATCCCGCCTTGCCGCCCGTCAGTGAAAACGAGCCTAATCCTGTCGAGAAGGATCCAACAGCGCATATCTGCACTACTTTGGATTTTAAGAGCGTCACTTGGCCATTGGATTTGACAGACTTTGAACACACCTATTATGCCTTATCCTTGAACATCACCGGCAGCTTCGAAGGTCATGTCGGATGGAAAAACATAGCTGGAAATTTTGATGGCCAGGGTATTAGCCTCGGATTATTGCAACAGAATCTGGGTCAAGGGAGTCTTCAGCCTCTTTTGATCGAGATGTACCAAAGCCGCCTCGACGTATTAGAGTCTTTTTTCTCGCCCAGTAAGTTAAGCTCCATGAAAGGAATGTTGGAAAATTGGGCCGGCATGAGTCTTCTTCCTGGGACCGGTATCGCCAGCATTGAACATTTACAAACACTTTCGCACTTTGAAGAACTATTTCCCGATCAAGAGGCTTTCAATAAGCTAGACCAAGGCTATGAGGAAGGTCAATTGGAACAACAGGCGGGGAACAGTGGTCAAAGTGTGACCTGGGCCCGCAGCAATGTATTGGATTCTCGAGGCAATGTCCTTGCAGATTGGAAAAAATCATTTCAGTCCATGGCGGAACACTCAAGTTACCGAAGCCTACAGCTGAAAGCTTCAACAAGGCTATTTTTGCGTGCGCGGGCCTACTTTGAAACCTTTGGCTTCACTGAACTTCGTTTTTTATTGTTGATGTTTGATTTTGTCGTCCAAAATGGAAGCATCGGAAGCCAACACCTTGATATTTATAACAACTGGCTTAGGCAGTATCCCTATGCTAGCGAAGAAGAAAAGGCTCTGGCACTACTAGAGGCGCGCCTGACCACTGTGAAGCCTGAGTATAAAGATGACGTGCGTTCCCGTAAAACAACTTTGATAAAAGGCCAAGGAGTAGTTCACCAAACAAAACGAAATTTATCATCTGAATATTGTTTCGACCTTCGAGCAGTGGTCCAGTGATTGTTTTGGGACTAGATAACACCATCCTGGCCTTTAGATCTGGCATTCGGACTCCGATAGGGAAAGACGGAACTAAAAAAGGAGTCTAAGAATGAGTCAGTATGATTACGCCGGTCTTCATCAATTTCTCTTGCATACACCAGAGCAAGGGCTACGAAAAATGCTTGTTGACCAAAAAAGTTTTACCGACGCTCATTTTAATTTGATGCTAAAAATTGTTCGTGGCTGCTCGGAAGCCGACTTTTCTTTGCACGCAGAGAAAGGCGATTTTCCGAAAGTCAAAATGGGTCCGGCAGAAACTAAAATTAAAGAAAAATTTTGGGGCGATCTGACGACCGTTTGTAATGCTAGGGGCCTGCTATCTCCCGCTCAGAAGGCTGCGGCTTAATTTACACTAAATGAAGAAGGTCGGATATTTCTCTTTCGAGGGTTTTGAAAACGAATTGGGAGAGGAAATCCGGTTTTATACAGGAAAACAGGCGACCCATATGGGTCGCCTGTTTTTGTTAGACGAAGACCGTGAGCTGACATGGGCGCAGCTGACCCTTCGAGATATCGAAATCCATGATGTGCAATCAATTTCCAAAGCGGCAAAGCTTTTGCGCGATAATGGCCGGAGATGGGCTTCTTATGCCTTTCATCTTCACCGTCGCAGTCAATTGATTCAGGAACAGGTACGGGCCCCGAAAATTCAACCCCTAAGTTTCTTAGAGAAGCCTGAAAAAATCACCTGGGGTTTTTGGACCTTGCTCAGTGAGAACCAGATGTTGGTGAGTCCCAATACGGGTAACTATTTTCCTTTGGGTTTAGTCAATTTCGCTGAGGATCGCAGTGGCCCTCCTTCAAGAGCGTATTTAAAGCTGTGGGAAACTTTCACCCTTTATCAACCGCCTCCCGCAAGGGACGAAAAAGTTTTGGACTTGGGCTCTTGTCCAGGAGGATGGACCTGGGTTCTACAACGTCTTGGAACCCAAGTTATAAGTGTGGATAAGGCGCCTTTAGATCCAAGTGTAGCCTCCCTTGCCAACATAGAATTTGTAAAACGCGATGCCTTTAAGTTAAGGCCTGATGAGATTGAACAACCCGCCTGGCTGTTTTCCGATATTATCTGCGAGCCTCAGCGCCTTTATGAACTGGTCGCACGGTGGCTTGAGGCGTATCCCGATTTGAAATGTATATGCACGATCAAATACAAGGGAAAAACAGACTTTAAGACCACAGAGCTGTTCAGAAAAATACCTGGCTCTCGCATTATCCATCTTTGTCATAACAAGCATGAAGTAACGTGGATAAAAACTTGAGACTTTTTATCGTGGCGTTGACATTGCATTACCTATCTTCGTAGTTCATACATACGTAAACCATCGTGGAAACTTATAGAGCACTTATGGGCAGACGGCGGCCGCACCCGTATAGCTTCCGCCATAGGTGAGGGTTCCGCAGGTGGGGTTGGTTCCACGGCGGAGAGTGCCGTTATTGGTGATATTGCGGTTGACCGTAAGGTTAAACCCAGCCATGTCGAATGTGCCACTAGTGATAATAAAGTCTTGATTGCTTGAGTTCATCTGGAAATGCGATGTCATCGTCACTTTCGCGCCAGCTGTTTTGGCAATTTCAAGTGCCAAGCAATTGCGCAATGGTGAGCTTCCAATTAGGTTCGCATTGGCTGTTCCGTCCATAATGACCATAGCGGACCCTGCCGTTGTTGAGCCCGAGCACTCCACATTGCCTTTGACATAAATTGTTCCTGAATCGACACGGTAGGTACTGGCTGACATACGTAAGGATCCCAAAACTGTTAAACTGGATCCGCCTAGATTTCCATGTTGATTAACATTGTCGAAAATGACGTTATTCAGAGCAAGGTTATTAAAATTCAAGTTTCGAGTCGGACTGCCTTCAGGAGCGAATCGCAAAGTGGAGCTTCCCGGGTCGACATTTCCTGAGGTGTAAGTGAAGTGACTGGCGATCCGAATCTCGCCAACTAAAAAGAGAGTTCCTGATGGTTTGGCAATTTCAACAGATGGCAATGTTCCATTAGGTCCACTTCCTGTCAGAGTTTGATCACCAGTGCCGACGAACCTAATATTCGCAAGGCCTCTTCCGCCCTGATCGGCTATCGTCAGATCGCCGTGGAGATCAATGGTCCCATTGATAAAGCCGCTGTGTCTTGAGCCATTGGGGCCCAAGAAGAGATGGTTAAGAACAACGGTTGTCGATGTGGAAGGAAAAGTAATATCAGCGGCCATATTAGAGGGGGCGCGAAATTGCAGCTGATAGAAGGTAATATTCGATAAAGAAGGAACAGTAAAATTAGTGCCATGACTGTGTTGAGACCAGTACCCAGAATTATGATTAAAGACTACGCCTTCCCCGATTGTGACATGGCTTTCAGAAAAAGTCGTGCCAGAGGTGGCGGTATAAGTTCCTCCGCTGAATGTAAATGGCCCATTGATATTAACGCTGGAGTCTCCTCCAATGAAGGTTCCATCTTCTTGATTCCAGCCCTTTGCTCCCATGGTGAATGTTGAACCGCTAGCTTGAGTAATGGTCCCCGAGAAAGGACTGTATAGATAAGTTCCACCAGCAGCCACATTGGTGCTGATGTTGGCATTGCAATTGGCTCCGCAATAATCGTCTTTGAAAGCAGCGGGATCTATTGAAGTGGGAACAGCTCCACTTTGCCAATTGGCCGCGTTATTCCAGTTTGTATCGCCACCGGCACCCGTCCAGTTAAAATCATACATGGGGTCACCAGCACAGTTCATATTTCCGTTATTAACTAAGCTTCCATAGGTCAAATCACCGGTTCGGCATTTCAATGTCCCGCCAGCATCAATTGTTAAGACATCATTGACCACAAAATTGTAGCCATTCATGTCGACTGTCGCACCGTTTTTAATAGTGAAATCTTGTCCTGGCCAGTTGTTGGAAATGTTGGAGACGGTGATGACGGAGGCTCCCCCTGTTTTTTCGACAGTAATATTTGCATTCATACGCTGTGCGGTTGTGGCTTGACTGTAGGTAGTTGTAGTAGTGCCTTTGAAGACCAGCGAAGCATTCCCCTGCTTGCCATTCGAGATGAACTCTACGTTTCCATAGGCGTCCAGAGTTCCTGTATTAATGCTTCCTTCCGATGAGTTAGCATCGGTTAAAGTCAGCAGACCATAGACATTCCATGTGCCAGAAAATTCATAGGTGGACTTATCTCCGCCTAAGCGAAGGTTATTATAATTTGCTGAACTTGGTTCAACCGCATAGGTTTCATAGGTGCCATTGAGATGTAAGGTCGACGTACCTGCATTGATATTGCCGGATGTGACAGTATAACCTCCTCTGACTAAAATATAGCCTGAGAAGATCACATTCCCACCCATTGACGCGATTTCAAGGTTGGATATACTTGCTCCCGAAACTCCAGTGATGGTTTGATCACTTGAACCCACAACCTTAATTAAAGCGGTTCCCATTTTCCCGCCACCGGCGAACTCTAAGTTTCCATAGGCTAATACCGTTCCTGCATTGACTTTTGCGGTTGAAGATCCGCCATCGACGAAACGGGCGATACCCAGAACTGTGATTGTTCCGACAAGTTCATAATCTGCGCTGCTTCCACCAAAAGTCACACTGTAATAGGAACCAGCACCAGGCGTAATTGTGGCATCATAATCAAGTGCAATAAACTGAACCAGCGATGTACCAGCATCTAAAGTGCCTGATGTGAAAGTGTAATCATCGCGAAAGTACAGGGTTCCCGAATAGCTAACGGTCCCACCTGTTGAAGCCACCTCAAAGGAGGGAATGCACGCTCCAGATACACCTGTGACCATTTGATCGCCGGAGCCTGCCACTTTAATGAGACCTGATCCGGACTTTCCACTGTTGGAAAAGCTAACATCACCCTTAGCCAAAATGGTTCCGGAATTAATCTTGCCCGAGCAGGAGTCGTCGCCAACCGCCAGAAGATCATCAACAATCATTGTGCCTGATATGTCGGTTGTTACGCCTGTTCCGCCCATAACCACAATCCAAAAGGTGGCAGTTCCTGGTGTCACGGTATAGCTGATGGCAGTGCCTCGGAAAGCGAGTTGACCTGAATTATGATTGAAAGTGGAAGTTCCAGAGATTGTAAAATCATTTCTGACAGTCATGACTCCACTTGTGGAAGTAAAAGATCCTACACTCAATATAAAGGGACCAGAGCTAGTCGGGAAAGTAATATCAGAATCTCCTC
>CAZETK010000084.1:0-6485 GCA_964515195.1 uncultured Pseudobdellovibrionaceae bacterium
TTATTAGCCAGCGTCTCAATGAGGAATCTGATTGCTCAGCATGTCGATTCGCCTATCGATGTTGATATTGTCGCCGTCTCTCGCGTTTCATCTTTGGATCCCAGATACGGCAGGCTTGATGATACGAATATGTACATTTATGCTAGTGAGCCGTTCTTTAACGAAGTGATTCATGTTCGATATTTATTGCGAGGAAAGGAAGCCGCTATTCAGATGGGCTGGGCCTGGATCATTCTATTGCTCGGTGCCGTGATCTTGGGCCTGGTGGGTTACATTATCTACAACTTGATCCAACAGAACCTTAGAGTGCGTGAAGAAGTTAAAAGAACAACTCAAAGTTTAAGAGACGCCACTAACGAGGCAATAGAAGCCAACGAAATTAAATCACGATTCCTAGCTTCAATCAGTCATGAAATCCGAACACCCCTCAATATGATTGTGGGTATGTCAGAACTGCTTTCAGATACACCTATGAATGCTGAACAAAAGGAATACGTTGCCAGTTTTAATAATGCCAGTCAGCACTTGCTTGACTTGATGAATGATATTCTTGATATGGCGATGGTAGAGCGGGGAGAAATCCATCTTGATGAAAGGCGATTGGAGGTTGAAACTCTGATCGAAACGGTTTCAGATCTTGTCGCTCCCGCTTGTCGCAAAAAGAAAATTGCCTACAACCACATGATATCTCCCGAAGTTCCTGCCTGTATTTATACGGATGGCAAACGTCTTAAACAAGTGCTGCTGAACCTTCTGAACAACTCATTGAAATATACGGAAAAGGGTGAGATTCAACTTATAGTTCGATTAGAGCGGTCCGCCTTCGATTCGCAGGAGCAATTAGTTTTTGATGTCACCGACACCGGCTTCGGTATTCCGCCTGCGCAGATAAGCCGAATTTTTGACCCCTTCTATCAAGGGGAATCATCGCCTCAAAAAAGAGAGGGCGTCGGGCTTGGATTGGCGCTGGTGAGATCTTACTCGAAACTATTGGGGGCTGAAGTTCGGGTCGACTCGAAAGAAGGTAAAGGCAGTACTTTTAGCATTTATTTGAAGTTAAAATCTGTTCGCCAAAATAGTTGGTTAACAAATTACAAACTTTCCGAAGATCCAACGACGACTGGCAGGCCCTTAATTCTTCTGTATAGTAAAAGCCCAATCCAAGAGAGTTTTATTAGACAGAGTTTAAGCTGGATTGGTTTTGATGTTACTGTTGTTGACTCTTATCATCAAGTCGTTCGCGAAGTGGGGCCCATGGGTAAGATCTACCATAAAGTCATTCTCGATTTAACAGTGGAAGCTATTGACAACTCGGACCTAGATTTAATGGAGGCTTGCAGTTTGATGGATCTTCGCAGCGAGGATCTGATTTTTATTCTTCCCATTGGCCAGAGTAAGTCAGAAAGAACCAGAGCGTGGTCACCCGGGTTCGGCATCACACTTTACGCTCCCATCAAGATGCGATTTCTAGTGCAGGCTTTGACTGACGGACTTCTGACCTCGGAGCTTGCGGCGCCGAATTGTCGTCTGATTGATGAGCATGAAAACACTTCCAATCAAGGTCAGGGACCCTTGAATGAATTTTCCACCAAGAGCGGGAAGTGCTTTCTGGTTATCGAAGATGACCTCGACAGTCATTTTCTTTTTCAATCATATCTAAGAAGTGAGAAATTAAATGTCGTTTATATGGCAAGCCCTGCAGAGGCACTTAGTTATTTCAAAGCGAATGCAAGCCAGGTACAAGCCATCATTACCGATTTGCAGATGCCAGGCATGGATGGTCGCACTTTCATACAAAAAGTCCGTGATTTTGAGCGGTCATCAAATTTACCACGCACACCTATTGTGATTATTACCGGCGAAGCCTCAATTGTTTTAAATGAGTCTGTATTTAAGGATGAAGTCACGAATTATTTAGTAAAGCCAATTCGAAAACAACAGCTTATTAAGCTTATTCATGATTTAGAAGCGAATGGAAAGGCCCCTGAACTCCCAGGGGCCACCTAAAAAGTGGGGATATGACATCGTTCATTTGATAAGTCGTCGTTAGAATTATGACCCGCTGTAATCAAACCGCTGGTAGTTCCAGGATTGGATCTGATCTTTCGCCGAGAGCCAGACCTTGTCCAAAGAGACATAAGGGCTGCGGGCACGGCCGCTGACTGAAAACTGAAGTCCACTTGATGAAAGATTGAGTTGGGATTCATACTCTTCATTATCTTTTATGATCCTAAGGTGGAAGAAGCTATCAGACGGTGCACTATCCCCCAACTGATCCATCATATTCTGCGTAAAGGTTTCAAACTTGGCATCATTTTTAAGTCCATCAAAATCGATTTTATATTGAAGGCTAACCATAATTCCCCCTCGAAGGCGCGATTGAGGCCAAGATCTCCTTACATTTTGTAGCACTTAAGGGCTTTTGCAAAAATAAGGGCTGTTGGCCGGCGCCTTTCATCAATTGGTCGAAGCGGTTTTCAGCTAATACGCTTACAAAAATAAACTGAGTGGCGGCCTCTGAAAAATTAAACCACAGTTCTAAGCCAGTCTTTTGACCCGCTAAAAAGATGTCAGAAATGACCAGATCGTAGGGTTTGCCCCTCAGAAATCGATTTCGAATCAAGCCTTCCGCCACCTCTTCCGTTGAAGCCCAATCAATTTTATTTTTTTTATAGGTTTCATTTAAAACGTGGCTCCAAAAAGTTTTAAGCGATAAATCATCCTCCACAACAAGGATGCGCATCAATCTTGAGTCGTCTAGATTTAGGTAGTCTCCCACTATTGGCTGCAAGCCTGGCTGATTCGATGTCATTTCGATCATTTGAGTCATAAATTCCCTCCGATGAAATTTAACACTAATTGTAGGGGGAGGGTGTGGTTTGACTATGGACAGGGTTTGAAGAAAACTTAAAATACGGTTGATTAAAAGGATCACTTCGCTCTAATATTCCCTCATGTTTTCCATCTTATGCGTTGAAGATAGTCAGGAATATCAGCTTCTCATTGCAAGTGCCTTATCAGGGGCACATTTGACTTTCGCCTCTACGCTCAAAGAGGCGAGGGAGATTCTTCATAATCGCAACTTTGATTTCGACTTAATTTTGTTGGATCTTGAATTGCCCGATGGGCATGGGATTAAGTTTTTGTCGGAATTGAAAATGATGCCTCCTTGGAACGAAAAACCGATTTTCATTCTGACAGTCGATAATGATATTCTCAGCAAAGTTACAGCTTTCTCGATAGGGGCTGGAGATTATATTTGCAAGCCCTTTCATGCTCTCGAACTGAAAGCCCGGGTGGAATCAGTTCTAAAGCGGGTCCAAGATAAGCAAAGAACTGCGGATTTTGTTAAAGTTGGGAACCTTGTTTTGGATGTACCCAAGATGACTGTTCTTCTCAAGAACACAAAAATTGATTTAACCCCTTCGGAATTTAAAATCCTTCTCACGCTTTCGAAAAACCCCGAAGTGATTTTCAGCCGGGATCAAATCATTGATAAAGTCTGGGGAAACGATATTTATATTGCAGACCGCACTGTAGATACCCACATTAGCCATCTGCGGCATAAAATTCAAGAGGCCTCAGTCAGGATTGAAACAGTTGTTGGTGAAGGATACCGCCTTCGCGAGCATGGTGCCTAAGGGTAGGCTTCACTACTTCTCCCTGGTTATGCAGTTAAGCCGAATTCAGTTAAGAGCTTAGAAAGATCAGTTATGATGCGTTTTAGAGTTCTAGAAGAATAGCCTGTAAACGTTTTATTTCCTGTAATTCTGCTGGAATTTCCATAGGAATAGTCTCCTCTTTCTCCAGTCGCTGACTGAGTTCCCGCCATCGGCGTCCGTGGAATGGAAATCCCAATAGCTCTCCAGAGCCCGCTAGCTTATGAAAAGCTTTCCTGAGGACCAATCGATCTTGGTCTCCTAGACCTTTTTCAATGTTCCTCACTTCAGCTGAAACCGTCTTTGAAAATTCTGTCAGCATCTTAATCGTCACATCAGGACTTGTCTCATCTGCTAGTGTTTGTAGCGATGTCCCGTTAAACCCTTGAAATTTAGCCAATATTTCCATTTTTTCGTGAAGTTCTTGAATTGTAGTCATAATGGAGCACCCTACCATAAACTCCTTCTGATTTGGAAGATTTGTCGATGTTAAGAAATCTTAACATGAATATGAAATATGCTTTAAATCAACGTCTTAACATTATGGAGGTTAAAAGAGCTAACTGAGGAAAGATTAGTGACAAGAATCCCCCGATATCTCATTCGCAAATGGAATGTTAAAGACTATGGTGTGCGTGATTACATCTATACGTTCTTGGTGCTGATCGTGGGAATCTTAGTTACCTACGTATTGTATATCACCTCAAGCCGTTTTGATTATGAGGCTTCACAAAACAAATTTGCAGTGAACGCCGAAATCGTCGCCACTAGTTTTGATCTCCTTATTTCAAATCAAACAATTCGAATTCAAAATTATGAAAATGATTTTCAGTCTTTTTTGACAAATGTAGATGAAAACAGCCTCTATACGTCAGCTATTTTGAGAAATTCTTTGTTCACCAAAATGATCCGTGTCAATGCAGTTCCTGATAGATCAGCGCCGCCACACCAAGATGGATTCGCAAAATACTCATTCGAGCCCATCACGGCCACAGATCAGGACGTTAGTCCCGCCCATAACCCTCATGTAAAAGACGTCTTTCACAAGATCATCAATGAGAAAAGAAAGTACATCACCTTCTTTTTTTGGGAACGTGACGTAACTTACTTCGCACTAGCATGGAGTCTTCCTTTTAAAAGAAACTCTTATTTGTTGTTTTTGGGAGAGGCCGAAGGGCTTTTTGCTTCTGGACAGGTCATGGCCGATGGAATGTCACTTATTCTTGAGCAAGAGCTTGATAATACCTATTGGCTTATTGAGAAAAAACAAAAACAACCCATCCAGGTTCGTAAAATCGCGCCAAGTGAATCCAATAAAATTAGATCTGAAACTTCCATTCTTCACCATTATCGGCCCCGGTTTTCTGAGGCTTCTTACAACCTTACCTTTTTTTCAGAAAATAGGGTTGGGTTACTGGAGGGTCGCTCTTTAGTCATTTTAACGTCTGGGTTGATTATCACTTTTCTGTTAGCACTTTTGATTAATTCTCTGATTCGTCGAAATATTGAGGTGCAAAATCTGGTGGAAGAAAAAACAGCCCACTTACAAATCGAGTCAGAAAAAGCCAAAGAAGCCACCTACGCTAAAAGCCGATTTCTTGCAAACGTAAGCCATGAAATTCGAACACCTCTTAATATCATCATGGGAATGACTGATCTAATGCGTGAAACAGCCCTCACGAAGAAGCAAAAAGAGTTCATATACAGCATGACAAATGCCGGCAATCATCTTATCCGGATGATCGAAGACATTCTGGATATGGCTCGAGTTGACAGCCAAGATGTGAAGTTTAAATTCGAAAATGTAGACTTTCTTAAGTTCATGGAAGAAATTGTGCATCTTGTCCAGCCTGTTAGTAGTGAAAAAGGGCTTCGTTTTCACTTCAAAATGGATCCCCAATTTCCATCCCAAATCTACACCGATCCGAGCCGCTTGAAGCAGGTTCTTATCAACTTATTAAACAACTCCATTAAGTTTACAGACGAGGGAAGTGTCGAACTCGAGGTCAACTATTTGAAGAAAGGGCCAATTACGACACAAACGGCACGAGTTGAGTTTATTATCCGGGACTCGGGTGTTGGGATTCCAGAATCTAAACAAGATGATATTTTTAAAGCATTCTATCAAGTTAATCCTTCCACCACGCGCAATAAAAGCGGAGTTGGGTTGGGATTGGCGATTTCTCAGGCCATTGTTACGCGCCTGAATGGTACGATCACTTTAAATTCTGAAATCGGTCATGGAACCGAGTTTCATGTTGAAATGCCTCTGATGGTTGAAAACTTAACTCCATGGATTCACAATTTGACTTCCGATAATCTGGAAGGAAAGCGGCTTTTAGTGATTCATGATCACCAAGAGGCGTATTTGTCATCATTGAGTGAGTTGGCCAAGGAAGCGCAACTTCTTATTTCCCATCACACCTGGCAAAACCTTTCAAGTTTGGGCGTAAGTGATACTTTGGCTAGCGTTGATTTTATACTGATGATTCCAAATGAGTTTCATCAATTAACTGCCGTCAACTCTGTAATCGCGGCTGCCCATGATGATCAGCGCATTCTGCTTATGAGAAGTCTGAAGAGCATGCCCATCAAGCTGCCTAAATCCAAGGTTCAGGTGTCGATGATATCAGCGCCTTTGCTGCCAACCGAGTTTTTCAATGCCCTGGGGACAGAAATTCAGGCTGATTCCAGAAGCCCTCAAGTTAAGGAGTTCCAATCGATGACCAATAAATCATTGGTTATCGTTGATGATGATCCAAGTATTTTGTGGCTGTTGAAGGCATATAGGGCGGGCCATGCCCGCAGGTTCCGCAAGCATAGGAC
>CAZETK010000085.1:0-5834 GCA_964515195.1 uncultured Pseudobdellovibrionaceae bacterium
CTGAAATTATTAAAGGCTTTTGGCTGAGTGGGTAAACGTCCACGACTCTAGGATGTCCAAAATTCGCTAAAAGTTCTATGAGTTCTTGAAACATCTAGATCACGAGCATTTAAATTTCGTAATCCCCGAATTCAAAGACACTGTTCCCACTACTGAAAATATTTGTGAGTACCTTAGAAATCAAATTCAAGAAAAGATTCCTTATCCCCTACTCCGACTAGAGCTATTCGAAGACCATGATATCGGTGCCTTATGGGAGCCTGATTCTAAAACGATATCAACCCACCCCTTGCCGTTGCCATGAACTCTTGGCGAAGATTTTCGGCGGCTTGCAGTTCGGCCTCAGTGAAGCCTGCATTTTTACGGAGCTCGCATTGTAGTTTTTCGATTCTTTTCGGGAGCTTGGATTTTAACATTTGCAGTCTCACGGGAAAATCATCACTGGCTTCAAGGTTTTGCTGCTGGCAAAAGAAGCGGTACCAACGTGAGCCAAATTCTACGTGCCCTACCTCATCATCGGCTATTTGTGAAACGGCCTTCTTTACGTGTGGAGCGTCCAAAGCATGAAGGCGATTTAACAGGGCCACCCCTGAATCTAAACCACAGGCTTCCAAGTAACGATGAACAATCAAAAGTCGATCCAACAGTGAATCCTGTTTTGAAACCGCAGCCCAAAGGTTAAGATGGATGGGCCAATCTCCCCACTGGTAACCCAACTCTTGGAGTTGCTCAAGACAAAGCTGCAGGTGCTCACTTTCCGAGATCGCAAGTTCGGCCAACTGCTCACGAAATTCTGTATGGGCTTCGGGGTACTCTACATAAGAGCGAAATGCCAACTCCATGGCCTGCAGTTCGATGTTGGCCAAGTTGTGAAGCAGGCGTCCCTGTTCTTCGCGGTCTGATAGTCCTTTTCGTTTACGTCGATCAGGTTCTTGCATCACTTTGATATCTCGACAAGGCGTTTCCGGAAGCCAACAAATATTATGTTGCGCCCAAAATTTTTCAATATCGGCGGGAAGTTGGCGAATCTTGGCTCTGACATCGGCTTCACTTAAAAGACTTCTCTGATAGTTTTCGCTGACAAGGGACATCTTTTTTGGAATACTTCGAAGTCTATGGGAAAGTCATGGAAAAATCCGGTTAAGGTTGCGAACGCGCAAAAGAAGGGGGCCGTTTTTACAAAACTGGCTCGAGAGATCCAAGTGGCCGCAAAAGCTGGCGGCCCTGACCCGGACATGAATTCCCGCCTGCGACTGGCTATTGATAATGCTAAAAAGGAATCTTGTCCTAATGACACTATTGAAAGGGCCATCAAAAAGGGAGCAGGCCTTCTGGACGATGGAGTCCAGATTGAAGAGCTGACTTATGAAGGCTACGGCCCCCACGGTGTCGGCATCGTCGTGGAATGCCAAACAGATAACAAGAATCGAACCGCTATGTCAGTTCGCTCTTTATTTAAAAGTTACGGCGGCAACATGGGGGAATCCGGTTCTGTGATGTGGATGTTTAAACGGGTCAGCCTATTAGAAGCACAAAAAGAAGGTGCTTTTGACCCGGAAGAAGAAGCGATCGAAGTGGGAGCTGATGAAGTTTCTAAAAATGACGATGGCAGTTACGAATTTATCGGCTCACCCGATAGTTTAGGTGAAATTCAAAAAGGCCTAACTGACCGCGGCTGGAAGGTTACAACTGCAGAGCTTTCCTACAAGTCGACCAATCCAACAACTCTTAACGATGAGCAAAGAAAAGAAGTCGAAGAGTTCTTAAACGAATTAGATGATAACGACGATACTCACAGAATTCACGCCACGATTTCATAAGCGTGTGATTGGCTCCACTTCCAATTTGGAAGTTTAAGTAGTTTTGGCTTCAGTGGGATTGTATCTCTCGCAAGCTGGCTGATCCTTTCATATTAAGGTGGGGGACTTTAGGTTCGGTGACCGCTTTATTTTCAGATGAGTAACCTTAAGTTTTCTACCTTGTTGAGATTTGAGCTCGTCGGTTACGCGACTTCTATGGCAATCAAGAGGGTCGGCTTCATAACATAAAATCGCGGTTCGCTTTTCCTTTGCAAGATCAAGAAGGTGTTTCAGCTCGTCCGGATGCCGGGGAAGAATGACGTTTTGATATCTTTCAAACATCCGCTGGCGGGTCATGATCCCCTTTTCCGCCTGCCGCCGCCATATCATCGGAGTGCCAAGACCTCGTAAATGAAGATAGTCAATTTTCTCAGCGCCCAGGGCTTGGGCTAATTTGTTTTTAGAAAAACCTTTTTTGCGGCTGATCGGGTTGATTCGAATATCCACGATCATTTTAATTTTCTTTTTTTTCAGGAAGAAGACAAAGTCGTCAATATCAGCGCCTTCGTAGCCAATTGTCATGATTTCCATGTTCTTTAGAATGTCGCAAATCAGGTCAAAACCGAAGTGACAAAATCTTTCGCTGCCAAGGATCAATCTAAATAAGTAATGCCAGTGGACTCAACTTCACCCTGGTGAAAAGCGAGGATAACCGCTCCAGGGTTGTGACAATTCAGATCAAAACAGAAGCTGGGCTCCAGACACATCGACACGGAACGAAGTGCGGTCCCAATCTGCCCGGGAGCCATGATTCCCAAAACCTCTAGAGTCTTGGGCAGCAGCAAAGGCGTCTCGCCTGGCAGGTCGGCTGTGGATGCAGATTCCGCCAGCTGCACCTCAGCCGGTAGCACCTCAGCCGGTAGCACCTCAGCCGGTAGCACCTCAGCCGGTAGCACCTCAGTTGGTAGGGCTTCTACTTTGGGTGTGGAATTGTGATACACGATTTCGATTTCAATGAGTGTCTGATTGTTTTCGGCAATCTGAACTGGGGCCGGGGTGAAACTGAATGAAGTCTCGGGATAAGCCACTTGAATGACCTTTTGAACAAACGAGAGTTCCAGTTGGGAGTCATCGCACAGTTCAGCTGACAGTCTCCTTTCACTGAGAGATAGATTTTGAGTTTCGTAAAAATCAGATGAGTTATTGTGATTTTGAACCATATTGGATTTATAAACACCGAAAGCCGTATTCAGAAACAGAGCTGACATCCCCAGAAAAAATGAAATCCATTTCATTTGCGATTTCTCCTCTCACTTCCTGTGACTCTTTTATCGCATCAAAATCTGATTCACTTGTCACTCTGGACTGGACTGCGATTGAGATTTTAAAGAATAAGCGTCCATGATAATTCTTTTGATCATGGCGTAGAGTCCATTGGTACGACTGGGTGTTAGGTGAGATTCAAATCCCAAAACTTTCACAAAATCCGGAGATGTTTTTAAAATGTCATCGGCCGTAGAGCCCGAATAGACATAAAGAACTAATGCCACTAAGCCTTTAACTAAAATTGCATCGCTATCACCTTGATAATAAATTTTGCCATCATCACGCTTTTCAGATGTGATCCAGACCTGAGATTGGCAGCCTCGCACTTTAGTAAATTCGGTTTTCAGCTCATCTGGCATCGCCGGAAGAGATTTTCCCATCTCGATCAGCTTTTTGTATCGATCTTCCCAATTCGATAAGGGTTCCCAGCTTTGAATTAACTGCTGCTTACGTTGTTCTGGAGTTAACGAGTCCATATCCGCCCTGCCTTCAATAACTGTTGCGTAATCCCCACGCCTAACTCTCCCATGGTCTCGGCAAGTTGGTTTTTATCGAAGCCTTTGACGATTTCCAAGGACTTTATATAGAAGACTTCTTGATCGTCGAAATAGCCATTCCACAGTGCCTTGGCTTTTTTCATCTCTAAAGAGTTGGATCTGAGCTCTTGGCGAGTGCCTCGATGCCGATTCAAATACTCCAACTGATCCGAAATCTGCCGCGGTGAAAAATCAAGATGCACCAAAGCCTCTTCGGCCAAGGCCATTTCCACATAAGATAAATAGTCCAAAGCCATTCGCCAGAATTCCTTACCTTCATCACCTTGAGAACTGTGGCAGTAAAAAGTCGTGCAGACCGATCCCCGATTCCGCCATATTCCGCACATGGATTTCTTTTTGTCGTAATAAGGGCACAACCAATTAGGATCTTGACCAAATCGGGCCTCTCGATACTTATTAAACTCCACTTGGTATTTCACCGGCGCTACGGCTCCCAGCGGTAGAACATACTCTTGCTTAGAAATCTTATGTTGCAAAACTTCCGTAACAAAACTGGGCGCAGATTTCTGATCCTCGAGTATTTGCCCCACCAAATAATTGGGCAGAAAAGGATGAAAGGTACAGCACTTCAAATCCGGCTGGTATTTGGGAACCTCCACGCAATCATGACAAGTCGCCACTGATTCTTGAATAGGCAGCTTCAGAATTTCTTCAGGCAAGATCTGGGTGTAAAATCGCGGCAGAAGGCTTTCAAACGGCAATGGGCTATTCAACGCGTCTTTGTGATAGGCGTTCTTGACTACACTTTGAATACTCACTTGCTGTTCATTTGAATAACCATCAGAAGGATCCGAATGAGAGCGGTTCTCTGATTTTTTCGAAGATACCATCGGCGCATCCTAATGGATTTCCCCCCAAATTACAATGCACCCTTAGGCCCTGGAGGAGATCTCCTCGATAGAGTGGGTATGTTCTTGTAAGTATTCAGCTGTTATACGTTCTAACTTGTTATTGAGTATTTTTGACAGAAAGACTCGGTTGATTCCTGTGCTGTTGATAATTTCTTCGTTAGATAACCCCTGGAGCTTAAGAGCTTTGATTTTTCTTGCGAGCTTTGCTTTTAAAAGCTCGACCTCGGTTGTGCGGTTTGGGGCCGGATGATGCTCAGATTTAAGATCTCCTGGGATTGATTTATTGAAGGGTAAGTCCTTTGAAATCAAATTCAGCTTTTTGAAACAGGGAAGAGCCTGCTTCAACTCCTCTTGGATAATGCTGGAGCCTACGGGGTGAAGACCAATATAAAGAAGTTGTGGTGGTGGTAGTTTAAGCCCCTTGCTGGCTTCAATGACCCAGTTGGAAAAGTTTTTTTTGTCTTCGCCCTTCATCTGACAATATTCAAGAATGGGGTTTATCGAAGCTTTAACCATGAATGGAAAACCGGACTTTCTACAGGCCTTGTTAAGAAAAGTTGGGTTCAAGTTCCACCAGAAATCCCGAATAAATTCCGTTATGACCTCGAAAAGCCTGGGATCGAATCTCGCTCTATCCAAACTATGAGCCAGCTCTTTTTCGGAAACAGCTAATGGCTTCATTTGAATTTTATAAATGAGGTCCTGATTGGAAAGTTGAACTGTCGACTTCATAGTCAATCCCCAGTCAAGCCGTCCAAAAGCTCCAAGGCCCGCTTTGCTTCTTTCGGAAAAAGCTCGATCAACTCTTCCAGGCGGTTTTCAACAATGGAAAGATTGGGAGACAGCTTCATAAGATGCTTAATGTGAGGAATATCTTTCGAGCGTCCTGCCATAAGTTTCATTATTAAAATTTCTTCTACGCCGAGAGCTTTAACACTCAAAACTTTTCCCTCAAACGTCATATGCATTCTCGACTTTGCATCCGCAGGCAGATAAACAGTAAATGATTGATAGTGCGGATTGAGCCAATCCGAAGCAATATTAAGCTCTTTGGCAACTTCTTCCATAAAAGGCTTAAGGTCCTCGAAATTATAATTCGTAGGGACCGCATCGATATCGTAGGTGGTGCCGTAGGTATAATTATACTGTAAAAGCATGGCCCCTCCTTCACCAATAACGAGATTCACGTCTTTAAGACCATTTTTATGAGCCTTACTATCCAAAAGAGAGAGCGCCTTCAGCGCCAAAGCCTTATTAATCTCCATAAGAAAATGATAAGCGCACTTTGTATATATGTAAAG
>CAZETK010000086.1:0-5829 GCA_964515195.1 uncultured Pseudobdellovibrionaceae bacterium
ATAAGGCCAAAGAGTAAAAATGCGACGATTTTTTTAGGCGTAATGCCATCTTTCCCCATGGCCCTTTTCACTTGATCTGCTAAATTATCACCCATTTTATAAAGACCTTTCTTTCCGAGTATGGTTTTGAAGTTTACCATGAGACGATACTTAAAATTTCTTTTCAAGAGAAAAAATTTGAAATCCTGCGACGATTTGTTAGCGTTATGGGCAGAGGTGCGAATTGAATTTCTGGAATTTGAACTGGCGTAAGGTGGCCCTGATCATAATTGCGGCCCTGCTTCCCATTATTACCATTAACATGGAGCAGAAAGGGCACGAAACCTTTTGGATTAAGGAGCCCTTTCAAATGTTGGCGGGAGTGACTGGGGACGTTTTCTTTGGCTTTAGCCATGGGGTTACTTCGACTGCCTCTTTCTACCTTAATCTTCTTGATATTAAAAAGAACAATCAGAACCTTCATTTGGAAAATGCGGAATTGAAAACCCGCCTCGAACTGTTCAAGGAAATGGAGCTCGAAAATATCCGCCTTCGCGATCTTTTACAATTTAAGCAAAAAAGCCGAATGGAACTGGTGGCCGCCCGCATTGTCGGTCGCGATCTCGTCCCTGATCATAACACCATTACTTTAAATAAAGGAGCCGAAGATGGCGTCCGCAAGGGGCAGGCCGTGATCGCCCTTAAAGGTGTCGTCGGTGTGATTCTACGGACTGAAGAAACCCGGTCTCACGTTATGCTAATCACAGACCGATACTCCGCTCTTGATGGATTGGTTCAGCGAACCCGGGCCCAAGGTATCGTGGAAGGCCGGGGCGGAAATGAAAGCTTTCTCAGCTTGAAGTATATCGACCGGGCCACCCAGTTAGTAAAGGGTGACGTCATTGTGACCAGCGACTTGGATCAGATTTTCCCTAAGGGCTTTCCGCTGGCAATCGTTGAAAACGTGGAGGATAAAACTTACAGCGTTTCACTCAAAATCGAGCTCAAGCCTGTAGTAGAGGCCTCCGAAATCGAGGAAGTTTTTGTTGTTATCGATACACACAAGGAAAGTTATCTTCCCTTGCCCCCGACCGCCTCTGACACCACCGTTAACACAACGGAGGGCCGTCCCTAATGTTCTATGGACGAAAACTGATTTACCTTTTAGGGATTTTTCTGTTCATCATATTGTGTTCGGCCTTTCAAACCGTGTTTTGGTTTCAAATATTGGGCCACCTGGCCCCACCTCTGCTGTGGCTTTCGGTCATCAATTATGTAATTCTAGCCCGGCAGGCCCCCTATTCACTATTTTTTGTTTATCTATTGGTTATCGCCGCCAGCTCCTTTAGCGCCACCAGCGTCGGCATTCTTTTATTAGTGATGTTTATTTACTATTTCATGTTGGTTGTTTTCAAAAATAATTTCTACATTGAAAGCACAAGCTACTTCGTTCTTATTAATTTCGGCGGAGCTTTTGCCTTTCACCTACTTTATTTCTTATGCTCCAATATTATTGAATCCGACTCGACTCCTCTTTTGATATTGGACCGCATAACTCAGGTGCTTTTAACTCCGATTTTCTCGATCCCAGTCTATGGACTATTGAAAAAATGGGAAAAAGGGATGAGAGCCCCCGAAATTTTCATGGATACGGCACGCTATGAGTCTGAATGAGTACGTTAACAATCCTGACGAAGTGAAGGAATACTGGGACCGGTATCGGCTCTTTTATATTCTTCTCATCGTCACCATGATGCTCTTTACTAGCCGTCTTTGGTATTTGCAGATTTTTTCCGGCGCTGAGCTACGAAACTTCTCGGACAAAAATCGTTTGAAAGAAGTGAAGATACTTGCCCCGCGAGGCTTGATGCTGGATCGCGATGGCGGGATCCTGGTACAAAATTTATTGGGCTTTGAGGCCGTAGTTTTGCCTCAATATATTGATGATATCGAAGAGCTCGCTAAACAGGTCAGTGAAGTGATCGGCGTAACACCTGACCGCGTGAAAGAACGAATCCAGCGCGGAAAACGGGTCAATGGCCCATTTAATCCGGTCAAAATCAAAGACAGCTTGAGTCGCGAGGAGGTGGTCCGCCTTAAAAAATTACGTTTAGACCTGCCGGGACTTGAAATCCGTGAGACCATTCAACGCAATTATCCTTTAAACCAAAATGCGGCTCAACTTTTTGGTTACGTCGGAGAGATTTCGAAAAAGCAACTTCCGATCATGAACAAAAAATATTCGGGAAAGTTAAGCTTTCGTCAAGGCGACATCATCGGTAAAAGCGGCTTAGAAGAAGTGCTTGAGGGCAGCCTTCGAGGACAAGACGGAGTCAGCCTTGTTCAGGTGGATGCCCATGGCCGCGAGACAATGTCATCGACTGCCCCCTCGATCTATTCCGAGTCTTTAAAAAATCTTGAACCTATCAGTGGTCATCATGCGGTTTTGACTTTAGATAAAGATATTCAAGCCGCCACATGGGCGTCCATACAAAAGCACGAGCGAATCGGTGCCGTGATCGCGATGAAAACAAACGGCGAAGTTTTGGCTTGGGCCAGCGCCCCCGCTTTTGATCCCAATGAACTTTCCACCAGTATCAGTGCCAAGACCTGGTCCAAGCTTGTCAATGATCCCTTCAAGCCCTTGAGAAATAAGATTATCCAAGATCATAATGCTCCAGGATCGACATTTAAGCCCTTTATTGCTTTAGCAGCCCTGCAAGAAGGTGAGATCAAAGAAAATACGATTGTCCACGCACCCGGCGTTTTTTACTTTGCTCGTCGCCCCTACCATGACCACAATGCCAGCGGACATGGCTATATCAATGTTTATGATGCCATCGAAAGAAGCTCGAATGTTTTTTTCTATAAGATGGGTATCGCTCTGGGCGTGGACAAGATGTATGACTACATCTCTTTGCTTGGAATCGGAAGTCGCACGGGGATCGATCTTAAAAACGAGGTCCCGGGTCTTATGCCGAATTCCAAATGGAAAAAAGATAACTATGGCGAAGAATGGCAACCCGGAGAAAACCTAAGTACCGCCATTGGGCAAGGTTTTGTCACGACAAGCGTGATCCAACTGGCTGTTGCCTACAATGCCATCGCCACTGATGGCCTTGTTGTGAAACCCTTTATTGTTCGTAAAGTTGTCGATATGGATGGAAAAACTCTAAAAGAATCATTCCCCCAGGTTTTACGAAACCTCCAAGAGAAACAAAGCAACGGCGTTCAAATTTCAAAAAAGAATTTCGATATTGTCAAAGAGGGCATGCGCCGCGTGGCTAATGGCGCCAAAGGGACAGCCCGGTTTTGGAAGATCCCAGGCATCCAGTTCGCAGGCAAAACGGGAACTGCCCAGCTTATGAGTTTTTCAGCTGACCAGATTTACGCCAGCTGTAAGGCTCGTCCGATTCATCAACGTCACCACGGTTGGTTTGTGGGCTACGCTCCGGCGGACAAACCCGAAATCACCATCGCAGTTTTGGCCGAGCACTCCTGTCATGGAAATACGGGATCGGTTCCCTTATTCCGAGACGTGGCCCAGGCTTATTTTGAAAAGTATCATCCTGAATTAATTGAAGAGGGTAAGAAGCTCGCAAAAACCCGATCCGCTGTTATTGAAAAACCTGAAAGCACAGAGGGTGAGTAATGGATATCTCGGTTTCCTTCGGTGAAAAAAATATTTTTCAAAAAATTGATTGGACACTGGTGATCCTGGTTTTGTGCCTGCATGGCTTGGGATTGATCAACTTGTATAGCGCCACTCATGGCCCGCTTGATAAGAACGTCGCGGATTTATTCGTCAATCAAATTATTTGGTTAGGAGTAGGCTGGAGCGTCTTTTTAGGGCTGACCATTATTGATTATAATTTATTGAATCGCGCGGCCTATGCTGTCTATTTTTTCAATTTAATCGCCCTCCTCTATGTCACCCTCTTCGGAAAAGTGGCATTAGGGGCGCAGCGCTGGATTGATTTAGGTTTTTTCCACTATCAACCCTCTGAAACCATGAAGTTGGCGATGGTGGTTGTGTTAGCTCGGATTCTGTCCCGTCACTCCATGCATGGACGGGGTCTTGGATTTCGAGAGCTCGCAGTTCCACTGATTTTACTGGGCCTTCCCTTTATCTTGGTTGTTAAGCAACCCGACCTAGGCACATCCATGATGATCATGGCAGTTTCGATTTCAATGCTCGTGTTCTGCCGTGTGCGAAAATCTATTATATTGGGGGGCCTCTTGGCCCTATTGGTGGCCATTCCTGTTGTGTGGCAGTATGGCCTGCATGATTACCAAAGAAATCGCGTTTTGACTTTTATCTCACCTCATAACGACCCACGCGGAACCGGTTATAACAGTATTCAATCCCGTATTGCCGTGGGAAGTGGCCAATTTTTTGGAAAAGGCTATCGGAATGGGACTCAATCTCAGCTCGAGTTCCTTCCTGAACGTCACACAGATTTTATTTTCAGCGTCTTAAGTGAAGAATGGGGATTTGTTGGCAGTCTTCTGACCTTAGGAATTTTCTGTGGGCTTTTTTACTCGATAGTCCGCATCGCCGCAGGAGCACGTGATAAGTTTGGAGCCCTCCTCTGTATCGGAGTCCTTTGCTATGTCTTCTGGCACATGTTTGTGAATGTCGGGATGGTGATTGGCTTACTCCCCATCGTCGGGGTTCCGTTGCCCCTTGTGTCCTACGGGGGCTCCAGTATGCTGACCACTATGACGGGGCTTGGTCTTATTTCAAGCGTGGCTTATCGCCGCTACATCTTTTAAGACTGCGGCGCATCCGGAAACATGGCCTGGCACCCTTTTAGGACGGCGTCTGGATTTAGGGAGATGCTGTCAATTCCTTGTTGCACTAGGAACTGGGCGAATTCGGGGTAGTCGCTGGGAGCCTGGCCGCAGATTCCTATTTTTCGGCCCTTCTTTTTAGCGACTCGAATCACCTGCGAGATCATCTGTTTTACGGCTTCGTTTCTTTCATCAAAAATGGGAGCTACAATTTCAGAGTCTCGGTCAACGCCTAAAATCAGCTGAGTCAGATCATTAGAACCGATGGAAAAACCATCAAAGATATCTGCAAATTGTTCGGCCAGAATTACGTTACTGGGAATTTCGCACATGACGTAGAACTCAAGCCCCTTTTCTCCCCGCTTGAGGCCGTTTTTTTCTAGCTCGGCCATGACCTTGTGGGCCTCATCAAGAGTTCGACAAAAAGGAATCATGATCTTCAGGTTGGTCAATCCCATTTCATCGCGGACCTTTTTCATGGCCTGGCACTCAAGAGCAAAGCCTTCCCGGTAACGAGGGTCGTAATAACGAGACGCTCCTCTAAAACCGAGCATGGGATTTTCTTCGTGGGGTTCAAAGGTGCGCCCTCCGATCAAGTTGGCATATTCATTGGTCTTAAAATCGCTAAGACGAACGATCACCTCATGCGGATAAAAAGCGGCAGCGATCATGCCCACGCCTTGGGCCAGTTTATCGACGAAGTAGGCGGTTTTATCTTTGTACCCAGCGGTCAAGCGATCAATTTCGGCTTTGGCCTCGGCGTCTTCAAGTTTGTCGTAGCGAACCAATGCCATCGGATGAATCTTAATCGCTGTACTTATGATAAACTCCAGCCTGGCAAGCCCCACTCCATCATTGGGAATCATAGAAAGACTGAAGGCCTCGCTGGGATTTCCGACGTTCATCATCACTTTCGTTTTCGGTCTTTTCAAAATTGAGTAATCCTGGACTTGCACATCAAAAAGCAATTGGCCTTCGTAAACAAATCCTTCATCACCTTCTGCACAGCTAACGGTCACAGTCTGCCCTGTTTTTAAGACATCCGTACCGTGAAGA
>CAZETK010000087.1:0-5492 GCA_964515195.1 uncultured Pseudobdellovibrionaceae bacterium
ATAAATGTATAAATATTTAATATTGAGATTAGTTTTTTAGCAATATCAATAAGCGCTGATATTATTTTTTCAAACTAATTAGTGGGTTTTAAAATCTCAATTTGTTTGAATTTATTGAAAACATAAGTAAGAAAGGCCTGAACTGTCTTTTGCTAATTTTTCTTGAAATTGGCCTATAAATCGAGTCGAGTTGAATTGGAATATCCCGTTTTCTAATTCAGTAATATCCTGTGCTGGAACCAAAGTAAATTCGTAATCGTATTGGCAGGCTGATTGAGCTTCTTTAGTGATTTATACTCTTTTGAACCAGTGCCTTATGGAAGGTCTCAACAAGCAACATTCCAGCGTGTATATTCTGATTTGTATGACGAAGTTTATCGATCAACCTCATCTCACTTTTGGATAAATCTAGATCACTTGGTAGCTTCAGATATTTCATCATCACTTCCATCCGATGCTGATCCAAATCCCATAACGTCTTGGAGGTACACTTTAAAACCCTTGCTACAGCTTCACAGGTTGTCTCCTCCAGCAGTCTTCCTGTACACTCCGCAAAGGCAGTTGTCATTGATCTAAACTGAGGATGAATGAACGAAGCCTCTGATAAAATGACTTGATCGCACCCATTGCAGAAGCACTTGCGTTGATCTTGCCGTGCCGTAATCACAGCACGCTTCTCTTTTTTGAACAATTTGATGTCCTCAATAATCACATCTTGAAGACCTAAAAATTGGCTGATAACGTAGTTGAAGTCTATCCCTTGGATCCTTTTTAGAGTTAATCTTTTGTCGTAAAAAAAATTAAACAATGAAAGCCCAAGACGGTGGACTTCTTTATTTTCTTAACTCGTCGCAAACTACTATTGACTACTTATTCGACAATTGACCTCGGGCTATTGCGGAGAACCAGAATGAATCCGAATGGAACGATCCAGGCGACAGAGCTGTCACTATTTCTTAATTACAAAAGGCAAACAAGGACAATTAAAAAACTGCCGCCTACAAATGATAGCAGGGCGGCTTTGCGGTAGGGCTTTACTGTCCAGGCCAGCCACAGCCCTGACAGAGTGATAAGAATCAGGCCCATTCCAAAGGCGATCTCAAGCCATCGCATCGCTTGCGGACCATGACCCTTATGGAGTTCGATAAGCCGCTTTAAAAGATTGGGCTCGACACGGGTAAATACAATTTCCCCTGATTCGTTCTTAGTGGCAGTGTAATAAGTTCGGGTTGTTGGCCGGAAGACAAAATTCGTAGAGGTGCCACGGATATATTCAAAATTGAAATCAATCCCCTGTTGACGGAATTGTTCTCGAAAATAATTTTCTTGAGCTTCAGTTTCGGCGGGAACTTCACCATTTATGCGGAAAGCCTCTGTTTTCACTTCTGTCCCTGGAAAGCCAAGCAAATAGAGTGAGCCCGTGGTAGGCATCAGCAATAAGTAAGGCATAAAGAAGGCAGCTAAAATTAAATGGGTATAAATCCAGAATTTTCGATTTTTCATAGTCCTTCTTTTAAACTCAGCGCACGACTTCATCAACTGGATATTAAAAGAAATTAAGATGTGGCCGAGTCGTCTAGAAGCCCTTCTGGAACTACGCCCTCCTCCAAAGCCTTCGCTACTTTTTGATGATGAGCATTGCCTATGATTTTAAGAGCCTCGTCAAGAGGCATTGGATCTGGATTTTCAAGATGATCTAGCTTGTACTGTAGGATCTTTTGATAGTTGGCTTCAATTTCCTGGGCTTTCAGGGGTCCATTGCCACAGGCCTCTGTGAGGGCTTCCATGGCCAGGGGAGGAGCTTCAAAATCATTGCAATAAAGAAGAAGGTCCGCGCCTGCCTGTAAGGATCGAATAGCAATTTCTTCTGTCGAGTACCGATTGGTGAGAGCTTTCATTCCCAAATCATCTGTAATGACAAGCCCACGAAAGCGACAGTCTACTTTCAAAATCTTCTTAATGAAAGTTTCTGAAAGAGTAGCAGGATAATCAGGATCGATTTGGGGAAAAAGAATATGGGCCATCATGACCATATCCACGCGTGAGCGAAACGCCTTTTTAAACGGCAGAAGCTCAACTTGTTGAAGACGGTTGTAATCTACATCTTCAATGGGAAGATCCTCATGACTGTCAATCAAGGTATTGCCGTGCCCAGGGAAGTGTTTAACACAGGCGATAACGCCAGATTTGATAAAACCACGAACCAAGGCTGATGCGTGTTTAACCACGATATCCACTTGAGAGCTGACCGCTCGATCCCCGATCACGGTATTGCGAGGATTCGTTAGAACATCCACACAAGGAGCGAAATCCAGGTTAATTCCCACCGCCTTTAATTCTTGGCCCAAGGAATAGCTAAGATGAAAAGACATTGTCGGATTATCCAAGTCGCCTACTTTTTTAAGGGGCGGCCAAGTTGTGAAGGGGGATTTAAGGCGGGCCACTCGGCCGCCTTCCATATCAACTCCGATAAATAAGGGGGCTTTATCCGGCATTTGATATCGTAGAGATTGAATCTCGGTGCAGAGTTCATGAATTTGGCGGGGCTCTATTAAGTTACGCGCAAACAGAACAATCCCCCCAATATTATTTTGAACGATGAAGGATTTTTCCTCATTCGTAAGTGAAGGTCCTGCAAGTCCCATAAAAAGGTGCTGGCCAAGCGCGTGTTGAATCAAGGCTCCTCCTTAGAGGGCTGGGGCTGATTTTTAATATGTATCCCTTGGCCAGCTGGGAAACCTTCTTGCTTGCCACCATTTTGCGGCGTAACGGTCTGCGTGTCGCGCTTGAAATAGTGAGATACGATATTTTTTTCACCACGAGGAGTGCTTCCAAATAAAGTTTTAATCACAGACTCGGGTATGCCGACAGTCCCGATGGCTTCGGCTTTGTCGGCCACCAGTTCTGAAGTTAAGCGGGCATCATTCACTATCACGGCCAGAGCCTCACCCTTATCGGTTAAATAGCTGAGGAATGTGTTTTTCTTGAAGGAGTTATTGATCTTAAAGGCCGTAAATCCCTTATATTTTTCTTCACTCATGATATTGACAGAGCCATTTTCAACTTGGCCGTCTTCTTCTGCAATGGCGGCGTATTTTTCTTGAGTTTTAGTTTGAATGCCCTTTGGTGACTTTAACAAACGATAAGATAAAAAAGTGCTCAAGAACACTTTAGGCGGAAGGTCGTTAAGAATTTTAATGGGCTTTTTTCCGGATTCACTTACGACTGCGGACATTTTGATTTTATCGCCGGCGCTCTTGGTAAACTTTGCATCTATGATTTTCGAATCTTTACCTACCATCGAGACGTATTTGTAAGAAACGGGCGTCATAAAGTCATCAGATTCGCTGACAGCATTGAGGCTTTCAATGACCTCTGTTCCCGCGCTGGAAAGTTTTGTGAACTGAGTGGAATAAAATTTCTTCTGTTTACCGTCGAATTCATATCGACTAATGGCAAATCCAATATGCTGATCGCCAGAAGAAATTTTGTAGTAACCCTCAAACAAAAGTGTACGAGCGTGGGCATTGAGCGAAAAAATCAGTATAAAGGCGGAAACAATTGTTTGGACCATAGTCGAGATACACCTCACCGTCTTTAGATTATGATTGCTTGACCTTCTGTTCAGGTCAAATTTGATTTAAAGAGGTCTATTGACCTAGGTCTAATCGACTTGAATCTGTCCGAGATTTTTTGCCCATCTTCGCTCACAATAAGAGCTGATGACGACTCGATTTATTCGAAACTCTCGAGGACAGGTGACGATCTTCGTGGCCCTGATGTTTCAGGTCCTGTTCCTTTTCTTTGCGATGATCGTAAACGTAGGCTTGTTGGTTCATCACAAGATTAACCTACAGAATTCGGTGGATCTGGCAGCCTACTATGGCGGTATGAAGCAGGCCGAAGTTTTGAACGCCATAGCTCACGTCAATTACCAGATCCGTCAAAGCTGGAAACTTCTCGTGTGGAGGCAACGGGTTTTGGGAAGTGCGGGAGCCGCCTCTTCCCCCGAGCAAGAATCCAAGCTGCCCCTTGAGAAAATCGTTAAAGGGATGCCGGTGGAAGAAACTCTTGCGGGGTTAGGGGGCTCCAGGTCTTATGAAGCCCTTTATCAGCGACCGCGGTTCTGTATTGCGTATTCGCCCCATGAGGTTGCGGGTGGTGAAGCAAACTCGGCAGAAAACACCTGTAAGCAGGCATGGAGTCCACACGAGACGGTCACACTTCCCAGCACCTCTGTTTTAAGAATTCCTGGCTTTTTTGGCTTTGGACAGGTTGTAGCAAACGCCATTACACAAGCGATAAATCAAGCCACAAACAGGTGCGCGGCGGTTGGAGCTTTGAATTATGTCACAGGAGCTCGTTTTATTATAGCTCACAATATTGACTCCCAAGAGCGAGCGTTCTTAATCAACTTTCTGGCGACAGGTCTCAGTCGAGATGAAGATAATTTTTATGAAATATCAGGAGATCAGGTACGTGAAGGGCTTGAAAAAACCTTACGTAATAATTTAACAGAAGCCAATCGTGAAAGTCTCGAGTTCAGCCTGATTAATGGCTTGGCCCAGGGAGAATGTCGCGCCGTGGGTGCTAAGATTAGTAGTGATCCGAGCAATAAGGATGCGAACGTGCCTCCGTGGCTCATTCCTATCGAAGTCTACCCGGTTTGGCGGTATTCAGACTGTCACAGAACCGGATCTAATGACAGTGCGGGAATTGAAAGTATAGGTCGACAGTTGGATGGCTTTAATCTTCCAAAGATGTACAACGCGAATAACCCGGAAATTCCCCTAGATTTGCGCCAACAATTGGCTGGGATTAATGATAGTGGATCTTTGATGCCTCAACCAATTTTGGTTGGATTTGAAAAAGACCCGTGGTGCATGGCTTATGTGGGTGTAAAGGCGAAGAGCAAACCCAAAATTCCCTTTATGCCATTATCAGAAATTGAAATCACAGCCGAGGCCTATTCCAAGCCCTTTGGTGGAAGAATTGGACCGTGGTATTTTAAGAACTGGGATCGCGCCCAACAGGGTCAGTCGCGTATCGATACAACAGCGGATTTCTATAATCCGGAATTGATGCTCGAAAAGAACGGACCAGTTCGAGTAAGAAACTTAGCAGGGATTACAGGCATTGATCTACCTCAATATGCCCCCAATATTTCTCGTTTTCCCGGAGATCGACACCCTATTCATGGGGATTATCCTTCAGGTGGTTACGCTATTGAAAGAGTTTTAGCGTACTTCCATCGGGCCTTACGACCCAACTACCCTGGTAACACCAATCTGTATGCTCAGTTAGGGCAGGGAGCCTCTTATCCATTTCAAATGGCCTCGGGTGATTTATCTGTAAGCCTTCGTTATTATGAGCCCATTGCCTCCGCTTACAATACAGATGCAGGAAAGGGTTTGGATCAACTCAGCTGGGATATGAATCACAACACGGATCCTCGAATTCGAATGCTGGAAATTGCGGGTTTAGGACCTAAT
>CAZETK010000088.1:0-4915 GCA_964515195.1 uncultured Pseudobdellovibrionaceae bacterium
CCATATTAGTGGCATTGGTAATGGAATTGGTTCCCATATCAATTGGGCCCTGCATGGTTCCACCAGCTAGAGGAAGCTTCGTATTATCATCCACAGGAGCTGTTCCTACAGCTGTAAGTCTTCCTTTTTCATCATAAGTAATAACTGGAATAGTCTGGGCATCTCCAATGGGGCCAGCACCGATAATCACATTAGGAAGTGCTAACACTCCGTTATTGATATAAAGCCCACTTGTGGCTTGATCGGTATTGATCTGAACAATTCCTTTAGCGGAGTAAGAGGCATCAGAAGCGCTCCCGGTATCATCGGTTGAAGGCACCCAGTCAGTGCCACTAAATTTTAGTACCTGGCCCGGTGCCGGCGTTGTCGATGAAATATTCACACCGCGAATCTTCTCAACGACAGCAGATGAAATACTCCCTGTCACATCTCCTGCAAAAGTGGGAATAACTGCCGGAGACAAAGTTCCAGAGCTAATGACACTCGCACTTAAGCTAGGAATATCTGCCGCAAGAATGGGGCTACAAGTAAACTTATTTCCAACAGAGTCAAATCGCAGATACTGACCTGTACCACAAGTCATTGTGGGGTTGACCTCCACATTGCCGATAGCCCCAGCGTTCAAAGCATACGTAGCTCGGGGGGCATCGCTTAATGGAACATAAAAGGTTTCCCAGTTTGTACCGTCATGCCATCGGATCACCAGCTCTCGAGCTTCATAGGGGGTCGAGCAAGTGGCTGCAAAATCATTATTAGGGTCCATAGCTTTGGCCAGCTTAGAAGAATCGAATTGAGGTGCTAAAGTGAAAATCCCATCCTTTATCGTAATGGTGTTGGCGGTCCATTGGGTAAGCCCTAAATTACCTCCACAGTTGTCAGGGCGTCTTAGGCTTACTTCAAACTGCTGACTTGTTAAAGTTCCGCTAAGACCTCCGCCTTCAATTTGACCCTCATAGCGAAGCTGTGAAGTCTGGGCGAAACTGATACTAACAATTCCAAAAACGTACAGCATGATCAGGGACTTCATTTGAAAATCACCTTTCCTTTAAGTGTATAAGTTGGGCTTGGAGTATGGGTGCCAAGATCACTTAATCCTAAGACTCGTCCCTTAAGGCAATAGCCGCCCGAGCAGCTTGAGGTATTAGGGCCTTGGCCAAAGATCAGGCGGTTAGACGCCAAGTTAAAGTTCGAGAATACAACTCTAAAGGTCTCGGTATGGCTGAAATCAACCTTGTTGATATCTCGAAGTTTAACAACGTAAGAGTCTCCCAAACCCATAGTGGAAAAGGGCGGCACCGTAGAAAGATCCAAGGTCAGACTGACTCGGCTGTTACTGGCACATTGATTGTCGATGGCCGTGATAATGGAATCAGGAACGGAAGGAACAGGAGTCCACGCCTCCGTGGCCCCATTGGTGAGGTCGTACTCGAAACCTTCGTTCATAATATTGCAATCGCCTTGCAATAGAATGTTGTTTAATTGGTTTAAGTGGGTGATACGTATTTCGTTGGAATTCAGTTTGAAAAATTTGACGTTTTTGACCAAGGATGTGACATCAGTTCCGGCAGACGTGCACGCACTTATGGAGATGGCCAGAAGGGCCCCCAGAAGACGTCCAACTATGTGAGGATAATTATTTGAGTTCACTTAAGTTATATCGGAGACCTGTTGGTTTTCTTAAGCTCAATCTGTGCTCAATAAACTTAGATTTATCGACAGTCCTGTTTCAAAAAATGACGTCTCAAAAAGGAGAGGTTGCAAAGCCTGAGAAGGCTTTGAATTGGGCGCTCTGCTTATTTTTGAGGCAGAAATCCGATCGCTTCGAGAACCCAATTGTGCCCGAATATTAAGCAAATTTGAAATAGTGCGCAGCATGCTGGCAGCCCCAAAGAGTCTGAATTGACTCTGTTTGAAGGCTTTTGTAGCACTGTTTTATGACGCCGTTGATGAAGCAATACTGGGAGATCAAGTCCTTACATCCTGATAAAATTTTATTTTTTCGAATGGGGGATTTTTATGAGCTGTTTTTTGAAGACGCCATCACGGCGGCGCCTCTTTTAGGAATCGCTTTAACTTCTCGAAATAAAAAGGCCCAGGATGAAACACCCATGTGTGGAGTGCCTCATCATTCGGTCGCGGGTCCTATTAATAAACTGTTAATGAAGGGCTTTAAGATTGCCATCTGTGATCAGGTGGAAGATCCCAAAACCGCCAAAGGCATCGTCAAGCGGGCTATCACTCGGATTTTAACACCTGGAATGGTCTACGATGTGGAAACCTTGGATCAGTCCAAGGCCCATTACCTGGCGAGCTTTGATGAACGCTCCGTCGCATTTCTGGATCTTAGCACGGGCGAAGCTCTTTGGTTTGCGCTTGAAAAGGAAAAGTCGGCTTTCGAGATTCTGATGCAAATGCCGGTGGCGGAACTGGTTGTTTCAGAATCGCAAAGACAGAAAGTCATAGGGAATCGTCCAACTTCCTGGGTGATCAGCGTTCACGACACTCCTGAAGAAAATCCTGAAGAGCTGGCCCCTGAAACTTTAACCTCCTGCCAGCGTTTGTTATCCTATGTCCACGAAAACAATTCAGCGGAAGTTCTTCAGTACCTTCGTCCTTTCGAAAGAAGAAATCTTCAAGGGCGGATGAAGCTTTCCTCCACAACACATCGGCATCTCGAAATTTTTCAAAATTCTCGAGGTGAAGAGGCGGGATCACTTTTTTCTGTTCTCAACCAGACTAAAACTTCAGCCGGGACTCGTCGCCTTCGCGAATGGATGCACTTTCCGTTGATGGCACCGTCAGAACTTAAAGTGCGTTGGGATCTGATCGATCGTTGGCGCCAGAACTTGGGGAAACTGAAAGCTTTGCGGGATGAACTCGGGCGGCTGGGGGATCTTGAACGTCGTCTGGCTCGATTGGCTCAGCCTTCGGGATCCGCGCGGGATGTGCTCTCGTTATCCCAAGGAATTTTGATTGCCCTATCGGCCTTAAAAAAAGCCGCCATTGCTTGTGAAGAGGCTCGAGATTTAGAAATGCTAGCTGTTAAAATTCAGAATACCTTGGTGGAAGAGCCCCCTTTGTTGCTACGGCAAGGAGGACTGATCCGAAAAGGCGTCAACCCCGATCTGGATGAGTACATCACTCTGACCACAGAGGCCCATAGTATATTAGCCCAGATGGAAGCCCGCGAGCGCGAGGTGACGGGAATACCTTCCCTTAAAATTCGTTACAACAATGTTTTCGGCTATTACCTTGAAGTTACGCATACCCATAAAGATAAAGTTCCCGATCACTATAAGCGTAAACAAACCCTGACCACCGCCGAGCGCTACTACACGGACGAGCTGATGGAGCTTGAGAAGAAAATTCTGACAGCGGAAAGTAAGCGTAACGAACTTGAATATCAGATTTTCGAAGATCTAAAAACAGAGGCCCTGTCCCAGGCGGCCCCGATTTCCTGGCTGGCCCATAAGGCAGCTGACTTGGATGCCATCACGACGATGGCCTGGGTGTCCTTAGAAAAGAAATGGGTTCGACCGCAGATTTCCGGCGGGGACCTTAAGTTGATTTCCAGCCGTCATGCGGTGGTTGAGACCACTGTAAGGACTCCCTTTGTACCCAATGACATTGTGCTGGGACGAAGTGAAGGTCTGCTGTTAACGGGCCCCAATATGGCGGGTAAAAGCACTTTGATGAGACAAGTCGCATTGACCGCCATACTTTGTCAGATGGGAAGTTTCGTTCCCGCCCAGGAAGCCCATCTTCCTTTGTATGATCAGATTTTCACTCGGATCGGGGCTCAGGATTTGCTGGCGGAAGGTCTGTCCACCTTCATGGTGGAGATGACAGAAACAGCGGAACTCCTTAAAAATGCAACAGAAAACAGTTTAGTCATCTTGGATGAGATCGGACGCGGCACCTCGACCTATGATGGTTTAAGTTTAGCCGAAGCAATATTGGAATATCTGGTGAAGCAAAAGGTCGGGCAGCTTCTTTTTGCCACTCACTACCATGAAATCACAGTGCTGGCCGAGCGGTATTCTAATCTGCACAACGCCCACATGAGTGTTGTCGAAAGAAAGGGAAATATCGAGTTTCTTCATAGCCTTGTAATGAAACCTGCGGGTAAATCCTACGGGATCCAAGTGGCCAGGCTAGCTGGTCTTCCGCAAGAGGTGATCACGATGGCTCAGAAGAAACTGGTCATGCTGGAGCGGGGAGGCCGGGCTGAAAGCGTGGCCCCTCAGCAACTGGGTTTTGATCAGATATTGGCAGCTCGGGAAGAGTTAACGAAGTATGAAGCTCTGAAGGCTTTAGCCCAGAAAATTCATGAATATAATTTACTGGAAAAAAGCCCTCTAGAGTCCTTGAATCAGATCCAGACTTGGAAAAATGAAATCAAAGAACTTCATTAACGGTAGACCATTCCTCCATCAATCATCACAGATTGCCCTGTCATGTAATCCGAATCGGGACTAGCCAGGTAGGAAACGAAGTTGGCCACATCCTCCGGTGTTTCGGCACGGCCCAGGGCAATTCCTTTTACGTATTTATCGTAAGTTTCGCCGATGGGGGCTCCGGTGATTTCAGAAAAACGTCTGTCAATTTCTTCCCACATGCTGGTTCCGACAATTCCAGGGCAGTAGGCGTTGACGGTAATTCCTTGGCTGGCAAGCTCTTTGGCTGCCGCTTGAGTTAAGGCGCGAACGGCAAATTTAGTCGCCGAATAAATGCCTAGAATGGGATAAGCCTCATGCCCTGCAATTGAGCAGGCACTGATGATTTTTCCCTTCTGCTTTCGTTGTATCAATTTTTCCGCGGCGGCTTTGATTCCCCACAGAACGCCTTTGACGTTAACATCAAAAATCTTGTCCACTTCTTCTGGTGTTACTTTTAAGAGTTCTTGAACTTGGGC
>CAZETK010000089.1:0-3349 GCA_964515195.1 uncultured Pseudobdellovibrionaceae bacterium
GCTATCTATAAGACTGAAGCCAGATCGAGTGCCCCGGCGCCAACTGGACGTATGGCCAGAAGATTTGCCCCGATCCCCGAGTTGACCCATCTAAATTTATAGTTGTTCAATTAGAAAATTGACGGCTTACCACACATTCTCGGCCGATTGCGGAATAGCGTGGCGAAATATGACTTCGCCTTGGATGGGTATCGCGTAGATTGAGTAAACGCCCTCAGGTGAAAGGATCTTTTTAAATCGCTTGCGAAAATATCGCCTCTGACCTTCGTAGTCACCCGGGGCAAGCGCTTCACCCCGGCTATAATGGGTGTGATAAAATTCAATATCAGTAACAACTGGAGTTGGCCCTTCGTTATTAATCACTTTCTTATAGACTTTTTCAAATTGCTCCATCATCAATGCTTGGCCTAAAGCCTCATGACGACTCTTATGAGTTTCGCCAAAAACCTCGGATATATAAATTTGTTTATCCGTGTAGATAATCCATCCTCCGACTTCTTGAAAAGAGTCCCATCCCGACTGTCGCTTTAACTCTTGAATGAGTTTCTGGGCGCTTTGATCAAGGAAATCCTTTGTCAAAACCAGTTGGGGGACCCTATCTGCCTTAATCTCCACCGCTTCCCCTGGCTGAACATATCGATTATCAAAAAAGTCCACATTAATATGCTGCCCCCACCACTGGGGATTATCGAGCATAAGATAGTCCTTTTCCATCGTTTCCGATCGAACTGAAATTGTTGCCGTGGGGGGAGCTAACTCAGCTTTCATGGCAGCCTGAATCCGCTCGGTGCTGATTTTAGTTGAAAATGACTCCTGCGAAAATAGAGGACGACAGGTTTGCGCCTGAAGAGTGGCGGATATAAAGAAACCCAAGCTTAATAAAATATTAAATTTAGTTCCCATAGAAGACTCATTTCAGGATGCTTCCATCCTGTCGAATCGAAATGCAAGGGCTGTGCCTTGCAGACCTGTGGCTTTAATAAGCCATAGCCCGATCTGGCTTTCGATAACAATTAAGAGGTATAAGGAGTTTTTCGGAGTGCCCAAAAAGGGCTCACAAAAAGGAAATAATTTAAATTTTCACATTGCGCAAATAGCCCCTCCTCCACCTCACTCCAGCAGATCAATGACGCTATGATCAAAAAACGTTTAATTCTACAGTTTTTATTTCAATGCTTTCAAGATTTGATAGCTTTATGGGCTATGACAAAGATTAAGCCTACTATTATTCAAGGTGGAATGGGAATTGCGGTATCAAACTGGAGATTAGCACGTGCGGTCTCTCAAGCAGGAGGCATGGGCGTTGTTTCGGGAACAGGGCTGAATAATGTTTTTGTGCGCCGTTTGCAAGATGGTGATGAGGGTGGCCATCTCCGGCGAGCTCTTGAAGCCTTTCCTATCCCGTCTCTATCACAAAAAATTTTAGATACGTATTTTATCCCTGGGGGAAGAAACGGAGCCCCCTATAAGCTAGCGGCCCCTTTCACCCAGAAGCTTTCCCTAGATTTTGTTCAACAAACCGTGGTCGCTAACTTTGTGGAAGTCTGGTTGGCCAAAGAGGGCCACACAGGATTAGTCGGCTTAAATCTTTTAGAAAAAATCCTGATACCCAATATGCCCAGCCTCTATGGAGCCATGCTGGCCGGTGTTGACTACGTGTTAATGGGTGCTGGAATTCCTCGTGAAATTCCCGGAGTCTTGGATAGGCTCAGTCAACATGAAGAGGCTTTTCTCAGACTTCCAGTTGAAGGCGCCGATGCCAGTGATAACTATCAACTGAGCTTTGCTCCTAAAAACTTTTTTTCATTTTCGGACTGGTCTCCACTTAAGCGCCCTGAATTTTTAGCGATTGTTTCATCTGCGACTTTAGCTTTGAATCTTGCAAAAAAATCAACGGGGACAGTTAATGGATTTGTGATCGAGCACTGGTCAGCTGGAGGCCACAATGCACCCCCACGAGGGACTCTTCAGCTTGATAAGTCAGGCCAGCCCATTTACGGAGCGCGTGACGAAGTTGATTTTGCAAAGTTTCGCGAGTTGGGAGTCCCATTCTGGCTAGCGGGTTCTTGTGGCAGTCCTCAAAAAGTACAAGAAGCTTTGAGTTTGGGGGCTCAGGGAGTTCAAGTTGGAACAGCCTTTGCGTTTTGTGATGAGTCCGGGTTGAGTGAGTCTGTTAAAAACTCTGTTCGCCGAAGACTTTACAACAATGAAACTGTATCTGTTTTTACAGATCCCGTGGCCTCGCCGTCTGGATTCCCTTTCAAAGTTATCGATGTGGAGAATTCACTATTTAGTGAAAGCCTTTATAAAGCTAGACCTCGCAAGTGTGACCTGGGGTATTTACGCACTCCCTATAAAAAAGCGGATGGATCTGTCGGGCTTAGATGTCCCGCAGAACCAGTGGATCATTACCTTAAAAAAGAGGGAAAGATTGAAGATACCGTAGGACGCAAATGCCTTTGCAATGGGCTTATGTCAGTCGTCGGGCACGCCCAGGTGCAAAAGGGCGGCTTCATCGAACCGCTGATTGTCACCGCTGGCGACGACCTTCAAAGCATCAAGCCGTTCTTGAAAAAGGGATTGAACTACTCGGCAGCTGAAGTCGTAAGAGTTCTAAAGGGACCCCACCGCCAAGTGGAGGTTGACTTACCGAGTGACATGGTTCCCATGGAAACATAGGGATGGCTGAGAGTGGTCCTCGGGCGTGTAGAGGGAAACTTTGATATGATTCCTGGCTGCATTTGCAATGAGATTCCAGCGCAAAGCGTGTTGTCAGAGTTTAAAATTCGAGCTCAAAATGTTGTGCTAGAGCCTCAGCTCTAAGTTCGAGGTCTTTCAATGACGCAAAATTATTTCTGGACAGGATTTTGGGGTTTTTAATTTTGCTTATGCGAAGAGTTTATCCTCTGGTTATCTCCGGGAATGCGTGGGAAGCTTTTCTCTTCTGTAGAGCGGGATTACGGCTTTTGAATAGCTTCTACAGGGAATCGTTTAGGGACTCTTTATTTTTAAAAACTCCTTAAAAAGTACTTTTTAAAACCCATGATATTGTCTTTGAAAATTACAGGAGACAGTTATGGCGACTTCATTTCTAACAGCCCAAGAGCTTAACCGAAAATTAAATCAATTGTTTTCCTTAGAGAGAAAAACCACAGCCCAGATCGTGGAATGTCTACTTGAGATCAAAAGAAGAAGAACTTATCTTGAGTTTGGCTATACGGGACTATTTTCTTATTTAACCAAGCATTTTAAACATACTGAAGCCACAGCTCAAAGATGGATAGAGTGTGTCAAAATGGCTGAAAAGCTTCCTGAAATTTCAGATGATTTAAAATCAGGAGCCTTAAAT
>CAZETK010000090.1:0-3268 GCA_964515195.1 uncultured Pseudobdellovibrionaceae bacterium
TACTTTGTGCTGGATTGGTTTTTATGGGGTGGGTTCGTTGGGGTTTGTTGGGATTGCGTTTCTGTTTGCCTGGCATGGGCGGTATGGGTGGCATGTACCCTGGTATGATGGGTGGCATGGGTGGATTTGATGCGTTGGGGCAGTTGCGAATGCAGCAACAAATGCTTCAATACCAAATGCAAGCTCAACAAATGTATATGCAACAAGTGAATCAGCAACTTCAGAATCAACAACGTCTTGCCATGCAAGAGCAGAATCTTATGGCGGAGCTGAACTCAGTCGCTATGCGATTACAGCAGGTTCGAATGGGTTACTATATGGGTGGTTCAGTAGGAGTTGGAGGCGGTGGCTCGGGGGGAATTGGGGTAGGCGGTCCTCCCATGATGGGACCTGGAGGCAGCGTGGGAATTGGGGGAGGTGTGTACTACAATGGTAGTTATATGCAAAATCCCTACAATCCGTATGGCCCTCAACCGCAGAATCCTTATGCTCCTGGAGGGGCCAATGGGTGTGTGGGGTTGAGCTGTTCACCCACAAGCACTGGGGTCAATAACAATCTAAGCCCTTCTCGATAACCCTATTTAACAAGTTAAGTTTGATTTTTGAGTCCTCTTGAACGAAAACGAGGGGGCTTATGTTTTTTAAAGAGAGGCAAGTTTTATCCAATCTGTATGATAGTCATGTCCACTGGATGTACACAGGCCAATTGGCGACAACTTGGAACTTAAGGGATGTTCAAGATCCTCATGATTTGCTGTTAACGCAGCCTCCACCTTCTTATTATAGGGATTCGTGGTTAGTCGGCTTTGGTTGGGATGAAAACCAGTGGCCTGAGGGCTTTCAAATTCATCGGAAATTTTTGGATGCAGCCTATCCCGAAACCCCCGTTTTTCTTTCGCGAGTTGATGGTCACTCAAGTTGGGTCAATACACGGGCCTTAGAGCTTCTGGGATTTTGGCCTTTAAAGAAGTTAGACCCAGATGTTGTTATTGATCAGCAAGGGGTGCCCACGGGGCTTCTGCGCGAAGCCGCTCATATTCGCTCCTTGTTTTCTCTTCCCAAATTTTCACAAGAAGTTCGAAAAGAACATTTAAAAAAAGGAGCCCTGATTTTCAATAAGGCTGGGTTTACACACATCCGAGATATGACATCCAGCTTGGATCAGTGGCAGTTACACCAGAAGTTACAAGATGAATTGGCCCTCCATGTTGAACACTGGTTTTCTTGCGAAAATACCGAAGACTTTAAAAGGGCCTTAGCGGATGCCCAAGAGGCGCGGCAAACTGAGAATGATTGGATGAAACTTCGGGGTATCAAAATTTTTGTGGATGGGTCCTTAGGGTCTCATACTGCTTTTCTTTCGACTCCCTATACTGGGATGGAAACTCACGGGCAAATGAATTGGTCTGATGCGGATATTCAGCATGTGCTTAGAGTTTCGTGGGAAAATAATCTTGAAGTGGCTTTGCATGCATTAGGTGATGAGGCCGCTCATCGGGCAACGCTAGCCGCACGAAGCGTGTATTCAAGTGGGGTCATGGGTGTTCTGCACCTTGAACACACAGAAATCCTTAGGCCTGAAACTATTCAAGCGTTTAAATCCCTTCATGTCCGTTGTCACCTTCAGCCCTGTCATTGGTTTTCTGACTCCCACTGGCTTCCAGAAAAAGTGGGTTCACTGGCCAAGTACGCCTTTCCCTGGCAAGCCTTATTCAAAGCGCAGGTGCCTTTTTCCTTTGGTAGCGACGCACCGATTGAAGTGTCTGACTTCTTTCGAAATCTTCAGGCACTTGAAGACTCAAAACAAAAAGGAATTCCGGCCTTAAGCGGTCCGTCTGTTCCATTTCATCAGTATCCATATAAGGATGCTCCAAGCGGTTGCACAACAATTGAAAACGATAAGATTTTATCCATTCGAATTGACTCAAAGGAGCTTCACTTTACATAAAACCGGGCTTATCGATGACGATTGTTTTTCCTTTCATCTGGGTGATAAGTCCAGCTCCAAGTATGATTCCCACCCCCCACCAAATTGATTTTTTATGAGCTTTATAAAATGATTGCGGCCTGGGAGCGGGCGGTAAACTGGGTTTTATGCAGTCCAGACTGTAAAGGACCTGATTCCGCAAACTTTGGATATCATGATTAATCAAGGGATTGTTGCAAGTCACCTGTACTAAAGGGTTAAGGGTGATTTGGGCCTCCTGCAACTGTTTCCATGTGCCGCGAAACTGAAAGCTTGCGTACTTCGAAGAAACAAATGTCCATTGATAAAATGCATCCGTTATTTTGATACCACCCCAGAGCGCAAAAGGGTAAGCCTTACCGTCGAGTATCAAACCCTCAAACTCACGAAGGGCTTTTGGCAACTTATAAAGATCTAAGCTTTTGGGTTTGCAGCTCTCGGATGGGTTTAGGCGACAGAGCCAAATCTCTTTGTTCTGAAAGCCGCCATCCCACTTTTTGAGGGTGTCCACTAAAATCCAACGCTCATCGTCCGACCATCCCGACTGAGACCAGCTCCACAGCCACTTTTCAAACTCGTCAACAGTCATTTCGTGGTTTAAAAATCTGTGAGTATAAAACATCAGTTCGTCGCGGACCCCTCTTATTTCGGCCTGTGATAACTGCTGAGTGCCGTATAATTGGGGTTGAAGGTGGGATGGAATCTCACGAAGATCTACATCAGGTGCGAGAAATACCGATTGGGCGAAAACGGACTGAACAGATAGCCAAAGAAGTAGCGACATCATTCATTCACCTCTTGATAAGAAATTTGGACTTCGCGGGATTGGGGGGTTGGAGCCAAACGACTTCCTTTCCGTGATTTGTTTTGAATAACAGCAAAATAAGGACCCGTTTGATTCAGGATTTGAATTGTTTCGTGCTCTTTTACCAACAGGGCAAATTGGTCCGGGTTACGCGGAGTGCGTATGATTTTCACGCGAGATGCAATTTTTTTCGAGGGATTGAGCGTCTGGGAATTGACTGTGAAAAGATCAATAACAGCTGCAGAACCCATGATGGAAGACAAGGCCTCTCGGTTAACAAGATCCAAGGGTAACAAGACCAATCCCTCTGGAATAAGTTCATCCAATTGAACAACTTCCTGAACCTTATCATGCATATCGCGATTATTCGTTTTCGAAAGAAAAAAAGATATGAGGCCTAAAAAAATAAAAAGCAGAGAAAAGCGAATCTTCTCATTTTGCCAAATTTGTCTGTACTCGTGTTTGAGTCTCATCGCCCATCTCCCATCTTTTAAACT
>CAZETK010000091.1:0-2635 GCA_964515195.1 uncultured Pseudobdellovibrionaceae bacterium
GGAGCGTTACGACCGGATGATTCGGGACAACCGGGTCCGACGTATTCATCAGGAGGATTTTTGCCAGGCCCTCGGCATTGTTCCGGCCCAAAAATACCAGCATGACGGCGGCCCGGATCTTAAGGCCTGCTTTGACCTGCTGCGGAATACCACCCAGCCGGTGAAGGACCGCAATGCGCTGGCGGCGCGAATGGTCTTTAACTACCTCATTGGGAATATGGACGCCCACGGCAAGAACTTCTCCCTGCTGCATCGTGATAGGCGGGAACCAACAGACACTTCACCCTCCCCGGCAGTCCCCCGGGACGATTTTATAGAATTGACGCCGGTTTACGACGTGGCCTGCAGCCGGGTCTACACGGATTTATCCGACAAGATGGCCATGAAAATCGGCGGCTATTACGAACCCGACAAGATTCTCCCCCGCCACTGGGAACGCCAGTGCAAAGAAATGGGCTACTCCTACCCCGCCCTACGCGACACCCTGCACCACCAGGCCCGAACCCTTCTGGACATTCTCCAGAACGAGAAAATCGAGATGCAAGAGGCTGAACTATTCCATCCGATTGTGGATCAGATGAGCCAATTCCTGGAAAAGCATATTCAGCAAATCTTAAAACGCTTCTAGTCGGCCACTTTCACACAAGAATAGCTCTTCCACTTTCATCTGGCTTGCAAGCCTATGTTTTCCAGCTTGGGAATTAAAAAATTGTGAACTAAATCCTTGTTTGATATTCTGTAATTCTCTACTTAGGAATGAATTGTCCCAATCTATATGCCTAAAGCTGCTAAGAAATTAGAGTTGTAGTGGTGAGAAAAAATGGAGCTATTTCAAGAGGAAGCTGAACGCCTTTTAGCCCTTCCCAAAATCTATTCTGGTAATGATAAGACTTTTTCTTTTCCTACTAATGGGGGCCGAATAGAAATTGATTTAATTTCGCAAGATCAGAGTGAAAGTTTTATCTTTGATCTTTGGCGTGGAAGTTTTAGGCTTCAGAAAGTAACCTATGGAAATCGGTATAAGAATATTTTTATCCTATCTAGACTCGATATAAATGGCCATCACACCAATCCAGATGTCCCAGCTCCATTAAATTTCTTAAGCCCTTTTGTTGGCAGACGTTTTATTGCTGAAACACACCTACATATATATACAGCAGCCTTTAATGATAAATGGGCCGTTCCACTCCCGTACCTGGGAATACGTGAGGTAAGTAATTCAGGGGAACATCTTCGTCAATTTATGGAGTATTGTAATATTATTGAGCCGCCAAGTTTCCAAGGTACTTTATTATGACGCCACTTGAGCATGAAAACTTACTTTCCGAGTATTTCAAATGGCTAAAAGAGCAATACATTGGAGCCAACTTAACTAATGCTGTTGAAATTACCACGCCTTTTTTAGATCAACATAATGATAATATCCAACTCTATGTGGAGAAAGAGAATAGCGCATTAGTTATTTCTGATGATTGTTATACATTAAATAACTTGAAGATGAGTGGCTGTGACCTTGATACGGATAAACGAAAAGAAATTTTATACTCTATTCTTACAAGTTTTGGGATTAAGCTTGATGATGATAAATTGTTTATAGAAGCAACAAAACAATCATTCCCTAAAAAAATGCATGCATTTCTTCAGGCTGTTATGGCTATTAATGATTTATTTGTTTTAGCTAGGCCTACTATTGAAAATATTTTTAAAGAAGACGTAGAAACGTTTCTTTCAGCAAATAATATTAGGTTTTTCCCATCCTTTAAATTGCCTGGCAAATCAGGGTTTGATTATCTCTTTCATTTCGCCATACCAGGAGTTCAAAATTCCCCTGATAAAATCATCCAAGCAATTAACAATCCCTCAAAACAAAACACCATGCTTTTACTTGGTCAATGGCAGGATGTAAACCATATTAGGCCCAAATCAACATTGCTATATCCTGTTTTAAATTATCAAAATCATAAGATCTCTGATGAAGTGTTAGCTGCTTATACCGAATATAATGCTAAGCCGATACTTTGGTCAGAACGTAAGAAGTATATAAAAGAATTAGCCGCATAGTAAGGCACTAAATAACCTTATTTACACGTCTACAGAAGAATCATAGGCACTGCCCACTCCTTCGGGGAAGGGATTGGTCTGGACGGCTTCGAGGGCATCTTCCCAGCGATTCAGAAAATCCCTGGATTTGGCGTTATCCAAAATCCAGGGGACATGTTGTTTCTCAGGCAATCTTAATGAAAACTTAAGATTTAAGGTGTTTAAGGCTGCCGTGAAATGGGAATTATAGTTATAGACGGGCTCTTTTGAACCGTTCTCGGTTTCGCAATACACACACCGGAGAGTCTGTCACCCGGCATTCTGGCCGCCGGTCCCGCCTGAAGGTCGAAGCGGGCGGTCCAGCACCACGATGCCAACCCCCGGTGCGCCCCTTGCGAACAAGGTCGAAGGTTCACGAGGCAAACCGCAACGGGCCAACCGAATAGCAAAATCAGCTCGAAAAACCAGGTTTTTCGGGACGGCGGGGCTTGTTTTGCTTTTTTAATCCCGTGGAACTGTCATTCCCGCGCAGGCGGGAATCCATCAACCAGCCGGCGGGCCACCCCAAAATGGCTTCGTTCGTTCAAAATTGGGG
>CAZETK010000092.1:0-2506 GCA_964515195.1 uncultured Pseudobdellovibrionaceae bacterium
TCCCCAGCCATGGGCCCCCGCCATGAGGAAATAAGCTTCGATCTCAAAGCATGGGGAAAAGAACATTGCAACGACCAGCCCCAAAACGACTTGTCTCTTTGAGAGTGATTTGGTTTGTGTATGAAGATGAAAGTGCTTGTGCCTGTGATGTTGATACACATAAAAAAGGCCCAACGCAATAAGAATTTGCGGGGCGACAAGATGCGTAAAGCTTTCAATATGTTCAGCAAGCGTGACTCCTACAACCCCAAACGCAACTCCAATGAGGACTGTACTCAATGCGTGAGACAGTCCTGAGATAAACGTAACGGATGTTGTCTGACCTATGGTCCAATTTTCCTTTCGGCTAATAGCAAGTACAGGCAGCCAATGGTTCGGTATGAGTGCATGCAAGACGCTTAAGATCAAACTACCCGCTATTAATGTAACCATATCAGTGCTTTATGTACGATTTCATCAATTCCTTTATGTCATCAGGGTTTTCCATATGTCTTAACGGTGGCACATTTGCGCCACCCGTATTTCCGACCGGAATTTCACCGACAAAAGACTTTACGCCACCAACGAGCAATCGCGGTATCTGCCCGAATATTTCCTTCCAGCTCTTGAGCCTGAAGCCAAACTTTAGCATAAGCCAATGAACATAAGTATGCTCCTTTGGCCAGGGCTGCCCAATAATATGGGCGCGTTCAAGATGTCGCCATGCAGATTGAAGATCACCATTAAACAGCTCTGTGCGAAACATCTCTAATTCCTTGTCAAAGTGCGTTGTAAGGCCTTCCGGCATATTCCAATAGAACTTCATATTTACGTTTCCCGTTATCAGTGTGCGTGGCCCCCTTCCTCTTCGCTGTTCTTCATTGTTGATAGAAGGGCATATGCGCCTTTCACAACAATCTGTTTTTCTTTAAGCTCATCTGTATCCGACGAGATAATCTCTGTAAAGCCGAACTCACTATTACCAACTTCTACTTCGATCATTTGGAAATGCTGAGTATCAGTATCCTCATGTTCGTCCTTGCCTTCAGGTGTTTCATGCAGGGCAGATTCTTCCGTGTGCACCGGCTCTTCAGACAATCTGAATATGTATTTCCTACCCTGATAGTCTACAATCGCCTCATCTGGAAGCGCAGGCACAAGAGCGCCACCAGCTTCTACCACTGCATTCAAGTACATACCTGGCAAAAGTTCCTTGTCTTCCTCATCGATATGGCAATGGATTTGAATCGTCCGATCTTTACTTATTTCGCGGCCAATCAGAAACACGGTGGCCAGGCGGTCCTTGTTCTCGTTAGCCAGAGTAAAGTGAACTTTCTGACCAATCTGCAGTTTGGGGACATCTTTTTCGAACACAATAAGTTCAGCATGCAAGTGTTCGGTGTCGACGATTTCGAAGAGCACGTCTGTAGGATTAACAAATTTACCAATGTTGGCGTTCACTTGTGTTACGTATCCATTGATCGGTGAATACAAGTTAATCGTACTTCTAAGATTTCCGTCTTCCACCAAAGAAGCATTGATGTTCAGCACCTTCAATTTCTCTCTTAAGCCACTATACCTGGCTTGCCAGCTTGTAAAATTTGTCCGCGACTGCTGAAGCGTTTTTTCTGAATTCACATTCTCACTAGCAAGATTTTGCTGACGTTCGTAGTCAGCCTTGGCGAATTCGAAGTTGCCTTTAGCTTCCAGATAGTCTTGCTGAATTTGAATGAAGTCAAGGTTTTCAATTACGGCAATTACTTGTCCTTTTTTGACTTTTGATCCTTCCAATAGGGAAGTGCTTTTCAGAAACCCGCCGAGCGGGGCGGAAATACTCACAAGTTGTTGTGGGGGCACATCCAAAACACCATTCACTTTAATGGTTCCGCTGATCTGCTTTTCTTCAATACTGCCTAACTCGATGCCAGCTGTCCGAATCTGTTCGGCACTCAGCTCGGCAACATTGGCCTCGTCTTCATGATGCTCTTCCGCTGTTTCTTCGCTGGTATTATTATCACAGGAAAACATCCATACTGAAAGCAGAAATGTGATTAATATACTGGTTAACTTAAGTAAGTTCATATTCGGGTGCTATTTGTTGCCGGAAAGAAATTCGATATAAATAATGCTTTGGTTATATTCATGGAGCGTCTCCAAGTAGTCTTCCCTTATACTGATGGCGTTCCGTACCCCGATTAAGAATTCGGTATAACCGATATCTCCTCCGCGGAAGCCAGCTTGGGATTGTTTCAATATGAGGTCGGCATTGGGAAGAGCTGATGTTTGGTAATACTCAAGGCTCCTCTGATTCTTCTCGAAAGTCTTAATAGCCTGTTCTAACTGGGACTTGAGGTTCAACTGCTGTGAAGTATAGTTGCTTTCAGCTGCCAGCCGGTTGTATTCCGCTGCTCTTATCCTGCCTTGTTGAGGCCTGTACCAAATAGGAAGTGAGACACCAACCTGAAAGCCAGTAAAGCGATCGCGACTGTTTGCGACTTGCCCCGTTTCAGGATTGTCAGTACCGACT
>CAZETK010000093.1:0-2303 GCA_964515195.1 uncultured Pseudobdellovibrionaceae bacterium
TCCCAGCCTACCACAAACCGACTGTGCAGGTCGATAATGGGAGTGAGATACATGAACCCATGAGCCATAGGTATGTAGGTGATGTCTATAGCCCACACCTGGTTTGTGTGCGTAATTTCGAGATTCCTGAGTAGATAGGGTCGTACATACCGGGCTTGTCCCAATTTGCTCAGGTTTCGTTTGGGGTAATGGGCCACAATTCCCATCAGACGTAGCAATCGACGTATCCGTTTCACGTTTGCCACCAGCCCAAGGGTCAAGAGAAAATCTTGTATTTGCAACACCCCATGCGTAGGGTGATCAAGATGCCTTTTATCCAGCACCCGCATGATGTGCAGATTCTCGTCACTTTCGCCTTTTGGCTGATAGTAGATCATGCTACGATTGAGCCCCAGGAGTTCGCACTGCCTGCGCATGCTCAGTTTCTTGTCCTTCCTGATCATGGCTCGAAGTCGGTCGGCAGACCCAATTGCTTTGAAATTTTTTTTAGCCAGTCGCGTTCCACTTCCAGCTGGCCGATCTTCGCGTACAGCCGCTGCTTTTCAGCTTCCCCGTCCTTATCGACAGCGTCCTTCTCGAACGCAGCACTAGCATTCTGTAAAAACTCCTTCTTCCATTTCGTGATTTGCACAGGATGAACCTTGTAACGCTTTGCCAACTCACTCAACGTCTCTCGCTCCTGGATAGCGGCCAATGCCACCTGCGCTTTGAACTCCGCCTTGAATTTTCTCCTCGACTTTTTCATAAACTTTTCACAAGTTAGTGTTTTAGATAAACTTAACCTGTGGTCTGAATTTCGGGGAGTATTAAACCTTTTCGTCCGTTGAGTTGAAATCGCCTCCGATGATGATGGGAGCATTCAGTTTGCCGGCAATGTTGACGATCTCTGACGCCTGCAACAGCCTGTTCTCCTCCATGGTCACATCGAGATGGGTGCTGCCGAAGTAGATTTCCTTATCATCCAGCAGCGTCACTCTTACAAGGGCCAGCACGCGAGTCTCTCCGTCGAAATCGGGCACACTGGGAAGAGCGATGGTTTTCATCTCACTGATCGGGTACTTCGACAATATTCCCACACCGTATCCTCCACCCTGATAGGGGATAGCCTTACCGAAGTAATAGTGCATGCCGAGCATGTCGGCCAGTACTTTCAACTGGAATGTTTTACCCGATCGAGAAGTAGCGCTGTCCAATTCCTGTAAGGCCACGAGATCCGCCTCCGACTTTTCGATCGTCTGCGCGATTGTGTTGAGATGGTACCTGGCTGTTTTTTTCGAACAGGTTAAAACTAGAGATTTTTTAACTTTAACCGTTCAGATTTAGCCATGAAGAAAACAAAATTCACGGAAGCCCAGATCATTGGGATATTGAAAGAACAAGAACAAGGTCAGAAAGTAGCTGACATATGCCGCAAGCACGGTATAAGCGATGCAACCTTTTACAACTGGAAAAGTAAGTATGGCGGTATGAGTGTGGACGAGCTCAAGAGGCTTAAGGAACTGGAACAGGAGAATGCCCGGCTCAAAAAGATTGTAGCCAACCAGAGCCTTGAAATCGATATCATTAAAGATCTGCTAAAAAAGTTCTGACGCCTTCGCGCAAAGAGCAGGGTTTACAACACATCATTGAGAACTATAGTGTAAGCCGCACGAAGGCGTGTAAGATTTTAAGCTGCTCACGAAGCCGATTCTATTACGAAAAGAAAATGCCGGCCAAAGACATTGTTGTGAAGGAGGCCATTCAGTCGGTCATGGGCAACACCAGGAAAGGGCGCAACAAAATTATTCGCCTGGTGCAGAAGCTCTATCCGCTTCTTGGATCAAGTAAGATTCGAAGAGTATACGTAAAAGAAGGTTTTAGCCTCAATAGAAAAATGCGCAGACGAATCAAAAACAATCCTGCTAATCCAATTTTGATACCGATGCAACGCAATGAAGAATGGGCAATGGATTTTATGTGCGATGTCTTGGAGAACGGACGAAGATTCCGAACGCTTAATGTGATAGATCACTTCAATCGTGAGTGCTTATGTATTGTGATCGATTTTAGTTTACCATCCCGCAAGGTGACTGCATTCCTTGACCGGCTCATAGAAAGATATGGCAAGCCAAAAAGGATCCGAACTGACAATGGACCGGAGTTTACCTCAAAATGGTTTCAACTGTGGTTAAAACAAAAGGGCATTGCCTGGAGTCCGATACAGAAGGGATCGCCACAGCAAAATGCAATTGCGGAGCGCTTCAATCGCACATATCGCGAAGATGTACTGGATGCAAACCTTTTTGTCTCTCTGGACCATGCAC
>CAZETK010000094.1:0-1885 GCA_964515195.1 uncultured Pseudobdellovibrionaceae bacterium
TGGAGTTCTGGCCACGCCCAAAAAAATTTGTTTGATAACCCGTTAATAACCAAAAACCAAAAACAGGCCGCGCCCGGGGCACCACTGATGAATGAAAATATTGTCCATACTGGTACTACGGCTGGCGAAGGTAGGTCGTAAATTCTTGGTGTTGCGAACCCGCACATAAGACGGACCACAACGACCCGGTGCATCGCAGATTGTTGCTCCTTCGGGAAGCACGCAGGGCAGAATAACCCTTTTTGGTAGTTGCACCAGCCTTAATTACAACCGGTCGCAAGGAGTAGTAGATGTATGGAAGTGCTTATCGAACGTTGCTGTGGTTTGGATGTTCATAAAAAGAGCATCACTGCCTGCATCATCACCCCCAAAGAAAAGGAGATCAAAACATTTGACACCATGACTCGAAATCTGATCGAGCTAGTCGATTGGGTCAAACAAAACCGTTGCTCCCATGTCGCGATGGAAAGCACGGGTGACTACTGGAAACCGATATACAACCTTTTGGAATTGGAAGATCTTCAACCCTTGGTGGTCAATGCTCAGCATATTAAATCGGTTCCTGGGCGCAAAACCGATGTTAAAGATGCCGAATGGATTGCAAAGTTACTAAGGCATGGTTTAATCCAAGGCAGCTACATTCCAGACAGAGATCAAAGAGAATTGCGCGAGATCATTCGATATCGTCGAAGTATTGTTGAAGAACGAACTCGTGAAGTGAACCGGCTTCAAAAGGTGCTAGAAGGCGGCAACATTAAGTTGTCCTCTGTAGCCTCCAATGTGCTCGGAGTATCGGGTCGCGATATGCTGGAAGCCTTAATTAAGGGTGAAACAGATCCCTCCGTCTTGTCGAACTTCGCTCAAAAGAAACTGAAAGCGAAGAAAGAACAATTAAAGCTGGCTTTAGAAGGTCGACTTGGACTACACCAATTACTGATGTTGGAAAAGCAGCTATCGCATATTGATTACCTAAACGAAATGATCTCCGAATTGGATGAAGAGATCGAGAAGCGCATGACCCCTTTTGCTGAAGACCTTAAGTTATTGGATTCCATCCCCGGTGTCGGTAAACGAACCGCTGAGCAAATTTTAGCGGAGATCGGTACGGACATGTCACGTTTTCCTACTCCCGGCCACCTTTGTTCTTGGGCGGGAATGACTCCAGGTCACGATGAAAGCGCGGGGAAGAAAAAATCATCCAAGACACGTAAAGGGAACAAAAAACTGAGAAGCGCTCTTATTGAAGCGGCTCGATCTGTATCACGCAAAAAAGATTCATACTTGTCAGCTCAGTATCACCGAATTGCTGCAAGACGCGGGAAGAATAGAGCCGCAGTGGCGGTCGGTCACACTATTCTAACCATCGTTCATATCTTGTTAACGCGAAAACAAGAATATGTGGAACTTGGTTTTGGTTACTATGACCAACGTAAACGTGAAACCTTGATCAACAACTCGATCAAGCGATTAGAATCACTTGGAATTACTGTAAGCATTCAAGAACAGACAGCATAGGCGATGTGTTACAAATTTGAAAAACTAGAAACTGGGGACTTAATTTCCTGTTGCTAAAAAAGACGTTCTACCATCATTTAATTTTCAGGGCAGAATTTATAAGTTTTCGATACTGATCGAATATTAAATTCTTATTGGCATGAAAAACTTCATATTGAACGCGGTCGCTCATCCTTGAATGGACTCCGATAGGAGTCTCCGTGCCGCTATGCGGCACCATGATGAATGAAAATGAGGAGATTTTCAGGGTAGTTTTTCTTATACCGTCGATTACTCCTCGTAAATCATCTTCACGGTCATGCCCCCGTCGATGACGAGACGTTGTCCGGTGATGAAGCCGGCATCGGCGCCGGATAAATAGAGGCAAGCT
>CAZETK010000094.1:1895-2171 GCA_964515195.1 uncultured Pseudobdellovibrionaceae bacterium
AAGTAGTTTGCTACGCAAACTTTCAGGTCGCTCATCCTTGAATGGACTCCGATAGGAGTCTTTCTTAATCTCGTCAACGTCTGAGCAGCTTCAAAACAGCGCCGTCCCCCGGCGACAACAGACATGGAGGGTTCGTGCCTGACTGTACGTCTCCATATAGGCATTCGCCAAAAAACCAATCCTCGGACAGCAGTAAATCTATGGCTGCAGGCTGATCCGAATAATTGACGAGCACGGCAATCAAGCAATTTTCATTCACCTTATGCTCGGTAATGC
>CAZETK010000095.1:0-2169 GCA_964515195.1 uncultured Pseudobdellovibrionaceae bacterium
GAGGAGTGTAAACAGAAGTAGGATCAATTTTTAAAAACTCACTTGCAGAATAGCCCTCTAACTGCAAGGAGTTTAACGCCATCGGGATATAGTTAAGTCTTGCTCGGGGCATTTGCTGCCACGGGTGAGAAGCACTTTCTCGAAACTCCACCAAGAGAACGCGGCCATCGGACGAGGTGGGGTTATAGGAGTCTCCAACCGTACATCCTATTAAGCCCGAAGCAAAATTATACCGATTAGAAAAAACCTGATTCAATGTGAAGGGTGAAGAAGTGTTGGGATTTGTAATAGGAGTTTGGACCCGTGAAGACTCCTCCGGATCTCCGATGGTAATGGTAAAGGTTCCGCTGGTACCACTTAAGTCCTTGGTCTGTTGTTCTTCCCAAAGTAAACAGTTTTGAGTACCAGGCGTACGGATTTGAATGCGGAATTGCACATTAGTGCCACTGACTGGTAAATCATTTGGACCAATGATCCGACCGTGATAAGTAATACCAGAACTGGCCCAGGCGATTGGACTTAAGAAGACCAATAAAATAAATAAGATCCAAGAAACGTACATCAGATACTTGCCTTTGCTATTACGTACACTTCAGGCTCTGGTGGTGTGGGATTTTCAGTGAGCTAAGTATGAGATTTATCGGCTTATCTTGACGAAAGCTTTAATAGGGTTATATTTAAATGTTTCAAACTGGGACAGTGATGGGGATCTCCGACGGATCTGGTAAAAGCTGTGTGGCAAATGACGCTTTCAACATGAGTTTGATTAGGAGGTTAAATGGCACCCCAACTCGAAGATGAATTTATACTCTGGTTTCAGGATACAACCATTGCCGACGTTCCTTTAGTCGGGGGCAAAAACGCGTCTCTAGGAGAAATGATTCGAGAGCTAAGACCAAAAGGAATTAAAATTCCTGACGGATTTTCCATTACGGCGGCAGCCTATCGGTATTTGTTGGAAGAAAATAAACTTTTAGAACCGATTTTCGAGACCCTGAAAGATCTTGATACTCATGATGTCCAGAACCTTCGAGAACGGGGAGCCAAAGTGCGACAGTTAATTCTGTCGGCTAAGTTTCCCGATGACCTTCAATCCGCTATCTTGAATGCCTATCATAAATTGGGTGCCAAGATGTCCAACTTTCCAAGTGTGGCCGTTCGTAGCAGTGCCACAGCCGAAGACCTTCCGGACGCAAGTTTTGCTGGCCAACAAGAAACGTATCTCAATATCCAGGGGGATTTTGCTCTGATTGATTCCTGTCGGCGTTGTTTTGCATCTTTATTTACGGACCGGGCGATTTCTTACCGGGTCGATAAAGGGTTTGATCATTTCAAAATCGCATTGTCGATCGGCGTGCAACATATGGTGCGCTCGGATCTGGCTAGTTCGGGTGTGATGTTTTCCATCGATACAGAATCAGGGTTTCGAAACGCTGTTCTGATTAACTCCGCCTATGGATTAGGAGAAAATGTTGTTCAGGGGAGTGTTAATCCCGATGAGTTTTATGTATTTAAACCTACCTTGAAAGAAAATTATCGCCCGATTTTGCAAAAGAGCCTTGGCAATAAAGAATTTAAACTTGTTTATGATGTGGGAGGCTCTAAAGCTGTCAAAAATGTGCCGGTAGCCGCTGACGAAAGAAATAAATTTTCTATTTCTGATGATGACATTCTTACGCTGGCAAAATGGGCTTCTCTTATTGAAGACCACTACACTCAGAAACACGGGCGTTTTTACCCTATGGATATGGAGTGGGCTAAAGACGGCATAACCGGGGAACTCTTCATCGTTCAGGCTCGCCCCGAAACTGTGCAATCGCAAAAGAAACAAAACGTCAGTGAAATTTACACTCTCAAAGAGCGTGGACAGGTGTTGATCAGTGGGCGCAGTATCGGTGATAAAATTGCTACTGTTCCGGTGCGAGTGATTAGAAATGTTAAAGATCTGGAACAACTTAGAAAAGGTGAGATCTTGGTCACCGACAAGACTGATCCCGATTGGGAGCCCGCCATGAAGCGTGCCACGGCCATTATCACCAATCGCGGAGGCCGCACTTGTCATGCCGCAATTGTCAGCCGCGAACTCTGAGTTCCTGCGATTGTGGGGACTCTTCACGGTACGGATGTCTTAAAAACAGGGCAGACTGTGACCGTTAGCTGTGCCGAAGG
>CAZETK010000096.1:0-1924 GCA_964515195.1 uncultured Pseudobdellovibrionaceae bacterium
CGGCTTCCCCATTGGCGCGGGAACCAGCGTAACTTTTCAAGATTCGTTTCAACACGCTGCCGACGCTCTTGAAGAGATAGGCCCAGCGAAGCATACAAAGACCGCGAAATGTTTCGAATCACAGGAAGACGATTCAGCTCTTGATACTTCTTAACCACTTCTTGCATTTCAGAATCAAAAAACGAAGTGCGATTGGTGGCAAGTCCGTAGCCTAGATCATGCAAACGTTTTTTGAGTTCAGGAACCGTCGCATGAGACTGGCCTGGAAGGATATCCGCTCCGGGGTCCACCAGTTCACTCCATTGGCTGTTCTTTTCAATTTCTTTTATACGAGCTAAGGCTGTAAGCAATCGCTTGTAGGCTGGGTGCTGGGGAGCTAAGGCTTCAAGCCCTTCACGCAAACGCTCTGGTTGCTTTGAAATATCCACTAACGTCTTAAAGTCATCAAATGTCTTCTTTGTCATCTTGATGTCTTCATCAATCAGATCGGGATCTAATACTTGTCCGTTGGAAATTTCCCGGGCAAAGCGCAGATAGGAGTCCGTAAGAAGAAGCTCAAATGTAACCGCATTGGCTTCTGTCATTCCCGTGGATAAGGCTTCAAGGTTATCCGTCCAGTAGTTTTTAACGCGAAGACCATATCGATCGGCGGATTTGAGCACATCCTTCAAGGCGACTGCGGCGGCATTGGGCTTAGCGTTTTGAGTCCAAAAGGCCGCCATCCCGTTCAGGTCATAAAGTTTGCGAATTTCATCTGTTTCAATCAGACGATGGGTATTTCCTTCGGCTACAGTCAGATAAAGGCGATCTTTGAGAAGAGGCGATAGATTCATAGCATACGCAGGGCTCGCCCCCGCTATAACCAGCGCCAACAAAATCGAAGGTTTGACAACATTCCAATACATTTACATGCCTCGCGACTGTGGGGGTTGCACGAGGCTTGCCAATTTGACGCTGAATCAGGAGCCCTACAAGACTAAAAAACTGTCAGAAATTTTGACAGCGAACCCTGAAAGCGTCCTATACCCATATTTTGTGTCACCGAATTGAATCATATTAAAAGACTATCCCGCGGGCTCATGTGAAACGAATCCAGATCTCGCAGGCTTGGATCAGTGGTCATTCCAGGTTTTTAAATGGGAAATCTTACCATCGGGCTCGGCCCGCCATTTCCAGGCGGGCCGAATAGGAATAGTTAGTTTAGAAGTCGCTTTAGTGCGGAGCTGTTGAGCTGTGAAGAGACTGTTGAAACTCAACATCGAGTGAAATGTCCACACTCAGAGCTTTTGAGATTACACAGTCACGCTTGGCATCCTCTGCCAGTTTACGAAATGTACTCTCGTCCGCGTCGGGCACATTAGCGCGAAGTTTTAGTTTTGAAGAAGATATACCGTAGCCTTCGCCTTCCTTACCCACTGTAACCGTAGCTGTGGTTTCCAGGTAGTCAGGATTGTAACCTTTTTTCTCTAAAAGCCCGGCAAGTGCCATATTATAACAACCGGCATGAGCTGCGGCGACAAGCTCCTCTGGGTTTACACCTCTTTGCTCTCCAAACCGGGTGCTAAAGGAATAAGGAGTGTTATCGAGAACACCGCTTTCTGTTCTCAACTCCCCTTTTCCATTTTTCATGTTGCCTCGCCAAATAGCGGATGATCTTCTTTCCATTGAATCCTCCTTGTTGAAAGAGGATTCTACGTCCGTCATCGCCAGAAAAATAGTCGTCCGGGAGAAATACACAATTGCGAATTGACAGCCGGGATTAGACATCGAAATCAGCACTCTAGCGTGGGCACAGAGTATTTATTTGATCACAGAGAAAATATTCTTAAAACTCAGAATTTAAGTTTAAAAAGTTCTTATGACGCAAAATTATTTCTGGACAGGGTTTTGGTGTTCTTAATTTTGCTTGTGTGGAAAGCTTGTC
>CAZETK010000097.1:0-1812 GCA_964515195.1 uncultured Pseudobdellovibrionaceae bacterium
AACTCGACCAAGGGCCGGAGTTCCACATTTTACCAACTGGTTTTAGAAAGATCCCAGTTAGTGTATTTAAGACATCTTCATGTCCGCTGTGGAATGGAGCTTGCTAGTATTCCAATATGAGTCTTCTTTCATCCTCTATTTTTAGAAAGCAGGCTGCTCAATGGGAATTTCAAACCCAAGTACACTCACACGGATCCACAACCGCCAGATAGGCAACCACGAAAAGGTGAATTTGGTGGGGGACTAAGCATCGGACGGCGTAGAGGTCGAAGACCTTTAAAGCTTAGACAGAGTATGCATGTAACTTTAAAGTCCCATCACGCAGTAGGAAAGCGAAGCTTATTAAGACATAAGCCTATCGTGATCGCGATAATGAAGAAGGCGCAGAAAAGATTTCGAATCAAAGTATACAATTTCGCTATCGCAGGTAATCACATCCACCTTCTAATCCGAGGTTCCCGGCGAGAAGATATCCAAAACTTTTTCCGTGTGTTCGCGGGTCATACGGCTCAAAGAATTCTGGAGGAGTGTCCTTTGTGCTCCTCTGAGCTTACCTTTAAGCCCGCTAAGCGGGGCGGTGCCCCTCTTGGGAATGGAAGGCGAAGAGTGGGATGTGAGAAAAACCGGCGGAAGTTTTGGAGTTACCTGATCTATTCGCGATCTGTGGCTTGGGGGCGGGAGTTTCGGGTTGTCTTTAAGTACGTCACCAAAAACACACTAGAAGCCTTGGGACTGATTGCCTATACACCTCGACTTCGAGAGTTTGCAGCCAGACTGTTCCAGGTGAATTCGAGTTAAGAAGCCTGGGAGAGCAACATTGGTGGAGCTACCGTATAGCGATCACGCCCTGAGTTCTTACTTTGATAGAGTGCCATGTCGGCGCGCTTGAGCCACATATCGAAGGATTCACCTTCTAGAAGCTGGGCGACGCCGACCGAGATTGTAAATTTGATTTCATAATTCTCATGGACAAGTTTTTCATGTCGGATACGGTTAAGGCATTGTTCAAGTTTTACTGTCGCAGATTCAATCGTAAAGTCCGGCAGGATGACTGCGAACTCTTCTCCGCCTAGTCGTGCGACAAAATCATTTTCTCGGCTGAAGGCTTCTTTCAAGAAACGGACACATTCCTTTATGACGTGATCTCCAATATCGTGTCCATAGGTATCATTCACTCGCTTGAAGTGATCAATATCGCAGATCAATAAGGTAATGTTACCTTTTGAAAGTGCATAAAGTTGCTGATAGCGGCGAAGTTGATCGTCAAAGCTTCGACGGTTATAAGCCTCGGAAAGGTGATCGATCGTGAGGTCTTTTTGAGCCTTCGCAAGCTGCTTTTTCATTGTGCTCAAGGTCTTCGTCATAGTACCTAGGCGTTTACTTCTACGCTCGTCTTTTTGAGATTGATATTGCACGTAAGTGTCAATAAACGCTCTGGATTTCGATTTAAGCTTCTCGATCGAGTTAGCCTCGACGGCTTCTCTTAGCTCATTTAAGTGCTCTTTTAGTTCAGATTCTTTAGCCCGCTCATTTTGCAAATCTTCTCCGAGCTGGTCTGCAAAATCCCAAATTATGTTTTTAAATTCTTCCATACTGCGTTGGATATAGGCGCACTCATCAACTCGGTATTTAGAAAAAAATTGCCGTATTTTAAACAAGAGCTTTTCCTCTTCCTTGGGATCCGGCTGGAGTAATGACTTGGAAAACCCATCCAAAGCTTCTCGAGTCTTGCGAACAGGGTGATTCTCAACCTCCACGAGGTTCTTGCTGAGAATATCCAAAAAGTAAAGAATCGTCGCCCGATCTTCAGAC
>CAZETK010000098.1:0-1717 GCA_964515195.1 uncultured Pseudobdellovibrionaceae bacterium
AACAACATTGTCGGATCAATTCTCTTGCACGTCTGGCTACATCGCCTACGAGCACATGGTATCGGTATTTTGTAACCCAGACAAAATGGTACTTGACATCATATATCGAATGTCCGCCAGTTTGATAATCAACCATACTTCTCACCTCTACACTCAATGGTAGAGTCTGCCTGTTACGCTGTCAACGTGCTGGAAGCTGACCGGCTAAAGCCGGTGGGTTTAGACCTGGCGCATGGAAACTAAATATTTATAATTCAGGAAGACAAGCGTCAATTTAGGGGGATCAGTAACGATACTTGGGGGACATGTGAAGCCATTATGCCCTCAAAGATTCTTTCTCAAACATCCTTTCTTAAACTTGTGGGATTCCTTCGCGCAGGTTATTTCAGCAACTGTTCCCTTTGCTTATTTTCCCCGCTCCTGTTGCTTTAATATCACCTTAGCTACCTCTAAAATCATCGACTGATCGGCCTTGGGTCGATTACTCAACAGTTCCAAAAGCTCCCCCAATGCATCTTCTCTTACTATCGGGTCCAGCGAACGAAACAATTCCTCCAATGACAAATTTAAGCCATGGGCGATTTTATACTGACTCTCAATGGTCAGGTTTTTCTCTCCCCGCTCCACTTGTTATATATATTTTTCACTCAAACCGGCCAATTCACCCAGTTGTTCCTGACTTAACCCTTTTTCTTTTCTAATTCTTCGAATCCGCTCTCCCAGCAGCTTTGCTATTTCCGTCACGTCAACCACCTCAAGGAAAGCTTACCTGAGGCATACCAAACTATTAAGGAACTAAAAATATCTGTTTGACCATAAAAAGAAATCAGTAGTACCATTAATGTGGTCAATATTTCCTAGAAGCGATTTAGATTTTTGGCACATGCCTGTGTATGTTAATAATGAGGGCTTGAAAGATAGGAGCTACCCACCTGCAACAATTCTATAATGACCGAAAGGAGACAAACATGACCAAGCTTTATCATTCTGAATTCGTTTTAAACTTAAAAAGCGACATTACTAAGGCAAAGAAATCAATCATCATCATTTCACCGTACATAACATCGCTTGCAGTGGATAGTCTTCTAAGCGCTATCACAACAAAGCGCCTTGAAAAAATAGTTGTAACGCTCCCCTTTGGAACTGAATATTTAACCGGAGCAGTTGAATTAGAGGCACTAAAGCAGCTTCAGAAGTCCGGATTCAAGCTAAAGTCATTAAAACTCCTTCACTCCAAAATCTACGTGATTGATAACAAAATCGCTTATATCGGCTCGGCAAATTTTACCGGCAAAGGCTGGGGCTTGATCGAGAACAGTAATATCGAAGTGATGGCCAGAGTTCAGCTTTCCGAAGTCGATGTCAACGAGATTAAAGCAACCTATTTGAACCGTTGCAATTCTCTTGAGCTTGAAGAGTTGGAACAACTAATTTCCGATGGAAGTACCTTGAGGCTGTCTTTCGAACAAATCCAAGAAAAATTAAATGACTTTATCAGAGAAAAAGTTGGCTTGGCTGAAATCAAAAACAAGTATCAGGCATTTCTCCAACACCTTAAGGAACAAAAGAAAATTGCATCATATGTCCATGAGATGAACACAAAACAGTATGGAAAAAATGTGTTCCACATAAAAAAACAAGGAGATTCTTATACCGCCAAGTTAATGTATTCAAGAAGAGCAAGCCCGGATAAAACACATCCCCATAATTACAGATT
>CAZETK010000099.1:0-1155 GCA_964515195.1 uncultured Pseudobdellovibrionaceae bacterium
AATATATTTATTTTCAGTAGTATCAAAAACACTCTCAGGTAAAACTACGCCTAGTCTTCCACCTTCTTTAAGTAGTTGATACCAACGTTCAATAAATAAGTTTTCACTATTTTTTTTGCTTCCGAAAATAAAACTTCTACTAAGTGTCTTTTTTGTCTCATTATCTAGGTTAACACTAAAAGGAGGATTACTAATTATCACATCAAAAGCATTGTTAACATCCTTATTTCCATATAAGGCGTCGGGTGTAACGTAAGCGTCAAATAAGATCGTGTATAGAATCTCCCGTAAATCTTTGAGACAATCCTCTTAAATTAGAGTTTGTAGAGTTTTTCGACCACGGTCGAAAAACTCCAAGGGAGGACTCGCATTGAATATCAGGGAAGTCGCAAGACAGCATCGATTAAACAAATGGACTGAAATTGTACGGGAATGCCGCAGCAGTGGTCAAACTGTATCCGCATGGTGTGCCGACAACAGCATTAATCCGAAATCGTATTATTATTGGTTGAAGCGCGTACGCCTGGCAGCTTGCGAAGCTCTGCCAGCTCTACAAGGTCAAAATAATGCCATCGTACCGCTAACCCCTCCTGGATCCGCTACTGGTTTTATCTCGGCGAACCAGAACACGTCATCCGACAATCTCGTACATTTTGGTGCTGTAACGATTGAAATTCGTAACCATGCATCAGCCACTCTTATCGAAAATACGTTAAGGGCATTACAGCATGTTCGGTGATTTCACGAGGGCAGAGAAAATCTACATCGCCTGTGGATATACCGACATGAGAAAGTCGATTGACGGGCTCGCCGCTATGGTTCAGCAGAATTTTCAGTTAAACCCGTTCCAGCAGAGTCTATTCCTTTTTTGCGGTCGGCGGCGTGACCGAATGAAAGCCCTTTGCTGGGAAGGGGATGGATTTGTCCTCCTTTACAAGCGATTGGAAAACGGAAGTTTTCAGTGGCCAATGAATGCTGAAGCCGTTCGTGCAATCACGAATCAGGAATTTCGCTGGCTGCTGGAAGGCCTGTCTATCGATCAACCGAAGGCCGTCAAAAGGGTCCAAATATCCGTCAGTATTTAATTGAATAAAATCCGAGAAAAGCCGCGCCACTACTGGGGCTTCAGGCATTTTTATGGTATAATGAATACAG
>CAZETK010000099.1:1165-1690 GCA_964515195.1 uncultured Pseudobdellovibrionaceae bacterium
AACTGTATTCATGAGCGCTGCAGAGCAGGTAAAAGCACTCTCAAATCGCGTAAACGAACTGGAAATTGAAAACAAAAGACTCCAAAGTACAGTTGACTATTTAACGCGCAAACTTTTCGGCAAAAGTTCGGAAAAGACATCGGCCCTTTCTTTGGACCAGATGTCTCTTTTTGATGAAGCAGAGGTCCTGGCGGACCCCGCGGCGCCAGAACCGGATCTCAAGGAAGTGCGGGGATACCGGCGAAAGAAGTTTACAGGCCAGCGGATGGAACTCCTGAAAGATATCCCCCACGACAAGCGCCTATGCACACTGGATGAACGAGACGGCTTCTGTGAAGCATGCAACACCGTCCTGGTATCAGTAGGTGAGGAATTCATCCGTACCGAGATCGAGTTCATCCCCGCTAAAGTCAGAGCCATCGACTATTACCGTGAAACCTTTGAATGCCGCACCTGCCGCAAGAATGGGAAACCCTATATGGAGAAATCCCCTATGCCTTATCCGGTGATTCAGCACTCCATGGC
>CAZETK010000100.1:0-1506 GCA_964515195.1 uncultured Pseudobdellovibrionaceae bacterium
CCTGAGGACATCCAAGAGAAAATTAATGGCCTTTCCCCACTGCCCGAGGAGCCAGCAACACCTGGTGTGCCCCAAGATTACTATGAGGTTCTAAAAAGGCTCCGCGAAAACCTTTCAATAAGGCTTAATCCTGCACATCCAGGATATTTTTATCGCGAAATGCCATCGCTGGCCATGGATACATCGGAAGAGATTCTCGCCCATGTTGAGATCTACGAAAGGATGCTTAAAGATTACAACGACTTAGATCGCTATCTTCGGCCTCGTGATGGTAAAATCCCGGTACAGCGTTATTATGCAACGTTCGCGGTGGCTGAACAGTTGAGTCGGCACGTGACAATGAACCACTACGAATTCGTGCGGCTGCTAGAGACAGTTCAACTGCCGCGATGGAATAGGTACAATGCTCTCCGTAGAAATGTTATCCGCAGTCCCAATGTTTTGGGAAAGTTGGGCGGAATGGCTACTGCCAAATCTCAAACGCTGTTAGATCAGCCCATAAACCAGATTCGAGCGGAATTTGCTGAACTGAGCTCAGCGGCAAGAGGAGCTGAGGTTTAGACTTGCATACCTAAATGCAAGTCTTGTAAAGGCCGTCTTTTATTGGCGTGGTCGAATTGAGAGTGCGTCCGGGCTTGAGGCTATCGCGGCGGAACTTGGAGACGAACTCAATGCGACGCTTAAGAGTATTGAAGCTTATCGTGGAGAACTGCTGAAAAAACGCAAATGGACAAATGTTTCTCGTCTGGAACCAAAGAATGCCAGTGCACTTGCTGATGTCTATGATGAACTGAGCTATCTTTTTGGTTCTGGGGATCATCCTAATCTTAGTATCCATGCTTTTTGGTTCAGGCGTAATGTGGAACTTCCCTTTCAAGTATTGCGGGAAACCGTTATTGCTCAATATGTATTAGCCCTTGCAATGGTTATGGAAAGGATCCCAGAAGTTCCCGAGGGGCGCGCCAACTGGTTTCAAAGGTTACAACAAGAAATTGAATACCGCCGCTGGCGGGTCAGAGGTGATGATAGCGGCGTCATGCTCTTTCATTTGCCTCGTATGGTCTTGGAAAATTACGAATCGAGAGTGGCCTATCCTCCAATCGATCGGCGTGATTTTGTCTCTCCAGAATTGGCACTTCGGCGCGGTGAGATCGCCGAGAGGTTATGGCAGATTTTCCTTGAATATGCGAAGATTAACGCCTGCGAACGAATACTCGCCCCAAGCCCGTTTCGCGGGACTCTCACCGAATGGACCTGAATTGGTCTCTTGGCTAAGCGTCGGCAATGTGAGTCGGCCTCCTGAATTTTTGCAGGAGGCCTTCAAATGAAAGGGTCTTCTGAAGCCAAATTTCTTGAAATTCTCCGATTGAAGGCCGAAAGGCCAAACCTTGAGTTCCTTCGAAAGATTCTCCAGGCTCATCTGCGAATGTTCCCCTGGGAGAACGTCTCAAAGCTGCTTCGAAAGGCTGAACATGACCCTACCATTCCATCGTTATGGAGTATGTG